>NZ_CP107836.1:4826156-5429425 GCF_036346615.1 Streptomyces sp. NBC_00523 | reverse complement strand
GCTACGCGGAGGCGGCCCGGCTCGGCAGGACCCTGGCCCGCCGCGGCCTCACCGTGGCGACCGGGGGCGGCCCGGGCGCGATGGAGGCGGCCAACCTGGGGGCGTACGCGGCGCCGCACGACGACGCGATGCTGGACGAGGCGTGCGCGATGCTGGGCGCGGTGCCGTCCTTCACGCCCTCGGTCACCGACTGGGCGCGGGCGGCCTTCGCGGTACGGGAGCGCTGGCCGGACGGCGGCCCGTCCGTGTCGATCCCCACCTGGTTCTACGGCCACGAGCCGCCCAATCCGTTCGCCGGGCACATCGCGAAGTACTTCACCAACGCGCTGCGCGAGGACGGGCTGCTGGCCCGGTCGAACGCGGGCGTGATCTTCCTCCCCGGCGCGGCGGGCACCGTCCAGGAGATCTTCGACAGCGTCACCCCGAACTACTACGAGTCCCGCGGCGAACCCGTCCCCATGGTGCTGGTGGGCCACGACCACTGGACGCGCGAGCTTCCCGCCTGGCCCCTCCTGCAAACCCTGGCGTCCGGCCGGACGATGGAGTCCCGCATCGCCCTGGTCGACACGGTGGAGGAGGCGCCCGACGCCCTCGCCCGCCTCTCGGGGGCGTAGACGCGGTATTCGGTGGGGCCGGCGGTGGCCTTCTGCCATTCTGCTCGCCATGTCCGCACGCAATCGACGGCTGCCCCGGCACCGTGCCTGGCCACTGACCAGCACCGACATCAGCGAGAGTCTCGGCCCCTGCATGGACCGGGTCACGGACCTGGCATTCCTCACCGGACATGACAGCGGGACCCTGGTCCTGGGAGTGGAGTGGATCGCTCCGAACCCCCGCAACTACGGCCGCGGCGTCCACCCGGACATGGTCGGCTTCCGCATCGGCGTCCACCCGGTCGACGCCACCGAACGTGCTGCCACCCGTGCTGTGCTCCGAGCGCAGGCCCTCCCGGAACTCCGCGCGTGGATCACACGGGCAACCGCTGCCGGTGAGACCTGGCGGATGGCCGATCACCAGCACTACTGGCGGATGGCCGACGGCCGCTGCACTGGGGCACCCGGCCGATAGCGACGCGGACGCGCCCGGCGATCCGTCACGGCGGTTGACCTTGACGCAGCGGCAAGGTTTCTACTGGCGGCATGCGAATCGGAGAGATCGCCGCGCTCGTGGGGCTGACCACCCGGGCGATCCGGCACTACCACCACGTCGGGCTGCTCCCGGAACCGGAGCGGCGCCCCAACGGCTACCGGGCGTACAGCATCCGCGATGCCGTGCTGCTCGCCCGGGTGCGGCGGCTCACGGAGCTCGGTCTCGGTCTTGACGAGGTGCGTGACGTCCTCGCCGATGACGCCGGGCGCGAGCTGGCCGAGGTGCTGGCGGAACTCGACGCGGACCTGGCCCGCCAGGAGGCGGCCATCCGGGAGCGCCGTCGCCGCCTCGCCGCCCTGCTCGCCGAGCCGCCCGGCGCCACCGGGCCCGTCTCGCCCGCCCTCGCCGCGCTGTTGGCACAGGCCCCGGAGACCGATTCGCCGAGCGCGGCCAAGGACCGCGACTACCTCACGCTGATGGACACGCCCGGCACCGGCGCCCAGGAGGTCTTCGCGCTGTTCGGAACGCCGGTCACGGACCCCGCCGTCATCGCACTGTACGAGCGCCTGGACGCGCTCGCCGAGGCCCCGGCCGACGATCCGCGGATCGCCCCGCTGGCGGCCGATCTGATGGCGGCCGTCCCCGAGGAGCTGTTCGCCGCGATTCCCGCGGACGGGGTGGTGGTGACCGGGCTCAAGGAGGCGATGCTCGCCGAGTACGCCCCGGCGCAGGCGGAGGTCGTGGGGCGGCTCATGGACGCCTTCCTCGCGCGGGGCCGGGGATGAGCGGCGTACGGGTGGCACGGGTCGCCGCAGCCGCCGTGCTGTCCGGGGAACTGGCCCTGGCGGTCTGCCTGGTGGCCGGGGTCCGGCCGCCCGGGTGGGCCATGGCGGGCGCCGAGGCGCTGGTGCTCGCCGTGCTGCTCCTGGAGGCCCGGGTGCTGCGCTCGCTGTACGTCGCGGCGCGCGCGGATGGCGCGGACCCCCGGGCGGCACGGCGGGCCGCCGTGGAGCGGGTGGTGCCGGTGGCGGTCCGCCGTCTGGTCCGCCACGAGCTGCGCGCCGTCGCCTCCCTGGCGCGATGGGTCCGGCGCCGCACGCACGGTGTGCGCCCCGGGGACCTCGCCGTCGCGTACACCGGGCCGCAGACCGCGATGATGTACGGGCTGCTCTTCGTGATGGCCGTCGAGACGGTGGGCCTGGCCCTCCTCATCCCGTGGCCGGTGGTCCACCGGGTGTTCCTGGTGCTCGACCTGTACGGACTCGTCCTGGTGCTGGCCCTGCACGCCGCCTGCGTCACCAGGCCGCACGTCGTGCGCCCCGACGGCTCTCTGCGGATCCGTTACGGAGCCCTCTTCGACCTCGTCGTGCCGCGTGACGCGGTCGCCTCGGCCCGGGTCGACCGGCGCTACCCGGAGGGCCGCCTGATCACCGTCTCCGACGACGGGGTCCTCGACCTGATCGTGGGCAGCCAGACCACGGTGACCCTGGAGCTGAACCGGCCGCTGCCCTTCACCCGCCCGCTCGGCGCTCCGGAGGCGGCCCGCACCATCCGCTTCCACGCCGACGCCCCCCGCGCCCTGGTCGACGCGCTCCGCCGCCCCGCCTGAGCGCGTGCGGCCCGGTCAGAACAGCGCGGGCAGCACCACGCACTCCGACGCGTCGAAGGTGACGCCCACCCGCTCGCCCTCCTCCGGCGTCCCGCGCAGCGAGCACTCGGCCTCCAGCACCGGACCGCGCTCCGGGTGCAGGGTCACGGCGACATGGCTGCCCCGGAAGGTGCGCGCGCCCACGACGCAGCGCAACCCCTTGTCCGGCCCGCCGATCCGGACCCCGGCCGGCCGCACCAGCAGATCGCAGGCGCCCTGCGGCGACCCCGCGGGCACCGGCACCTCGCCCCAGTCCGTGTCCGCCGCCTCCCCCTCGACGGTCGCCTCGACCACGTTGTCGAAGCCCAGGAACCGGGCCACGAAGGCGGAGGCGGGGCGCTGCCACACCTCCAGCGGGGTGCCCACCTGGGCGACGCGGCCCTCGCGCATCACGACGACCCGGTCGGCCAGCGCGAACGCCTCGCCCTGGTCGTGGGTGACGGCGAGCACGGTGGTGCCGAGGCGGCCGAAGAGGGCGCGCAGCTCCACGACGAGCCGTTCGCGCAGGCTGCGGTCCAGCTGGCCCAGGGGCTCGTCGAGCATCAGCAGCCTGGGGCTGGGGGCGAGGGCCCGGGCCAGGGCGACGCGCTGCTGCTCGCCGCCGGACAGCGCGGCGACGGCGCGGCGTTCGGCGCCGGGGAGGCCGACGAGGTCGAGGAGTTCGGCGACCCGGCGGTCCTGTTCGGCCCGGCCGGCCCCGTGCATCCGCAGGCCGAAGGCGACGTTGGCCCCGACGTCCCGGTGCGGGAAGAGCTGGTGGTCCTGGAACATCAGGCCGAGGCCGCGCCGGTGGACCGGGATACCGTCCTGGTCGGTGCCGTCGAGCAGGACCCGGCCGCCGTCCGGCTCCTGGAGCCCGGCGACGAGGCGCAGCAGGGTGGACTTGCCGCTGCCGCTCGGCCCGAGGACGCACACGGTCTCGTGGTCGTCGACCTCCAGGTCGACCCCGTCGAGCGCGGCCCGGTCACCGAAGCGGACGGTGACCGATTCGAGCGTCAGCATCTTTCAGAACTCCCCGGATCGGTCGGTGCGGATGCGTTCGAGCAGCAGCAGCGACACCGCGCACACGAGCATCAGGACGGTGCTGAGGGCCATGGCCTGGCCGTAGTTGAGATCCCCGGACCGGCCGAGCAGCCGCGCCACGGCCACCGGCAGCGTCGGGTTGTCGGGCCGCGCGATGAACACGGTCGCGCCGAACTCCCCCAGCGACACCGCGAACGCGAACCCGGCGGCGACCAGCAGCGCCCGCCGTACGAGCGGGAAGTCCACCTCGCGCCAGGCCCGCAGCGGCGAGGCCCCGAGCACCGCCGCGGCCTCGCGCAGCCGCGCGTCCACCGCCCGGAGCACCGGCAGCATGGTCCGTACGACGAAGGGCACCCCGACCAGCGCCTGGGCGAGCGGCACCAGGATCCAGGAGGTACGGAGGTCCAGCGGCGGCTTGTCCAGGGTGATCAGGAAGCCGAAGCCGACGGTGACGGCGGAGACCCCGAGCGGCAGCATCAGCAGCGCGTCGAAGCCCCGGACGAGCCGGCCCGCCCGCCGGGTGAGCGCGGCGGCGGCGAACCCGCCGACGACGAGGGCGAACAGCGTCGCGACGAGGGCGTAGCGCAGGGAGTTCCCGATGGCCTCGACGGGCGCCACCAGGAACGTACCGCTGTTGGCGTCCGCCGAGGTCAGCGCGCGGTAGTAGGCGAATCCGGAGCCGCCCAGCGAGCGTTCCACCAGGACGGCGAGCGGCAGCAGGACCAGCAGCAGCACGCTCAGCAGGACTCCGGCGAGCAGCGTCCACTGCCCGGCCCCGTGCGGCCTGCGCGCGGTCTGCGCCGGGTCGACCAGCTTCAGCGCGCGCTCCCTGCGGCGTACGGTCCACGCGTGCACGGCGAGGATCGCGCCGACGGCGGCGAACTGCACGAGCGTCAGCACGGCGGCCGTGGGCAGGGCGAGCAACTGCGCGGTCTGCCGGTAGATCTCCACCTCCAGCGTGGAGAAGCCGGGACCGCCGAGGATCTGTACGACCCCGAAAGAGGTGAAGGTGAAGAGGAAGACCATCAGCGCGGCGGCGGCCACGGCCGGGGCGAGCGCGGGCAGCGTGACGCGGCGCCAGGCGGTGAACCGGCTCGCGCCCAGCACCCGGGCGGCCTCCTCCTGGCGCGGGTCGAGCTGTGCCCAGAGCCCCCCGACGGTCCGGACGACGACCGCGTAGTTGAAGAAGACGTGCGCCAGCAGGATCGCCCACACGGTGGTGTCGAGCCGTACGCCCCACAGCTCGTCCAGCAGCCCGCCGCGCCCGAGCAGCGCGAGGAACGCGGTGCCCACGACGACGGTCGGCAGCACGAACGGCACCGTGACCACGGCCCGCAGCACCTGCTTGCCGGGGAACTCGAACCGGGCGAAGACATACGCGCCGGGCAGCGCGATCAGCAGGGTCAGCGCGGTCGAGGCGAGCGCCTGCCACAGCGTGAACCACAGGACGTCCCGGATCTCCGGCCGGGCCAGCACCTCGCCGAACCGGCCGAACTGCCAGACCCCGTCCGCCTTGAGCCCCCGGCCGACGATCGCGGCGACCGGGTAGGCGAAGAACACGGCGAAGAACGCGACGGGCACGGCCATCAGGCCGAGCCGCACCGCGGTACCGCGCCGGGCCCGGGCGCGTGCGGATCTCCCGCGCGCGCCCGGTCCGCGTACGGGAGTCTTCGCTACTTCACTACGAGCGAGGACCATGACTGGACCCACTGCTCACGGTTCTTGGCGATGGCGTCCGGGGCGACGGTCGCCGGCTTGTCCGCGGTGGCACCGAACTCGGTGAAGAGCCCGGGCACCTTCGCGTCCTTCGCGACCGGGCTGACGAACATGGTGAGCGGCATGTCCTCCTGGAACTTCTTCCCGATGAGGAAGTCCAGCAGGGCCTTGCCGCCCGCCTCGTTCTTCGCGCCGTCCAGCAGACCCGCGAACTCGATCTGGCGGAAGCACGTCCCGGTGGCGACCCCGGTCGGCGCGGTCTTCGGCTGCGGGTCCGCGTACAGCACCTCGACGGGCGGGCTGGAGGCGTAGCTGACGACGAGCGGGCGGTCGGCCTTGGCCTTCTTCCCGCCGGCCGAGCCGGAGAACTCCTCGTTGTACGCCTGCTCCCAGCCGTCCACGACCTTGACGCCGTTGTCCTTCAGCTTCTTCCAGTAGTCCTGGTAGCCGTCCTCGCCGAAGGTTCCGACGGTGCCGAGGAGGAAGCCGAGGCCGGGCGAGGAGGTCGCGGCGTTCTCGGTGACGAGCAGGTCCTTGTACGCGGGCTTCGCCAGGTCGGCGAAGGTCTTCGGCGGCGCGAGCTTCTTGTCGGCGAAGTACTTCTTGTCGTAGTTGACGCAGATGTCACCGGTGTCGACCGGGGTGACCCGGTGCTTGTCCGCGTCCAGCTGGACATCGGCCGGGACCCGGTCCAGGCCCTTGGCCTCGTACGGGGTGAACAGGCCGTTGTCGAGGGCGCGCGAGAGCAGGGTGTTGTCGACGCCGAAGAAGACGTCGCCGCGCGGCGAACCCTTGGTCAGGATCTCCTGGTTCAGGGCGGCGCCCGCGTCCCCGCTCTTGAGGACCTTGACGGTGTAGCCGGTCTCCCGGGTGAACTCCTTCAGCACGTCCTTGGAGGCGTTGAAGGAGTCGTGGCTGACCAGGGTGACGGTCTTGGAACCGGAGCCCTTGGTCGAACCGGAACCGGAAGCCGAGTCGTCGGAACTTCCGCAGCCGGCCAGCGCGGTGACGCCGAGCGCGGCGGCGACGGCCGCCACCGCGGCCTTCTGGGTGGTGCTCATGTGTGATTCCTCCTGGAGTGACCAGGAAGAGACGCGGCCCTGCCCGCACACCGGCCGGAGCCGGAAGCGGGCAGGGCGCAACAGCTTGAGTAAGGTCCGAACTTCCTACCCGGAATGACCCGGGCGAGGTTCAGAGGGTCTGCGGCCAACCTGTCCTTGGTGCCGCACTCTCAGCGCTGTGGCGCTCCCCTGTCGGAATATGCAGTTGATTTCGGCCCCAGGCTACACGGCCGTTTTCGGCCGGGACCCCGAGCACCGACGGCCGCCCGCCTCAGCGCTCGGAGGCCGCCAGCTGCCCGCAGGCGCCGTCGATCTCCTGGCCCCGGGTGTCGCGGACGGTGACCGGCACGCCGTGGTTCGCGATGGCCTCCACGAACGCCCGCTCGTCCTCGGGCCGCGAGGCGGTCCACTTGGAGCCGGGCGTCGGGTTCAGCGGGATCAGGTTGACGTGGACCCGCTTGCCCTTGAGGAGGCGGCCCAGCAGGTCGCCGCGCCACGCCTGGTCGTTGATGTCGCGGATCAGGGCGTACTCGATGGAGATGCGGCGGCCCGACTTCTCCGCGTACTCCCACGCTGCGTCCAGCACCTCGCGCACCTTCCACCGGGTG
The DNA here is from genome assembly GCF_036346615.1 of Streptomyces sp. NBC_00523. Classification (NCBI taxonomy): domain Bacteria; kingdom Bacillati; phylum Actinomycetota; class Actinomycetes; order Kitasatosporales; family Streptomycetaceae; genus Streptomyces; species Streptomyces sp. NBC_00523. The sequence continues at coordinate 5,422,280 of NZ_CP107836.1, read as the reverse complement.
TTCACCGGCACGAGGGTGTCGCGCAGCTCGTCGTCCGGGGCGTGCAGCGAGACCGCGAGGCGGCACTTGAAGCCCTCGTCGGCGAACCGCAGCATCGCGGGCACCAGGCCGACGGTGGAGACGGTGATCCCGCGCTGCGAGAGGCCGAGGCCGTCGGGCTCCGGGTCGGTCAGCCGGCGGATCGCGCCGACGACGCGGTTGTAGTTGGCCAGCGGCTCGCCCATGCCCATGAAGACGATGTTGGAGAGCCGGGCGGGGCCGCCGGGGACCTCGCCGTCGCGCAGGGCGCGCATGCCGTCCACGATCTGGTGGACGATCTCCGCGGTGGAGAGGTTCCGGTCGAGACCGGCCTGCCCGGTCGCGCAGAACGGGCAGTTCATCCCGCAGCCGGCCTGTGAGGAGATGCACATCGTGACCCGCTCCGGGTAGCGCATCAGGACGGACTCGACCAGCGTCCCGTCGTGCAGCTTCCAGAGGGTCTTACGGGTGGTGTCGTCGTCGCAGCTGATGTGCCGGACGACGGACATCAGGTCGGGGAACATCGCCTCGGCGAGCTTGTCCCGCGATCCGGCCGGGATGTTGGTCCACTCGGCCGGGTCGTGCGCGTACCGCGCGAAGTAGTGCTGCGAGAGCTGCTGCGCGCGGAACGGCTTCTCGCCGATCGCGGCGACGGCCTCCCTGCGCTCGGCGGGCGTGAGGTCGGCGAGGTGCCGCGGCGGCTTCTTGGCTCCGCGGGGCGCGACGAAAGTGAGTTCTCCGGGCTTAGGCATGGTTCTTCCAGTGTCGCAGACGCGCGAAGGTGCCCGTTTGCGTCGCGGTGAGGGGCGGCTCACGGGGTAACCGGGACAGCACAGGGAGTTCCGAAGCCGCCGCAGGAGGTAGGTGCCGTGCACACCGTCAAACACTGGTTCAACGACAGCCTGATCGGTCAGGGCCTGGTGGTCTTCGGACTCGGTGTGGGCCTGAACGCGCTGTTACGCCACGACGACCCCCCGGCCATGTGGCTGGTCCAGGGCGCCGTGTACACCGTCGTCGTGATGGTGGCCGTGGCCCTCCAGCGGAGGCGCACGAGGCGGGTCACGGGCGCCTCCCCGAGCACCGTCGCCGGGCTCCTGCGCAAGGTCCGCCGCGGCGAGGTGCCGCGCGACCCGCAGGAGCGGGCGGTGCTGCGGCGGCTCGTCGACGACCAGCTGGGCCGGATCGAGCGGAGCAAGCGGTGGCTGCCGTACTGGCTGGGCGCCGTGGGCCTGGTCGCGATCGGTCTGCTCGTCCTCGGCGCCACCCATGGCTCCCTCGGGTACGCCCTGCTCTTCGCCGCCTTCGTGGCGGTGTTCTGTGCCTGGATCCTGTGGATGCGCCGCCGGGCGGTGGCCCTCTACCGCGACATGCGGGTCGCGCTGCGCGAACAGGGCTGACGCCACATGGCTGAGGGGCCACCGCTCGCGAGCGGTGGCCCCTCAGCCATGTGCGCGGACGCCGGTCTCAGCCGGAGCCGACGAACAGCACCAGCAGCAGCCACACCACCGGGGCGGTCGGCAGCAGCGAGTCCAGCCGGTCCATGATCCCGCCGTGGCCCGGCAGCAGCGTGCCCATGTCCTTGATGCCGAGATCCCGCTTGATCATGGACTCGCCCAGGTCGCCCAGGGTGGCGCTGGCCGCGACCGCGAGACCCAGCAGCAGCCCCTGCCACCAGGAACCGTCGTCGATCAGGAACTGCATGCACAGCGCACCGGCCACCATGGCGAACGTGACCGCCCCGAGCAGGCCCTCGCGGGTCTTGCCGGGGCTGATGCGCGGAGCCAGCTTGTGCTTGCCGAACCGCCAGCCGACCGCGTACGCCCCCGTGTCGCTGACCACGGTCAGCAGCAGGAAGGTCAGCACCCGCTGCGGGCCGTCGTCGGCGGTCAGGAGCATGGCGACGAAGGTGGCCAGGAAGGGCACGTAGAACGCGGCGAAGATGCCCGCCGTGACGTCCCTGAGGTAGTCCTCGGGCGGCTGCGCCATCCGCCACACGAGCACCGCCAGGGCGGTCAGGGCCATGGCGACCCAGGCACCCTCGGCCCCCCGCGCGTACCCCGCGACGACCATGGCCGCGCCGCCGACGGCGAGCGGCACGAGGGACGCCTTGATGCCCTTGCGCTCCTCCAGCCGGGAGGTGAGCTCCCACAGCCCGACGACGACGGCGAGGACGATGACGCCGACGAAGACTTCCTTGACGAAGAAGAGCGAGACGACGACCAGGGCGCCGAGCCCCACGCCGACCCCTATGGCGGCTCCCAGGTCCCGGCCCGCGCGCTTCTTCTGCGGAGGCGGGGGCGGGGGCGGCGGCGCGGTCGGCATGGGCTCCTGCGGCTTCTCGTCGCGGAACAGGGGGCCGCCGCTCAGGCGTCCGGCCCCCTGGTCCCGGTGATCACGGTCTTCAGCGTCTCTACCTGCGTCGGGAACGTCCGGCACGATGGGCATGGGCCGAGTCTGCTGGGCGTCGTGCACATCGTAGGCAGGACCCGCCGCAGCGCCCTGCATCTCCGGCGCGACCCATTGGCCGGCGCCCTGCGGAGCGCCCCAGGAAGAGTCGTTCATCAGACTTCGAGCAGCTCGGCTTCCTTGTGCTTCAGCAGCTCGTCCACCTGCGCGACGTACTTCGCGGTGGTGTCGTCGAGCTCCTTCTCGGCGCGGCGCACCTCGTCCTCGCCGGACTCCTTGTCCTTGACCAGCTTGTCGAGCGCTTCCTTGGCCTTGCGGCGGACGGCGCGGATCGAGATCTTGGAGTCCTCGGCCTTCGTCTTCGCGACCTTGATGTAGTCGCGGCGACGCTCCTCGGTCAGCTCGGGGAAGTTGACCCGGATGATATTGCCGTCGTTGCTCGGGTTGACGCCGAGGTCCGAGTCGCGGATGGCCTGCTCGATGTTGCGCAGCGCGGTCTTGTCGAACGGCGTCACGACGGCCATACGGGGCTCGGGCACCGAGAACGAGGCCAGCTGGTTGATCGGGGTCGGCGCACCGTAGTAGTCGGCGACGATCTTGTTGAACATCGCCGGGTGCGCACGGCCGGTGCGGATCGCGGCGAAGTCCTCTTTCGCGACGACGACGGCCTTCTCCATCTTCTCCTCGGCCTCGAGGAGGGTTTCTTCGATCACCACGTGCTCCTGCGTGTCTTGAACGGGCCCGGCGGGCCCGGCGGGTCCTGCGTCGCGTCCTCACCTGCACGGTGTCCGACCGGCAGGCCGTTGTCCATCTTCCGGGGCGGTCCCGCGCCCCTGTTCCACCGGGCCTCACCGGTGGACGCGCCGGTGGTCAGGCGCGGGTGTCCTGGTCGCTCACGAGCGTGCCGATCTTCTCACCCTTGACGGCGCGGGCGATATTGCCCGCCGCGGTGAGCTCGAAGACGAGGATGGGCAGCTCGTTGTCACGGCAGAGCGTGATGGCGGTGGCGTCGGCGACCTTGAGGTCGCGGGCGAGCACCTCGCTGTACTCCAGCGCGTCGAACTTGACCGCGGCGGGGTTGGTCTTCGGGTCGGAGTCGTAGACCCCGTCCACACCGTTCTTCCCCATAAGCAACGCCTCGGCGTCGATCTCCAGGGCGCGCTGGGCGGCGGTGGTGTCGGTGGAGAAGTAGGGCATGCCCATGCCCGCGCCGAAGATCACGACGCGGCCCTTCTCCAGGTGCCGCACGGCGCGCAGCGGGATGTACGGCTCCGCGACCTGGCCCATGGTGATGGCGGTCTGGACCCGGGAGTCGATGCCCTCCTTCTCCAGGAAGTCCTGGAGGGCGAGGCAGTTCATCACGGTGCCGAGCATGCCCATGTAGTCGGAGCGCGCCCGGTCCATGCCCCGCTGCTGGAGCTCGGCGCCGCGGAAGAAGTTGCCGCCGCCGATGACGATCGCGATCTCCGCGCCGTCCCGGACGACGGCCGCGATCTCACGGGCGATGGCGTGCACGACGTCGGGGTCGACACCGAGGCCCCCGCCACCGGCGAACGCCTCTCCGGACAGCTTCAGCATGAAGCGTCCGCGCACCTTGCCGTCCTCGCGCTTGTCGTCGTCTTTGGCGGCGTCCGCGCCCTTGTTCATGGGGATTCTCCTCGTGCACATACGAAGAAGGCCATTGCCGATGGGTCTGGTGTCCCTTGCGGCAATGGCCTCCTCGTCAGATCTGCGGTCGTACGGCGGTGTGCGGCCGTCGACTGCACCAGACCCTACCGGGTCCGCCGTTTTTCGCGGACGGACTCAGATGCCGACCTTGATACGCGTGAAGCGCTTCAGGGTGACACCGGCCTCGTCCAGAACCTTCTGGACCGACTTCTTGTTGTCCAGCGCGTACGGCTGGCCGAGGAGGGTGGCCTCCTTGAAGAAGCCGTTGACGCGACCCTCGACGATCTTCGGGAGGGCGGCCTCGGGCTTGCCCTCGGCGCGGGTGGTCTCCTCGGCGACGCGGCGCTCGGCCTCGACGACCTCGGCCGGGACGTCCTCGCGGGAGAGGTACTTCGGCGCGAAGGCGGCGATGTGCTGGGCGAGGCCCTTGGCCAGGTCGGCGTCGGCCTTGTCCAGCTCGACCATCACACCGATCTGCGGGGGCAGGTCGGGCATGGTGCGGTGCATGTAGACCGAGACGAAGGCACCCTGGAACTGCGCGAAGCGGTCCAGGACGATCTTCTCGCCGAGGTTGGCGTTGGCCTCGTCCACGTACGCCTGGACGGTCTTGCCGGGCTCGATCTCGGAGGCGAGCAGCGCCTCCAGGTCGGCCGGGGAGGTCGCGGCGACGTGCGCGGCGAGGGCGTTGGCGACGGCCTGGAACTTGTCACCCTTGGCGACGAAGTCGGTCTCGCACTTGAGCTCGACGAGCACACCGGAGGTGCTGTCCTCGGAGACGAGCGAGACGACCGCGCCGTTCTCGGCGGAACGGCCCTCGCGCTTGGCGACGCCCTTCTGGCCCTTGATACGCAGTGCCTCGACGGCGCCGTCGACGTTGCCGTCGGCCTCGTCGAGCGCCTTCTTGCAGTCCATCATGCCGGCGCCGGTGAGCTCGCGGAGCTTCTTGACGTCAGCGGCGGTGTAGTTCGCCATGAGTCTGTGTTCTCTCTCGAAGTCTGAAAGATCTACGGGTGGACGGCGGGGGCGGTGCCAGTGCACCGGCCCCCGCCGTCTTCAGCCGTGACGGGTGTCAGGCCTGCTCGGCGTCCGCGGCCGGGGCCTCGGTCTCGGCCTGCTCGGCGGCGATGGCCTCCGGCTTCGCGTCGGCGTCGGCGTCCTTCTCGGTCTCGGCGGAGGACTGGACCTCGGCGTCGGCCTTCTTGTCGCCCTCGAGCAGGTCACGCTCCCACTCGGCGAGGGGCTCGCCGGCGGCCTTCTCGCCCGGCTTCGAGTCGCCGGTGGCGGCGCCGGAGCGGGCGATGAGGCCCTCGGCGACGGCGTCGGCGATCACGCGGGTGAGCAGGGTGACGGAGCGGATCGCGTCGTCGTTGCCCGGAATCTTGTAGTCGACCTCGTCGGGGTCGCAGTTGGTGTCGAGGATCGCGACGACCGGGATGTGGAGCTTGCGCGCCTCACCGACGGCGATGTGCTCCTTCTTGGTGTCGACGACCCAGACGGCGCTCGGCACCTTCTGCATCTCGCGGATACCACCGAGGGTCTTCTCCAGCTTGGCCTTCTCGCGGGAGAGGACCAGGAGCTCCTTCTTGGTGAGGCCGGAGGCGGCCACGTCCTCGAAGTCGATGAGCTCCAGCTCCTTCAGGCGCTGGAGGCGCTTGTAGACGGTGGAGAAGTTGGTGAGCATGCCACCGAGCCAGCGCTGGTTGACGTACGGCATGCCGACGCGCGTCGCCTGCTCGGCGATGGCCTCCTGGGCCTGCTTCTTCGTACCCACGAACATGATGGAGCCGCCGTGCGCGACGGTCTCCTTGACGAACTCGTAGGCGCGGTCGATGTACGACAGCGACTGGAGCAGGTCGATGATGTAGATGCCGTTGCGCTCGGTGAAGATGAAGCGCTTCATCTTCGGGTTCCAGCGACGGGTCTGGTGACCGAAGTGGACGCCGCTCTCCAGCAGCTCCCGCATCGTGACGACGGCCATGGCCGTACTCCTTGATTTTCTCGGTTGCCGCGGCAGCAGGATTGCTGTCGCGCCTGACGCCCCGGCGCGCCTGCCACAAGGGACCGAGGGGCGCGGCCACCTCCGTTGAACCGGTGGTGGCGGGGCGTGCGAAGTCGACCCGGTGACCCGGGTCGCCTGAAGAAGTGTACGGGACCGTCCGGGTCCCGGGTGACGGCGCTGTCCACAACCGGCCGGTAGTCCACAGATCCGGCTCATGATCCCCGCGCGGGCGGGGTCCGGGGGACGGTGGCGCCATGCGAATCACATGCGAACGGGCACGGTGGTGGCTGCCCTGGGCCGTGGTGCTCGCCGCGCTGACGGCGTGGGGCGGCTGGCCGGGCACCGCCGTGGCGGCGGACGGCGGGGAGCGGGCCTGGCCGCTGGCCGGGCGTCCCTCGGTCGTACGGGGATGGGAGCCGCCCGCCGGTCCCTACGGGCCGGGCCACCGGGGCGTGGACCTGGGCGCCGCGCCGGGCACCGAGGTGCTGGCGGCCGCCGCGGGCCGGGTGTCGTTCGCGGGGGCGGTCGCCGGGCGCGGGGTGGTCTCCGTCGAGCTCGCGGGCACGGGCGACCCGCCGCTGCGGACGACGTACGAGCCGGTGCGCCCGCTGGTCGCGGAGGGCGACGAGGTCGCGGCGGGCCAGGTGGTGGCCGTGCTGGAGGCGGGGCCGTTCCACTGCGCGGCGGGCTGCCTGCACTGGGGGCTGCGCCGGGGGGAGGCGTATCTGGACCCGCTGTCACTGCTGCCCCCGTCACTACTGCGGCGCGGCCCTTCGCGCCTGCTGCCGGTGTACGGGGTGCCGCTGCCGGAGCCGCCGAGGGCGGGGGCACCGGCCGCGCACGGGGCCGCCGGGCCCGCCCTGCTGGTGGCGCTCGCGGCGCCGTGGTGTCGGGCGTCGCGGCGGGGTCCGGTGGGGTGGGGCCGGTCGCGGGCGCCGACGCGGCGGGGTCAGTCGCGGGTGCCGGCGCCCCGGACGCCGTCGAGGATCATGGCGACGGCCGTGTCGGCGATGACGCCGGGCTCCTCCGCCACGGTCAGCTCGATGCGCCGGACGGCGGCGTCCACGGAGCCCTGGAGCAGCATGGCCGCGAGGCGGGGCTCCGCGTGGCCGAGGTCGCCGAGCGCCTCCACGATCATGGCGATGAGCCCGCCGTGCGCGGCCCGGATCTTCTCGCGGGCGCCCGCGTCCAGTTCGCTGGCGGAGATCGCGACCACGGCCCGGTGGCGCCGGTCCCCGACCAGGTCGAGCTGGCGCCGGACGTACGCCTCGATCTTCTCCTCGGGCGTCCCCGCCCGCTCCATCGCGCTCTCCACCTCGGCCGCCCAGACGGGGAAGTCGACGGCGCAGAGCTCTTCCACGACGGCGGCGCGGGAGCGGAAGTACTCGTAGACGGAGGACCGGGCGAGGCCCGTGCGTTCGGCGAGGGCGGGGAAGGTCAGCGCTTCCGTGCCCCCTTCGGACAGCAGGGAGCGCGCTGCGTCCAGGAGGGCGCCGCGCTGCATGGTCCGGTGCTCGGCCACGGAGGCCGCTCGAATCCTGGGCACGACTCCACTCTACGGCGACCGCCGCCGAGCGGTACCCGCGCGGGCCGAGGTGACCGGTCCTTGTCCCCGGCGGACCGGCTCAGCGCCCGGCGTCCGCCAGCTTCGCGCGGAGCTGGAGCACCGACTTGGTGTGGATCTGGCTGACCCGGCTCTCGGTGACGCCGAGGACGTTGCCGATCTCGGCGAGGGTCAGGCCCTCGTAGTAGTAGAGCGTGACGACCGTCTTCTCGCGGTCCGGGAGGGTGTTGATCGCCCGGGCGAGCAGCCGTCTGAGCTCCCGGTCCTCCGCCACCTCCACCGGGTCGTCGGCGGCGGTGTCCTCCAGCGTGTCCATCAGGCTCAGCCGGTCCCCGCCCTCGCCGCCCACATGCAGCAGCTCTTCCAGCGCGACCACATTGGCCAGGGACAACTGGCTGAAGACGGCGTGCAGTTCGTCCAGCGTGACGTCCATCTCCGCCGCGACCTCCGCCTCGGAGGGGGTGCGGCGCAGCTGCGCCTCCAGCGTCGCGTAGGCGCGTTCGACGGCGCGCGCCTTCTGCCGCACGGAGCGCGGGATCCAGTCCAGTGCCCGGAGTTCATCGATCATCGCGCCCCGGATGCGGGTGATCGCGTACGTCTCGAACTTGATGGCCCGTTCGACGTCGAACTTCTCGATGGCGTCGATCAGCCCGAACACCCCGGACGAGACGAAGTCCGCCTGCTCGACGTTGGACGGCAGGCCCACGCTCACCCGCCCGGCGACGTACTTGACCAGGGGCGAGTAGTGCAGGATCAGCTGCTCCCGCAGCCGCTCGTCGCCGGTCGTCTTGTACGAGCGCCACAACTCGTCGAGCGAGGACGGGGCGGGAGGGCGCACAGTGCCACGCGCAGCCGGTGGTACTGCCGCGCGGTCAGACCCGGAGGTGTGAGGGGGCATGTGGTGCCTTGAGCCGTTCTGCCGTGAAGTGCTGGGACTTGTCTCTGGGGCGGAATCCTTGTGAGCGTAGCGTGACTGGGTTGTCGCGGTGCGCGCAGGATAGGGGATGGAGACCGGGCGCTCACCGGCCCCGGAGTCACCGCAGAAGCGTCCGCCGAGGTCATCGGCATCACCTTTTCACCCGAATGCCCCAGGTCAAGAACCGCCTCGCCGCGCGTCGTCCCGGCAAGTCGGCCTCCGCGTCAACCTCCATCCCCCACCCACGCGTTCGACGTATCCCAGTGAGAGCAGTTCGTACAGCTTGCCGAGGGCCTCGTCGGCGCTGGTCCCCGCGCCCCGCGCCACCTCCCGGGCGTCGACGGCGGAGCGCGCCGGCAGCGCGTCCAGCACCTGCCCGGCGACGGCGTCCAGCAGGTCCCGGGCCAGCACCGGACCGCTCCTGGACGGCGCCAGGTCCCCGATGTCGCCCACCAGCTCGGCCACTTCGGCGGCGTCCGTCACCAGCACGCCCTCGCCGCGCAGGAGTTCGTGGACACCGGCCGAAAGACCGCTGGTCGCCGGCCCGGGAACCCCCATGGTGAAGCGCCCCAGCCGCTGCGCGACCCGCGCCGTCACCAGCGATCCGCTGCGGTACTCCGCCTCCACGACCACCGTCCCCCGCGTCAACGCGGCGATCACCCTGTTCCGCAGGACGAACCGGCTGCGCGTCGGGTGCTCGGACGGCGGGAGCTCGCCGATGACGAGCCCCTGCCCGGCCACCCGTGCGATCAGCTCGGCATGGCCCGGCGGATAGGCCACGTCCACCCCGCAGGCCAGCACCGCCACCGTCGCCCCGCCCGCCGCCAGCGCACCCCGGTGCGCCGCGCCGTCCACCCCGAAGGCGGCGCCCGAGACGACCACCCAGCCGCGCTCCGCGAGCCCCGCGCCCAGGGTCGTCGCCATGTGGGCCCCGTACGGGGTGCAGGCGCGGGCGCCGACCACGGCGACCGAGCGCAGCGCCCAGAGCCGCAGATCGGGCCCTCCGCGCACCCACAGCCCGGTCGGCCGGGCGTCGCCCAGGTCGTCGAGCTGCGTCGGCCACTCGCGGTCGCCGGGGCAGACGAAGCGCCCGCCGACCGCGGCGACGGCGGCCAGGTCCCGCTCCGGGTCGGCCCGGGCGGCCCGGAGCCGGTAGCCCGCGAGCCGCCGCACCGTCATGCCGCGCAGCCGCTCCGCCTCCCCGGCCGGGTCCGTGATGCGCCGCCACAGCCCGGCCGCGCCGCACTCCCGCAGCCACCGCCCGCCTCGCTCGTCGCCGGGCTCCAGCACCCGGGTCAGCGCCGCCCGCGCCAGCCGCTCCGCCGCGCCCGCGCCCCCGGCCGCCACCGGGCCCGCGCGATCCGCCGGGCCCGCGCGATCCGCCGGCTCCACACCCCCGCCCGCACCCCGGTCCGCGCCGTACTCGAGCCCACCTCCCCCGTACCCCGTCACGGCGCCCCCGCCCCCAGCGGCACCCCGCGCGGGATGCCGCTGCGCAGCTCCAGGGCGGCGGCCACGTCCGACGCGTCCGGGCGGGCCGCGCCGCGCAGGTCAGCGACCGTCCACGCCACCCGCAGCACCCGGTCCAGGCCCCGGGCCGTGAGCAGCCCGCGCTCCATGTCCCGCTCGGCCGCCATCAGCGCGCCCGGGGCCGCGGCCAGCCGGGTCCGCAGCTCGTGTCCCGGCACCTCGCTGTTGGTCGTCCAGGGCGTCCCGGCCAGCCGCTCGGCCGCGCGCTCCCGGGCCTCCCGCACCCGGGCGGCGACGGTCTCCGTGGACTCGCCCCGGCCGCCCCGCCCCATCAGGTCCTCCCGCGTGACCGGGGCGACGGTCACCCTGAGGTCCACCCGGTCGAGCAGCGGCCCGGAGAGCCTGGCCTGATACCGCCGCACCGCCGACGGCGGGCACGCGCAGCCCTCACCGCTCAGGGTGTGCCGCCCGCAGGGGCACGGATTTGCGGCGAGCACCATCAGGAAGCGGGCCGGCAGCCGGACCACCCCCGCGCTGCGGGCCACCACGACGTGCCCGGACTCCAGGGGCTGGCGCAGCGCGTCCAGTGTCTTCACGGAGAACTCGGGCGCCTCGTCCAGGAAGAGGATTCCGCGATGGGCGAGCGAGACGGCCCCCGGCCTGGGCAGTCCGTTGCCCCCGCCGACCAGCGACTGCATGGTCGCCGAGTGGTGCGGCGCGCAGTACGGCGGCCGGGCGATCAGGGGCTCGCCCGGTGGCAGGATGCCGGCCACCGAGTGGACGGCGGTCACTTCGAGGGACTCCTGCCGGGTGAGCGGGGGCAGGATCGCGGGCATGCGCTCGGCCAGCATGGTCTTGCCGGCGCCCGGCGGACCGGTCAGCAGCAGATGGTGGCCGCCCGCCGCGGCGATCTCCAGGGCCTTGCGCGGCCGCTCCTGGCCCGCCACGTCCGCCAGGTCCGGCCGGGCGCCGTCCCCGGCCGCCGCGCCCCTGGTGAGGCCGGTGCCCAGTCCGGCGCCGGGCACCATCAGCCCGGCGAGCATCGGATCGGGGCGGCCCTCCTCCTCGGCCCGCTGTTCGTCCGGCACCGGTTCGTCGCACAGCACCGCGATCAGCTGCCGCAGGCTGCGCACCCCGAGCACGGAGACGCCGGGGACGAGGGCCGCCTCGCCCGCGGTCTGTTCCGGGACGACCACCTGGCGATATCCGGCGTCGGCCGCCGCCAGGACGGCGGGAAGCACACCCCGTACCGGACGCACCCGGCCGTCGAGCCCCAGCTCCCCGATCATCACCACATCGGCGATCGACGCGGGGTCGATCCGCTCCGCCGCGCCCAGGACCGCGCAGGCCACGGCCAGGTCGAAGCCCGAGCCGCCCTTGGGCACCGAGGCCGGGGAGAGCCCCACCGTGAGCTTCTTCTGCGGCCACTCCGCGCCGGAGTTGACCACGGCCGCCCTGACCCGGTCCCGGCTCTCCACCAGGCTCTTGTCGGGCAGCCCCACCAGCGTGAACGCCGCCACACCGGCCTCCAGGTCCGCCTGGACCTCCACCACCACGCCCTCGACGCCGACCAGGGCGACCGAGCAGGCACGCGCGAACCCCATCTCAGACCACCCCCCGCGCGTGCTCGGCCAGGGGCGCGCCGCGGTCGGGCAGCACCACCCCGACCAGGTCGATGCGCACCCCGCCCGGCGGCGGGCCCCCGTGCCGCTCCAGCCAGAGCGCGGCCAGCCGGCGCAGCCGCTCGGCCTTCGCGGGGGTGACCGCGGCCATCGGATGCTCGTACGCACCCGATCTGCGGGTCTTCACCTCGCAGATGACGAGCGCGTCCCCGTCCATCGCGACGATGTCGATCTCACCGGCGCGACAGCGCCAGTTCCGTTCCAGTACGGACATGCCGGCGTCGGCCAGCAGCCGCGCCGCCAGGTCCTCGCCGTACCGCCCGAGAGCCCCCCGTGCGTTCATATCGGCACCACCTCCGGCACCGACTCTGACGCGTCCGCCCTACTTCAGTGGATCTTGGTGGACAAGCGGGCGATTGTGGATAACTCAGCCACCCGGAAGTTCGAGATCGCTCTTGTTGAGCTCCTCGATGTTGACGTCCTTGAACGTGAGCACCCGTACCTGCTTCACGAACCGGGCGGGCCGGTACATGTCCCAGACCCAGGCGTCCGCCATGGACACCTCGAAGAACACCTCGCCCTGGACCGAGTGCACCTGCATCTCGTAGTCGTTGGTGAGGTAGAAGCGCCGTTCGGTCTCGATCACGAATTTGAACAGACCGACGACATCGCGGTACTCCCGGTAGAGCTTCAGCTCCATCTCGGTCTCGTACTTCTCGAGGTCCTCGGCGCTCATTGGCATGTTCCCCTTCAGCCGTGCGTTTCCCCATTGTGCGCCGGGCTCCGGCGCCCCGGCCGCTCAGCCGCTTCCGGGGGCCAGGTCCACCGGCGTACGCGGAGGGCCCTCTTCGAGCAGCCTCCGGAGCAGGTCGGCGAGCCCGGTGGGGTACACCGTCTCACGCGTCGCCGACAGTTCGGCGGAGGTCCACCACCTCAGCCCCGTGACACTGCGGCGTTCCAGCCATGTGTGGCCGCTGGTGTCCGTGGCGGTCTGTGCCGTACGGGCCAGGAAGTACCACTCGTCCTGGTCCCATCGCCGGCCGTCGAAGTCGAAGGAGCACCGGCGGCGCCAGACCACCGGGCCCAGTTCGGCCTCGGTGATCCCGGTCTCCTCGACCAGCTCGCGCAGCGCTGCCCGCTCATGGGTCTCGTCGCCCTCCAGGCCGCCGCCCGGGGTGAACCACCACGTGCGGGACGGGTCCTCCGGTTCGAAGCCGTGCATCAGCAGAATCCGGTCGTCCGGATCGAGGAGCACCAGACGGGCGACCCTGCGCACCTCAGCGGACACCGGCGGTCGCCTTCGGCTTCGCGCTCCGCTTCGGCCGAGCGGCACGGGCCGCGAGCGGGCCGTACGCCGCCCCGCCCAGGATGAGCACGATGCCCACCACCATCGAGGTCAGCTGGAGCCCGAGCGGCCCGGCCGACGAGACACCGCCCGGCAGCGCGGCGAACGCCTCGGGCCGGTCGATCATGGAGCCCAGCGGCCAGGCGACGGCGTCGATCCTGGACTCCACGGCGTCCCGGGGCACCGAGCCGTGCATGGCGTCCTCCAGATGGACCCGGGAGTCCAGCGAGACCGTGCGGTCGTCGCCCAGCAGGAAGAGCTGGCCCTTGGGGACCTCGGCGGTGAAGTCCTGGGCCGAGGCGCGGCCGGGTGACCGCAGATACGGTTCGTCCATGGGTATGCCGTTGACCGTGAGGCGGCCGTCCTTGCCGCAGCAGGCGACCTTGTCGCCGCCGACGCCGACGACCCGCTTCACCATGGGGGTGTTGCCCCACTCCGGGTCGTTGAACACCACGACGTCACCTCGCCGGACCTCGCTGCCTTCCACGCGCTGCGCGAGGACCTTGTCACCGGCCTCGACCGTCGGGGTCATCGACCCGGTGGGCACCGTGTAGGGCTGGTAGACGAACGCGCCCCAGGCGAAGCCGCCGAGGAAGAGCAGGCAGCCGAGGGCCACCGCCACCCCGGACAGCCTGCTGCCGAGCCGGCCGCGGCCGTCGTCCGTACGACCTGTTGCACCCATACCGGCGTCCCCCATCGGAGATCGACAATCGCGCTGATCCGCGTGGGCACCCTACCCGGCAGTACGCCCGGCGGTCAGCCTCCGCCTGCGCCGGATCACGAACGGCACCGCGCCCGCGAGGCCGAGGACGCCCGGTGCGGCACCGGCCGCAGCGCTGATCCCGGGCTGGTCGAAGGTGTCCGGGACGGACAGCACGGACCAGCGGTTCACCGGCCACGCGACGACCACGGCCCGGCCCACGACCTGGCTCACCGGCACGAAGCCCTTGTTGGCGTCGCTGGTGTGGTAGCGGGAGTCCGCCGAGTCCTGGCGGTGGTCGCCCATCACCCAGATCTTGCCGTCGGGCACCTTGAACGGCCCGAAGGGCATGTCGTCGCAGGGGCTGTTGCCCTCGAAGATGAAGGACTTGTCGTCCAGCGCCTTGCCGTTGACCTCGACCGGGCCGCCCTTCTTGCACTCCACGGTGTCACCGGCGACCGCGATCGTCCGCTTGATCAGGTCCTTCTCCTCGGCGGACGGCATCAGCCCGACGAAGCTCAGGAACTTCTGCGCGGCGTTGGGCTTCGGGGTCGGCTCGCCGTCCAGCCAGCCGTCCGGGTCGTGGAAGACGACGACCTCACCGCGCTCCGGCTCCGAACCGAACCACGGCGTCAGCTTGTCCACCAGAACCCGGTCACCCCGCTGCAACGTGTTCTGCATCGAGTCCGACGGAATCGAGAACGCCTGCACCAGAAACGTCTTGATGAACAGGGCCAGGACCAGCGCGATACCGATGAGGAGCGGCAGCTCCTTCCAGAACGGCCGGCTTTTCTTCTTCTTGCCGGCCTCGGGCTCGGTGGAAGAAGGCTCTGCGGCCGAGGACTCCGCGGCGGAGGGCTCGGCAGCGGAGGGCTCGGCGGCGGAGGGCTCGGCGGCGGAGGTATCCGCGGACCGCGCCTGTTCGGACTGTGCTCCGTCTGCCAGGTCGCTCACGCGTCGTTCCTCACTGTGCCGGCGGTCGTGATCCGGCGCCGCCTGCGCCAGAGCACCAGGGGCACCGCCCCCGCGAAACCGATCACCGCGGGGGCCGCCGCGGCGGCGGCGTTGATGCCGGGCTGGTCGAAGGTCTTCGGGATCGGGAGGGTCGCCCAGCGGCTGACCGGCCACGCGATCACGATGGCCCGGCCGACCACCTCGTCGTTGGAGACGGTGCCGTTGCCCGGCAGGTTCTGGTGGTACCGCGAGTCCAGGGAGTTCTGCCGGTGGTCGCCCATGACCCAGATCCGGCCCTTGGGCACCTTGATCGGCCCGAACGGCTCGTCGTCGCAGGCGCTGTTGCCCGCGAAGATGAAGGACTTGTCGTCCAGCGCCTTGCCGTTGACCTGGACGGGGCCGCCCTTCTTGCACTCCACGGTGTCACCGCCGATCGCGATGACCCGCTTGATCAGGTCCTTCTCCTCGGCCGAGGGCATGAGGCCGATGAAGCTGAGGAACTTCTGCACCGCGTTCGGCTCGGGGGCCTGGCTGTCCTCCAGCCAGCCGCCCGGGTCGTGGAAGACGACGACCTCGCCGCGCTCCGGCTCCGAACCGAACCACGGCGTCAGCTTGTCCACCAGAACCCGGTCACCCCGCTGCAACGTGTTCTGCATCGAGTCCGACGGAATCGAGAACGCCTGCACCAGGAACGTCTTGATCAGCAGCGCCAGAACGAGGGCGACGCCGATGAGGAGCGGCAGCTCCTTCCAGAACGGGCGGGGATTCTTCTTCCGGGCCGTGCTGCCCCCGGACGCGCCGCCGTCACTGTCCGTCCCGCTCACCGTCGTCCCGTCCTCCGCCGCTCCGGCGGGCTCGGAATGTGCCGGACGGCCCGGCCGGTCCTCGGGTTCGTCGTGTCCGGATCGTGCGCCGACCGCCAAATCCCCCACATCCACTCCTTACTCCGTGCCACCGCCCGCGTCCTAGCCGACGCAGGCCCACCACTCCCATAACGAGCGGGAGTTCCGCAGGGGTCGGGAGCCGGATCAATCCGCCTGGATCACTGGACACACTATTCGACGGTCCCGAGGCGGCCGCCGTACCGGCACGCGCGTCCGGGACCGAGGCGAAGGCCGAGCGCTGCTCCAGGCCGGTCCAGTGCCCGAAGGGCCAGACGATCCATTTGGCCCGCCCCACGACCGCGTCCTCGGAGATCGTGCCGTCCGCCGTCTTGTCCATGTGGAAGCGCGAATCGGCGGAATTGGACCGGTGGTCGCCCATGACGAAGAGGCGGCCCTCCGGAACCTTTACCTCGAATTTGATGGTGGAGGGTGAATCGCCGGGATAGACGTACGGTTCCGTGACCGCCATGCCGTTGACGAGGAGCCTTCCGTCCGACGCGCAGCACTTCACGGTGTCGCCGCCGACGGCCACGACCCGCTTGATCAGGTCCTGCTCGTCGTCCGACGGCAGCAGCCCGACGAAGGTGAGCGCCTGCTTCACCTGCTTGACGACGACGGGCGACTCCCCGGGGCTCTCCTGGATCGGCGGCGGCCAGTCCGAGGGGTTGCGGAACACGACGACGTCGCCGCGCTGCGGCTTCGAGCCGAACCAGGGCGTCAGCTTGTCCACGAGCACCCGGTCGCCGATGCGGATGGTCTGCTCCATCGACCCGGACGGGATCACGAACGCCTGTACGAGGAAGGTCTTGAGGACGAGCGCGATCAGCAGCGCCACCATGATCAGCAGCGGGATCTCCCGCGCCGCCGATCTGCGGCGCTTGCGCCGCACCTTGCGGGCCAGCTTGCGCCGCTCGGCCCGGGTGGGCAGGGAGCGCGCCCCTCCGTCCGCCGCCGGGGCACCGTGGCGCCCGTGGCTACCCATGCGACGGGCCGGGCGCCGGTACGGAGTCGAAGGCGGCGGTCCCCGGCAGCGAGCCGACCCGGCCCAGCGGCCAGCCGAACCAGTCGACCCGCCCGATCACCCGGTCCACCGGCACCATGCCGCCGCCCGGCTCCCCCAGGTGGTCGCGGGAGTCCCGGGAACGGGAACGGTGGTCGCCCATCATCCACAGGGTGCCCTCCGGCACCACGATGTCGAAGGGCACCTTCGAGGGCGCGTCCCCGGGGAAGAGGTAGTCCTCGTCCAGCGCCCGGCCGTTCACCTCGATCCGGCCCCGCACGTCGCAGCAGACCACCCGGTCGCCCCCCACGCCCACCACCCGCTTCACGAAGTCGGTCTCGGCGGGCTCGGCGAGCCCGAGGGACGCCGCGGCCCCGTGCAGCAGCGCGGCGACGGGGTTCTGCTCCGCCCCCTCGCGTACGAACGAGCCGGTGCCGTCGAAGACCACCACGTCACCGCGGCGGGGGACGGCGCCGAAGCGGTACGCCAGTTTGTTGACGAGAACCCGGTCGCCCACCCGGAGCGTCTGCTCCATCGAACCGCTGGGGATCAGGAAGGGCTGCACCACGAAGGTGCTGAAGAGGAGCACGAACACCGCGCAGACCGCGCCGAGCCCGAGCGTGCCCCGCCAGGACAGCCGCCAGGACCTCGGGGAGGTGAGCCGGTCGCGGACACGCGAAGAGCGCGACCTCTCCCCCGGACCCGTATCGGGTGCGGAGGAGCGATCGCGCTCCTGGAGTTCTGCTTGCGTGTCCATCGGGCCCAGAGCTTAACCGGACACCCTGTGGACCAGGCAGTCAGCTCAGCGGTCGCGCTTCTCCTTGATCTTCGCGGCCTTGCCGCGCAGCTCACGGAGGAAGTACAGCTTGGCGCGACGGACGTCACCGCGGGTCACGAGCTCGATCTTCTCGAAGATCGGGCTGTGCACCGGGAAGGTGCGCTCGACGCCGACGCTGAAGGAGACCTTGCGGACCGTGAAGGTCTCGCTGACGCCCGCGCCCTGGCGGCGGATGACGACGCCCTTGAACTGCTGGACACGGGAGCGGTTGCCCTCGATCACGCGGACGTGAACGTTGACGGTGTCACCGGGGCGGAACGCCGGGACGTCGGTACGCAGCGACGCGGCATTGACGTCGTCGAGCAGGGAAGCCATGTTGTCTGCTTTCTTCGCCGATGCCACAGGTCATCGACGGGAGAGTGATGAATGTCAGGGGCCGGTCTCGTCGGAGCGGGCGTCGTGTCCCCCTGTGGCAGGGGCGCACGCCGGACGGACCGCAGCGGCCTATTCTTCCACGGCGTCGGGCCTGCGCCAAAATCGGCCACCCGGCTCGGGCGACCAGCCGAGGATGGAAAGCATCTCCCGGTCCTTCTTGTCGAAGGCGGACGCCTCCCAGCGCTCGATCAGTCCGGGCCGGTTGACGGCCGTACGGCGCAGCGCCTCGTCCCGCCGCCAGCGCGCGATCTTCCCGTGGTGGCCGCTGAGCAGCACATCGGGGATGGACCGGCCGCGCCACTCGGGCGGCTTGGTGTAGACGGGCCCCTCCAGCAGATTGGCCATCGCGCCGGGGGCGAAGGAGTCGTCCTGGTGGGAGGCCGCGTTGCCGAGGACGCCGGGCAGCAGCCGGGCCACCGCCTCGGTGATCACCAGCACCGCGGCTTCCCCGCCCGCCAGCACGTAATCGCCGATGGACACCTCGACCACCCGCATCCGGGTGGCGTACTCCTCGGTCACCCGCCGGTCGATGCCCTCGTAGCGGGCCGGGGTGAAGAGCAGCCAGGGGCACGCGGAGAGCTCGACGGCGAGCTCCTGCGTGAACGGCCTTCCGCTCGGCGTGGGCACCACGAGGACCGGGGAGTGCGCGCCGGCCTCGTAACCGTCCGCGAGGGCCTCGTCCAGCGCCTCGCCCCACGGCTCGGTCTTCATGACCATGCCGGGGCCGCCGCCGTACGGGGTGTCGTCCACGGTGTTGTGCCGGTCGTACGTCCAGTCGCGCAGGTCGTGCACATGGACGTCGAGGCGGCCGGACGTACGGGCCTTGCCGACCAGCGAGACGTTCAGCGGTTCCAGGTACTCGGGGAAGATCGTGACGACGTCGAGCCGCATCAGGCGTCCTCGGCCTTCGGCTCCGAACCCTCGGCCTCGGCCTCCGCTTCGCGCGCGGACGCCACGACCGCCTCGCTCGGGTCGATCAGGCCGGGCGGCGGGGTGATCACCGCGCGCTGCTCCTCCAGATCGATCTCGGTGACGATCTCCTCCACGAACGGGATCATCACCTCGCTGCCGTCCGGCCGCTCCACGATGAAGAGGTCCTGCGAGGGCAGATGCGTGATCTCGGTGATCCGCCCGATCTCGGTGCCGTCGGCGAGGACCACGTCCAGGTCCATCAGCTGGTGGTCGTAGAACTCCTCGGGGTCCTCCGGGAGCTCCGCCGGGTCCACGTCGGCGATCAGCAGGGTGTTGCGCAGCGCCTCGGCGGCCGTACGGTCCTTCACGCCCTCGAAGCGCAGCAGCAGCCTGCCGCTGTGCACCCGGCCGGTCTCGATCGTCAACGGGCCCGTCGTGGCGGGGTCGGTGGCCAGGACGGCGCCGGGCGCGAGCCGCAGCTCCGGCTCGTCCGTGCGCACCTCGACGGTGACCTCGCCCTTGATGCCGTGGGCGCGGCCGATCCGCGCGACTACCAACTGCACCTTGTGTCTCTCCTGTCGTACGACGACGGGCCGGGGCGGGCGCTTGGCCCTCCCCGGCCCGTGCCGGTGTTCAACTTCTGTCAGCGAACCTGGTCCACGTCGACGAGGTCGACGCGGATGCCACGGCCGCCGATGGCGCCCACGACGGTACGCAGCGCGCGTGCGGTGCGGCCGTTGCGGCCGATCACCTTGCCGAGGTCGTCGGGGTGGACCCGGACCTCGAGCACGCGGCCACGGCGCAGGTTGCGCGAGGCGACCTGCACATCATCGGGGTTGTCGACGATGCCTTTCACGAGGTGCTCGAGAGCCTCCTCGAGCATGCTCAGGCCTCGGTCGACTCGGCGGAGGCGGCAGCAGCCTCGTCCGCCTTCTTGTCGGCCTTCTTCGCCTTCGGCGTGATGGCCTCGCCCTTCGACTCCTCACCATCGCTGGAGAGGGCCTCGAACAGGGCGCGCTTGTCGGCCTTGGGCTCCGGCTGCAGCAGCGGCGCGGGGGCCGGGAGGCCCTTGTGCGCCTGCCAGTCACCGGTGAGCTTCAGGATCGCGAGAACCGGCTCGGTCGGCTGGGCGCCGACGGACAGCCAGTACTGCGCACGCTCCGAGTTGACCTCGATGCGCGACGGGTTCTGCACCGGGTGGTACAGACCGATCTCCTCGATGGCCCGGCCGTCACGGCGGGTACGGGAGTCGGCGACGACGATGCGGTAGTGAGGCGAACGGATCTTGCCCAGACGCTTCAGCTTGATCTTGACTGCCACGGAAGTGGTGTCTCCTGGTCTATGACGTGGTTGGGCACAACGAAGATGCCACGTGGGGTTGCGGTACTCGGGTGCCCGATGGACGCGTCAGCCGGAGGAGAGAGGGGTCCTGTGCGACTGTCGAGTACAGCTAGCCATTGTGCCACACCCCATCGGCTCACCCCACCGCGACCGCGGTCTCCGGGATCCGGAACGGCTTTCCGCAGCCGCCGCAGACGATCGGCGCCTGGGCGAGGACCGAGGGGACCACGCGCACATTGCGTCCGCAGTCGCAGACGGCCTTGACCCGCACGCCCCCTCCGGAGGAGCCGTGCCGGGCGGCCGGGCCGCGGAAGGAGCGCTTGGTGTCGGCGGCGGTGGCCACGGTGTGCGCCTTGAGGGCGCGCTGCAGCCGCTCCGTCGTCGGCCGGTAGCGGCGCTTGGCCTCGGGGTTGAGCGTGACCAGCGAGAAGCCGCTGCTGGGATGGGGCTCCTCGGCATGGTCGAGGCCCAGCTCCTCGGCGATCGCCAGGAATCGTCGGTTGTGATAGCGGCCGGCGCGCGAGGTGTCGCGGACACCTCTGGCGGCGGCGATGCCGTGGACTGCCTCGTGGAGCAGTCGCTCGAAGGAGAGCTCGGCGCCACAGGCGGACGAGGACTCTCCGATCAGGGACTCGGGTGCGGCGAGATCGGGCAGCTCGGGGTGGTACCGCTGAATGTCGGCCCACGCCTGCGCCAGCTCTGCGGCAAGTACAGGTGGTGTCGTGCTCACGTCGTGACCAACGAGCGCGGGGCCCTCGGTGTTCCGATTCCGGGCCATCCCAAATATTTTGCACGTACCAGTCGGTTGACCTTCATGCGTCGCGACGCAGGGCGGGTGCGCTGATCTGCGGAGAAGCCTCACAGCTCGCACCAAGCCGGTACGTAGCGGCGCGTACGCCTGCGCGCGTGGAGACGGTACGCGCCCCCTCCGGGGGCGGGCGGCAGGGGCGAGGGTACCCGCACCGCCCTGACGTGCTCGACGTGCCCCCACCGGCGTGTCGGGTGAGACTGGACCGGCAGAGGACGGGACGGACCCCCCGGGGCGTCCCCGCCGTCCGGGTGCGCCGGTGCCGTCGTGCGCCGGACGGCAGTGCGGACAACCACGCCCCGCAGACCTCTGGACGCGGCGGCGGATGCGCAGTTCTCTGGCATACGGGGGAGCGCGCGTCACCGGACGGCACGGCCGTCCACTCGGGCACGACCGATCGGCAGAACCGGCAACCTCGGCGGATTGGGGCGCATTCCATGACACCAACGCTCGTTCGGCACCACCGGCACACGGAGTCGTCCGCCCTCGCGGACGGCGCCACCCGCGCCCGCGACTGGGCGGAGATCCAGGAACGGATGCTGGCACCGCTGTACGAAGCGGTGTACACGCGGCTGGAGGTGGGGCCCGCCACGCGGATGCTCTCGCTCGGCTGCGGCTCCGGCCTGGCGCTGCTGATGGCCGTGGGCCGGGGCGCCTCGGTCACCGGCGTGGACACCGACCCGGACCGCCTCGCCCTCGCCAGGACCCGGCTGCTGCCCGCGCCGGAGGACCACGGCGCGCCGGCCGCCGCCCCGCTGCTCACGGAGAGCGTCGCCGAGGCGGCGGACGGCGGGCCGCACCACCTGATCACCGCGTTCACCCCGATCGGCTGCGAGGCGGGCGACGGCGAGGAGCTGGTGCGGGCGCTGGAGACCGCGGTGCCGTCGGCGGACCGGCGCGCCACGGTCGTCCTGACCGGCTGGGGCCCGCCGGAGCGGTGTGCCACGGAGTCGGTGCTCCGGGTGGCCGGGCGGCTCGCCGACGACGGGCGCGGACCGGGCGGCGGCTGGCGCGGACCGCGCCGCGACGATCTGGAGGACGTGGCCTTCAGGGCCGGGCTGCGGCCGGACGGCTCCGGCCGGGTGGCCTGCCCGTTCGGTTACGCGGACATGGACAGCGCGGTACGCGGCCTGCTGTCGACCCGGCTGTTCGAGGCGGCGGTCCGGGCGACGGACCGGTGGCAGGTGGAGAAGGAGCTCGCCGAGGCGCTGCACCCGCACCGGCGGCCGGACGGCACGGTGTGGATGTCCAACGTGTTCCGGTACCTGGTCTGCACGACGTGACCGTACGCCTGAGGGGCGCCCACCGCGTACGGTGAGCGCCCCTCAGGCATGACGTGACGCGAGCGTCAGCCCATGAACTTCTTGAACTCGTCGGGCAGCTCGAAGTTCTGGGCGTCCTGCCCGGCCGGGAGGCCGGGGACGCCGTTCTGCGCGGCCTCCCGGCGGGCGGCCGCGGCCTGCTCCTCGGCCTTGCGCTTCATCGGGTTGCCGCTCTTGCGCTTGCCCTTGGCCTGCTTGACCTGCTTCTTCTGCCGGCCGGGCCCGCCGCCCATGCCCGGCATCCCGGGCATCCCCGGCATGCCGCCGCCCTGGGCCATCTTCGACATCATCTTGCGGGCCTCGAAGAACCGCTCGACCAGTCCCTTGACGGCGGAGACATCGGAACCGGAACCCTTGGCGATACGGGCCCGGCGCGAGCCGTTGATGATCGTCGGTTCGGCACGTTCCTTCGGGGTCATCGACTTGATGATCGCGGCCATGCGGTCGATGTCGCGCTCGTCGATGTTGTTGATCTGGTCCTTGATCTGCCCCATGCCGGGCAGCATGCCGAGCAGCTTGGAGATGGAGCCCATCTTCCTGACCTGCTCCATCTGGGCCAGGAAGTCGTCGAACGTGAAGTCCTTGCCCTTGCTGGACGCCAGCTTGGAGGCCATTTTGGCGGCCTCTTCCTGGCTGAAGGTCTTCTCCGCCTGCTCGATCAGGGTGAGCAGGTCACCCATGTCGAGGATTCGGGACGCCATGCGGTCCGGGTGGAACGCGTCGAACTCGTCCAGCTTCTCGCCGTTCGAGGCGAACATGATCTGCTTGCCCGTGACGTGGGCGATCGACAGGGCGGCACCACCGCGGGCGTCACCGTCGAGCTTGGAGAGCACCACGCCGTCGAAGCCGACGCCGTCGCGGAACGCCTCGGCGGTGTTGACCGCGTCCTGACCGATCATCGCGTCGACCACGAACAGGATCTCGTCCGGGCTGACGGCGTCGCGGATGTCCGCGGCCTGCTGCATCAGCTCCTGGTCGATGCCGAGGCGGCCTGCGGTGTCCACGATCACAACGTCGTACTGCTTGGACCGGGCGTACTCGATGGAGTCCTTGGCGACCTGGACCGGGTCGCCGACGCCGTTGCCCGGCTGGGGGGCGTACACCGCGACACCGGCGCGGTCGGCGACGACGCTCAGCTGGTTGACGGCGTTGGGGCGCTGGAGGTCGCAGGCGACGAGCAGCGGGGAGTGGCCCTGGCCCTTGAGCCAGAGGCCGAGCTTTCCGGCGAGGGTCGTCTTACCGGCACCCTGGAGACCGGCGAGCATGATCACGGTGGGCGGGTTCTTCGCGAACCGCAGCCGCCGGGTCTCGCCACCGAGGATGGAGATGAGCTCCTCGTTGACGATCTTGACGACCTGCTGGGCGGGGTTGAGGGCCTGGGAGACCTCTACGCCGCGCGCCCGCTCCTTGACGTTGGCGATGAAGGACCGGACGACGGGCAGCGCCACATCGGCTTCGAGCAGGGCGATACGGATCTCGCGAGCCGTGGCGTCGATGTCCGCCTCGGACAAGCGGCCCTTGCCCCGGAGGTTCTTGAAAGTCGCGGCAAGGCGGTCGGAGAGAGTATCGAACACGGCGCTCGTCGGTCCTCAGGGTCGGGGGCGGGTCGGGTCAGTAGGTTCCCAGGGTATCCGGACGCCGGGGAACGCCAAGACCTCGCCCGGTTCCGGTCTCAGCCGAGCGCCTTCTCGACCTCCCGGGCCAGCTCCGCCGCCCGCGCCGCCGGCAGCGGCTCCCCGTCGGTGTCCGTGACGTAGAAGGCGTCCACCGCGTTCGCCCCCAGCGTGGACACATGCGCGCTCCGCACCCGTACCGCGCTCCGCTCCAGGGCCTGCCCGATGCGGTGCAGCAGTCCCGGGGCGTCCTGCGCGCGGACCTCGATCACCGTGGCGAGCCGGGAGCCCGCCGGGGCCACCGTCACCCGGGGCGGCGGCGCCTTCACACCGCGCCGCCGGGGGTAGGCCGCCTCCCGCTCGGCGAGGCGGGCGGGGATGTCCAGGGTGCCGTCCAGGGCGCGTACGAGGTCGGCGCGGAGCCGGTCCGCCCGGGGCAGCGAGCCGTATTCGGCGGCGACGCGCCAGCTGAGCAGCAGCAGGTCCGCGGAGTCCCCCAGCTCCGTGGGCAGCTCCACGGCGCGCAGGTCGGCGGCGCGGACGGTGAGGCGGTGCAGGGCGAGGACGCCCGCGGCGGCGGGCAGCACGCCTGGCCGGTCGCGCAGCGCGATGAGGAGTTCGACGCCGACCGGTTCCGGGCCGTCCTCCTCGTGCGGGGTCTCGGGCCGGGTGTGCAGGGCGAGGACGGGGGTGCCGGTGCGCAGCGCCTCGATCGCGAGGCGTTCCTGCTCGGCGCTGGGGGCGGCCGGCTCGGGCTCTTCGGGGGCCTCCCCCGCCAGGACCTGGGCGACGCGTTTGACGAGTTCGGTGACGAGGGAGGCGCGCCAGGCGGACCAGGCGGCGGGCCCGGTGGCGAGCGCGTCGGCCTCGGTGAGGGCGTGCAGCAGTTCCAGGGTCGCGGCGCTGCCGACGGCGTCGGCGACGGCGCGGACGGTGGCCGGGTCGTCCAGATCGCGCCGGGTGGCGGTCTCGATGAGCAGCAGGTGGTGGCGTACGAGGGTGGCGATGACGCCCACGTCGTGCTGGTCGAAGCCGATGCGGGCGGCCATGTCGCGGGCGATGACCTCCCCGGCGACGGAGTGGTCGCCGGGCCAGCCCTTGCCGATGTCGTGCAGCAGGGCGGCGACGAGGAGGAGGTCGGGGCGGCCGACGCGGCGGGTGAGCGAGGCGGCGCGGACGGCCGCCTCGACCAGGTGGCGGTCGACGGTCCAGGTGTGGACGGGGTTGCGCTGGGGGCGGCAGTGGACGCGTTCCCAGTCGGGCAGCAGGCGGGTGATCAGCCCTTCGGCCTCCAGCGCCTCCCAGACGGGGATGGTGGCCTCGCCGGCGCCGAGCAGGGTGACCAGCTCCTCGCGGGCCTCGGCCGGCCAGGGCACGGGGAGCGGCTGGGCGGTGGTGGCGAGGTGGCGTACGACGTGGCGGGAGAGCGGGAGTCCGGACTGGGCGGCCGCGGCGGCGGCGCGCAGGACGAGCACCGGGTCGCGTTCGGGCCGGGCGGTGCGGGCGAGGACGACCTCGCCGTCGGCCTCCACGACGCCGTCGGCGAGCGGGGTCCGGTCCGGGGCGGGGGTCCGGCCGCCACCGAGCAGGGCGCGCAGCCGGGGCCGGGCGGAGCGGGCGCGCAGGACCCGGTTGACCTCGCGCCAGGTGACGTCGGTGGCGTACGAGACGGTGCGGGCGGCTTCGTAGACCTGGCGGAGCAGGGCGTCGGCGTCGAGGAGGCCGAGGGCCTGGGCGACCTGGTCCTGTTCCTGGAGGGCGAGCCGGTCGGTGGCGCGGCCGGTGGTGAGGTGGAGGGCGTCGCGGGCGTCGAGGAGGGTGCGGCGGGCCTCGGCGAGTCCTTCGCGGGGGGCGTCGGCGACCCAGGAGGCGGCGACCGCGCGCAGGGCGGTGACGTCGCGCAGGCCGCCCCGGGCCTCCTTGAGGTCGGGTTCGAGGAGGAACCGCAGTTCGCCGTGGCGTTCGGCGCGTTCGCGGCAGAGCTCGTGGAGGTCGGGGAGGCGTTTGGGTGCCTGGTTGCGCCAGTCGGCGAGGATCGCGGTGCGCAGGGCGGCGACGAGGCCGAGATCGCCGGCGACGGGGCGGGCGTCGAGCAGTCCGAGCTGGACCTTGAGGTCCTCGCCGGCGGTCCTGCGGGCCTCGGCGGGGGTGCGGACGGAGTGGTCGAGGGCGAGGCCCAGGTCCCAGACGGGGTACCAGATCCGGTCGGCGAGGGCGGCGACGGCCGCGGCGTCGGCGGTGCCGTCGTGCAGCAGGAGGAGGTCGAGGTCGCTGCGCGGGGAGAGTTCGCCGCGGCCGTAGCCGCCGACGGCGACGAGGGCGGCGCCCCGGACCCCGGCGTGCTGGGCGGCGCCGGTGAACAGGGCGGTGAGCCAGTCGTCGGTGAGGGCGGCGAGGGCCGCACGGCGCGGCGGCCCGGGCCGCTCCTTCTCCTGGAGAAGGCTCAGCCGGGCCGCCGCGTAGCCGCTGGGGCGCGAGTCCTCGGATTCGGTGGTCGCTTCGATGCTCGTCACCCAGCTGCCCTTTCCGTGTGCGGAACCGTGCGAAACAGTCGGCGGGGGCCGGTCAGAGGGCGTCCGGGCCGCGTTCGCCCGTACGGACCCTGACGGCCGTCTCGACCGGGACGGTCCAGACCTTGCCGTCACCGATCTTGCCGGTCCGGGCGGCCTTGACGACGACGTCGAGGAGCTGTTCGGCGTCCTCGTCCTCGACCAGCACCTCGATGCGGATCTTGGGAACGAGGTCGACGGTGTACTCGGCGCCCCGGTAGACCTCGGTGTGGCCGCGCTGACGACCGTAGCCGCTGGCCTCGGTGACGGTGAGGCCCTGGACGCCGAACGCCTGGAGGGCTTCCTTGATCTCGTCCAGACGGTGGGGCTTCACGACTGCGGTGATGAGCTTCATGCGTCCACCTTCTTGTTCGTCGGGGCGGCCGGGCCGGGGGCGGGGGCGGCGGTACGGGAGGCCGCGCCGCCGCCGGCGCCGCTGAAGTCGTACGCGGTCTCGGCGTGTTCGACCTGGTCGATGCCGGAGATCTCGTCGTCCTCGGCCACGCGCATCCCGAGGATCTTGTCGACCAGGAAGGCGAGGACCGCGGAGACGACGAGAGAGTACGCGAGGACCGCGAAGACGCCGACGGCCTGCTTGCCGAGCTGGTCGAGCCCGCCGCCGTAGAAGAGGCCCTTGGCGTCGGACTGGACGCCGCCGGTGGCGAAGAAGCCGATGAGCAGGGAGCCGATGATGCCGCCGACGAGGTGGACGCCGACGACGTCGAGGGAGTCGTCGTAGCCGAACTTGTACTTGAGGCCGACGGCCATGGCGCACAGCACACCGGCGATGGCGCCGACCGCGATGGCGCCGAGCGGGCTGACCGCGCCGCCGGCCGGTGTGATGGCGACGAGTCCGGCGACCGCGCCGGAGGCGGCACCGAGGGTGGTGAAGGCGCCGTGGCGGATCTTCTCGTAGGCGAGCCAGGCGAGCATCGCGGCGCCGGTGGCGACCTGGGTGTTGACGAACATGACCGCGCCCACGCCGTCGTCGTTGCCGAGCCAGGAGCCGGCGTTGAAGCCGAACCAGCCGAACCAGAGGAGACCGGCACCGAGCATGACGAGCGGCAGGCTGTGCGGCCGCATCGGGTCCTTCTTGAAGCCGACGCGCTTGCCGATCACCAGGATCACGCCGAGGGCGGCCGCACCCGCGTTGATGTGGACGGCGGTACCGCCGGCGAAGTCGATGACGCCGAGCTCGTACAGCCAGCCGCCCGCGCCCCACACCCAGTGCGCGACCGGGAAGTAGACGACGGTGACCCAGAGCGTGATGAACAGGGCCCAGGAGGTGAACTTGACCCGGTCGGCGAGGGCACCGCTTATCAGGGCGGGCGTGAGGATGGCGAACATCAGCTGGAACACGGCGAAGACGTAGACCGGGATGGTGTAGCCGTCCCAGAGTTCCGTGACGCCGATCCCGCTGAGGCCGACGAAGTCCTGGCTCCAGCCGATGACCGATCCGGCGTCGGTCCCGAAGGCGAGGCTGAAGCCGTACAGCACCCAGAGGATCGTGACGATCCCGAGGCTGATGAAGCTCATCATCAGCATGTTGAGGGTGCTCTTGACGCGGACCATGCCTCCGTAGAAGAAGGCGAGGGCCGGGGTCATGAGCATCACCAGGGCCGAGCAGATGAGCATGAAGCCGGTGTTGGCGGCAGACAGCGTCGGGGTGTCTGCGGCAAGCGTCGTGATGCCTGGGGGCATCGGCGTCTCCTCGTCGTCGGTGCGGCCGCGTGCGGGCGGTGGGGGCACAACCACTGCGGGACCACTGGGGAAAAGTGCGGGCCGGTTATGAGCCACGAGGTTCGCCCAGCGCCGTTTCGGCCGGTGCGCCGCGATGTTTCGCGGCAGTGACGAAGGGAAGCGACGTGTTACGTCCCCATGAACCGCGCATGCCGTACCCACGCTCGCGCCCACTCTGCGGCCCGGGCCGCATACGGTGCGGTTACGACGCTCCGGCAGGGGAACGACCACACGAACCGGCCACGGCGATCACCCGTTGACCTGGCAATGGGGGGAGCCGAAGTCGGTCTGTGCTGGGTGATCGTCGTGGCCGGGGTCTGGGGGCCCGAGGGCCGTCGCTAGACGGTTTCCACGGTCTCGGGCAGCTGCTCGATGAGGAGTTCGGTGAGCTCGGCGACCTCGGGCACGTCCCCGAAGTCCCTGGCGGCGGTGTCGACGGTCTTGCGGAGCCGGGTGTTGACCCGCTCGGAGCGCACCTTTTTGGCCACGCGCAGCGCCTGCCCGGCGGGCACGGTGGACGCCTCGGGCTCGCCCTTGAGGAGGTGCACGGTGGCGAGGCCGATCAGATTGAGCGCGTAGGAGCGCTGGTGCTCGTCGTCCTCGCCGAAGAGCTGGACGGCCCGCTGCATGACGGGCTCGGCGAGCGAGGCGTACGTGGGGCTACGGCCGGCCACATAGGCGAGGTCCCGGTACGAGTGCGAGTTCTCGCCGTTCAGCTCGGCCTCGGAGAAGAAGCGGATCCAGTCGGGCTCGGGCTCGCCGTCGACGCCGGCGTCCAGGAAGGTGTCCTCGGCCATGCGGACCGCCCGCTTGCACTTGCTGGGCTGGCCCATGTTCGCGTAGGCGCGCGCCTCCATCGCGTACAGCATCGCCTGGGTGCGCGGGGTCGCGCAGTCGCGGCTGCCGTACTGGGCGAGGTGGATCAGCTCCAGGGCGTCGTCCGGGCGGCCGAGGTGGATCATCTGGCGGCTCATGCTGGACAGGACGTACGAGCCGAGCGGCTTGTCGCCGGCCTCCTTGGCGGCGTGCAGGGCGAGCACGAAGTACTTCTGGGCGGTGGGCTGGAGGCCGACGTCGTAGCTCATCCAGCCCGCCAGCTCGGCCAGTTCGGCGGCGCAGCGGAACAGGCGCTTGGAGGTGGCGGCGGGCTGGGGCTCCTGGAGCAGGTCGGTGACCTCGTGGAGCTGGCCGACGACGGCCTTGCGGCGCAGTCCGCCGCCGCACTGCGCGTCCCACTGGCGGAACATCGCGGTGGTCGACTCCAGCAGGTCGAGCTCGGGGCCGGAGAGCCTGGAGGGGCGGCGGGCGGCGGCGGGTTCCGGTTCGGCGGCGGGGGCGGCCGCGACCGGCACCAGCCAGCGCTGCATGGGCTCGATGAGCGCGGGACCGGCGGCGAGGGCGAGGGAGCTGCCGAGGAAGCCCCGGCGGGCGAGCATCAGGTCGCTCCGCGAGAACTCGCTGAGCAGGGCGACGGTCTGCGGGCCCGCCCACGGCAGGTCCACACCGGCCACGGAGGGCGCCTGATGCGGGGTGCGCAGCCCCAGGTCCTCGACGGCGACGACGCTGCCGAAGCGCTCCGAGAACAGCTCGGACAGGATGCGCGGGATCGGCTCGCGCGGCTGCTCGCCGTCCAGCCAGCGCCGCACCCGGGAGGTGTCGGTGCTGATGTGGTGGGCGCCCATCTGGCGCGCCCGGCGGTTCACCTGCCGCGCCAGCTCGCCCTTCGACCAGCCGCTGCGCACGAACCACGACCCCAGTTGCCCGTTCGGGCGCTTGCCGGCATTCGTCTCGCCTGCGCCGCTGCCACTCACGGATAAGCCCCCATCCCGCCGAATACGTGTCGCGCGAAGCACTACCAGAATGCCCCGAACTCATGTCGTCCGTACGGGCGTTGGGCCCGATCGAACAGAAAGCCGGGTTGCCTGCGGCATACCCATGGGCGCACATACTTCCATGGTTCGTGTACCGACGGTAATCCTACGATCACGGGCCCGGCGAGGCCCTTTGCGTAATCGCCACCATTCGCCACCCCTTCGATTGAACGCCACCCCCATGGGCCGCGATTCACTTGACAGGACGATTCGCACGGGCGCGAGGAAGCGCCCGGGGGCGCGCGGGCGGTTGCACGCTCCTCTTCGTAACCACCGGCGAACCGGACCCGTTGGAGGGGGCATGGGCTTCACGATCGGAATCCGCGAGATGCGCACCGGCGCACGGCGTCGCGCCCGTGCCGCCGCCACCGGCGGTACGGAGGTGGCCGAGTACACCGGCCTGTGGGGCTGGGCCGTGGTGCCCGGGGCCCGCGCGGCGGACGGCGTCTGCTCCTGCGGGGACCCCGGCTGCGCCGCCCCGGGCGCGCATCCGCTGGAGTTCGCCCGTGAGGTGCCCGCCGGCGCGACGCTCGACGCGGCGGCGCGCGCCTGGGCCGAGGTGCCCGGCGCCTCGATGATGCTCCCCGTGGGCCGGAGCTTCGACGTGCTCGACGTGGCGGAGGGTGCCGGGCGCCGGGCCCTGGTGCGGATGGAGCGGATGGGCCTGCCGCTGGGCCCGGTCTCGGTCACCCCGCAGGGCCGGGCGCAGTTCTTCGTGGCGCCGGGCGCCGCCGCCGGGCTGCCCCGGCTGCTGTACCGGATGGGCTGGGACGACGCGGGGCTCGATCTGCGGGCGCTCGGCCCGGGCGGCCACATCACCGCGCCGCCCTCGGACCGGGGCGGGCGCGGTCCGGTCCGCTGGCTGCGGGCGCCCGGGCCCGACAGCGCGACGCCGCCGGAGGCCCGCCTGCTGCTGGGGACGCTGGCGTACCTCTGTCACCGGTGGGCGGCGCCCTGCGGCTGAGCCGCGTACGTCCCGCACAGCAGGAAGCCCGGCCGTACGAAACGGCCGGGCTTCGGAGCTGTCGAGTGGGGGTCAGTCCCCGATCAGCGCGTCCACGAACGCCTCCGGCTCGAACGGGGCCAGGTCGTCCGGGCCCTCACCGAGTCCGACGAGCTTGACCGGGACGCCCAGCTCGCGCTGGACGGCGACGACGATGCCGCCCTTGGCGGTGCCGTCCAGCTTGGTCAGGACGATGCCGGTGATGTCGACCACCTCGGCGAAGACCCGCGCCTGCACCAGGCCGTTCTGCCCGGTGGTGGCGTCCAGGACGAGCAGCACCTCGTCCAGCGGGCCGTGCTTCTCCACGACGCGCTTGACCTTGCCCAGCTCGTCCATGAGCCCGGTCTTGGTGTGCAGCCGTCCCGCGGTGTCGATGAGCACCACGTCGGCGCCCTCGGCGATGCCCTCCTTGACCGCGTCGTAGGCGATGGACGCCGGGTCGCCGCCCTCCGGACCTCGCACGGTGCGGGCGCCGACGCGCTCGCCCCAGGTCTGGAGCTGGTCGGCGGCGGCGGCGCGGAAGGTGTCGGCCGCGCCGAGCACCACGCTGCGGCCGTCGGCGACGAGCACCCGCGCCAGCTTGCCGGTGGTGGTGGTCTTGCCGGTGCCGTTGACGCCGACGACCATCACGACGCCGGGGGTCTCCAGACCGCCCTCCGTCTTCACGGCGCGGTCGAAGGCGGTGCCGAGCAGGGTCAGCAGCTCCTCGCGGAGCAGGGCGCGCAGCTCCTCGGGGGTGCGGGTGCCGAGCACCCGGACGCGCTCACGCAGGCGCTCGACCAGCTCCTGGGTGGGGGCGACGCCGACGTCGGCGGTGAGGAGGGTGTCCTCGATCTCCTCCCAGGTGTCCTCGTCCAGATTGTCCCGGGACAGCAGGGCGAGGAGCCCCTTGCCGAGGGTGTTCTGCGAGCGGGCGAGGCGGGCGCGCAGCCGGACGAGCCGGCCTGCGGTGGGCTCGGGGACGTCGAGCGCGGGGGCTTCCGGCTCCACCGTCTCCGGCTCGGCCTCGGCGGGCGGGGCCGCGACGTCCTCGACGGTGCGGCGTGATTCCTCGCGCGGCTCTTCGGCCTCCTCGCCGACACGGGGCTCAGCGGGAGGTGTGAGGGTCGGCGTGCTCGACGGTGCCGGGGGCAGCTGCTTCTTCTTGCGGCTGCTGACCACGAGCCCGCTGACCACGCCGACCGCGACCAGGGCGATGACTACAGCAAGGATGACGAATTCCATAACCCTCCCAGTATCGGTCACGCGGGCCGGCAATCGAGGGAGGGAGGGATGCGGTGCGGGATCGCGGACCCGTGCGATCTTGCGGTCACCATGCCCGGTATGCCGGAAAGGTACGATTCCGGCCGTGGAGACCCGTGGCCTGGACCCCGTGCCCGACGAGGAGCGCACCGGCCGGGTCCGTGCCCTCTTCCCCACCTGGGCCACGGCGAACATGACCGCGCTGCTCGTCACCGTGGGCGCGGGGCTCGTCGTGCTGAACGGGCTGAGCCTCTGGCAGGTCCTGGTGGCGGCCGCGGTGGCGCCGCTGATCTCGTTCGGCCTGGTCGGCTTCGTCTCGCTGGCCGGGAAGCGGGGCGGCGCCCCCGGCATGGCGCTGTCGCGGGCGGTCTTCGGCGTACGGGGCAATCTGGCGCCGGGCGCGCTGATCTGGGTGGCGCGGTGGGGCTGGGAGACGATGAACGCGGTCACCGGCGCGTACGCCCTGCTCACCGTGGGCCAAGTGCTGTTCGGGGTCCGGAGCACGACCGCGCTGGTCATGGCGACGCTGCTCGCGTTCGTGGCGGGCAGCTTTCTGCTGTCGGGGCTCGGGCTGCGGGCGCTGCGGGTGTGCTGCACCTGGTCCGCGTACCTCTTCGGCACCTTCAGCGTCCTGGTGCTGGCGCATCTGGCCGCGACCGTGCCGTGGCGCGCGGTGCTCGACCGGCCGCCCGGCGCGGTGTCGGCGGTGATCGCGGGCATCGGCACGCTGACGGCCGGGGGGATCAGCTGGGCACCGTCCGGTCCGGACTTCGCCCGCTATCTGCCGCGCGCCTCGAAGGGCGGGGCGATGGTCGCGGCGACGGTGGGCGGGGCGCTGGTGGTGCTGGTGCCGCTGGTGGTGATGGGGTCGGTGATGGCGGTGCGGACGCCGCAGCTGGCGCTGACCCGGGACCCGGTCTCCTTCATCGGGGTCATGCTGCCGACCTGGCTCTCCGTCCCGTATCTGATCGTCGCGGTCACGGGCATGGTGCTGATCAACGCGCTGTCGATGTACTCGGCCGGGTTCACCGCGCAGACCCTCGGCTTCACCGTGCCGCGCGCCTGGGCCGTCGGGGTGAACGCGGCGATCAGCCTGTTCCTGGGCGCGCTCCTGATGATGGTGGCGAGCAGCTTCATCGACGCCTTCGTGTCGTTCCTGCGGCTGCTCGCGGTGACGTTCTCGGCCTGGATCGGGGTCTTCGCCACGGACATGCTGCGCGGCCGGAGCTACGACCCGGTGGCGCTGATGGACACCGGGCGGGGCGGTGCGTACTGGTACACGGGCGGCGTGGCGTGGCCCGCGGTCGCGGCGTGGGGCGCGGGGCTCGTGGTGGGGCTGCTGTTCACCGGGGTGGAGTGGTTCACCGGTCCGCTCGCCGGGACCTGGCCGGGCCGCAGCGGCCTGGGCTGGGCGGCCACGGCCCTCGTCTCGGGCGGCCTGTACGCGGTGCTCCCGCGCCCCGGCCGCCCCGACGGAAGGCCCTGACGGAGGGGCTCAGCCCATCTCCTCCAGCGCCTTGCCCTTGGTCTCCTTCACGAACTTGAGGACGAAGGGGATCGAGAGCGTGGCGAAGCAGGCGTAGATGATGTACGTGCCCGAGAGGTTCCAGTCCGCGAGGCTCGGGAAGCTGGCGGTGATCGCCCAGTTGGCGATCCACTGCGCGGACGCGGCGACGCCGAGCGCGGCAGCGCGGATGCGGTTGGGGAACATCTCGCCGAGGAAGACCCAGACCACCACACCCCACGACAGGGCGAAGAAGAGCACGAAGACGTGGGCGGCGGTGAGGGCCACCGCGCCCTGGGCGGTCGGGAGCTTGCCGTCGACCAGGTCGGCGGAGAAGGCCCAGGCCTCGAAGGCGAGGGCGACGGCCATGCCGCAGGAGCCGACGAGGGCGAGCGGGCGGCGGCCGACGCGGTCCACCAGGACCATCGCGATGACGGTACCGATGATGTTGACGATCGACGTGGTGAACGACCAGAAGAAGGAGTCGGTCGGGTCGATGCCGACGGACTGCCACAGCGTCGCGGAGTAGTAGAACGCCACGTTGATGCCGACGAGCTGCTGGAACACCGAGAGGCCGATGCCGACCCAGACGATCGGCAGGAAGCCGAAGCGGCTGCCGAGCAGGTCCTTGAAGGTGGACTTGTGCTCGCGGCGCATCGCGGTCTCGATCTCCTGGACGCGCGCGTCCAGGTCGACGTTCTTGCCCTCGACCTCTTCGAGGATCTTCCGGGCCCGTTCCCGCTTGCCGATGGAGAGCAGGAAGCGCGGCGACTCGGGGATCGCGAACGAGAGGAGCCCGTAGAGGATCGCGGGCACGACCATCACGCCGAGCATCCACTGCCAGGCTTCCAGGCCGCCGATCTTGCCGCGCTGGTCGCCGTCGGCGATCTGCAGGATGCCGTAGTTGACGAGCTGGGAGATGGCGATGCCGATGACGATCGCGGCCTGCTGGAAGGAGCCGAGGCGGCCCCGGTAGGCGGGCGGCGAGACCTCGGCGATGTAGGCGGGGCCGATCACCGAGGCCATGCCGATCGCGAAGCCGCCGATGATGCGCCACATCGCCAGGTCCCAGAGCGCGAACGGGAGCGCGGAGCCCACGGCGCTGATGGTGAACAGGACGGCGGCGATCTGCATGCAGCGGATGCGCCCGATGCGGTCGGCGATCCGGCCGGCCGTGGCGGCGCCGATCGCGCAGCCGATGAGCGCGATGGCGATGACCTGGGCGAGGGTGCCGGAGCCGATGTCGTAACGGTGGCGGATCGCCTCGACGGCGCCGTTGATCACGGAGCTGTCGTAGCCGAAGAGGAAGCCGCCCATCGCGGCCGCCGCGGTGATGAAGATGACATGGCCGAGATGGTCCGGGTGGGCCGAACGGGCCCCGGACTCCGGTCCGGATCCTGGCGACGTACTGGTCACGTAAGTCCTCCCTGGGGCGGGGCCACGGCATCGGACATGGGTAAGTGGATCTCAAGTGGCGCACATCTTCGGCCCCGCCACCACTCGGGTACCCCCGCGCTCAGCGCAGACGCTGGCTGATCACCTTCGAAACGCCGTCGCCCTGCATCGACACCCCGTACAGCGCGTCGGCGACCTCCATCGTCCGCTTCTGGTGCGTGATGACGATGAGCTGCGAGCTCTCCTGGAGCTCCTCCATGATCCGGATCAGCCGCTGGAGGTTGGTGTCGTCCAGCGCCGCCTCGACCTCGTCCATCACGTAGAACGGGCTGGGCCTCGCCTTGAAGATCGAGACCAGCAACGCCACCGCCGTCAGGGACCTTTCGCCGCCGGAGAGCAGGGAGAGCCGCTTGACCTTCTTGCCCGGCGGCCGGGCCTCGACATCGACCCCGGTGGTGAGCATGTGGTCGGGATCGGTCAGGATCAGCCGCCCCTCACCGCCCGGGAAGAGGCGCGAGAAGACGCCCTCGAACTCGCGGGCGGTGTCCCGGTACGCCTCGGTGAACACCTGCTCGACCCGCTCGTCGACCTCCTTGACGACCTGGAGCAGATCGGCCCGGGTCTTCTTCAGGTCCTCCAGCTGCTCGGAGAGGAACTTGTGCCGCTCCTCCAGCGCGGAGAACTCCTCCAGGGCGAGCGGATTCACCTTCCCGAGTTGCTGATACGCCCGTTCGGCGGACCGGAGCCGCTTCTCCTGCTCGGCCCTGACGAACGCCCTGGGCCGGTTACGCGGATGCTCCGGGTCCTCCGGCAGCTCCTCGCCCTCGGCGGGCGGCGACGGCGGCACCAACTGGTCGGGGCCGTACTCCGCGACCAGCCCGGCCGGCTCGACGCCCAGCTCCTCCAGCGCCCTGGTCTCCAGCTGCTCCACCCGCAGCCGCTTCTCGGCGCCCAGCACCTCACCCCGGTGCACCGAGTCCGTCAGCTTGTCCAGCTCCCCCTTGAGGTCCCGGCCGCGCAGCCGCTCCGCGGCCAGCTCCCGCTCCCGCTCCCCCTTGGACTCCTCGGCCGCCGCCCGTTCCCGCTCCGCCCGTACGACGGACACCTCGACGTGCGCGAGGAGCTGCCGGGCCCCCGACGCCACGGCCGCCGCCACCTCCGCCTCGTGGCGCAGCCGGGCCCGCCGCCGCTCGGCCCGGTTCCGGGCCTCGCGCTCGGCGCGCGCGGCCCGGTCCAGCGAGTCGGCGCGCCCGGCGAGGGCCTTGACGCGTTCCTCGTGCGTACGGACCTGGAGGCGGGCCTCCATCTCGGTCTGGCGGGCGTTGGCACCGTCGGCCGCGAGGCGGTCGCGCACGCCGGTGTCCGGTTCGTCGTCGGCACCGTCCCCGGCCGCCTCCTCCGCGACGAGCAGCCGTTCGGCCAGCTCCTCCGCCTCCTCGGTGGCCCGCTCCAGCGCCTCCTGGGCCCGGGCGGCGGAGGCGTCCATGCGCTCGGCCTCACCGGCGGCGCCCCGCGCCTGCCCGGCGAGCCGCCCGAGCTGCTGGGCCACGCCCGCCCGCTCCCGCTCGGCGGCGCGCCGCCGCTCCCCCAGCTCCTCGACCAGCGCCGCCGACCCGGTCCGCCGCCCGGCCGCCAGCCGCTGGGCCTCGGCCAGTTCGGCGCACCGCACGGCCAGCCCGGCGAGTTCGGCGGCGGCCTCGTCCACGGACGCCTGTACTTCGAGGAGGCTGGGCGCCCCGGCGGAGCCGCCGTGCGCGAAGTGGGCGGAGAGCAGGTCGCCCTCGCCGGTCACCGCGGTCAGCTCCGGATGCGCGGCGACCAGGTCCTCGGCGTCCTCCAGGGTCGCGACGACCACCATGTCCCGGACCAGCCTGCGGACGGCGGCCACCAGTTCGACGGGGCCGCTGACGAGATCGGCGACCTGGGCGGCGGTGGGGGCGAGGGCCTGCGCGGTGTGCACGGGGTCCGGCGCCGGCGTCGCCGGTACGGCCTCGGCCGCTCCCCCGCCCTCCGCGCTCCGGCCGGGAAGCGCGACCTGCGGGGCGTCCCCGTGGTGCGGCGGGTGGGCCGAGGTGCCCTGGCCGGGTACGTGCCCGGTCGCGTCGCCGTCCCCGGTGGCGGCCCGCGCCGGGGCGCCCAGGAGCAGCGCCGCGCGCCCCGCGTCCTGCTTGCGCAGCAGCCGGATCGCCTCGGCCGCCGTGGCCGGGTCCGTGACCGCGACCGCGTCCGCCGCCGCGCCCAGCGCCGCCGCCACCGCGACCTCGTGGCCCGGGGCCACCGTCAGCAGTTCGGCGGCGGGCCCGAGCAGGCCGGTGAGCCGGTCGCGGGCCCCGAGCAGCGCACCGGTGCCGTCCTTGCGCCGCAGCCCGAGGGCGAGCGCGTCGTGCCGGGCCGCGACGGCGGCGCGCTGCCGTTCGGCGGCGGTGGCCTCCTCACGGGCCCGGGAGTGCGCCGCCTCGGCCTCCTTCAGCGCGCGGCGGGCGGCTTCGTGCTGTTCGCCGAGCTCGGTGTCCCCGGCGTCCAGGCCGTCGACCTCGGCCTTCAGCTCCTCGTACTCCTCCTGGGCGGCGACGGCCCGCTCCCGGGCCTCGTCGCGCGAGGCGGAGAGCCGGTCGATCTCCGCCTGGGCCGAACCGGCGCGGCTGCGGGCGGCGTTGACCTGGCCGTGCAGCCGGGCGAGCCCTTCGCGGCGGTCGGCCAGGGCCCGCGCGGCGTCCTTGAGGCGACGCTCCTCGGCCGCCAACGCGCGCTCCAGCTCGTGGCGGTGCGACGCGGTGTCGTCCAGCGCGTGTTCGGCCGCTTCCAGGGCGGCGGTCAGCTCGGCCTCCTGCTCGCGGATGCGGGCGGCCTCGCGCTCCATGTCCTCGGGGTCGCGGCCGCGGCGCTCCTCCTCGGGCGGGGCGGTGGCGCTCTTCACCCGGGCGTCGGCCAGCGAGATCGTGCCGCGGACCCGTTCGGCGAGCTGCGAGAGGTCGTACCAGGTCTGCTGGGCGCGCTGGAGCCTGGGCGTCAGCCGCCGTACCTGGTCCTCCAGTTCGGCCTCGCGGGCGAGGGCGGCCTTGAGCTCCGCCTCGGCGGCCTCGCGGCGCTGCTTGAGCGCGGCCTCGTCGGCGACCTCGCTGCGCAGGGCGGTCCGCAGCGTCACGAGGTCGTCGGCGAGGAGGCGCAGCCGGGCGTCGCGCAGGTCGGCCTGGATGACGGCGGCGCGGCGGGCCACGGCCGCCTGCCGGCCGAGGGGCTTCAGCTGTCTGCGCAGCTCGTCGGTGAGGTCCTGGACCCTGGCGAGGTTCGCACCCATCGCGTCCAGCTTCCGCAGCGCCTTCTCCTTGCGCTTGCGGTGCTTGAGGACGCCGGCCGCCTCCTCGATGAAGGCGCGGCGGCCCATGGGGTCGGCGTGCAGGACGGAGTCCAGCTGGCCCTGGCCGACGATGACGTGCATCTCGCGGCCGATACCGGAGTCGGAGAGGAGTTCCTGGATGTCCAGGAGGCGGCAGGTGTCGCCGTTGATCTGGTATTCGCTGCCGCCGTTGCGGAACATGATCCGCGTAATGGTGACTTCGGCGTATTCGATGGGCAGGGCGCCGTCGGAATTGTCGATGGTCAGCGAGACCTCGGCCCGGCCCAGCGGCGGCCGGCCGGTGGTCCCGGCGAAGATCACGTCTTCCATCTTGCCGCCGCGCAGGGATTTCGCGCCCTGTTCACCCATGACCCAGGAGAGCGCGTCCACCACATTGGATTTGCCCGACCCATTGGGCCCGACGACGCAGGTGATGCCGGGTTCGAACCGCAGCGTCGTGGCGGAGGCGAACGACTTGAATCCGCGCAGGGTCAGGGCCTTGAGGTGCACGCCGCCGGACTCTACCTTTCGCACTCGGTTTCGCTGATGAAGGTGCAGGGCACATCAGACGGTAAGGGAAGGGCTGTACGTCCGGGGCGGGACCTGCGCGAGGCGGGGGAAAAGAAAGAAGGGACGCCGAAGCGTCCCCTGTGATTCTGCGGATCAGGCGGTACCGCACACGTACCCGCGGCCTGACGGAGCATGCGGGTGTGCCGTGCGGATCAGGCCGCCGTGCGGGTCAGGTGAGTGCGGGCTCCGCCTGGGGTACGTCGATGTCGATGCTGTCGAGCAGCGACTGGTGCTGGGCGGCGGCGTTGAGCGCGTCGTTCTCCTCCTGAATCCGTACAAGCTCGGATTCGAGGTCCTGGACGCGCTGCTGGAGCCGTCGCATCTCGGCGAGGAGTCGCGGGTCGGAACCGCCGACGTAACCGAGAAGCGCCTTTGCCATGATGGATGGTCCTCCACAATGAGTGACCGACCGATGCGGTGTGGGTCGTGAGGGATCGCACCCGCGGTGTTCGGCAGTGCTCGCTGTCACTGCTGTCCTGCTGCCTACCAGCTCTGCCGAACAGCTGAGGTGCGCGGGGATTTCAGAGTCTCACCAAAAAGTTTGACGGTCAACACGATCACACCCCACAGAGGCGGGCGTCCCGGGGGCGCGCGGCGAGACGATCATGCGGCGCGGCTCTCCGACGGGCCCTCAGGGGTACGGAGATCATCCTTTGGGCGGCAGCCTGGCATGCCAACTGAATCTTGGCAACCATCAGGACATTCCGCAGGTCATTTCATGTGTACGCGCGACGGGGGCGCTTGCCGTCACCGCCCGCCGCGCCTCGGACACGGGCCGGATGCGGGCCCCTTTCGAGGCCCTTTCGGGAGCGGTCTCAGCGGATCGCGAATCCCTCGTATCCGCCGCGCGGCGTGTCCCATATCTCAGTGACGCCGTCAACGCAGCCGGGTGTGTCGTCGGACCGGAGCCAGTCGAGAAGACGGTGGCAATTCTCACGCGGGCCCTCCGCCACGACCTGTACCCGGCCGTCGTCCAGATTGAGTGCGAAACCGGTGAGGCCGCCGATCTCCAAAGCGTTTGCCCTGGTGAACCAACGGAAGCCTACTTGCTGTACTCGGCCGCGTACCCAAGCGGTGAGCCGTGCATCTTCGTTCATGCCCGAACGCTATCGGTCACATTGCTTTCGGAGCACCTTCCGGCGAATCGCCATGGCGTACAGTCCCCTCGCAAAAGCTTCACTCGTTCGGGTGAGCACGGGCGTCGAAAACGGCGTCCAGGTCGTCAGAAGGGCACAGCAGATGGGACGCCATCGACGCAGCGCCGCAGCCCCCGCCGCCGAGGAACAGGCGGACGGGGCCTCGGCCCGGCACCGCGGGGCGGGCCGCAGGAAGCGGTCCGCGATCCCCGTGCGCACCGGACTCATAGGTGTCTCGGCGGCCGTGGCCGTCGGCGCCGTCGCCGTGGCGTCGGGTCTGCTGCCCGGCGGGGACAGTCTCACCGTGAGCGGCGGTCCGACCGCCGACCAGGTCCGCTCCCAGGCCGCCCCGGACCTGCTCACCCAGGGGGGCATCACCGCATCGCCCTCCGACCGCTCCTCCGCTTCCACCCCGGCGAGCCGCGGAACCGACCGCCCCGAAGCGCCCAGGAAGCCGCATTCCGCGACGTCGAAGCCCTCCGGCTCGGCCTCGTCCAGCGCCTCCCACTCCCCTTCCGCTTCGGCCACCGCCTCGCC
Organism: Streptomyces sp. NBC_00523; assembly: GCF_036346615.1. Classification (NCBI taxonomy): domain Bacteria; kingdom Bacillati; phylum Actinomycetota; class Actinomycetes; order Kitasatosporales; family Streptomycetaceae; genus Streptomyces; species Streptomyces sp. NBC_00523. The sequence goes on along the minus strand of NZ_CP107836.1, from coordinate 5,381,641 downwards.
CTCGAAGACGGCCTCGCCCTCCAAGTCCGCGTCGCCGTCGAAGACCGCGTCCGGCAAGAAGGCCCCGGTCCAGAAGAAGGAGTCGGCCAAGCCCTCCTCCTCGTCCTCGAAGGCCCCGGCCACCAAGGCCGCGAAGAGCTCGGCGCCGGCCGCCCCGAAGTCCTCCGCACCGGCCCCGTCGAAGAGCAGCGCTCCGACGAGCACCGCCGCCTCGGCCCAGGCCGCGATCCTGGCCCTGGTCAACGAGGAGCGCGGCAAGGTCGGCTGCAGCCCGGTCACCGCCAGCTCCTCGCTCGCCTCGCTCGCCCAGAGCTTCAGCGACGACATGGCGGCACGCGGCTTCTTCGACCACACCGACCCCGACGGCAAGACCCCCTGGGACCGGGCGGACGCGGCCGGTGTCTCGGGACTCGGCGGCGAGAACATCGCCCGCGGACAGGCCGACGCCGAGGCCGTCATGGACGCCTGGATGAACAGCGACGGCCACCGCGCAAACATTCTCAACTGCGATTACAAGACGCTCGGCGTCGGCGTCCACTACGGGGCCGGCGGCCCCTGGTGGACCCAGGACTTCGGCTTCTGACCCGCACCACCGCCGTACCCACCACCTCGTACGCCCCACTCGCCTCCCTCGCATCACACTGACTCAGGGAAAGCGCTGTGCGGGCGTACGCTGGTTTCATGGATCAGAGCACCGCACCGGAGACGTCGGCGTTGGACGACCTGCCCTTCGACGTGTTCTCGAAGCAGTGCCCCTCGCGCGGCCTGCTCGAACACGCCACCGGCCGCTGGGGCGCCCTCACGCTCGGCGCCCTGTACGAGGAGAGCCTGCGTTTCAACGCGCTGCGCCGCAAGGTCGACGGGGTGAGCGAGAAGATGCTGTCCCAGACGCTGCACGCGCTGGAGCGGGACGGCCTGGTGCACCGCGAGGCCCAGCTCGTCAATCCGCCCCGGGTCGACTACGAGCTGACCCCGCTGGGCCACGAGGTCGCTGAGCGGCTGCTCGGCCTGATCCACTTCGTGGAGGGCCGGATGCCCGAGGTCCTGGCGGCCCGGGCCCGCTACGACGCCCGCGAGAACTAGGGCCGCACGCGCGGCGGGCGCTGGCAGCGGGGGCAGTAGTAGCTGGACCGGTTCATCCAGGGGCGCCGTGCCATCGGCGTACCGCAGCGATGGCAGGGCTCGCCCTCGCGGCCGTAGGCGTCGAGCGAGCGGTCGAAGTAGCCGGACTCGCCGTTCACGTTCACGTAGAGGCTGTCGAAGCTGGTGCCGCCCTGGGCCAGGGCGGCGTTCATCACATCCCGGACATGGCCGAGGAGCTCGGCGGACTTGGGGCGGGTGAGCGTCGCGGTCGGCCGGTCGTAGTGCAGCCGGGCGCGCCACAGCGCCTCGTCCGCGTAGATGTTGCCGACCCCGCTGATCAGCGACTGGTCGAGCAGGGCGCGCTTGACCGTCGTGCGGCGCAGCCGCAGCGCCGTGTGGAAGGCGGCGTCGTCGAAGGCCGGGTCCAGGGGGTCGCGGGCGATGTGCGCGATGACGTCGGGCATCCCGTCCGGGGTGTTCTCGTGGAGCGAGAGCCCGCCGAAGGTGCGCTGGTCCACGAAGCGCAGCTCGGTGCCGACCGCGTCGGCGAACCTGATCCTGACCCGCAGATGCTTCTCGTCCGGCGCCCCCACGGGCTGGACGAGCAGCTGACCGCTCATGCCCAGGTGGCCGAGGAGCGAGCCGGCGTCGTCCAGCGGCACCCACAGATACTTGCCCCGGCGCATCGCCGTCCCGAACCGCGTCCCCGTGAGCCGGGCGGCGAAGTCCACGCCGCCCGCGAGGTGGCGGCGGACCGCGCGCGGGTGCAGGACCTCGACCTCACCGGCCGTCCGCCCGGCGACCCAGCGCTCCAGACCTCGGCGGACGACTTCGACCTCGGGCAGTTCGGGCACAGGGAGGCTCCTGGGACGAGAAGGCGTACAGAGAAAAGGGAGAACCCCCCGGCGCGCGGTGGCGTCGGGGGGTTCTCCGCAGGTCAGGCCGGAGCGACGTCCGTGGACGGCGCGGGGTCGGCAGGGGTGTCGGCGGCCCCTCCGTCGGCGGCGGCCTTGGCCGCTGCCTCCCGTGCCTCGGCGGCGGCGGTGATCTCCCGCCAGGCGGACTCGGCCGCCTGCTGCTCCGCTTCCTTCTTGCTACGGCCGGTGCCGGTGCCGTACGAGACACCACCGACGCGGGCGGCAGCAGTGAAGGTCTTCTCGTGGTCCGGGCCGGTCTCCGTGACGAGGTACTCGGGGACTCCGAGGCTCTCGCTCGCGGTGAGCTCCTGGAGGCTGGTCTTCCAGTCCAGGCCGGCACCGAGGTTCGAGGACCTGTCGATCAGCGGGTCGAAGAGCCGGTGAACCAGCTCGGACGCCGCGTCGAGGCCCTGATCGAGATAGACCGCACCGATCACCGCTTCCAGGGTGTCGGCGAGGATGGATGCCTTGTCCCGGCCTCCCGTGCCCTCTTCACCTCGGCCGAGCCGGATGAAGGAGCCGAGTTCGAGGCCGCGGCCCACCTCCGCAAGCGCACGCGAGTTGACCACCGCGGCCCGCAACTTGGCCAGCTGGCCTTCGGGCAGATCGGGGTGGGTGCGGTACAGCGTGTCCGTGACCACCAGGCCGAGCACGGAGTCCCCGAGGAACTCCAGCCGCTCGTTGGTGGGCAGACCGCCGTTCTCGTACGCGTACGAACGGTGGGTCAGCGCACGCACCAGAAGGGCGGACTCGAGTTGGTACCCGAGCCGCCCTTCCAGAAGCGTGTGGGACGAGGCTGTGTTGACGTTGTCTGCCTGCTTCTTGGCGTGGGACAACTCAGACATCGGGCCTCTCACCAGCCGCTCAGACCTCGAGGACCTGGCGCTTGTTGTACGTGCCGCAGCTGGGGCACGCGATGTGCTGCAGCTTCGGCTCCTGGCAGCGCTCGCACGAAACCAGGGTGGGGACCGCAGCCTTCCACTGCGACCGGCGGTGGCGCGTGTTGCTGCGCGACATCTTCCGCTTCGGAACAGCCACGGCTACTTCTCCTGCTTCTTGTCGACGCCGGGTGCGGCGCCGCCCATGTTGTCCTTCTCGCCGTCCTGAATGGTCTCGGCGAGTCCTTGCAGTGCCGCCCAACGAGCGTCGACGGCATCGTGGTGGTGGCCGGGATTCTCGTCCAGCCTGACTCCGCACTCGGAGCACAGACCGGCACAGGATTCCTTGCACACCGGCTGCATCGGCAGTGCGAGCACCACCGCATCACGCAGCACCGGCTCGAGGTCGAACAGGCCGTCCTCGAGGAAAAGCCTGTCCTCGTCGTCCTCGGCGTCGTCGGCCGGATCCGCGGGCTTGCCGTGGTTCCGGTCATCGGCGTCAGGGTACGAGAACATCTCCTGGAAGTCCGCCTCGACCTCGCGGCTCAGCGGCTCCAGACACCTTACGCACTCCCCCTCGACCGTCGCACGGGCGGTCCCGGTCACGAGCACGCCCTCCATGACGGATTCGAGACGGAGGTCCAGCTTCACCGGCGCGCCCTGCGGCACTCCGATGACGTCGCCGATCCCGAGGTCGGCGGGGGCGTCGGCCGTGCGGGTCAGCCGCTTCATGGCACCCGCACGCCGTCCCAGCTCGTGCGTGTCGAACACGAGGGGGTTTCGGTGGTCGAGCTGGCCGTTCAGGGCTTCTCCTGCTTTCGGATCGAACGCGTCACGCGTGGTGGGAGGGGCCGGCCCGTCCGGAGTCGAAGCGGGCAGCCGGGATCGCGGACATACGCGCGACCGAAGAGCCAGGATACTGGACACACCGCCCAGCTCCCAATCCGGGCCCTTCGGCGGTCAGCGCTCCTGTTCGTAACGGCGCAGCTGGTCCAGGTCGATCATGCTGGTGTCGAAGAGGCTGGTCTCGTCCAGGGCGCTCTCACCGTGCTGCGGGAGCTGCTGGGGCTGGGCCTGCTGCTGCCAGGCGTCGTAGCCGCCCTGGGCCTGCGTCGCGTCCTGCTGCTGGCCCTGGTCGTACCCCTGCTGCTGGTAGGCCGCGTACGGGTCGGGCTGCTGCTGGTAGCCGTAGACGTCCTGCTGCGCCTGGTACGCGTCCTGCTGCTGGTCCTGGTAGCCGTAGCCCTGCGCGTACTGCGGTTCCGGCTGGGCGTACTGCGGCTCGGCCTGGTGCGGGATCGGGAGCGGCTGCGGGGCCGCGACCTCGGCCAGTCCGGCCCAGTGGTCCTCGTCGCTGGTGTGGCCCTGGTCGCCGGCCGCGTCCTGGGCGGCGATGTGCGCGCCGAGCTCGTCGGTGGCGACCCGGCCGTGCAGCTTCTGCCTGCCCCGGCCGACGGCCTCCAGGGTCTTGGCGAGCACCGCCTCGAAGGCGCCGAGCTTGGTGTCCACGTACGCGTCGGCGCGCTCGCGGAGCGTGTCCGGGTCGGTGCTGCGCTCGGGGGCCTCGGCGAAGTCCGGGTCCTCGTAGCCCTGGGCGTCGAAGCCCTGGCCCCGGCCGAGGAGCTTCTCGCGGCCCCGGTCGACGGAGCCGATGGTCTTGGTGAGGACGACCTCGAAGTTGGCGAGCTTGCTGTCGACGTACTCGTCGGCCTCCGCGCGGACCTCGTCGGCCTCCTTGCGGGCCTCGGCGAGGATGCGGTCCGCCTCGGCCTGGGAGCGGCGGGCGATCTCGGTGTCGGAGATCAGGGAGGTGCGCTCGGCGTGGGCGTTCTCGATGATGCGGCCGGCCTCCTGGCGGGCCTGCTCGACCAGCTGCTCGTGGCCGCCGATGACCTCGGCGGCCTGGGCGAGCGAGCCGGGCAGGGCCTCGCGCACCTCTTCGAGCATCGCGAGCAGGTCGGCGCGGTTGACCACGCAGGACGCCGACATGGGCATGGACCGGGCGTTCCCGACCGTCGCGACGATCTCGTCCAGCTTCTTCTGCACGTCCACCGTGTGCTCGCCACTCTCTACTGCCGGTTGGAGACGGACGGGACGACTGTACGGCCAGTCGGCGCCCGCCCGACACCTGCGGGGCGTACGGCTGACGTGCTGTCAGTGGCTCAGCGCTGCGGGAGGCGTTCGGTCAGGGCCCGCTGGACGACCGGCGGCAGCAGGTGGGAGACGTCGCCGCCCCAGGCCGCGACCTCCTTGACCAGGGAGGACGACAGGAAGCTGTAGGTGGGGTTGGTCGGCACGAAGAGCGTCTCGACGCCGGAGAGCCCGTTGTTCATCTGGGCCATCTGGAGTTCGTAGTCGAAGTCGCTGACGGCCCGCAGGCCCTTCACGATCGCCGGGATGTCGCGCTGCTTGCAGAAGTCCACGAGCAGGCCGTGGAAGGACTCGACCTGGACGTTGCCGAACTCGGCGGTGACCTCGCGGATGAGCTCGATCCGCTCCTCGACCGTGAACAGCCCCTGCTTGGACTGGTTGATCATCACGGCGACGTGCACGACGTCGTACAGCTTCGAGGCTCGGCCGATGATGTCGAGATGTCCGTTGGTGATGGGGTCGAACGACCCCGGGCATACGGCGCGGCGCAACTTGATTCCCTCGCTCTCCGGTCCGGTCATCGTGCGTCTTCGCACGTGGCGGCGGCGCGACCGTACCAAAGCGTTCCCTCGCCGTAGCGACGGGATCGCAACGGCTCGAAACCCTTGGGCCAGCTGAATTCTCCGCCTCTGGTGCCGCGTTCCACGGTGACGAGTGCGTCGCCCGTGAGCCACCCCTGGGTACGGAGTGTGAGCAGGATCTCCCCAAGATCGTCGTCGGTGACGGCGTACGGCGGGTCCAGGAAGACCACGTCGTACGGCTCCGCGGGTGCCGGACCCGTCACGATCTGTTCGGCTTTGCCGCCGCGGACCTCGGCGCCGGGCAGGCCGAGGGTGCGGGCGTTGTCCTTGACGGTGCGCAGGGCCTTGGCGTCGGCCTCCACGAGCAGGGCGTGGACGGCTCCCCGGGAGAGCGCTTCGAGGCCGACGGCGCCGGAGCCGGCGTAGAGGTCGGCGACCCGGATGCCGTCGAGGGTGCCCAGGAGCGCCTGCCAGGTGGAGAACAGGCCCTCGCGCGCGCGGTCGGATGTGGGCCGGGTGCCGGTGCCGGGCGGGACGGCCAGGCGGCGTCCGCCGGCCACACCTGCGATCACGCGGGTCATGGGTGACTGGTCCTCGGGTCGGGGCGGCGCGCGGGGTGCCGTGGGCGCCGTACCTCCCACGATATGGCGTCGGGGAGGGCGGGGCGCCCCGGGGCGGTCGGGGTCACCCCTTGTCCAGGTACTCCTCGCGCTCCTTGTCGAGCAGGGCGTCCAGGGCGGTGCGCAGCTCGGGCAGGTGCGTGAGCTCGGGGTCGGCGGCGACGACGGCGACGGCCTCCTGGCGGGCGGCGGCGATGACCTCCTCGTCGTCGATGACGCTGAGGACGCGCAGCGAGGAGCGCACCCCGGACTGGGCCTGGCCGAGCACATCGCCCTCGCGGCGCTGTTCGAGGTCGATACGGGAGAGCTCGAAGCCGTCCAGGGTCGCGGCGACGGCGGAGAGCCGGGCCCGGGCGGGGCTCGCCTCGTGGGCCTCGGTGACCAGCAGGCAGAGTCCGGGGGCGGAGCCGCGGCCGACCCGGCCGCGCAGCTGGTGCAGCTGGGAGACGCCGAAGCGGTCGGCGTCCATGATGACCATCGCGGTGGCGTTGGGGACGTTGACGCCGACCTCGATGACGGTGGTGGCGACCAGGACGTCGACGTCACCGGCGGCGAAGCGGCGCATCACGTCGTCCTTGTCGTCGGGCTGCATCCTGCCGTGCAGCACCTCGACGCGCAGTCCGTGCAGGGGGCCCTTGGCGAGCTGTTCGGCGATCTCCAGGACGGCGAGCGGCGGGCGCTTGTCGGCCGTCGCCTCCTCCTCGGCCGTCTTCTTCCCCTTCTTCTTGGCGGGGTCGTCCTCGTCGTCGCCGATGCGGGGGCAGACGACGTACGCCTGGTGGCCGTTCTCCACCTCCTCGCGGACGCGTTCCCAGGCGCGGCTGAGGAAGTGCGGCTTGTCCTTGGCGGGGACGACGTGGCTGGCGATGGGCGAGCGGCCGGCCGGGAGCTGGTCGAGGACGGAGGTCTCCAGGTCCCCGAAGACGGTCATGGCGACGGTACGGGGAATGGGCGTCGCGGTCATGACGAGGAGGTGGGGCGGTTGCTTCCCCTTGGACCGGAGGGCGTCGCGCTGCTCGACGCCGAAGCGGTGCTGTTCGTCCACGACGACCAGGCCCAGGTCGTGGAACTTGACCTTGTCCTCGATCAGGGCGTGCGTCCCGATGACGATGCCCGCCTCGCCGGTGACCAGGTCGAGCAGGGCCTGCCGGCGGGCGGCGGTGCCCATGGACCCGGTGAGCAGGACGACCTTGGTGCCCTGGTCGGAGCCCCCCAGCATGCCGCCTTCCGCCAGCTCCCCCATCATCTCGGTGATCGAACGGTGGTGCTGCTGGGCCAGGACCTCGGTGGGCGCGAGCATGGCGGCCTGGCCGCCCGCGTCGACCACGGCGAGCATGGCGCGCAGGGCCACCATGGTCTTACCCGAGCCGACTTCGCCTTGGAGGAGGCGGTGCATCGGGTGTTCGGTGGCGAGGTCGTCGAAGATCTCCCTGGAGACCTTGAGCTGGCCGTCGGTGAGGGTGAACGGCAGCTTCGCGTCAAAAGCGTCGAGGAGCCCGTCGGGGGCGGGCCTGCGGGCGACGGCGGGGAGCTGGGTGTCGGCGTACCTGCGGCGGGCCAGGGCGACCTGGAGGACGAATGCCTCGTCCCACTTGAGCCGGTCCCGGGCCGCGGCCACGTCGGCCTTGGTGGCCGGGCGGTGGATCTTGAGCAGGGCCTCGGGCAGCGAGGTGAAGCCGCGCCCCTCGCGCAGGGCTTCGGGGAGGGGGTCGACGGCCTCCTGGGCGCTGGGCAGCACCGCGTCGACCGCCTTGGCGATCCGCCAGGAGTCGAGCTGCTTGCAGGCGGGGTAGATCGGCAGCAGCTTCCCCGCGAAGGCGTCCACGGCCTCCGTCGCCCCGGCGTCGTCCGCGGAGTCGGCGTCGAGCAGCTGGTACGTGGGGTGGGCGAGCTGCATCTTGCGGTTGAAGACGGAGACCTTGCCGGCGAACATCGCGCGGCGGCCGGGCAGCAGGTCCTTGTGCGGTTTGTGGACGCCGTGTCCGAAGAAGACGAGCTGGAGGCGGCCGTGCCCGTCGGTGAGGGTCACTTCGAGGCGCTTGCCGCGGCCGCCGTTGAAGGTGAGGACGCGGGCGTCGGCGACCTGGGCGACGACCGTGACGTGCTCGTCCAGCGGGAGGTCGGTCAGCGCCGTGAGCCGGCCGCGCTCCTCGTACCGGCGCGGGTAGTGATGGAGGAGATCACCGACGGTGTGCAGGTCGAGGTGTTCGGCCATCACCTTCGCGGTGGGTCCGCCGAGCAGCTTCTTGAGGGGTTCTTCGAACGCAGACACGCGATCCATTGCACACCACGGCAGTGACAGTTGTCCGTCGGGCGCCGCCCGGGCCCGTCGTCGCGCCGGGTGCTACTCGACGCCGATCAGCAGCGGCGCGCCCTGGTGGCCGCCCCGGTAGGTGGTGGTGTCCACCGCGAGGTGCCCGTCGCGGACGTGCTGTTCCAGGGCTTCGGCCAGCGTGGGCGGGGTGTTCTCGCCCAGGACCAGGGTGACCAGTTCGCCCCCGGCCGCGAGCATCCGGTCCAGCACCTTGCGGGCGGTACCGGGGACGTCCTGGCCGATGACCGCCACGTCGCCGTCGATGAGCCCGAGGATGTCGCCGGCCTGGCAGATGCCCGCCGTGGTCCAGGACTGCCGTTCGGCGACGGCGAGTTCGGCGTAGCGGGTGGCGCCCGCGGCCGAGGTCATCGCGACCACGTCCTCGTCGAAGCTGCGGTCCGGCTCGTGGACGGCGAGGGCCGCGATGCCCTGGACGGCGGCCCGGGTCGGGATGACGGCGACCCGGACGCCCTGGGCCCTGGCCTGTTCGGCGGCGGCGGCCGCGGTGTGGCGCAGGTCCGCGTCGTTCGGGAGGAGGACCACCTCGCGGGCGTGGGCGCGGCGGACGGCGTCGGCCAGTTCGCCGCTGGCGGGCGGTTCGCCGGGCCGGGCGAGCACGGTCGTCGCTCCGGCCTCCCGGCAGAGGGCGGCGAGGCCGTCGCCCGGGACGACCACCACGACCGCGCGCCGGGCGGGCTCGGGGCGGGCGTGGGCGCGGTCGGCGGCGAAGTGGGTGATGCGGATGCGGTAGGGGCGGCCGGCCTCGACGCCCGCCTCGACCGCGGCTCCGGCGTCGTCCACATGGACGTGGACGTTCCACAGCCCGTCGCCGCCGACCACCACCAGGGAGTCGCCGAGGGCGTCCAGCCGGGCGCGCAGCCGCTCGACGGCCTCGTCGTCCGCTTCCAGCAGGTAGATCACCTCGAAGGCGGGGCCGCCCCCGTCCCCGTCGTCGCCCGCCGGGCACTCCGCGTCGCCGCCGCCCACCGGGACGAACGGGACGGGGGTCTCGTACGGCCGCTCCGGGCCCCGTCCCGAGACGGCTTCGACCAGGGCGCCGAGCAGGGTGACCAGGCCGCGCCCCCCGGCGTCGACCACCCCGGCCCTGGCGAGGGCGGGGAGCTGTCCGGGCGTCGCGTCCAGTGCGGCGCGGGCGCCCTCGTAGGCGGCCCGGGCCACCTCGGCCGTGTCCGCGCCGGGGGCGGCCTGTGCCGCGGCGGCCGCGGCCCGGTCCGCGACGGTGAGGACGGTGCCCTCGACGGGGTGGGCGACGGCTTCGCGGGCCCAGGCGGCGGCCTGGGCGAGGGCGAGGCGCATCCGGTCGCCGCCGGTGCCCTCCGCGAGGACGCCGGCCATGCCGCGCAGGAGCTGGGCGAGGATCGTGCCGGAGTTGCCGCGGGCTCCGATGAGGGCGCCGTGGGCCATGGCCCGGACCGCGTCGGCGGCGGAGGGCACCGAGGTGCCGGTCGCGTGGGCGGCGAAGACCGCTTCGACGGCGGCGGCCGCGGATTCGACGGTCAGGTAGAGGTTGGTACCGGTGTCCCCGTCGGCGACGGGATAGACGTTGATCGCGTCGATCGCCTCCCGCTCCCGGCCGAGCGCTTCGAGGGCCAGGGAGCACCAGCTCCGTACCGCGACGGCATCCGGTTCGTCGGCGGTCTGCGGCACCTCGGGTCCTCCTCGGACGGGACTCGGAACGGGGACTCGTGACGGGGGCGGGGCGGCTGGCTGCACCGCAGGTTAGCCCCGGTCGGAGGGTGCGGGCGGTCCGGGGGCCGGGAGGGCGGGGGCGGAAGACATGGTAGTTTCGTATCTCCGGAGCAGGCGTTGTATGCTGCTTCGGTTGCCCGACGAAAGTCGGGACATTCCCCCGGTACCGCCACTTCAGTCCTTGAATCCGGCGTACCGGAATTCACTGTAAGTGCATCTGAAGTCTTTGGAGTGACCCGTGGCTGCCAACTGCGACGTTTGCGGCAAGGGGCCGAGCTTCGGCAACAACATTTCGCACTCGCACCGCCGTACGTCCCGTCGCTGGAACCCCAACATCCAGCGCGTGCGTGCCGTGGTCGGTCGGACGCCGAAGCGGCTCAACGTCTGCACCTCGTGCATCAAGGCCGGCAAGGTCGCGCGCTGACGTTCCCGTCGTAGCGCAGCCCTACCGGTTGCCCGAAAAGCCGGTCCACCTCGGTGGACCGGCTTTTTGCTGTGCCCGTACGGGTCCGCGCCTTCCGGTCAGCCGGCGTCGCGCAACCGCCAGCCGTGGCGGACCGGGCCGATGCCCGCGCCCAGTGGGAAGCCCGCCTCGATCGCCCCGGTGACATAGGCCTTCGCGGCCCGGACCGCCTCCGGCACCCCGGCGCCCCGTGCCAGATGGCTCGCGATGGCCGATGCCAGGGTGCAGCCGGTGCCGTGGGTGTGCCGGTTGTCGTGGCGGGGGGCGCGCAGCCAGTGCTCCTCGCTGCCGTCGGTGAGCAGGTCGACGGGCTCGCCGGGCAGATGCCCGCCCTTGATCACGACCCAGCGGGGCCCGAAGGCGAGCAGCGCGCCGGCGGCCCGGCGCATCCCGGCCTCGTCGGTGACGTCGATGCCCGTGAGCTGCGCCACCTCGTCCAGGTTGGGCGTCGCCACGGTCGCGACGGGGAGCAGCTTCGTACGGACGGATTCCAGGGCGTCGGCGGCGAGGAGCGGGTCGCCGTGCTTGGAGACGCCGACGGGGTCCACGACGACGGGCGCCGCGGTGTCGGCGAGGAGTTCCGCGACGGTCTCCACGAGCGGGGCGGACGCCAGCATCCCGGTCTTGACGGCGTCGACGCCGATGTCGTCCACGACGCTGCGGTACTGGGCGCGGACCGCCTCGGGGGGCAGCTCCCAGGCGCCCTGGACGCCGAGGGAGTTCTGCGCGGTGACGGCGGTGAGCACGCTCATCCCGTGCGTGCCCAGGGCGAGCATCGTCTTGAGGTCGGCCTGGATGCCCGCACCGCCGCCGGAGTCGGATCCGGCGACGGTGAGCACGCGGGGCGGTATGGAGGTGGTTGTCGGCATAGCCGCAATCTACTGGGAGTCCTCGATGTCGCCGAAGTGGTCCCAGCCGTTCTTGCTGGTCCAGGGCGCTCCGTCGACCGTCACCTGGGGCAGCGCCGACGGGTTGAGGACCTCGCCGATCACCTTCCAGCGGGCCGGGAGCTTCACGTCGGGCGGGAAGGTCGCGACGATGGCGTGGTCCTCGCCACCGGTCAGCACCCACTGCATGGGGTCGACGCCAACGGCCTGGCCGATGTCCGACATCTGGGACGGCACGTCGATGAGCCCGGACCGCAGGTCGATGCGGACCTTGCTGGCCTCGGCGATGTGCCCGAGGTCGGCGACGAGCCCGTCGCTGACGTCGGTCATGGCGGTGGCGCCGAGCCCGGCGGCGGCGGGGCCCGCGTGGTACGGCGGTTCGGGGCGGCGGTGGGCCTCCACGAAGGCGCGCGGCGAGCGGAAGCCCCGGGAGAGCACGGCGTATCCGGCGGCGGACCAGCCGAGCCAGCCGGTGACGGCGACGACGTCCCCGGGCTGGGCGCCGGCCCGGGTGACGGGTTCGTGGTTGCGCAGGTCGCCGAGCGCGGTGATCGAGACGGTGATGAGGTCGCCGCGCACGACGTCCCCGCCGACCACGGCCGCCCCCGCGACCTGGCACTCGTCGCGCAGTCCGTCCATCAGCTCGGCGGCCCAGGTGACCGGGAGTTCGGCCGGGACGACGAGGCCGAGCAGGAGCGCGGTGGGCACGGCGCCCATGGCGGCGATGTCGGCGAGGTTCTGCGCGGCGGCCTTGCGGCCCACGTCGTACGCCGTCGACCAGTCGCGCCGGAAGTGCCGTCCCTCCAGCAGGATGTCCGTGCTGGCCACGACCCTGCGGTCGGGGGCGGTCACGACCGCGGCGTCGTCGCCCGGGCCGAGCCGGACCGCCGGAGTGGTGGTGAGCCGGGACGTGAGCTCCTTGATGAGCCCGAACTCCCCCAACTCGCCCACGGTTGCCTTCACCGAGTGTCACCTCTCATCTGTCGGGCCGGACGCTCCGGCCTGTCCCCCGTGCGCGCCGCCCCACTTGCGGTCGCGTGCCGTCTCTGCTGTCGGTACTGTCAAGAGTTACGTCAACTTGCGCGTTCTGTACGCCACGCTGAGGACGTCATCCGGCCCGCGGGTCTCCCCGCTCCGCGCGGCGACGCGATAACGTGGCGTCCCTTTCCCCCACATGATCCTCGTGGCCGCCCTGGAGGTTCCGTGGTACAGGCGTACATCCTCATTCAGACCGAGGTGGGCAAGGCGTCGATCGTCGCCGAGACCATCTCCAAGCTCCCGGGAGTCATCCAGGCAGAAGACGTCACCGGTCCCTACGACGTGATCGTGCGTGCCCAGGCCGACACGGTGGACGAGCTCGGGCGCATGGTGGTGGCGCGGGTCCAGCAAGTGGACGGCATCACCCGAACCCTTACCTGCCCGGTCGTTCACCTGTAGCCCCCGTCTACGCTGGGCCGGTGACGTCCTCCAGCCGCCGGCTCCTCCGCCCCGTGTTCCTCGGTCCGTCCGCCGCCCTGATGCTGCTGGTGGCGGGCTGTTCCGGGGGCGAGGCGACGGCGTCGGTCACGGTGCCCTCCCCGTCCCCGGAAGCCGCAGCCTACTGCCGCGCGCTGGACGGGGAACTGCCGGACACCGTCGGCGGTCTGGAGCGGAACGACCCCGAACCCGCCTCGGTGCTGACCGCCGGGTGGGGGGACGGGGCGATCGTACTGCGCTGCGGTGTCGAGCGCCCCGCGAAGATGGACGACGACCAGTCGAAGGGCATCACCGCGAGCGGGGTCAACTGGATGCTGGAGCAGCGGGACGGCGACGGTCCCCGGCTGACGACGACCCTGCGCAAGACGTACGTCGAGGTGTCGCTCTCGGAGGCGTACGCGCATGACACGACGCCGCTCGCGGCGTTCGCCCCGGCGGTGAAGAAGACGATCCCGAACCGGTTCTAGGGTGTGCGCTCCTTGCGGGCGCACACCCTTCGCCGTGTTCCGCCGGGTCAGCGCAGGCCGGTCGGCCGGTTCAGCGCGGCCTGGATGAGCCGGTCCACCAGCTGCTGGTAGCTGACGCCGCTCTCCTGCCACATGCGCGGGTACATGGAGATCGGGGTGAAGCCCGGCAGGGTGTTGATCTCGTTGATGACGAAGCCGCCGTCCTCGGTGAGGAAGAAGTCGGCGCGCACCAGGCCCTCGCAGGAGCAGGCGTCGAAGGCCTCGACGGCGAGCTGCTGGACCTCGGCGGTCTGCTCCTCGGTGAGCGGCGCCGGCACGATCCCGGAGGCGGAGTCGATGTACTTGGCCTCGAAGTCGTAGAAGTCGTGCGCGGTGACCGGCGGGATCTCGGCCGGGACGCTGGCGCGCGGCCCGTCCTCGAACTCCAGGACGCCGCACTCGATCTCGCGGCCCCTCAGCAGCGACTCGACCAGGAACTTCGGGTCGTGGCGGCGGGCCTCCTCGATGGCCGCGTCGAGACCGGAGGCGTCCTCGACCTTGGTGATACCGATGGACGAGCCGGCCCGGGCGGGCTTGATGAAGAGCGGCCAGCCGTGCTCGTCGGCGAAGCCGGTGATGCGCTTGCGGACGGCGGTCGGGTCGTTGTCCCACTCGCGGGGGCGGACCACCAGGTACGGGCCGACGGCGAGGCCGAAGGACGTGAAGACCCGCTTCATGTACTCCTTGTCCTGGCCGACGGCCGAGGCGAGCACCCCGGCGCCCACGTACGGCACACCGGACAGCTCCAGGAGCCCCTGGAGGGTGCCGTCCTCGCCGTACGGGCCGTGCAGGACGGGGAAGACGACGTCGACCTCGCCGAGCGCCTTGGGCACCGCGCCGGGCTCGGTGTAGACCACTTCGCGGCTGCCGGGGTCGACGGAGAGCACGACCCCGCCCTCCTCGGACTCGGCCAGCTGCGCCACGTCCGGCATGGTCCGGTTGGCGATGGCCATGCGTTCGGGTTCGTCGGCGGTGAGCGCCCAGCGGCCGTCCGTCGTGATGCCGATCGGCAGGACGTCGTACTTGGTCCGGTCGATGGCGTTCAGGACGGCGCCGGCCGTGACCACCGAAATGCCGTGTTCGGAGCTGCGGCCGCCGAACACGACGGCCACGCGCGGCTTGCGGAGCTGCTGCTCCGGGCTCTGGGGGAGGTTCTCGCTGCTCATATCGCGATGAGCGTACCTGCTGGTACCGGCCGAGTCAGCGCGGCACGGGCCGCCCGGGGCGCGTGGGCCCCGGGTGGCGTCAGTGCCGTTCCGCCTTGGCGCTGCGCGACATGAGCTCCTTGACCGCGACCTTCGGCGGCTTGCCCTCGTGCACGATGCTCACGATGGTCTCGGTCAGCGGCATCTCCACGCCGTGCCGGCGGGCCAGGTCGAGCACCGATTCGCAGGACTTGACGCCCTCGGCGGTCTGCTTGGTGGCGGCGATGGTCTCCTGGAGCGTCATGCCGCGGCCGAGGTTGGTGCCGAAGGTGTGGTTGCGCGAGAGCGGCGAGGAGCAGGTCGCCACCAGGTCGCCGAGACCGGCGAGTCCGGAGAAGGTCAGCGGGTCGGCGCCCATGGCCGCGCCCAGCCGGATCGTCTCGGCGAGGCCCCGGGTGATGAGCGAGCCCTTGGTGTTGTCGCCGAGCCCCATGCCGTCCGCGATGCCGACGGCGAGGCCGATGACGTTCTTGACGGCGCCGCCGAGTTCGCAGCCGACCACGTCGGTGCTGGTGTACGGGCGGAAGTACGGGGTGTGGCAGGCGGCCTGGAGGCGCTGGGCGACGGTCTCGTCCCGGCAGGCGACGACGGCCGCGGCGGGGCGGCGCTCGGCGATCTCCTTGGCGAGGTTGGGCCCGGTGATGACGGCGATGCGGTCCGGGGACACCTGGGTGACGTCCTCGATGACCTCGCTCATCCGCTTGGCGGTGCCGAGTTCGACGCCCTTCATGAGGGAGACGAGAACCGTCTGCGGTTCCAGGTGCGGGACCCAGGCGGCGAGGTTGGCGCGCAGCGTCTGGGAGGGCACGACGAGCACCGCGTAGTCGGCGCCGCGCAGCGCCTCGGCCGCGTCCGTGGTGGCCCGGACCGAGGCGGGCAGCTCGATGCCCGGCAGGTACTCGGGGTTGGTACGGGTGGTGTTGACGGCCTCCGCGACCTCGGCCCGGCGGCCCCAGAGCGTCACTTCGCAGCCCGCGTCCGCGAGGACGACGGCGAAGGCGGTACCCCAGGAGCCGGTTCCGAAGACGGCGGCCTTCGGGCGGTGCGTCACGTGCGTCCCTCTCCTTGGGCCCTGCGCCGCTGTTCGGCGCGGGCCTTGCGGTGATCGTAGGGCTCGGCGGGTGCCTGCTGCCCCCGGATCTCCTCCAGCTGCGCGGTGACCGCGCGCATGATCACCTCGGTCGCCTCGCGCAGCACCTCGGGCGTCGGCTCCTGGTCGTAGAACCGGGAGAGGTCGACGGGCGGTCCGGCCTTGACCCGGAGGGTCTTGCGGGGCAGGAGGCGCATCTTCTTCTCGGTGGCGTACGGCGGCATCGCCTCGTTGGCGCCCCACTGCGCGACCGGGATGACGGGGGCCCGGGTCATCAACGCGACGCGGGCGGCGCCGGTCTTGCCGGCCATCGGCCACATGTCGGGGTCGCGGGTGAGGGTGCCCTCGGGGTAGAAGCAGACGCACTCGCCGCGCTCGATGGCGCCGACGGCGGCCCGGAAGGCGTCCATCGCGTTGGTGGTCTCGCGGTAGACGGGGATCTGGCCGGTGCCGCGCAGCATCGTGCCGATGAAGGCACCCTTGAAGAGCCCCGCCTTGGCCAGAAAGCGCGGCACGCGGCCGGTGTTGTACTGGAAGTGCCCGTACGAGAGCGGGTCCAGGTACGAGTTGTGGTTGACCGCTGTGATGAATCCGCCGTCGGCCGGAATGTGTTCCGTTCCCCGCCAGTCGCGCTTGAACAGAACCACCAGCGGCGGTTTCGCGATGACCGCCGCCAGGCGGTACCAGAAGCCGATTCTGCGGCGGGACACTCGGACACCTTTCCTCTGTGAACAAGACCGTGGAGCTGTCTGCTGTCTGACTACCGAGGGTCAAGTCTCGCCCCAGGCCCCTGCTCTGTCGAGAACACCGTACGCCTCGCCCCGGGGAGCGACCCTCCGGGTTGGCGCACCGGCAGGCGAGAATAGGCGGCGATGCGTATCGAGGGAGGGACCGCCACGAACACCGACCCGGCCGGCCGCTGGTCCCTGGTCGTCCCGTTGAAGCCCCTGGCGCGGGCCAAGAGCAGGCTGGCGCCCGCCTCCGGCGCGCTGTTGCGGCCCCGGCTGGCCCTCGCCTTCGCCCGGGACACGGTGGCCGCCGCGCTGTCCTGCCCGGATGTGGCGGATGTGGTGGTCGTCACGGACGACACGGCGGCGGGGGCGGCGCTGGCCGCGCTCGGCGCCCTGGTCGTGCCCGATGCGCCGGGGGCCGGGCTCAACGCGGCCCTCGCGCACGGTGAGCGGGCGGCCAGGTCGGGCAGGCCGGGGCGGCCGGTGGCCGCGCTCAACGCGGATCTGCCCGCGCTGCGGCCGGCGGAATTGTCCCGGGTCCTCGAATTCTCTGCCGCTTTTCCCCGCGCATTTGTTCCCGATGCGGCGGGAATCGGGACCACATTTCTGTCGGCTGCGCCGGGGGTGGAATTGAGGCCCGCATTCGGCGGCCCGTCCCGGGTGCGCCATCTGGCGTCGGGCGCGGTGGAAATCACGCTGCCGGGGATCGATTCGGTGCGCCGGGACGTGGACACCGGCGAGGACCTGCGGGTGGCGCTGGAACTGGGCGTCGGCCCGTTCACGGCGGGCCGCTGGGCCGCCGGGGCGTTCGCGCGGGACCGATAGTCTGCACCCATGCAGGCGACCTCGTACACGTACGACCCCGAGACGCGGAGCGGCAGTGTGCTGCTCGACGACGGCACCCCGGTGGACTTCGACGCGGCGGCCTTCGACGCGGGCGGCCTGCGGCTGCTGCGGCCGGGGCAGCGGGTGCGGATCGAGGGTGAGGGCGAGGGGGCCGGGCTGCGGATCAGCCTGGTGACGCTCCAGACGTTCTGAGCCGTTCCGGGGCGCGTTCCCCGGACAGCCCGCGGGCCGGGCTCCCCGAGGGGAGCCCGGCCCGGCGCGTGTGGGGGCCTGTGCGGCCCGGTCTCACTTCTTGCGCGCGGTGGCCTTCTTGGCCGTGGTCTTGCGCGCGGTGGTCTTCTTCGCGGGCGCCTTCTTCGCCGTGGTCTTCTTGGCGGGCGCGGTCTTGGCGGCGGTGGTCTTCTTGGCCGCCGTCGACTTGGCCGCCGGGGTGGCCTTCTTCGCGGCCGCCGTCGTCTTCTTCGCCGGCGAGGTCTTCTTCGCGGTCGCGGTGGTCTTCTTGGCCGCGGCGGTGGTCTTCTTCGCCGGGGTGGCCTTCTTGGCGGTGGCCTTCTTCGCCACGGCCTTCTTCGCGGTGGCCTTCTTGGCGGCGGCCTTGGCCGTCGTACGGGTGGAAGAACCGCCCGAGAGGCTGCCCTTGGGGGCCTTCTTCACGGCCACGTCGTTCTTGGGGAGCTTCTTGGAGCCGCTGACCAGGTCCTTGAAGCCCTGGCCCGCGCGGAAGCGGGGCACCGAGGTCTTCTTGACCCGCACGCGCTCACCCGTCTGGGGGTTGCGGGCGTAGCGGGCGGGGCGGTCGACCTTCTCGAACGAGCCGAAGCCGGTGACCGAGACCCGGTCCCCCGCGACAACCGCACGGACGATCGCGTCGAGCACCGCGTCGACGGCGTCCGCGGCCTGCTGCCGGCCGCCGACCTTGTCGGCAATCGCTTCTACGAGCTGCGCCTTGTTCACGTCTTCCCCTTCGGAGACATCGCCGGAACGAATCTGTCCGGCTTTTTCGCACGTTAGGCAGATATATACCGCAAATCAAACACGAAACGGGCTAATCACCCTAGTGCCGCAACGAAGTCGACCGCTGCGCAGTTCTGCGGAGTCAGTCACCTTCGGGGAATCGGCCCTCGTCGAGGTCCTTCATCAACCGGTCCAGACGCCTTGCCGCGCCCGGGAGATCGTGCTTCGCCGTGGCCGTGACGACCAACAGCTTCCGGTTCAACGCCATCCTTACGCCGTCCGGGACTTGCAGTGCGCGCACCCGGGAGTGCGCTTCCTTCAATTGGTCGGCGACTTGGCCGTAAATCTTGAGTTGGCTGTCGCGTTCCATGCACCGATTGTGCCATCTGGGGCGAGTTGTCGCCCGGCGGGGTCCCAACAAACGACTGCGCCCCCTACCAGAAGGCAGGGGGCGCAGTCCTGAAAACGCGCTGATCAGGCCGGAATTGTGCGGGGCTTGTAGGCCGGGCGAGCCGCCTCGTAAGCCGCGATGTCGGCTTCGTTCTGAAGGGTGAGGCTGATGTCGTCCAGGCCGTTCAGCAGCCGCCAGCGGGCGTTCTCGTCCAGCTCGAAGTCGGCGGTGATGCCCTCGGCGCGGACCTGCCGGGCCTCCAGGTCGACCGTCACCTCGGCCGTCGGGTCGGCCTCCGTCAGCTCCCAGAGGGCGTCGACGGTCTGCTGGTCCAGGACCACGGTCAGCAGACCGTTCTTCAGCGAGTTGCCGCGGAAGATGTCGGCGAACCGGGAGGAGATGACGGCCTTGAAGCCGTAGTTCTGCAGGGCCCAGACGGCGTGCTCGCGGGAGGAGCCGGTGCCGAAGTCGGGGCCGGCCACCAGGACCGACGCGCCCTGGCGCTCGGGGCGGTTGAGGATGAAGGTCTCGTCCTTGCGCCACGCCTCGAAGAGGCCGTCCTCGAAGCCGTCCCGGGTGACCTTCTTGAGCCAGTGGGCGGGGATGATCTGGTCGGTGTCGACGTTGCTGCGGCGCAGCGGAACGGCCCGGCCGGTGTGTGCGGTGAAAGCTTCCATGATTCTCAGACTCCGGCGGGCGTGCGGTCGTCGGACAGGTCGGCGGGCGAGGCCAGATGGCCCAGCACCGCGGTGGCGGCGGCGACCTGCGGGGAGACCAGGTGCGTACGGCCGCCCTTGCCCTGCCGGCCCTCGAAGTTGCGGTTCGAGGTGGAGGCGGAGCGCTCGCCGGGGGCCAGCTGGTCGGGGTTCATGCCGAGGCACATCGAGCAGCCCGCGTGCCGCCATTCGGCGCCGGCGGCGGTGAAGACCTTGTCCAGGCCCTCGTCGACCGCCTGGAGGGCGACCCGGACGGAGCCCGGGACGACCAGCATCCGTACGCCGTCGGCGACTTTGCGGCCGTCCAGGATCGCGGCGGCGTTGCGCAGGTCCTCGATGCGGCCGTTGGTGCAGGAGCCTACGAAGACGGTGTCGACGCTGATCTCGCGCAGCGGCTGGCCCGCGGTCAACCCCATGTACTCCAGGGCCTTTTCGGCGGCGTTGCGCTCCGAGGCGTCCTCGTACGAAGCCGGGTCGGGGACGCTGGCCGACAGGGGCGCGCCCTGGCCGGGGTTGGTGCCCCAGGTGACGAACGGCGCCAGCTCGGCGGCCTCGATGACCACCTCGGCGTCGAAGACCGCGTCGTCGTCGGTGCGCAGCGTCTTCCAGTACGCGACGGCGGCGTCCCAGTCCTCGCCCTGCGGGGCGTGGTCGCGGCCCTGCAGGTAGTCGAAGGTGGTCTGGTCGGGGGCGATCATGCCCGCCCGCGCGCCGGCCTCGATCGACATGTTGCAGATGGTCATCCGGGCCTCCATCGAGAGCTTCTCGATGGCGGAGCCGCGGTATTCCAGGATGTAGCCCTGGCCGCCGCCGGTGCCGATCCGGGCGATGATCGCCAGGATCAGGTCCTTGGCGGTGACGCCGTCGGGCAGTTCGCCGTCGACGGTGATCGCCATGGTCTTCGGGCGGGCCAGCGGCAGCGTCTGGGTGGCCAGCACGTGCTCGACCTGGCTGGTGCCGATACCGAACGCGAGGGCGCCGAACGCGCCGTGCGTGGACGTGTGGGAGTCGCCGCAGACGACGGTGGTACCGGGCTGGGTCAGGCCCAGCTGCGGGCCGACCACGTGCACGACGCCCTGCTCGACATCGCCCAGCGGGTGCAGCCGGACGCCGAACTCCGCGCAGTTCTTCCGCAGCGTCTCCAGCTGGGCGCGGGAGACCGGGTCGGCGATCGGCTTGTCGATGTCGAGGGTCGGGGTGTTGTGGTCCTCGGTGGCGATGGTGAGGTCGAGGCGCCGCACCGGGCGTCCGGCCTGCCGCAGGCCGTCGAACGCCTGGGGACTGGTCACCTCGTGCAGCAGGTGCAGATCGATGAAGAGGAGGTCGGGCTCGCCCTCGGCGCGCCGGACGACATGGTCGTCCCAAACCTTCTCCGCGAGTGTCCTACCCATCGCTTTCCCTCCGGCCGGCGTCATCGCCGGCCCAACTAGAGATTCGGTGCGCCCCCGTCCGGACCCCCGTACGGGGCGGTGGCCACGGGCCGTTGTGGGGCCGCTGGTACAGGTTCGCAACTTCCCGGGAAAATTGAACTTGCGTTTCACAGAGTGAGACGCGAGTATCGTCGTATGGACAACTCTAGCGGCGTCGGCGTTCTCGACAAGGCGGCTCTGGTATTGAGCGCCCTGGAGTCCGGGCCGGCCACCCTCGCCGGGCTGGTCGCGGCGACCGGGCTCGCACGACCCACGGCCCACCGGCTGGCCGTGGCACTGGAACACCACCGGATGGTGGCGAGGGACATGCAGGGCCGGTTCATTCTCGGCCCCCGGCTCTCCGAGCTGGCGGCGGCGGCCGGTGAGGACCGCCTGCTGGCCACGGCCGGGCCGGTGCTCACGCATCTGCGCGACATCACCGGCGAGAGCGCCCAGCTCTACCGGCGCCAGGGAGACATGCGCATCTGCGTGGCGGCGGCGGAGCGGCTGTCCGGACTGCGGGACACCGTGCCGGTCGGCTCCACGCTGACCATGAAGGCCGGTTCCTCCGCGCAGATCCTGATGGCCTGGGAGGAGCCGGAGCGACTGCACCGCGGCCTCCAGGGCGCCCGCTTCACGGCGACGGCGCTCTCCGGCGTACGGCGGCGCGGCTGGGCCCAGTCGATCGGTGAGCGCGAGCCGGGCGTGGCCTCGGTCTCCGCCCCGGTGCGCGGCCCGTCGAACCGCGTGGTCGCCGCCGTCTCGGTCTCCGGACCGATCGAGCGGCTGACCCGCCACCCGGGCCGGATGCACGCCCAGGCGGTCATCGACTCGGCCGCCCGGCTGAGCGAGGCGCTGCGCCGCACCGGCTGAGCCCCGGCCGCGCCTCCCCCTCTCCCCCGAGGCCGCCCCAGCGTCGTGGCGGCCCCCTTCTCAGCCCCTCATCGCTTCACTCGGCGCCGGAAGCACCCGACCGGTGCGCGAGCCGGTCCGCCGCCCGGCGGCCCCGCCCCTCGATCGGCAGCGACCCGGTCGCCGCGGCCAGTCCGTACGCCGGCATGTCGGCGTAGATGGACTCGTAGCCGCCCTCGGGCACGATGTAGGTCTCGTGCCACAGCCCCACGTGCTGCCGGGACTTCTTCTCCTTGCGGTTGAGCAGCGCCCACGCCCGCCGGTGGAACATGTCCGGCGCCGAGGCGTACGCGTACAGCTTCTCCTTCGACTCCCAGTACTGGACGACGCAGTACGTCCTCGGTGAGCCGGACAGCAGGACGTGACCGAGCAGCCCCCTGGACCGGTCCGCCTTGAGCTCCCGCAGCATGCGCAGCATCGCCAGCATGACCGGCAGCCAGTGGTGCACGCCCCTGAAGTGGTTGATCCGCATGCCGATCAGCAGGACGACGACATCGCCCTCGGCAGCGGCGGTCGTCCGTCCCGGCATGATGTTCGCGAACACTGGGCCCCCTGACAGGCGTTGGATAGCGGCACTGTCCAATGGTTGGATAGTGGCACTGTCCAAGGATGGACGCAAGGGAAGGACGGCATGCGTCTCTCGGAGTTGAGCGAGCAGAGCGGCATCGCGACCGCGACGATCAAGTACTACCTGCGCGAGGGCCTGTTGCCGCCGGGAGAGCGGGTGAGCGCGACGCAGGCCGAGTACGACGAGAGCCATCTGCGCCGGCTGCGTCTGATCCGGGCGCTGATCCAGGTGGGCCGGCTGCCCGTGGCCACGGCCCGTGAGGTGCTGGCCCATGTGGACGACGAGTCGCTGGGCCGTACGATCCGGCTCGGCGCGGCCCTCTGGGCGCTGCCGCACGGCCCCGAGCCGGACGAGGAGGCCCCGGAGACGGCGGCGGCACGGGCGGAAGTCGACGCGCTGCTCGACCGGTTGGGCTGGGCCGGCGCCCGGGAGATCGGCGAGCTGTCCCCCGTCTACCGCTCGCTCGTCGCGGGCCTGGCCACGCTCGCCCGCCTCGGCTATCCGTACGAGAGCGCGCATCTGGAGGAGCACGCGCGGCTGATGCACGAGGTGGCCGTGCGGGATCTTGACCTGATGGAGACCTACCCGACGCGTGCGCAGCAGGTGGAGATGGCGGTGGCGTCGGCGGTGCTGTACGAGCCGTTGCTGACGTCGCTGCGCAGGCTGGCCCAGGAGGAGGAGTCGGCCCGGCGGTACGGGTATTGAGCGGGGGCGGCCCCGTGCCGCGTACAAGCGAAAGGCCCCTCACCGGAGTGAAGGGCCTTCGCCTGTTGCCTGTTGTACCCCCGACCGGATTCGAACCGGCGCTACTGCCGTGAGAGGGCAGCGTGCTAGGCCGCTACACAACGGGGGCATGTCCTGCGAATTGCTCTGTACTGCGCTGGGCTACCAGGACTCGAACCTAGAATGACGGTACCAGAAACCGTAGTGTTGCCAATTACACCATAGCCCATGGTGTTGCAAGTACCCCCGACCGGATTCGAACCGGCGCTACTGCCGTGAGAGGGCAGCGTGCTAGGCCGCTACACAACGGGGGCCCTAGCGATCCTGCATCGAGACCGTGGGTGCGACCCAGGTGATCTCGCGGGAAGGATCTGTACCCCCGACCGGATTCGAACCGGCGCTACTGCCGTGAGAGGGCAGCGTGCTAGGCCGCTACACAACGGGGGCTTGTCCTGCGAATTGCTCTGTACTGCGCTGGGCTACCAGGACTCGAACCTAGAATGACGGTACCAGAAACCGTAGTGTTGCCAATTACACCATAGCCCACTGAAACGCAACCCCTGGGGGCCTTGTTTCTGTCTGCGCTTCCCGGCCGGATCTTTCGGCCCGCTCGGGCGGCGCAGGAAGAACATTACCCGAAGGTGTCCGGCGCTCCAAAACGGGTATCGCCCGCGAGCAGCCCGGGCAACTGGTCCAGCCCCGTGATCCGGGCGAGCTCGGGCCGCCCTCCCCGGCCGCGCCGGTCCAGCCACACGCCGGTGAGGCCGGCGGCGGTGGCCCCGGCGGCGTCGATGTCGGGTTCGTCCCCGACGTACAGCACCTCGTGCGCATCGAGCCCCAGCGCCTCGCAGGAGGCGCGGAAGGCCCCGGGGTCCGGCTTGGAGACGCCCAGCTCGGCGGCGCACAGCAGGGACTCGAACCGGTCGCGCACCCCGAGCACGGTCAGCTTCTGGTGCTGCGGCTCCTGGGCCGAGTTGGAGAGCACGGCGTGCCGGTAGGTCCCGGCCAGGGCGTCGAGCGCCGGGACGGTGTCCGGGAAGAGCGCCCAGGCGGATTCGTAGTGCGCGATGTGGCGGGCGAACCAGGCGTCGGCCTCGGCGTCGTCCATCGCCCGCCCCAGGAACTCCCTGGCCCGGTCCCGCCGCTGCCCCTGCCAGTCGGTCTCCCCGGCGGAGAACCGCGCCCAGTGCCGCCGCGTGAGCCGCTGCCACGCCGCGACGGCCTCCTCGGGCGAGGCATGCCCCGGAGGCAGCCCTTCCGCCGCGATGTGCCGGGCCATCCCGGTGGCGGAGGCCGTCGTGTGGTCGAACAACGTGTCGTCGATGTCCCAGAGGACGGCTCTGATGGGCATGCCCCGACTCTACGCGCGGCCCCGCACAGCGGGACGGGCCCGGCGGCCGCGGTGTGCGGCTGCCGGGCCCGTCCCGTGCGTGGACGCGGTGTTACGCGGTCAGCCTGGCCAGGGCCGCGTCGATGCGGGCGATCGTCTTGTCGCGGCCCAGGATCTCCAGGGACTCGAAGAGCGGGAGGCCGATCGTGCGGCCGGTGACGGCCACCCGGACCGGGGCCTGGGCCTTGCCGAGCTTGAGGCCGTGCTGCTCGCCGGCGGCGAGGACGGCGGCCTTCAGGGCCTCCGCGTTCCAGTCGGCGGCGATGAGCTCGGCGCGGGCGGTGACGAGCAGGGCGTCGGAGCCCTCCTTCATCGCCTTGGTCCAGGACGCCTCGTCGCGCACCGGCTCGTCCAGGAACAGGAAGTCCACGTTGGCGGTGATCTCGGAGAGCACCGTGACCCGGGTCTGGGCGTGCGGGGCGATCTCGGCGAAGACCGCCGCGTCGAAGGACTCCGGGGCCCAGGGGGCGAACGGCGCCTGGAGCCACGGGCCGCACGCCTCGGTGAAGGTCTTCACGTCGAGGCGGCGGATGTGCTCCGCGTTGACGTGCTCGCACTTCTTGAGGTCGAACCGGGCCGGGTTGGCGTTGACGTCCTTGATGTCGAAGGCGGCGACCATCTCGTCGATGTCGAAGATGTCGCGGTCCTCGGCGATCGACCAGCCCAGCAGCGAGAGGTAGTTGAGCAGCCCCTCGCGGACGAAGCCGCGCTCGCGGTAGAGGTTGAGCGAAGCCTGCGGGTCGCGCTTGGAGAGCTTCTTGTTGCCCTCGCCCATCACGTACGGCAGGTGCCCGAAGGCGGGGGTGTCCTTGGCGATGCCCAGCTCGATGAGCGCCCGGTACAGGGCGATCTGGCGCGGGGTGGAGGAGAGCAGGTCCTCGCCGCGCAGGACGTGGGTGATCTCCATCAGCGCGTCGTCCACCGGGTTGACCAGCGTGTAGAGCGGGGCGCCGTTGGCGCGGACGATGCCGTAGTCCGGGACGTTCTCCGGCTGGACGGTGATGTCGCCGCGGACCAGGTCCGTGAAGGTGATCGCCTCGTCGGGCATCCGGAAGCGGACGATCGACGCGCGTCCCTCGGCCTCGTACGCGGCCTTCTGCTCGTCGGTCAGCTCGCGGCAGTGGCCGTCGTAACCGGACGGGCGGCCGGCGGCGCGGGCGGCGTCGCGGCGGGTGTCCAGCTCCTCCGTGGTGCAGTAGCAGGGGTACGCGTAGCCGCCGGCGAGGAGCTTCTCGGCGACGTCCTTGTAGAGGTCCATCCGCTGCGACTGGCGGTACGGGGCGTGCGGGCCGCCCACCTCGGGGCCCTCGTCCCAGTCCAGGCCGAGCCAGCGCATCGCTTCGAGGAGCTGCTCGTACGACTCCTCGGAGTCGCGCGCCGCGTCGGTGTCCTCGATGCGGAAGACCAGGGTGCCCTGGTGGTGCCGGGCGAAGGCCCAGTTGAAGAGGGCCGTCCGGACCAGGCCGACGTGCGGGTTGCCGGTCGGGGAGGGACAGAAACGTACACGTACAGGTGCGTTAGCCACGCTTGATCACCTTGTTGGTGAGAGTGCCGATGCCTTCGATGGTGACGGCGACCTCGTCGCCGACATGGAGGGGTCCGACCCCCGCGGGGGTGCCGGTGAGGATCACATCGCCCGGAAGCAGCGTCATGGCTTCGGTGATGTGGACGACCAGGTCCTCGATGGACCGGATCATGTCGCTCGTCCGGCCGAGCTGGCGTTGCTCGCCGTTGACCGTGGCCTGGATGGCGAGGTCGCGGGGGTCGAGGTCGGTCTCCACCCAGGGGCCGAGCGGGCAGGAGGTGTCGAAGCCCTTGGCCCGGGCCCACTGCTTCTCCCGCTTCTGGGCGTCGCGGGCGGTGACGTCGTTGGCGCAGGTGTAGCCGAAGATGACGTCCTTGACCCGCTCGCGCGGCACTTCGCGGCACATCCGGCCGATGACCACGGCCAGCTCGGCCTCGTGGTGGACCTCGTCGGAGAAGGAGGGGTACTCGATGGCGTCGCCGGAGCCGATCACCGAGGTGGTGGGCTTGAAGAAGGCGACGGGGACGTCGGGGACCTCGTTGCCGAGTTCGGCGGCGTGCTCCGCGTAGTTGCGGCCGATGGCCACGACCTTGTTGGGGAGCACGGGCGGCAGCAGCCGCACCTTGTTCAGCGGGACCTTGGTCCCGGAGAGCTCGAACTCGGAGTACGGGATGCCCTTGATGATGTCGAGGACGAGACCGTCGGGCCCGTCGCCCTCGACCGCGCCGAAGGCGACATTGCCGTCGATGGAGAACCTGGCGATGCGCACGGGTTGCTGTCGCCCCTCACTGCTTGCTGGGTGCCTGGAAAGAAAGACTGACACTCCAGGCTAGCGCGGGTGAGGGGCGCTTCCGTGCGGGATTACTCCGCGGCGGCGGTGACGGCGGCGGGGGCCGTCATCAGGATCGTGCGGCGGGGGTTGGCGGTCTGCGTCGGCAGCTGGACCGCGTGCTCCGGGAGTTCCGCCGTCCGCAGCGCCTCGGCGTCCTTGAGGTGCGCCAGCGTGGTGCGGCGGGGGTTGGCGAGGTGGCGGAGCGTCGTCGTGTTCATCTGCCGTACGGCCCTGTCGTCGGGGCACCGCCCGTACGAGAGGGGGCGCCGGTTGTCGGTTCTGCCATCCCAGTAAAGCGTCAGGCTAAACATTCAATTCCCCCCGGTGGCCCGGAAAAGACGGCGATCTTCGTGTGAGTTTGCTCACGAGCACCGCGACAATCGCGTCAATACGGACACGCGATCCGGACCCCAGAAACGGACATGTCACCCCTGAACCAGCCATTCCGCTCCTGATCATGGCGACTGGGACACCCCACGGTCCGTTCGGACTCACCCCCAATGGTCCGGATTGTCCGCGAACCACCTCCACCGCTTGTTACGCACCCATCACACGGTGTCACGCAGGTCACAGCCCGGTACCTGGCCCTTGTTGGAGATCCAGCACTGTGCTGAAATTCCACGCACCGCCGCGGGTTTCAAGCCGGCGCGCAGGGGCGCAACGCAGCGCCGAGTGGCGGCGGGAAGGGGAAGAGCGCCGGTCACTCACGACCACCACATGGGGCGGGACAACGCCCCACACACGCCGACACCGTTTTCTCCGTTCACGACGGAGGAACGCCTGGTCCAGAGGTTGCGACGCTAGTGCAGGGACGTTTCAAGAGGGATGGCAGCGCTGCGGCGGAACAGGAGCCGCGCGGCGGGACCGACCGCGGTTCCTCGCCCCAGCACGCCCAGAACCCCGGATCGGCCGCGGCCGGTGACCAAGGTGACCGCGACCGCCGCCCCGGCGCCGCTCCGGCCGGAGGCGAGCCCGAACAGGCCGCCGCGCCCAAGCCCCGGGGCCCCGTCAACACGGGCTCGCGGGTAGCTCTCCGCAACTGGCGCATCAGCACGCGCCTGGTGTCCCTGCTCGCCCTCCCCGTGGTCGCCGCGACCACGCTGGGTGGTCTGCGCATCAACGACTCCCTGAACGACATCCAGCAGCTGGAGCACATGCAGCTGCTGACCGAGATGACGAAGCAGGCGACCTCGCTGGCGCAGGCGCTCCAGGAGGAGCGCGACCAGACGGCCGGTCCGCTGTCGAACGACGTGCCGGAAACCGACTTCAAGATCACCACGCCCCGGCAGAAGACCGACAAGGCGCAGCTGGCGTTCCTCGCGAGCACCAGCGAGATCGGCGACACAACCGGTGACGACACGCTGGAGAGCATCCACACCAGCATCCAGCAGATCGCCACGCGGCTCAGTTCCATCCGCGACACCCGCAAGCACGCGTACGAGAAGGGCAGTCCGGCCCTCCAGACGGTCGACGCCTACAGCCAGCTGATCACCTCGCTGCTGAGCCTGTCCCAGGACATGGCCCAGGCGACCAGCAGCCCCGAGATGATCAAGCGGACCCGTGCGCTGGCGGCGTTCTCCTCCGCCAAGGAATACGCCTCGATCCAGCGCGCGATCATCGCCGCCGCGCTGCCCACCAGCGACGACAAGAAGCCCGCTCTCGACCGCAACGACCAGCAGTTCGGTCTGGCCGCCCGGAGCAAGGAGCAGGCGGCCCGCACGTCGTTCGAGGCGATCTACACCTCCACCGGCAACAACGCCTCCGAGCTGACCGCGACGCTGGACGAGGGCAACCCGGACATCAAGGCCGCGGACACGTACGCGCAGAAGATGCTGGAGAACCCGCTCGCCATGGGCGGCTCCAAGGCCCGCCGCTCGTACATGAACTGGTACGACCAGGACACCATCAAGATCAACGCCATGAAGCGCATCGAGGAGACCCTCCTCAGCGACATGGAGGGCAAGGCGCGCGAGCTGCGCGAGGAGTCCCAGCGCGAGGCGATCATCTCCGGTGCGCTGATCCTGCTCGTCCTCGGCGTCTCGCTGGTCGGCGCCTTCGTCGTGGCCCGGTCCATGATCCGCTCGCTGCGCCGGCTCCAGGACACCGCGACCCGCGTCGCCCAGGACCGTCTGCCCGAGCTCGTCAAGCAGCTCTCCGAGTCCGACCCGCAGGACGTCGACACCTCGGTCGAGTCCGTCGGTGTGCACTCCCGTGACGAGATCGGCAAGGTGGCCGCGGCCTTCGACGACGTGCACCGCGAGGCGGTCCGTCTCGCCGCCGAGCAGGCCCTTCTCCGGGGCAACGTCAACGCGATGTTCACCAACCTCTCGCGCCGTTCGCAGGGCCTCATCCAGCGCCAGCTCTCGCTCATCTCCGAGCTGGAGTCGCGCGAGGCCGACCCGGACCAGCTGTCCTCGCTCTTCAAGCTCGACCACCTCGCGACCCGTATGCGCCGGAACGGCGAGAACCTTCTCGTCCTCGCCGGTGAGGAGCCCGGCCGCCGGTGGACCCGCCCCGTGCCGCTGGTCGACGTGCTCCGCGCCGCCGCGTCCGAGGTGGAGCAGTACGAGCGCATCGAACTGGCCGCGGTGCCCGCCACCGAGGTCGCGGGCCGGGTCGTCAACGACCTCGTGCACCTGCTCGCCGAGCTGCTGGAGAACGCCACGTCGTTCTCCTCGCCGCAGACGAAGGTCCGGGTCACCGGTCACGCCCTGCCAGACGGCCGGGTGCTGGTCGAGATCCACGACACCGGCATCGGGCTCTCCCCGGAGGACCTGGCCGCGATCAACGAGCGGCTCGCCTCGCCGCCCACCGTGGACGTCTCGGTCTCCCGCCGCATGGGCCTGTTCGTGGTCGGCCGGCTCTCCCTGCGTCACGGCATCCGCATCCAGCTGCGCCCCTCGGACTCCGGCGGCACCACCGCGCTGGTCATGCTCCCGGTGGACGTCGCGCACGGCGGACGGCAGCCCGCGCCGAAGCAGGGCCCCGGTCAGCAGTCCCCCGGCGGCCTGCTCTCCGGCGGCAACGACGCCCAGGCGGGACGCCCCGCCGCGGGCCCCGCTCCCCAGCGCGGCCAGGTCGGCGCCGGCGCCGGTCCCCGGGCCGCGCTGCCCGCCCGCGACGGCAACCGCCCGCAGAACCCGCAGGGCGGACCCGGCGCGCAGGACTCGGCGTTCCAGAACCCGCAGGGCCGCCCGGCCCAGGACGGCCCCCGTCAGGGCGGCGGCCTGTCCGGCGCGTTCGGCGGTGCCCGGCTCGGCGCCCGCGGTCAGGGCGACGGCGGTGCGGACACGAACCGGCCCAGCCTCTTCGACCAGCGGCGCCCCGAGCAGAACGGCCCCGGTGCCCCGCAGGCCCCGCAGCCGCAGCAGGCCCGGTTCGACCAGCCGGGCCAGGGCGGTCAGGACGGGCGGAACGCCTTCGAGCCGCCGCGCGGTCCGGGGCGGGGCGAGCGCCAGCTGCCGCCGGTCGGCGGTCCGCGCGCCGAGCTGCCCGGTGGCTCCCCGGCCCCGAACGCGGGCCCGAACACCGGCCAGGGCATGCCCGGTGGCGGCTACCCCGGCCCGCAGCGCCCGCAGACGACGAGCTGGGGCACCGACGAGCCGTCCGCGCCCCGGCGCTCCCCGCTCGACGCGCCGCGCGGTCACGAGGACCCGGAGACCACGGGCCGCTTCCCGCAGGCGCCGCGCCTTCCGGCCGACGACCGCCAGGGGCCCGGCTCCACGGCGGAGTTCGCCCGGCCGGACTTCTCGGCCCCCGCGCCGAACGGCCGGCAGCCCGGTCTGCCGCAGCACAACCTGCCGCAGGGCAACGGCCCCCAGGCGCCGCAGCACAACGGACCGCTGCCCGGTCTGCCGCAGCGCGGCGTGCCGCAGCCGAACGGCCCCCAGCACAACGGCGCGTACGGCAACGGCCCGCAGAACCCGGACGTGACGAGCACCTCGCAGTTCGCCCGCCCGGACTTCGGCGGACCGCAGCAGCCGGCCCCCCGGCAGCGCGACAACAGCCAGGACTTCGGCGCGCCGCGTCCGCCCATGGGCGGCCAGGCACCCGAGGCCCCGTACCGCCCGGTCCTGCCCCAGCAGCCGCAGCAGCCCGAGGCGCTGCCGCCGGCCGGGCCCGGCGACGGCCGCACCCCGCTGTACGACACGCTGGAGACCAACTGGTTCCGCGGTCCGCAGCCGGGTGCCCCGCAGCAGCCTCCGGCCGCCCCGGCCGAGGACTTTCCGCAGCAGCCGGCCCAGGAGCCCGTGGCTCCCGCGCCGCAGCGGACCCTCGGCGACAGCGGTGCGCAGAGCGCCTGGCGGGCGTCGCCGAACGATGAGATCGTCCGGCAGGCCGAGCGGGTCAAGAAGCCCGCGGCGGGTGGGATCACCACCTCCGGTCTGCCGCGCCGGGTCCCGCGCGCCAACCTGGTGCCCGGTACCGCCCAGCAGCAGAACAACCAGTCCGGTCCGCAGGTCTCGCGAGCGCCCGATGACGTGCGCGGGCGTCTGACCAACCTCCGCCGCGGCATCCAGCAGGGACGCCAGGCGGGCACCGGTCAGACGGGCAGTTTCCCCCTCGGCCCCACTCACCAGCAGGAGCGTTAGTTGAGCCCGATGAGTCAGGCCGCACAGAATCTGAACTGGCTGATCACCAACTTCGTGGACAACACCCCAGGGGTGTCGCACACGGTGGTGGTTTCGGCGGACGGGCTGCTGCTGGCGATGTCCGAAGGTTTCCCGCGCGACCGCGCCGACCAGCTGGCGGCCGTCGCCTCCGGGCTGACCTCCCTGACGGCCGGCGCCTCCCGGATCTTCGAGGGCGGCGCCGTCAGCCAGACCGTGGTGGAGATGGAGCGGGGCTTCCTGTTCCTCATGTCCATCTCGGACGGCTCCTCGCTGGCCGTGCTGGCCCACCCGGACGCCGACATCGGTCTGGTCGGCTACGAGATGGCTCTGCTGGTGGACCGGGCAGGCACCGTCCTGACCCCGGACCTCCGTGCGGAGCTCCAGGGCAGCCTGCTCCACTAGGCGGCCGTGAACCAGTGACACAGACGATCAACCAGAAAACCAACCCTCGACCGTCCGGCCGCTTACAGCCCCCCACCGGCCCCTTCAGACGGCAAGCCGACACCCTGCTGTCACGCCCGGAGGATTCATGACCCCGCCACCCGCCTCACCCGATCCGTACGGCGCGTCCAGTCACGCGTCGTACGAAGGTGAGGGCGACCAGCCCCTGGTCCGTCCGTACGCCATGACCGGTGGACGCACCCGGCCGCGCTATCAGCTAGCGATAGAAGCACTGGTCAGCACCACGGCCGATCCCGCGCATCTGGGGACCCTGCTTCCCGAGCATCAGCGGATCTGCCATCTGTGCCGCGAGGTCAAGTCGGTGGCCGAGGTCTCGGCCCTGCTGTCGATGCCCCTCGGCGTGGCGCGGATTCTCGTCGCGGACCTGGCGGAAGCCGGCATGGTGGCCATCCACCAGCCGGGCAATGGAGAGGCCGGCGGCGCGCCGGATGTGACACTGCTCGAAAGGGTGCTCAGTGGACTTCGCAAGCTCTAACGGCGGTGCGGCGACCCGGGCCACCACCTCGGCGAAGATCGTCGTGGCCGGTGGGTTCGGCGTGGGCAAGACCACGTTCGTCGGTGCCGTCTCGGAGATCAATCCGCTGCGCACCGAAGCCGTGATGACGTCCGCCTCGGCGGGCATCGACGACCTCACGCACACCGGCGGGAAGACCACCACCACGGTGGCGATGGACTTCGGCCGCATCACCCTGGACCAGGACCTGATCCTGTACCTCTTCGGTACGCCGGGCCAGGACCGCTTCTGGTTCATGTGGGACGACCTGGTACGCGGCGCGATCGGCGCCGTCGTGCTGGTGGACACCCGCCGTCTCGCGGACTGCTTCCCGGCGGTCGACTACTTCGAGAACAGCGGGCTGCCGTTCGTCATCGCCCTCAACGGCTTCGACGGCCACCAGCCGTACACGCCGGACGAGGTGCGCGAGGCGCTTCAGATCGGGCCCGACACGCCGATCATCACCACGGACGCGCGGCACCGCGCGGACGCGAAGAGCGGCCTGATCACGCTGGTCGAGCACGCTCTGATGGCCAGGCTGAAGTAGTCACAAGTAGGAAGTGGCATACGGCAGTTACCGTAGTCACACGGGGGCGGGCTGTGTCCTTTGACACGATCCGCCCCCGTATTCATAACGTTTCGAAAGAGAATTACCCCGCGACCGACACCGGATGCGCACGAGCGGTGTCGCTGCGCTCACATGAGCCTCGCCTTTTGGCGGGGCTCGCTCTTTATGCCCGATTTACGTGAGGCGTGAGCCACTCGGAATCGCCCATTCCGACTGTTTGGAACGCGACCGTCAGCCGTGCTGCAATTCGACCAACTCCCGAGTAGGTAGTACGGCCCTGAACTAAACCCGGCACAGCGTAGGTGCCGACGCCGAGAGGTTGTTGGTCGAGTGAGGCGTAACAACGAGGGCTCCACGGCGCAGGCGGAGCGGGGCAACTTCACCCCGCCGTCGCGTGCCGCGGCGCCGTCCGCCGACGTGTCCGAAGGGGCATCGGCCGGTGGCAGCACCAGCCGGCTGTCGCCGCGCAACTGGCGGGTGCCCACCCGACTGAACGCGATCCTCCTGATCCCGGTGCTGGTCGGCCTGGTCATGGGCGGCTTCCAGGTGAAGGGCTCGGTCAACACCTGGCAGGAGGCCCAGGACGCGGAGAAGACCGCGCTGATCGTGCGGGCCGCCGCCGAGTACGGGCAGGCGCTGCTCAACGAGCGCGACCTCACCGCCCAGCCCCTCCTGTCGAACAAGCGCGACGACGAGATCGTCTCGCAGAGCCGGGCCACCACCGACGCGGCCGCCGCCAAGTTCGCCGAAGCCGTCAAGGACATGCCGGCCAAGGAGGGCCTCCAGCGCCGCCTCAAGCTGTTCAAGCTGGAGGAGCCGAAGCTCCCGCAGCTGCGCAAGGCGGCCTACACCGCGGCCATGGACCCGGTGAAGACCGAGGAGGGCTACGTCCAGGTCCAGCACTCCCTGATGGAGTTCTGCAACGAACTGGGCCTCGGCACCGGCAACATCACCAGCTACGGCCGGACCGTCTACGCGATCGAGCTGGCCAAGGCTGCAGAATCGCTTCAGCGCTCCATCGGCATGCACCTCCTGGTCCGCCCCAGCAAGGAGGGCGGCAAGTTCAACGACCAGGTCAAGGCGTTCGGCTCGTACAACTACCTGGAGCAGATCGCCCTCGGCGAGTTCACCTCCGGTGGTACGGAGGCCGACGCGACCCGGCTGCGCAAGGTCATGGAGGCCAAGGCGGCCGCCGGTGCCGCCGATCTCAAGGAGGCCACGGAGAAGGCCGCCGCGGCCGGTGTGCCGTTCGTGGCGCCGCCCTCCATCGACGGCTCGGTCTACGACGGCATGGCCAAGGAGATCGGCCTCGGCAAGGACCAGGACGAGCTGAAGGCCAAGGGGATCACCCCCGAGACCTGGCTGGCCGCCGCCACCGCCAAGTTCGACGGCTACACCACGGTCGAGAACGAGCTGGTCGAGAAGGCCGTGGCCGAGGCCGCGGAGATCTCCTCGGACGCCCGGACCGACGCCATCGTCAACGCCTCGATCGTCGTCGTCGCCCTGCTGGCCGCGTTCCTCCTGGCCGGGCTCATGGCCCGCCAGATGAGCCGCTCGATGCGCCGGCTGCGTACCGCCGCCTTCGGGATCGCCGAGCAGCGGCTGCCCTCGCTGGTCGACCAGCTCTCGCGCACCGACCCGGGCCGCGTCGACACCCGCGTCCAGCCCATCCCGATCAACTCGCAGGACGAGATCGGCGAGGTCGCCCGCGCCTTCGACCAGGTCCACCAGGAGGCGGTCCGGCTCGCGGCCGAGCAGGCCATGCTCCGGGGCAACGTCAACGCGATCTTCACCAACCTGTCGCGCCGCAACCAGTCCCTCATCGAGGGCCAGCTGACCCTGATCACCGACCTGGAGAACAACGAGGCCGACCCGGACCAGCTGGAGAGCCTGTTCCGGCTCGACCACCTGGCGACCCGTATGCGCCGGAACGGCGAGAACCTCCTCGTCCTCGCCGGCGAGGAGCCCGGCCGCCGCTGGAACCAGCCGGTGCCGCTGGTGGACGTGCTCCGCGCCGCCTCCTCCGAGGTGGAGTCGTACGAGCGCATCGAGCTCTCCGGCGTCCCGGAGACCGAGATCCACGGCCAGTCCGTCACCGACCTCGTGCACCTGCTCGCCGAGCTGCTGGAGAACGCCACGACGTTCTCCTCGCCGCAGACCAAGGTCCGCGTCACCGCGACCCGGCTGCCCGACGGCCGCGTGATGATCGAGATCCACGACAAGGGCATCGGCCTCACCGCCGAGGACTTCGCCGACATCAACCACAAGCTGGCCAACCCGCCGACGGTGGACGCCGCGGTCTCGCAGCGCATGGGCCTCTTCGTGGTCGGCCGCCTCGCGGACCGGCACGGCATCCGCGTCCAGCTGCGCCCCTCGGGCGAGCAGGCCGGCACGACCTCGCTGGTCATGCTGCCGGACGCGATCACCCACGGTGGCGGCGGCGACGCGCCGGAGCAGGACGACTTCACCGTCTCCTCGATCATCCCGCAGCAGCAGGCGTTCGACGCGCTGCCGCAGCAGCCGCAGCTGCGTACGGCCGCCGAACTCGGCTTCGACGACTCGCGGTACGACGAGGGCTCCGCGGACTCCGCCCAGCTCGACCCGGTGGGCCGCTCGCTGATGCGCGAGGAGCGCCGCGCGGCGCTGGAGGCCCAGGCCGCCGGCGGCGAGCGCCAGGCGTTCCCGGACCAGCCGCAGCAGGCGCAGCCCGGGCAGGCGTACGCCGAGGGCGCGTACGGTCAGGACGCCTACGCCGGGAACGGTCAGGACGCCTACGCCGCGCAGCAGTACGAGGGCGGCTACGACCCGTACACCGGTGCCAACGGCTACGACGCCCAGCCCGCCTACGACGGCGCCCAGGGCGGCTATCCGGAGGCGGCGTACGCGGCCCCCGAGGCGCCCGTGCAGGGCTACGACGAGCAGTACGCCGCCCAGCCCCAGCAGGAAGAGTGGGCAGATCAGGGCACGTACCAGGGTGGCTACGAGCCGGTCGCCCAGGCGGAACCGGAATCTGCGGTGAGCGCTCCCGCCGAGCCGCAGGAGCGCGTAGGCTTCGAGCGTTCGGGCCCCGTCCCGAACACCGGCCACGAGCTGACCGACGCCGGTCTGCCGCGCCGGGGCGGCCAGCAGCACTGGCAGCCCACCGGCCGCGGGAACGACCGGCCCGGTGGAGCGCAGGAGCGTCCGCAGCAGCACGAACTGCCGCAGCGGCCGGCCCCGGCGCAGCAGGCCACCGACGGGAACGCCGGAAACGACGGCTCCGACGACTGGCGCTCGGCCAACGACGAGCGCTGGGATCGGGCCGAGAAGCTCCGGGAGCCGAAGGCGGGCGGGATAACCCCGTCCGGTCTTCCCCGGCGCGTGCCCAAGGCCAACCTGGTCGAGGGCACCGCCGAACAGACCCAGCAGGGCGGCCCCCAGGTCTCCCGCGCTCCGGAAGACGTGCGTGGCAGGCTGAGCAACCTGCGGCGCGGTGTCCTCCGGGGACGCAACGCGGGTACGGACACAAGTACTACCTACAACCAGGAGCGTTAGTGTGAGCCCGATGAGCCAGGCGGCGCAGAATCTGAACTGGTTGATCACCAACTTCGTGGACAACACCCCCGGGGTGTCGCACACGGTGGTGGTCTCCGCCGACGGACTCCTGCTGGCGATGTCCGAGGGATTCCCCCGTGACCGCGCGGACCAGCTGGCGGCGGTCGCCTCCGGTCTGACCTCGCTGACCGCCGGTGCCTCGCGGATCTTCGAGGGCGGCGCGGTGAATCAGACGGTTGTGGAGATGGAGCGAGGATTCCTCTTCATCATGTCCGTTTCCGACGGGTCCTCCTTGGCCGTTCTCGCACACCCGGATGCCGACATCGGCCTCATCGGGTACGAAATGGCCCTTCTGGTCGACCGCGCGGGCAGCGTCCTCACCCCGGACCTCCGTGCCGAACTCCAGGGAAGTCTTCTTAACTAGTCTTATCCAGTAACCAGACAGTGCGTTTCGCGTCACCGCGCCATAAGGTGCGGTGGCGCGGTCCACTGGTATCGGGACCGGCAGGCGGAGGAGGAATCGTGGGTACACCCCCAGGCGGGCACCAGTACGACGGTGACCGGCACGTGCCGGGTGAGCACGGGGACGATCGTTTCAACTTCCCCTCCGCACCCGGCAGACAGGGCGCTCAGCAGCCTCAGCAGCCCTACCAGCCGTACGGGCAGGGCCAGTACGGCCAGTCGGGGCCCGGCTGGCCGCAGCAGGAGCCCCAGCAGCCCGCGCAGCAGCCGCACCACCCCCGGCGTCCCCACCGCCTCGACGGGCCGCAACAGCCCCGGATCCAGCCGGTGCAGCCGCGGCGGGCTCCCGAACCGGCGGCTCCGGCCGCGCACAATCCTCTGGTCCGTCCGTACGCCATGACAGGTGGACGGACCCGACCGCGCTACCAACTCGCCATTGAGGCGTTGGTCAGTACCACGGCTGATCCGTCCCGGCTGCAAGGGCAGTTGCCCGAGCACCAGCGGATCTGCCGGCTGTGCTTCGAGATCAAGTCGGTGGCCGAGATCTCGGCCCTCCTCTCGATCCCCCTCGGCGTGGCCCGGATCCTCGTAGCCGACCTGGCCGAGGCGGGACTCGTCGCTATCCACCAGCCCGGCGGCGACGAGTCCGCCGGCGGCCAGCCAGATGTGACACTGCTCGAAAGGGTGCTCAGTGGACTTCGCAAGCTCTAGCGGCGGAGCGGCCCGCTCCACTACCTCGGCGAAGATCGTGGTGGCAGGGGGCTTCGGCGTGGGTAAGACCACGTTTGTCGGTGCCGTCTCGGAGATCAATCCGCTGCGCACCGAAGCCGTGATGACGTCCGCCTCGGCGGGCATCGACGACCTGACGCACACGGGGGACAAGACCACCACCACGGTGGCGATGGACTTCGGCCGCATCACGCTCGACCAGGACCTGATCCTGTACCTCTTCGGTACGCCGGGCCAGGACCGCTTCTGGTTCATGTGGGACGACCTGGTACGCGGCGCCATCGGCGCCGTCGTCCTGGTCGACACCCGCCGTCTCGCCGACTGCTTCCCGGCCGTCGACTACTTCGAGAACAGCGGGCTGCCGTTCGTCATCGCCCTCAACGGCTTCGACGGCCACCAGCCGTACACGCCGGACGAGGTGCGCGAGGCGCTTCAGATCGGGCCCGACACGCCGATTCTGACGACGGACGCGCGGCATCGGGCGGATGCGAAGAGTGCGCTCATCACGCTCGTTGAGCACGCGCTGATGGCCCGCCTGCGGTAGGTGTTCCCGGTACGCCGAGGGCCCCGCACTCCTTTGAGTGCGGGGCCCTCGGCGTACGCAGCGGGGGTCAGCCCTGCCAGCTGTGCGGGGCGCGGAAGCCCGGGGTGCGTTCCAGGCGGCGCCAGCCGGCCGTGTCGCGGACGCGGGTGGGGGCGGTGGCGGGCCGGGCGGCGGCGCGGGCGAGGAGGACCGCGGTGATCGCGGCCAGTTCCTCGGGGTCCGCGAGGCCCTTCTCGACGCGCAGCACGGATTCGGCGGTGGCAGTGGTCATGAGTGGTGTCTCCGTCTTCTACTGCGGGGGGTTGCCGTGCTTGCGGGACGGCAGGTCGGCGTGCTTGGTGCGGAGCATCGCGAGCGAGGCGATCAGGACCTCGCGCGTCTCGGCCGGGTCGATGACGTCGTCGACCAGGCCGCGCTCGGCGGCGT
This sequence comes from Streptomyces sp. NBC_00523, assembly GCF_036346615.1. Taxonomy (NCBI): domain Bacteria; kingdom Bacillati; phylum Actinomycetota; class Actinomycetes; order Kitasatosporales; family Streptomycetaceae; genus Streptomyces; species Streptomyces sp. NBC_00523. Next base: position 5,342,992 of record NZ_CP107836.1, on the reverse strand, counting down.
AGTAGGGGTGCATGAGCTCGGTCTTGTACTCCTTGACCATGCGGGTCCGCATGGCCTCGGAGTCCTCGGCCTCCGCGATCTGCCGCCGGAAGATGACGTTGGCGGCGCCCTCCGCGCCCATCACGGCGATCTCGTTGGTGGGCCAGGCGTAGGTGAGGTCCGCACCGATGGACTGGCTGTCCATGACGATGTAGGCGCCGCCGTACGCCTTGCGCAGGATCAGGGAGATCCGCGGCACCGTCGCGTTGCAGTACGCGTAGAGCAGCTTCGCGCCGTGCCGGATGATCCCACCGTGCTCCTGATCGACGCCGGGCAGGAAGCCGGGTACGTCCAGAAGAGTGATGATCGGGATGTTGAAGGCGTCACACATCTGGACGAATCGCGCGGCCTTCTCGGACGCCTCGATGTCCAGCACGCCGGCCAGGGCCTGGGGCTGGTTGGCGACGATGCCGACGACCTGGCCGTCCATCCGGGCCAGGGCGCAGATGATGTTGCGGGCCCAGCGCTCGTGGATCTCCAGGTAGTCGCCGTCGTCGACGAGCTCCTCGATGACCTTGTGCATGTCGTACGGGCGGTTGCCGTCGGCCGGGACCAGGTCCAGGAGGGCGTCGCCGCGCCGGTCCGCCGGGTCGTCGCTCGCCGCGGTGGGCGGGTTCTCCCGGTTGTTGGAGGGCAGCATCCCGATGAGGTACCGGACCTCGGCGATGCAGGTCTCCTCGTCGTCGTACGCGAAGTGCGCGACGCCCGAGGTCTCGGCGTGGACGTCCGCGCCGCCCAGGCCGTTCTGCGTGATCTCCTCGCCGGTGACCGCCTTCACGACGTCCGGACCGGTGATGAACATCTGCGAGGTCTCACGGACCATGAACACGAAGTCCGTCAGGGCGGGGCTGTAGGCCGCACCGCCCGCGCACGGGCCGAGCATCACCGAGATCTGCGGGATGACACCGGAGGCGCGCGTGTTCCGCTGGAAGATCCCGCCGTACCCCGCGAGCGCCGAGACGCCCTCCTGGATACGGGCGCCGGCGCCGTCGTTCAGGGACACCAGCGGCGCACCGGCCGAGATGGCCATGTCCATGATCTTGTGGATCTTCGTCGCGTGAGCCTCACCCAGCGCCCCGCCGAAGATCCGGAAGTCGTGCGCGTACACGAAGACCGTCCGGCCCTCCACCGTGCCCCAGCCGGTGACGACACCATCGGTGTACGGCTTCTTCGCCTCCAGGCCGAAACCCGTCGCCCGGTGCCGCCGCAGCTGCTCCACCTCATGGAAGGAACCCGGGTCGAGAAGCAGCTCGATGCGCTCGTGGGCGGTCAGCTTGCCCTTGGCGTGCTGCGCCTCGGTCGCGCGGTCACTGGGTCCGCGCCGGGCCTGCTCGCGCAGCGCCAGCAGTTCGGCCACACGGCCGCGGGTGTCGCTCGGCTCGCCCTGGGTTTCGTCCACAACGGTCATGTAACGACCCTACGAACCCCGCCAAGAAAATCGTGCCGTCGACTCCGTACAGTCTCCTGCCCGGTTTACTGGTGGAGCCTGACAGAAGCCCGGTCCCATGCAGGCGAAGTACCAGCCGGTACCGGGTTCCCCTTGTGGAGGTCCCACAAAGGGTTCACTGTGGCCTGCCGCACACACCCGTGAGCCGGGGGACCCGGTCGAACTGGGCGTCCTGGACCTTCTGGATGTCCTTCAGGCGCGGGAGCACCGGCTCCTCCGGGTGCGCCACGGTCAGCAGCACCGCCTCGTAGAAGGCGTCCCGCACCGCCGCCGGCATGACGTCCGAGGCATCCAGGCACAACGGCACCCGCTGCTCCGTGAGCCGGTGCCCGACCTTCCGCTCGACCGCGCCCGTGCGGGCCGGGACCGCGGAATTGGCCGAAAAGACCCCGCCCTCGCGGCCCCACTCCTCCTGGGCCCTCTCGGACGTGAGGCGCCGGATCATCGTACGGGCCTGCTCACCGTCCCCGAACAGCGCCGCGAAGTCCGCCGACACCTCGTGGGCCTTCACGGTGTACGGGCCCCCGGGCAGCAGCGGTGCCGAGTCCGTGAAGGCGGCTCCGGCCCTGCGGTCCCCGTAGAACGAGCGGGCGAAGGAGCCCTGGTGTTCCAGGGAGCAGCCGCCGCCGTCGAAGAGCAGCCCGTGTCCTCCGGCCGGGCCGCGGTGGTCCTTCGTCAGGATCGCCTGGCGCTCCTCGCGCGAGCCCTGGGCGAGCAGGTGCGCCCAGGTGGTCCAGGCGGTGACGACGTGCGGGGCGGTCCAGGGCAGGTCGCCGGTGGCCCAGCGCCCGTACAGCACCTGGCCCGCCTGCTGGAGGAGCAGGTCCTCGATCCAGTCGCTGCCGGGCCAGCCGGAGGAGCCGTCGTCGCCCATGGCGGCGCACCAGGCGTCGAGCGGAGCCGGGGCGGGCCGCGGGGTCTCGCCCTCGCGGTACCAGACGATGGACTTGAGGTCGACCTTGAGCGGCACCCACAGGTCCTTCTTTATGCCCTCCGCCTCCGGCAGCCACGGGTTGCCGTACTCCCCCGGGTCGTAGAGGCCCGTGAGCGGCTTGAGCCGGTTGTCGGCGGCGTACTCGACCAGTTCGCCGACGCCGGGCAGGATCGCGATGTCGGGCGGGTTCCCGGCCTGGACCTCGGCGAGCAGCACCTCGCGGGTGGCCGCGGTCCCCTGGTAGGTGTACGGGATGCCGAAGCCGTCCAGGACGTCCTTGAACTGCCGTTCCTGCTCGTCGGTCCAGGGGCCGAGGATCGTCACCCTCGGTTCGGCGTCGCTGCCGCCGGGGGCCGCCAGGCCGCAGCCCGCCGCGGTCAGGAGCAGGGCGAGGACGAGCGCCAGGGCGTGTCCGCGAAGTCCCGTCGTACGCCCGGAGGGCGTGGCCTGCGGCGTCTGGTGGGTGCTCTCGGCGTGCCGGCCGACATCCCTCGTACTGGACGTACTTGGGATGTCGGCCGGTGCGGCGAGAGTGCCTGCCAGGCGTCGCGGGCCAGACGGGACTTCGCGGACACGCCCTGGGACCCGGGACCGCCGTCTCATCCGGCCCTCCAGTAGTAGTCGGCGTTGAGTCTGCGGGTGAGCCCGGCGGCCGGGAGCAGGAGGACCAGCGCGCCCGCGCCGAGCGCCCCGTAGTAGGTCCAGCTCTGCCAGCTCCGGGCGGCCAGCCCGCCGCGCAGCTCGGTGGAGGCGCGGGTGACGTACTGCTGGGCGTCGGCGAGCCGGTCGGGGTCGCGGGCGGTGTCCCCGGACCGGACGAGCGGGTCGCTCGCGGTGTCCTCGATCCGGATCAGCTGGTGGCGTGCCGCGTCCAGCCGTTCCTGCGTCGCGGCGGTCGCCCACAGCGGTACGACGGCGAGGGCGACGGCCACCAGGAGCGTCGGCAGCAGCCACGGGTCCAGGCTGCGCCCACAGCGGCGGCACAGCAGCCACAGCGCGCTGAGCGTGGTCAGGGTGAGGACGAGCAGGCCCAGTTCGGCGACGGCCCAGCCGGTGACCTGGAGGGGGCCGAGGGTGGTGATCCGGCCCATCCGGCGCATCTGGTGGTCCTGGAGGACGTCGAGGCGGGGCACGACGCCGGTGCCCGGCCGGTTCAGCTGGCGGTCCGCGTCGCTCATCTTCTGCCGCTGCATCAGGTCGTCGTGCACGTACTTCACGGTCCCGGGGGTGATGGAGCCGCTGTACGAGGTGAGCACCCCGGTGACGGTCGCCAGGACGCCCCGGCCGCGCTCGCCGTCGATCTGGACGTCGGAGAGCCGGGAGAGGCCCTGGCCCGCGGCGGAGAGCTGGGCCTCGTAGCGGGCCCCGGCCCCGACGACCTCGTCGATCCCGAAGCGCACGGAGACCTCGGCCTCCTGGTGGGCGCGGAGCAGGGCGAGCTGGGTCGCGGAGACGCCCTGGACGGCGGGGGCGGCGTGGGTGCGCATCTCCCCGGCCGCGTTCTGGACCTCGCGGTACGAGACGAGGAGCGCGGTCATCGAAACGAGGGCGGCCAGCACGATGACGGCCAGGTGGAGTTCGAGCAGCCGTCTGGTGCGGGAGCCGGTGAGCCGGCGGGCCCGGAAGGCGCGCGTCCAGTGCGTGGGCCGGGGCTTCACAGGGGCCTCCCGCAGGCGATGCAGTACCGGGCTCCCGGCCCGGCGAGGTGGCGGCAGCCGGGGCACTTGGCGGGCGGGCCCGCGGCGTGCGCGGGCAGGTCGAGCAGGGGCCCGGAGGCGACGTGCAGCCGCCCCTCGCGCACGGTCCCCAGGTCGACGGTGGGGCCGACGCGGACCAGGCCGCGCACCCCGTCCACGATGTCGGCCACCTTGCGGACGTCGGCGAGGACCCAGGCGGCGCCGATCTCGTGGGCCAGCCGGACCGCGAGCCCGAAGTGCCGCTCGGCCTCCTCGCGGCTCAGCGGGTCCAGCGCCGCGTAGCCCCGGTCGAGCGCGGTCCGCATCCGCGTGGCGGCGTTCATCGCGTCGAGCGTGCCGCCCCCGCCGCCGGTGCCGCCCGCGCCCACGGCGACGCCGGGCGGCAGCCAGCGGACCACGAGCGGGGCGGTGGCTTCGCCGACGGACACCGTGGCGAGCTGGAGCAGCACGCCGAGCGGGTCGGCGCTCGCGTCCGCCCGCACGGTGAGCAGGTAGTCCCGGGCGCCCGGCTCCCACTGGTGGGTGGCGAAGTCGTACCGGTGCGGGTGCTCCGGCGCGGTCACCGGTACGAGGGCGTGCTGTCGGGGCTGCCGCTCGCTGAGGGCGACCCCGGTCACCGCGGGGCGGCCGGTGACGGTGACGGGCAGTTCGGGGCTCCGGACCCGGCGCAGCCGCCCCAGCGCCCCGGTGACGGCGGGGGCGAACCGGTCGGGCGCGGTCTCGGCCGTGCCGTGCAGCCCCTCGGTGAGGGCGAGCAGCGGTGCCGGGTCCCAGTCCACACCGAGCGCGAGCACGTCCGCGCTGAACGCCCCCTCGCACGCGGCGATCCCGGCGCCGAGGGCCGCCTCGCCCGCCGGGTCGTGCCCGCCGCCGTCGGTGACGAGGATCAGGTGGCGTACGGGCAGGGGGCGCTGGCCGAAGAGGGTCCGGGCGGCGGTGAGCCAGGCCCCGTATCCCGGGGGCGGCCGGTCGTCCGGGGTCGGGGCGACGCGGCCCACGCTGAACGCGGCGCGCCGCTTCTCGTCGGTGTCCGCGAGCGCCCAGGGCCCGCCCAGCGGGTAGCACCGCCCGGGCCCGTCGTCCCCGGCGCCCCCGAGCACGGCGAACGACAGCCCGTCGGGCAGGGTGCGCAGGGCGGCGGCGAGCGCGGTGGCGGCGTCCTCTCGGCGCGTGGGGGCGACGTCCAGGGCGAGGACGACGGCGAGTTCGGTGGCGGGCCGCTGGTCGCGGGGACCGGTGCCGGTGGCCTTGACGCGCACATGGGCGTCGATCCGGGTGCCGTGGTGCGGCTGCTGGTCGCGCCGGACGTCGACGGACACGGCAAACCGGAGCCCGGTCGGCGACGGGTCGGGTGCGGCCATGAACGGATCTCCTGGGGTAGGGCGTCGGGGCGCGGGCGGTTCGCGGGGCCGCCGCCCCTCAGAACCGCGTCTGCGGGCGCACCGCGTGCGACAGGTCGATGAGCCGTTCGTACTCCGCCGGTTTCCGGCGCTGGCGGGCCAGCCAGCGGTAGCACTGCTCCAGCTCCGCGCGGACCTCCCGTTCGCCGGGGACGGGCGGCGGCGGAAGGCCGATCCGCAGCCAGGTCCGGTGCGGGGGAAGGGGGTCGGCCGTGGCGCGGACCGCGTCGAGTTTCCACTCGTACAGCTCCGTGCGCAGCAGCCAGGCCGCCTCGTCGCCCGCGACCACCGGGCCCGCCAGCGCGGCGAGCGCGGCGTCGATCTCGCCCAGCGCGGGCAGCGGTTGCGCGCCCGAGGCCAGCCGGGCGGCCCGGATGCGCAGGGCGGCGACGCGGGCCACGGTGTGGTCGCGGGACTCGTCGGGGACCAGGTCCAGGACCCCGACGGCGGCGGTCCGGTCGCCCCGGGCCAGGGCGAGCCGGGCGAGGCCGAGGGCGGCGCCGACGTGCGAGGGGTTGCGGGCGTGCACCGCGCGGAACAGTTCGTACGCGGACGGGCCCGCGGCGGGCCCCGCCTGCTCCGCGCAGTAGGCGAGGGCCAGCTTCGCCGCGTACTCGCCGGGCAGGGCGCGGTGCACGGCCGAGAAGTGGCCGTGGGCGTCCTTCAGCAGCGCCTGCCGCTCCCCCTCGCGGACGTCCGCGCCGCGCAGCGCGACCAGGCCGCGGTGCCAGCTGAGGCGCCACTGCCGCACCGGGCCGGGTCCGGGGATCGCGGCCGCCGCCTCGACCTGTTCGTGGGCGGCCGCCAGCGCCTCGGGGCCTTCCTGGCCGAGGAGCAGCCGGGCGTTGTGCAGGCAGATCTCGACGGACCGCTCTCCCTCGGCGGGCTGGGCGAGCGGCTGGCCCGGGTCGTAGCTGCTGACGCCGAAGCGGGCGGCCTGCGGGTCGCCGGGGTAGGGCCGGGGCACCGGCAGGCGGCGGGCGATCTCGGTCGGGGTCGGCGTCCCGGGGTCCAGGGCGGGCGCCGGGGGCGTTTCGCGGCGGCCGTGCAGCGGGCGGCGCAGCCAGTGCGCGTAGTCCGGGACCGAGCCCAGGCGGGCGCCGAGCAGTTCGGTGGAGGGCGTGAAGTGGGCGGAGGGTTCGGGCTGGTCGCGCTTGCCGCGCAGGGCCCGGATCTCGCGCAGCACCCCGCGCAGCTGCCCGGCCATGTCCTCGGCGGTGCCGAACCGTTCCTCGGGGTCCTCGGCGGTGGCCCGCGCCACGACGAGCCGGAAGGAGCTGATGCCGAGCCCGGGGACGTCGTCGCCGACCGCCCAGCGGGCCAGTTCCTCAAGGGTGACGCCGACCGTGTGCACGTCGTGGGCCACGGTGAGCGGCTTCCGGCCGTCCGTCTCCGGGGCGGCGAAGTACGGGGTGATCACGGGCGGCGGGTCGACACTGCCCGCCTTGCGGACGCCGCCGAGGTCGATGACCTTGATGCCGTCGAGGTGGTGGATCACGTTCGACGGCTTCATGTCCCCGTAGAGGAAGCCCATCCCGTGCAGATGGGACAGGGCCTCCAGGATCTGGCAGCCGTAGGTGACGACGTGTTCGATGTCGAGGACGAAGGCGCCCCGCCGGACCGACTCGACCAGCGCGGACAGGGTGCGGTCGCCGACGTCCTCCATGACGATGTAGCCGCCGGAGACGGTGCCGTCGGCGTTCCTCGTGGAGACGAAGTCGCGGATCTGGACGATCCGTTCGTGCCGGATGGCGACCAGGCTGCGGCGCTCCTCACCGGCCTGGGCAGCGCCGCGCTCGGCGTAGCGGTTGAGGAGCCCCTTGACGGCGACGAAGTCCTCCAGGTGGGTGTCCTCGGCGAGGTAGACCCAGCCCTGGCCGCCGTGCGCGATGGGGCCCCGGATGACGTACTGGTCCTGGAGCGGCGGGCCGTCCTTGGTGAGTTCGGGGCGGTACGAGTAGCGCGCCCCGCACACCGGGCAGTACCCCTCGTCCGGGGGCGGCGCGGCGGTGTGCGGCGGGACGAACGCGGTGGAGCAGGACTTGACGGAGCAGGTCATCACGATACGCACGGGGTGCTCGGCGGCGGCCAGCCGTTCGGCCGGGCTGCCCGGGTCGAGCAGCGGGAGTTCGAGGAGTCCGGCGGGGCCGTGGTCCTCGGGCGCGCCGGGCAGGGGCGGGAGGCCGGGGGCGGTCTCCTCGCGGCCGCAGGTGTCGCAGTAGCCGGTGGCCAGGACGGCGCCGGTGCAGGGGCCGCCGGTGAAGCGGCGGTGCGGGCAGGGGATCCTCATGGGCGGCCCGCGGGTCCGGTGCGCTGTCCGGGCAGCCCCGCGGGTCCCGCGAGGTCGGCGCGTAAGTCGCGTAACAGCTGCTTGAGCCCCACGAGCCGGGCGTGCGGCTCCCGCAGCGCGCGCAGCTCCTCCAGGCTCCGGCGGCGGGTCGCCGGGTCCGTGGCCGGGCGCGGGGGCGCCGAGGCGGAGTCGGTCAGGCCGTCCAGGCGGGCCCAGACGCGTTCCATCCGCTCGGCCGTGCGCACCAGTTCCTCGGCGCGTTCGTCCAGCGCGGGTACGAGGAGGTCGCGTTCGACCGCGTCGGGCGCGGGGCCGTCGGTGCCGCGGACGACGACGAGGAGCCGGAAGCCGAGGGCGCGCACCCGGGCGAGGACGCGGACGAGCCCCGCCGGGTCCGGGTCCTCGTCCAGGCCGACCACGGCGAGGACCGGGCCGGAGGCGGGGCGTCCGGCGAGGGAGCGTTCGGGTTCGTCGCCGCCTTCGAGGAGCCAGTCGCGGTAGCGGTTGCGCTGGTGGCGCGGGGGCCGCAGCTGGGCGACCAGGGTGTCCACGAGTTCGTCGGGGCGTCCGTGTCCGCCGTGGTGGACGACGTGGGCGCGGTGCAGCTGGTGGCGCAGGGTGCGGTCGCGGCCGCCGCCCGCCGGGACGACGCCGAAGCGCACGGTGGGCTGGTCGGTGCCCGCGAACCAGCTCCGCAGCCGGGCGGCGAACGCGTGGTCCCAGCCGTCCGGGCCGCTCAGCTCGGCGACCAGGGGCACGAGCTGGGCGATGCGGTCCACGGGGATCATGTGCGAGAAGGCGAGGTCGTTGTCGGTGGGCAGGGGCATCTCCAGGTCGCCGCGCCAGCTGACGACGAGGCCGACGACGCTCTCGGGGCGCTCGCCCCGGCGTCCGGTGTGGACGGCGGCGCCGCTGAAGCCGGGGCGGACCACCTCCGCGTTGGTGCGGGCGTCGAGCTGCACCCAGTTGCCGTGGAGGCCGCTGATCCGTGCGACGAGCCACATCCCGTCGGCGTCGAAGGGTGCCGCGTAGCCGCCGAGCCACACCTCCGCGCCGCGCTCCAAGTGCCGGGACAGGGGCGCCGGTTCGGCCTGGGGGCGGGGGCCGTCCAGGGCGAGGACGGCGATGTCCTCGCGGTCGTCGAGCCAGCCGCCGGGGGCGACCCGGGCCGCGACGGGCGGGATGGCGGGGTTCTCGGCGAACTCGACCCACATCCGGGCGTCGGGCTCCCGGACGACGTGGGCGCAGGTCAGCACGCGGTCCTGGGTGATCAGCACCCCGGCCCCGCACACCTCGCCCTGCGGGCCGTCCCGGCGCAACCGCAGTCGCCAGTCCGCTCTCAACTCCCCCATGGTCCAAGAGCGTACGCGCGCACGGGCCCCGCTTCCCAGTGTCCGGACACAAGGGGAAGCGGGGCCCGGGAGGCTCAGCCGCAGTGGAAGCGGGCGCTGCCCCAGTCCGCGTGGTCGTTGCCGTTGCCGTCGCCGCCGTCACCCGCGATCAGCTCGACGTACTTGGCGCCGGTGACGTCCGCCGTGAGCGACCAGGCGGCGTCGGAGGCCCGGAGCACCGGGGACTTCACCTTCTCGGTGCCGTCGGCCGTCACGGAGAACTGGACGCTGCCCGCGGTCTTCTGGACGTCGTCCACGCCGACCTCGGCGGTGAAGGAGGTGCACTGGCCGCCCAGGTAGTAGCGGATGGTCGCCGGGGCGTGGCTGCCGAGCCCCTTCTCGTACACCGTGCCGCCGATCGTCAGCGCGGTGCCGTCCCCGGTGCCGGTCTCGCCGTTGGACAGGTCGCGCTCGACCGGTCCCCAGCCGTTGGTGGTGGCCGTCCAGTCGAGGTGGCTGGCCCAGCTGTCCTGGGTGGGCGGCGGGGGCAGGGTGCGTACGGAGGTCTGCGCGCCGAGCGTCCGCTGCCCGTCGCCGGTCGTGTACGTGGCCTGGGAGGTCAGGGTGTACGCGCGGTACGCGGCGTCCACCGGCGGGGTGACCTGCCAGCGCGCGGTGACCTTCGCGCCGGGTGCGACGGAGTCGAAGGTGACGGCTCCGGCGGGCTCGGCCTGCCAGCCCTCGGGGAGGGCGAGGTCCACCTTCACGCCGGTCGCGGCGGTGGACTCGTAGTTGGTGAAGCTCGCCTCGACGGGGTTGGCGGTGCCCGGTTCGAGGGTCTCGGCACCGGCCGCCACGGTCAGCGTGGAGCAGGCGGCCCGCTCACCGGCGGGGGCCTCGCCGAGGTCGGTGACGGTGAAGGCGTCGAGCACGAAGTCGGCGCCCTCGGGGGCGTCGCCGCGCTTGCGCAGCCCGGTCCAGGTGTCGCCGCAGCCCGCCGTGACGGTCTCCGTGAAGTGGCCCGTGTCGTGCTGGGCGCCGAGGGCGGTGGTCCGGGTCTCGACGGAGGCGGGCTTGCCCTCGGCGGTGATCCGGTCGTAGCCGTCGACCCACTCGTAGGCCCCGGCGTGGCTGGACTGGTAGTCGTACTCGACCTGGTAGCGGTGGCCCGCAGTCATCGGGACGGTCCAGGGGGCCGTGCGGTAGACGAGGCCGGTGTTCTCCTCGTGGGCCTTCAGGGACTCCTTGCCGCCGATCACGTCGTCGATGAGCTTTCCGTTCCAGCCCGCCTGGGTGTACGGGGCGTGGAGCTGCGAGATGACGGTGCGGGGGTCGGTGGAGCCGCCCGCGTCGCCCTTGAGGAAGGGGCCCCAGCCCTGGTCCACGTCCTCGAAGTCCTCGTGGACGACGGTGCCCTTCCGGGTGGCGGGGGCGTTGGCGACGAGGCGGACGTCGTCGGCGCGGACGGTGGCCGTGCTGCCCTTCGCCGCCTCGATGCGCAGGGTGGTGCGGCCGTTCGCGGGGGCGGTGAAGTTGACCTTGGCGCGCTGGAAGTACGTGCCGTGCCAGTCGGACGCGGCGACGTGGTCCTTCGCGGTGGAGCGGTCCACGGCGACGGACTTCCCGCCCGCCGAGAGCGTGGTGTGCCGGGTCTTTCCGGGCTCGACCTCGATGAGCGCGGAGGCGGTGTAGCGGGCGCCGGGCTTGAGGCCGCCGATGCGCTGGGAGAGCGCGGCGGTGCCGCTGCCGGAGAGCTTCGCGGAGTTGCGGCCCTGTCCGTCGGTGTCGCGGACGGCGGTGCCGGCCTTCGTCCAGTCGCCGAGCCGGTCGTCGTTGAAGCCGGGGTCGGCGACGAGGGTGTCCTCGCCCCACTCCGGGTCGGCTGCTTTCGGGGCCTGGCGCGGGTAGAGGACGTACGGCTGCCCGGCCTCGGCCGTGAGCGTGATCCTCCCGTCGACGGGCCGGACCGTGCCGGTCTTCACGCGCCCGTTGTCGGTGAGCTCGTAGACGGTGTACGTGCCCTTCGAGGGCACCGCCCAGCTGCTCGTACCGCCCTTCCGGCTGTAGTGGTACAGCTTCTTGCCGCCGTCCCACGGCAGCAGGTAGTCGGTGCCGCTGAGGACCTTGCGGCCATGGTCGTAGTACGTCCGCTTACCGTCCTCGACGGTGCCGGAGATGCCGCCGGTGAAGGTGATGTCGTTGCCGTCCCAGCGGGTGATCTTCTGCTGCTGGAGGTACTTGGCGGGCAGGTCGCGCTGCCAGACGTTGTCGTAGAAGGCGTTCCAGTCGGTCTCGCCGGTCCAGCCCTCGAATTCGTCGATGGCGCTCTGGCCGAGGACGGGGTCGTTGTTCCAGACGTCCTTCTCGCCGTTCCGGATGAACCGGATGATCTTCGAGTTGATGCCCTTGTTGGTGGCGCCGCCGTAGTCCAGGTCGTTGGCCCAGTGCGACCAGAGCGAGGCCCGCTCGAACTTGTCGGCCCACTCGCTGGAGACGTTCCAGCCCTGCTTCTGGAGGGCCTGGACGGTCTTGTCGGCGATCCAGCCGTGGGTGTAGTACACGTCGATGTACAGCATCGAGAGGTTGGAGCCGGTCTCGTCGCGCAGCTGCTGGAAGCGCTTGGCCAGGTCACCGCTGTTGATGTCGCGGCGCTGGTCGATGTAGTAGCTCTGGCCCAGCCAGTTCCAGCCCGGCTTGGTCTTGTCGACCAGCTGCTCGTCGAACGCCCTGGCCTCCGGGTACGCCTCCGTGGCGTTGACGTGGACGCCGAAGGTGGCGCCCCACTTCTTGCCGTCCTTGAGCAGCGCGTTGAGGTCCTTCAGCCCGCCCGCGCGCTTGTTGTAGTCGCCGCCGTAGTCGGGGTGGGCGGAGTCGTGGCCCTCGGAGGCGTACCCCTTGAGCAGGGCGAGCTGGCCGAGGCCGTCCGTCGCCAGGGAGATCCGCTTGACGTCGTCCAGGGTGCGCAGGAAGGGGTGCGTGGCCTGGCTGGCGAAGTTGAACGGGATGTGGGTGATGACCCGGTCCGCGGTGTCCTCGCTGCCCGGCGCGACCACGCCGATCGAGCGGAACGCGACGGCCCCGTCCTGCCAGTCGACCGTGCGGTCGCCGTTGGCGTCGGGCGTGACGACGACCTTGGCCCAGGGCAGCGCGTCCCCGCTCTCCGGCTTCGGCGCGCCCTCGCCCCGGTAGGTCCACTGACCGGACCAGACGGCGACCCGCGTCGAGCCGTCGTCCTCCTTGCGGGCCTGGTGCCAGAACCGGGCGTCGTCCCCGCCGGTGGCGCCGGAGGGCTTGTCGTACGAGGAGTTGGACTCGACGGCCGCCGCGAGCGAGCCGGTGTTGACGATCGCGTACGTGGCGCCGGAGGGCGCGGACTCGGCCGGGGTGTCCCCGGTGACCGATCCGAAGACGTCGGCGGTCTTCGTGGAGTCGGTGTCCAGCTTGGTGAAGGCCGTGGCCGCCCCGGCGTCCGTGCTCGCGACGGAGACCAGGTCGTGCCCGGGTATGTCGATCGTGGACACCCGGAACGCGGCGGTGTCGCGGACGGCGGTGACCTTGAACGTGGTGGCACGGCCGGACACGGAGAGCGTGGCGTCGAGCTCCACCCCGGGCAGGTCGGCGAAGGCCAGCGTGTAGCGGGCGGCCGAGCCGGTGACCTTCGGGGCGCCCTTGAGCTTCACCGGGTGCGCGGTGCCGTTCAGGGTGACGGCGGTGACCGGGCGGGTGGAACCGGTGAGCTGCTTGCCGGATCCGCGGTCGGTGTACGTGAGGACGCGCGGGAAGTCCGCGGCGACGGCGACCGCGAGTTGCGCGGAGGAGATGACGGGGCTGCCCGCGGGCACGGCGGTACCGGCGGCAGCGGGTGAGGGGGCGGCGGCCACGGCGGGGAGGGCGGTCCCCACCAGGGCCAGGACGGCTGCTGAGGCGGCGGCTGCGACGCCCACCGGCATACGGCTTGGTGACATGTGCACTGCGTAGCCGTCGGCTCCGCGCACCGTCAACGACGTACGGCCCCGAGGGCTTCGCCAGTCCAACAACCGCCTTCCGTAAGTCCAAGCAAGCCCAAGTGGGGCGGGCCGGGACATCCCGGGGCGCCGCGTTCAGTTCCTGATCACGCGGTGCGCGGGCGTCGAGTGGCGTCCAGGCAAGTGACTCTCACCAGCGTCGAGTTGTGAAGAGTTCTTCTTTTTGAGAGCGCTCTCAGTCACAAGTCTTGACGCCCGTGCCGTGCATCGAGAAAGTGGTGCGCACCGCGGACGCCCCCGCTCCACCTCCCCGCACGGTCCACCCGTCCGCGCCCCCCACGTACCCCCGGAGTCGCCTCATGATTTCGCGCCGGAAGTTCCTGACGGGCGGAGCCGCCGCCACCGCCACCGCACTGACGTACCCCCTCTGGGGCAGCGCGCTGAGCCCGAGCGCCTCGGCCTCCGCCGCCACCTGCGAACTGGCCCTGGTCAACAAGTCGCTGCCCGGCCGCGTCAACGCCTATGTCACCGGCCACGAGCAGGGCACCGACCGCTGGGTCCTGCTGCGCGCCGACGGCAGCGTCTACCACCCCGACTCCCCCTCGGCCCCGCAGACCCCGCTGCCGGTCGACTGCGCGATCCCGCTGAACGGGGCGGGCGGCGCTCCGGTCGTGCTGACCCTGCCTCAGATGTACGGCGCCCGGGTCTACTTCGTCCGCGACGACACGCTGACCTTCTACCTCAACCCGGGCCCGGCCCTGGTCGAGCCCGCGTTCGCCACCTCCACCGACCCGAACTACGGGCGCACCTGGTCGTTCTGCGAGTTCACGTTCAACCCGCAGCAGCTGTACGCCAACATCAGCTACGTCGACCTGGTGACCGCGCTCCCGATCGGCCTGACCCTGGAGGGCGACTCCACGCACACCGTCGCCCCGCTCCCCGACGGCGCCGTACAGCGGATCGCCGACGGCCTCATCGCCCAGGCGGCCTCCGACGGCCAGCCCTGGGACCAGTTGGTGACCCGCGGCGCGGACGGCAGCGTGCTGCGGGTCATCTCCCCGCAGAACCTGATGGCGCCCTACTTCGACCGGCCCGACCAGATGCCGTTCCGCGACCTGTTCACGGCGCAGATCGACCAGGTCTGGGAGAAGTACCGCTCGACGGACCTGCGCATCGACCTCCAGGGCGGGCGCGGCGTGCGCACCGGCCGGGTCAGCGGGGACACGCTGACGTTCGACGGCGGGCACACCTTCAGCAAGCCGGTGTCGAAGGACATCTTCACCTGCAACCACGGGCCGTTCACCAACAACCCGGCGGACAACGACGACAAGAAGGCCCTGCTGGCCCGGCTGGCGGCGGGCTTCAACCGCTCGATCATGCTCAGCCACCCGGACCAGCCCAACGGCACCTCGGTGTCCGACTACTACCAGGGCGCGGTGACCAACCACTGGTCCCGGATCGTCCACGCCAACAGCCCGATCGGCTACGCCTTCCCGTACGACGACGTGCGTCCGGACGGCCAGCCGGACGTCTCGGGCGCCGCGAACGACGGCAACCCGAGGCGGTTCACGGTGAGCGTCGGTTCCTGACCTCACCCAACAGACCGGGAGGACCCCCGTCCGGGCGGGACGGGGGTCCTCCCTCATGCGCGTGCGCGGGCTCAGGCCGCGAGTCCGTTGATGCGGTACTGCATGACCCGGTAGTTCTGGTTGTCGAACCACTGGCTGACGGCGAGGTGGAAGTCCGCGAACGTCGATCCGGGGACGATGAAGCCACCGTACGGGCTGGCGACCGCGTTCCCCACCTCCAGACCGGGCACGGTCGGCACGATCACGGTCTGCTCCGGGGTGGCGAACAGGTTCGACGTGGGCAGCGCGAAGACCTGCGCCCTGATGTCGAGCGGGGCCATGTTGAGCCAGGTGAGGGCGTACTTGCCGTCCATGGCCCGGAAGCAGATCTCGCCCCAGCGGCGGGCCCCGGTGATGGTGGTCGGCGCGTTGCCCCAGGCCCAGGCCCCGCCCGCGTACCCCCAGGGCTGGTAGGCGGCGGGGTTGCCGAGGGCGTCCTGCCGTACGCGGTGGAGCAGCAGCCCCGAGGTGACGTCCCGGTTGAAGGCGGTGGACAGGACGTAGCAGTACCCGTCGTCGGCGACCGCGTACGTCTTCTGCTGGAACTGGCCGCCGTACTGGTCGCCGGGCCACTGGCAGAGGTACTGCCAGGTGTTGCCGTTGTCGTCGGAGCGCCAGAAGTCCGAGTGGTGGGTGCGGTAGATGACCCCGCGCATCAGGTGCATGTACATCGTGGAGCCGACGGTGAACACGTCGGACGGGATGGCCGTGGTGCCGCCCGCGTGACCCTCGGGGACGAGCCCGTTGGCGTGGGCCCCGCCGACGCTGCCGTCGATGACGAGGGAGCCGAGCGAGGGGTTCGAGGCCCGGAGGCCGACGGGGGCGCGCCAGTCGGGTCCGCCGACCCCGCCGCCGTCGAAGGTGTCGCCGCAGACGAGGAGCATCGAGCCGTCGGGGCAGCGGGCCGGGATGCCGAGGTCGGTCCAGGGCGCGGCGAAGCGGCCGGTCTCCGCCGGGCCGGTGAGGTTGCGGACCTTGCCGCCGGTGACGAGGGAGGCGGCGTTCGCGGCCGGGGTGGCCGCGGCGAGGCCGGCCGCGGCGAGGGCGGCTCCGGCGCCGGTGCGCAGCAGGGCGCGGCGGCTCGGGTGGTTCGCGTGCATGGGCGGCTCCTGTGGGGAGGGGCGTGCGGGGAGCACGGGCGCCCCCGCCCGGGCGGGCGGGGGCACGCGCGACGGGACGGGGGTCAGCAACCGCCGCAGTTGTAGTAGGTCACGTCCCAGTGGTTGCCCTCGTCGGCGTAGACGTTGCCGGAGCCGGACTTGTACTGGGGGGCGCCGTCACCGCGCAGGCCGATGTAACTGAACGCGCTCTTGATGTAGTTGGTGAGACAGGTGGTCTTGCCGAAGTCGAGCTTGTAGCCGTTCCAGTGCGAGTACGTGCCGCTGGCGTGCCCGGTCTCCGTGCCGCCGGTGATGTTCAGGGCGCAGCCGGTGGCGCTCTTCAGGGTCTGGGCGCCCTGGGCGGTAGGCAGGTTGAGCTGGTCGAACGAGGTGCAGGTGGAGACGTTCCGGTTGGAGCAGCCGCCGGACGACGACCAGGTGACGCCGGACGAGCTGAAGCGGGAGGTCGCCTGGCTGTGGGTGAGCTTGGTGACGGCGTACGCGTCGGTCGTGCCGCTCACCAGGCCGAAGCCGGGCGCGAAGAGGACGCCGAGCACGAGGGCGAGGGCGGTCAGGACGGGGCGCAGCGTCATCCGGCAGACCTGGGGCGCGTGGAAGACCATGGGGGGACTCTCCTCCTGTGCATGACAAAGGGGCAGGAGCGATGGTGCCGCAGTTCTACGCGCGTCGCCAGGGGGCCTCACGTAACGGCCGCGTGAACAGATCGCGGACGTCGCGACGATCCTCGTCGTAGATGTTGAACTTTGAACAAGATGGGTCTACAGTCGAAGTCGTTGAAGGTTAAACAACAGGTCGAGCCCACTCGGCCAGGTCTTTGAGGAGGAGCCATGGCTCTGTTCAACCGCAAGTCCGACAACGCCGCTGCGACCGCCACGACCACGGCCGACGTCGACCCCGCCCTGGCGGCTCTCACGGGCGACTACACGATCGACCCGGCGCACAGCAGCATCGGCTTCACCGTGCGTCACGCCATGGTCACCAACGTACGCGGCTCCTTCGCCGAGCACGAGGGCTCCCTGAAGCTCGACGGCAGCGACCCGGCCAACTCCACGGCCTCGATCGACGTGAAGATCGCCAGCGTGGACACCGGCATCAAGGACCGCGACGGCCACCTGGTGAGCGGCGACTTCTTCGACGCCGAGAAGTTCCCCCTGATGACGTTCCGCTCGACCTCCGCCGAGCAGCTGGGCGGCGACAAGTACCGCGTCACCGGCGACCTGACCATCAAGGACGTCACCCGCCCGCTCGCCATCGACCTGGAGTTCAACGGCTCCGCGAAGGACGTCTACGGCAACGAGCGCGTCGGCTTCGAGGGCGGCGCCGAGATCCTGCGCTCCGACTGGGGCCTGACCTGGAACGCGGCGCTGGAGACCGGTGGCGTCATGGTCAGCGACAAGGTGAAGCTGAACTTCGACATCTCCGCGATCAAGGCCGCCCCGCAGGCGTAACGTTCTCAGCGCGGACTCAGCGCGGCGCGTCCAGCACGCGCGCGGCGGCAGCGCGAAGGCCCTTCACCGACTGGTGGAGGGCCTCGTCGCGCCGGGCGGCCAGCGCGGTGTGCGCGGCCTTGTGCGTGGTGTCCCCGGCGCGGGCGTCCGCGACCATCCGCCGCATGAGCTCGGCGCGCTCGCCGGACGCCCGGCCCACCCCGCCGACCGCCGCCACCATGGCGTCCGGCCCCTCCACGAGGACGACCTCGGCGGCCCGGTGCACCTCGCGGGCCAGGCCGACGAACTCCGCCACCCGCTCGTCCACGGCCGCCAGGTCCGGTCGCTCCGGCCGCAGCGCCTCGAAGACGGCGTCCAGGGCGATGTCCCGGTCGTGCAGGGCCCCGAGGTACGCCACATACGCGTCCCTGCGGTGCTGTCTGCGCCACTGGTCGTACTGGGAGCGGGCCGCCGTCCGCCCGGTGACGAAGGCCGCCCCCAGAGTGGTGAGCGAGCCGACGGCGGCCCCTATCAGCGCGGCGACTTCGGCATCCATGCGCGCCATTGTGCCGCCGCCCGGCCCACCTCAGCCCATGGACTTCGAGCCGTCCAGGGATTCCCGGATGATGTCCGCGTGGCCGGCGTGCTGCGCGGTCTCCGCGATGATGTGCATCAGCGTCCTGCGGGCCGACCACTTCGCGTCCCCGTCGAACCAGGGGGCCTTCGGCAGCGCGTGCGCGGCGCCCAGGTCCGGCAGCGAGGCGACCAGTTCGTCGGTCGCCGCCGCCACCTTCTCGTAGGCGTCGAGCACGCCCGCCAGCGTCTCGCCCGGCAGCATCCTGAACTCGTCGGCCCGCTGCGCGAAGTCGGCCTCGGTCATCTGGTTGAAGTCCGGCATCGCGGCGGCACCCTCCACGATGAACCCGGCCCAGCCCCGCTCGACCGAGGTCACGTGCTTGATCAGGCCGCCGAGACACAGCTCGCTCTTCGTGGTCCGCTCCCCGGCCTGCTCGTCGGTCAGGTCGCGGGTGGTGAACCGCAGGAAGTGCCGCTGCTTGCCCAGCGCTTCCAGGAGGTCCGCCCGCTCGTCCGAGCCGGTGTTCGCGATGGCCGTCCCGCTGGCGTTCATGGTTCTGCCTTCCGTCGTTCCGTTCCGCCGTCAGAACCGACAGTACGAGCGCATTAGGTCAGATCCGGTCCTCTACGCGCGGTCAACGCCGCCTGACCTTCAGGGCGTTGTCCGTACGGGTGGTGGGGTTGCCGTCCGGGTCGTTCTGGACGCGCTCGTGCTCCTCGCTGAGCAGCACCTCCCACTCCCCCTCCGGCAGCTCCAGCGAGGCGAGCACCTCGTCGGGCGTCGGCAGCTTCATGTCGGCGTGCCGGTCGTCCCAGGCCGGGAAGCCCGCGTGCCCCACGATCAGCAGCACCCCGCCCGGGGCGACCGCGCGGGCCGCCCGGTGCAGGATGCGCTCCCGGGGCAGATCGCCCATGGAGTGCAGGAACTGCGCCGAGACCAGGTCGTACGCCCCTTCGGGGAACGTGGCGCCCAGGTCGTGGAACTGCCAGTCCACCCGGTCGGCGACCCCGGCCTCCGCCGCGTGCTCGGCGGCCCGGCCGAGCGCCACGCGAGAGATGTCCGTCGCGGTGACCTGCCAGCCCCGGCCCGCCAGCCAGACCGCGTCCGCGCCCTCCCCGCAGCCCAGGTCCAGCGCCCGGCCCGGCGCCAGGTCCTCGACCTCGCGGACGAGCACGGTGTTGGGCTTGCCGCTCCAGATGCGGTGGCTCTCGCGGTAGCGGTCGTCCCACATCTCCGCGTCGGAGGGCGCGTTGCGGGCCCGCACGGCGCGCCGGGTGTCCTCGGTGACGAGGTCCCCGTTGATGGCCGCGCCCGCCTTGAGCCCGGCCGCCGCCGCACCGATGACCTGGTCCAGGAGACCGGTCACGTTCCCGGCGACCCACACGTTGGCCGCCTCCGTCATGCCCGCCGGGTCCGCCTCGATGTACGAACCGATCAGCTGCCCGCCCATCTCCGCCTCCACGGGCCGCAGCCCCAGGCTCTCCAGCAGGCCGGAGCGCGCCGTGAGCTTCGTCTGGACGACCACGGCCGCCCGCCCGACCACCCGGCCGCCCGCGAGGCGGACGCCGGTCAGCCGGTCGTCGGTCACCTCCAGCCCTGCCACCTCGCCGTCCACGACCGCGATGCCGCGCGCCGCGAGCTGCTCGTACTCCTCGTCGGTGGGCTCGGGCCCGTCGTGCAGGAAGAGCGTGACGTCCTCGCTCCACTGCCGCCACAGCAGCGCCTGGTGCACGGCCATGGGACTGGTGGCGATGACCCCGATCGCCGCGTCGCGCACCTCCCAGCCGTGGCAGTACGGGCAGTGCAGCACCTCGCGGCCCCACCGCTCGGCCAGGCCCGGGATCGGCGGGAGCTCGTCGGTCAGCCCGGTCGCGACCAGCAGCCGCCGCGCGGTGACGGTCGCGCCGTCGCCGCGTACGACCCGGAACCCGGAGTCCTCCGGCAGCCGCTCGACCACGGTGACCTCGCCGGTCACGACCTCGACCCCGTACCCGGCGACCTCGTCCCGCCCGATCGCCAGCAGCTCACCGGGCGGGGTGCCCTCGCGCCCCAGGTAGTTGTGGACATGCGACGCGGGCGCGTTGCGCGGGTCCCCCGCGTCAACCACCAGCACGGACCGCCGCGCCCGCCCCAGGGCCAACGCCCCACTCAGCCCGGCGGCCCCGCCACCGATCACCACTACGTCGTACGCCTGCGTGTTGTCGCTCATGCGAACCTCCTCCATGTACGGAGATGGTGCGCACAGTCCGCCCGTACAGCAAACATCCTTGCCGGTGCGGCAAAAAAAGCCGAGGCCGCGCAGCCGAGCCGGGCCAGGAAGCAGTCCTGACCCGGCTCGGAGCGCCTTGCTGTGGCCCTACAGATCCTTGACCCGGACGTCCCGGTAGGAGATGACGTCCGACGTGCTGTGCACCTGCAGCCCGATGTAGCCGGCCGCCCAGCGCCGCCCGTCGGTGCCGGGGTCGTCCCCGCGCGCCGGGTAGAAGTCCTGACCGCCGGTGTTGTCGAACTCGTTGATCAGCACACCGTTGCGGAAGACCGAGAAGTGCTGGTCCACCACCCGGATCTCGTAGTCGTTCCAGGTGCCCTTCTCGGTCACCTGGGCGCCGGCGAGGCCCACCCGGTCGAAGCCGTAGATCGACCCCGACTTGTACATGTCGCCGCTCGGGCTGTCGAACGCCTGGACCTCGTGCCCGTACTTGATCGCCGCCCACTCCGGGCGCGGCTCCTCGGGGTGGTCGTGGATCTGCGGGAAGCGCACGAAGACACCGCCGTTGGCGTTGGCCGTGCCCGGGGCGTCGTCCCGCCACTGGAGCTTGAGCGAGAAGTCCCCGTAGGTGCGCTCCGGGAACCAGAGCATGCCCAGCCCGTCCTTGGTGGTCCCGCTGGTGATCGAGCCGTCCTCGTTGCGCGTGAACGAACCGCCGCCCACCTGCTCCCACTTGGCGAAGGTGGCCGGGTCCTCGCCGAGGATCGTGCGGTAGCCGTCCGTCTGACCCGGTGTGCCGATGCCGGACGCGCGGGCCGCCTGCTTGATCGCCTTCACCTCGCGCTGGTCGACGACGCCCTCGGCCTTCAGTGCGGCCGTGACCTCGCCCACGTGCTTGATGAAGAGCGCCTGGGACGTCCACTCCTTCTCGTCCTCGATCAACTCGTTGATCCGGCACCGGTTGTTGGTCACCCGGTTCGGCACGCCCGTGTCGACCGTGCCGACGATCACGGTCAGCCGCTCGTCGTACTCCGGGCAGCCCGGCGCCGGCACCCCGCCGCCGGAGACCACCGAGAAGCTGACGCTCAGCGGCTCCGAGGTGTTGCCCGCCTTGTCCGTCGCGCGGTAGGCGACGGTGTGCCGCCCGGCCCGGTCGACCACCACGGGCGCGGTGTAGGCCAGGTACGGCCCCGCGTCCAGGGAGTACTCCGTCCCGGCCACGCCGGAACCGCCCTCGTCGGTCGCGCTCACGCCGACCTCCGCGCTGCCGACGTAGGCCCCGGCAGAGTTCTTCGTGCCCTTGACGGTGGCGCCGGTCACCGGCGGCGTGGTGTCCTGCGGCGGGGCGGCCACGACGGTGAACTGCACGTTCTTCTCGGCGGCCGCGTTGCCCGCCTTGTCGGTGGCCCGGTAGCGCACGGTCTGTTCGCCGACCTGGTGCACCATCACCGGCCCGGTGTACGGCTGCCAGGCACCGTCCGAACCGACGGCGTACTCAATGGTGTTGACGCCGGAACCGGTGTCGGAGGCGGTGACGGTCACCGTCGCCATGTCGATGTAGTCGCCGTTCGCGTCCTTCTCTCCGCTGACCGTCGCCGAGGTCTCCGGCGCGGTCGTGTCGTCGGTCGGCGGGGCGGCCACCGTGAAGGTCTCGCTCTTCTCGGCGGCGGCGTTGCCCGCCTTGTCGAACGCCCGGTAGCGCACGGTCTGCTCGCCGACCTGGTCCACCACGACCGGCGCGGTGTACGGCTGCCAGGCACCGTCGGCGCCCACCGCGTACTCGATCCGGTCCACGCCGGAGCCCTCGTCGGTGGCGGTGACCGCGACGGTCGCCGCACCGACGTACTGGCCCTCGGCGTTCTGGGTTCCGGTCACCTTCGCCGAGGTCTCCGGCGCGGTGGTGTCGTCACCGCCGCCGCCCTCGGTCACCGTCAGCACGCCCGTCATGGAGCTGTGGCCCGGGATGGTGCAGTGGTAGAAGTAGCGGCCGGGCGAGAGGGTGACCTCGGCGGTGTGCTTGCCACCCTGGTCGTCCCCGGGGTTGGCCAGGATGTTCAGCTGGACGTCGGTGTTGTACTCCGGGTCGCTGGTGCTGAAGGTCAGCGTGTGCGGCATGCCGGTGGTGTTGCCGGTGGCCGCGCTGTTCTCGAAGACGATCGTCGCAGCTCCGGCGACCGCCGTCTCCGGGAAGCTGGCGTACTTGGTGATGTCGTCGCCGGCCGTCCAGGTGAGCACCTGTGCGGCGGCGGCCTGTGAGGTCCGGCCGTCACGTGTTCCGGCCGCCGACGTGGTCGTCTGCAGTCCGAGTACCAGCAGCAGACCCGCCAGCAGGGCGGCCCACACTCTCCGTTTGCCTGTCACTGCGTCCCCCTCGCCAGCTGACCGGCGGCCGGGGTCGGCCCGCCGCCCTTGTAGGTGACCTTCCACAGCGCCGACTTGGCGTCCGAGGTGAAGAAGCCGCGCCCGTAGTCGAGGACGTACAGCGCGCCGTCCGGGCCGAACTTCCAGTCCATCAGGTTCTTGATGCCGTCGTTGCCGACCGGCACGATCTTCTTCAGCGACTCCGAGTGCACCGGGATCCCGCCGTCGCCCTGCGTCTTCGCGTCCATCAGCACGGCGTTGCGCGGCTGGTCGGCGTCGTAGAAGTCACCGACGAACCACTTGCCGTCCCAGTACTCGGGCCACTTCACCGTGCTGCCGTTCGCGGCGTCGTAGCGGTAGACCGGGCCGTCCATCGCGGCCTGGCCGCCGCCCTTGAGCCACGGCAGCTGGTAGGTCGCCTCCGACTCCTTGTACGACGGAACGCCGTTCGCGTCGCGCGGGTAGTCGGGGCCGCCGCCCTGCGGGGAGTACCAGATGTTGTTGCCGGTGACCGGCGGCAGGTTGACCAGGCCGTCGTTGTTCGGCGACTCGTTCTTCGGGTGGTCGCAGTCGTACCAGCCCAGCGGCTTGGTCGGGTCGGGCAGGTTGCGGTCCCGGTAGGGCTGCTTGTTGCCCATGCAGTACGGCCAGCCGCGGTTGCTCGCCTTGGTGATCACGGCGAAGGTGTCGTACTTGGCCGGGCCCCAGGTCGTCGAGGGGGCGCCGGCGTCCGGGCCGACCCAGCCGGCGTAGAGGGTGTCGGTGGCCTTGTCGACGGAGATGCGGGCCGGATTGCGCACGCCCATCACGTAGATCTCGCCGCGCGTCTTGCCGCCGCCCTCGGCGGTCTCCTCGCCGGTGAACAGGTTGCCCTCGGGGAGGGTGTAGGTGCCGTCCTGTTCCGGGTGGATGCGCAGGATCTTGCCGTTGAGGTTGTTGGTGTTGCCGGCGGTGCGGCGCGCGTCGGCGAAGGAGACGCCCTTGAAGTTGGGCTGCGGGTTGTTGCCCGAGTAACCGTCGCTGAAGCCACTGGAGTTGTTGTCACCGGTGGCGATGTACAGGTTGCCCCGGGAGTCCCAGGCCATCCCGCCGCCCGCGTGGCAGCAGCTGTGGATCTGCACCGGCCACTTCAGCAGCACCTTCTCGCCGGCCATGTCCAGCTTGCCGGTGGTGTTGTTGTACGTGAACCGGGAGACGCGCCGCTCGGCCATGTGCGTGTCGCGGTTGATCTCCGAGTGCGGCGTGTAGTGCAGGTACACCCAGCCGTTCTCGGTGAACCGCGGGTCCAGCTCGATGCCGAGCAGCCCCTCCTCGACCTTCGTCAGCTCCTCGCCGCCGCCCTTGTTGCCGAAGACGGTCAGCTCACCGGCGAGGGTGACCTTCTTGGTCGTCGGGTCGTAGACGTGGATCTGTCCCTTGCCCTTGCCGACGTCCGGATCGTTCCAGTCGGTGACCACCGGCTGGGAGGCGTCGGCGCCGCCGCGGCCGATGTAGAAGACCCGGCCGTCGGACGCGGTGACCAGGCCGTGCGGCTCGCCGATCTGGTCGTTCTGCCCGGGCTGGTTGGGCTGGGTGAGCCGCTCCGCCTGGTAGTTGGCCGTGATGGTGGCCTTGCAGTCGGCCTGCGCGAGGCGCGTGGTCCACATCAGGGCGCCGCGCAGATGGGTGCGGAAGTCGGTCTCGTCGTACGAGGAGGCCGTGCCGCCCATGGCGGTGTAGAAGGACCGGCCGCCGTCGTAGTCACGGCACCAGCTGACCGGGTGGTCGGTGCCGTTGGCACCGGTGCCCGGCTTGTACGTCGACTCGCGGACCCGGGCGACGGTGTGCACCTCGCCGGAGGGGTTCTTCGCCCAGTTGAGCCACTGGTCGGGGCGCTTCCACTCCAGCGGCAGGTCCTTGGTGGCCGGGTTGCGCCGGTCGCCGACCTCCACGGTGGCCCGCTGCACCGCGGGCGCGGCGCCGGCGGCGGGGCGGGCACCGACCAGGCCGGTGAACCAGTCGGAGTACGGCTCGGCGCGGGCCGCGTCGTGGACGCCGACGAAGCCGCCGCCCGCCTCCATGTACGCCTCCAGACCGGCCTCCTGATCGGCGTCCAGGATGTCGCCGCCGCCGGTCAGGAACACGATGGCGTTGTACTTGCCCAGCTTGCGCGCGTTGGTGAAGACCGAGGCGTTGCCGGTGGCCTCGGTGGTGAACCGTTCCGCGGCCGGGCCGGTCTGGCCGATGCGCTCGATCGCCGCGATGCCGGCGTTCACGACGGGCGACTCGTCACCGGCCGCAGCGGAGCCGTAGAAGACCAGGACGCGCACGTCGGAGCCGCCTGGTGGCGACTTGACCGACATCGTTGTCAGAGATGGTTCCGGCACCGGGCGCGCGCTGGCGGACGCACCCGACAGCAGTCCGGCGGTGACGAGGCCCGCGGTCAGGGACGCGACCCACATCCGTCTCTGCCGGGACTTGGCGCTCGATCCTTTGTGGTGCACGGGCATGTGATGCGATGTCAACCGCATGTGGTAACCCACTCTCCTCGGTCGCAGCGACAGCGTTGAGGAAGCTAGACCCCTTTGCACGGTTCGCCAAGAGGTATCACCGGAATCGAACGAACTTTGTCCTGAGTGTGGATAAACCAAAAGGCAGCCGATACCGTCCCACAGGCCCTGAGCCCATACCTCTGTGGGGAGTTCGGCATGGACAGACGCGCTTTCAACCGACGGGTACTGCTGGGCGGCGCCGTGGCCGCGACATCGTTGTCGGCCGGTCCCGAGCTGGCGGGCGCCGCCCCGGCCTCCGACGTCGCGGCCCGCACGGCGCCGGCCGGCGGACAGGTGCGCCACCTCAGGATGTACGCCGAGAAGCTCCCCGACGGGCAGATGGGCTACGGCCTGGAGAAGGGCAAGGCGAGTATCCCCGGCCCGCTGATCGAGCTGATCGAGGGCGACACGCTCCATATCGAGTTCGAGAACACCATGGACGTCACCGCGAGCCTCCATGTCCACGGCCTGGACTACGAGATCACCAGCGACGGCACCAAGATGAACCACAGCGAGGTCGAGCCCGGCGCCACCCGCACCTACACCTGGCGCACCCACACCCCCGGCCGCCGCGCGGACGGCACGTGGCGGGCGGGCAGCGCCGGCTACTGGCACTACCACGACCACGTCGTCGGCACGGAGCACGGCACCGGCGGCATCCGCAAGGGCCTGTACGGACCGGTGGTCGTGCGCCGCAAGGGCGACGTCCTGCCGGACGCCACGCACACGATCGTCTTCAACGACATGCTCATCAACAACCTGCCGCAGGGCCCGAACTTCGAGGCCACCGTGGGCGACCGCGTCGAGATTGTCATGATCACGCACGGTGAGTACTACCACACCTTCCACATGCACGGACACCGCTGGGCGGACAACCGCACCGGCATGCTCACCGGCCCCGACGACCCCAGCCAGGTCATCGACAACAAGATCTGCGGCCCCGCCGACTCCTTCGGCTTCCAGATCATCGCCGGCGAGGGCGTCGGCGCCGGCGCGTGGATGTACCACTGCCACGTCCAGAGCCACTCCGACATGGGCATGGTCGGCCTGTTCCTGGTGAAGAAGCCGGACGGCACGATCCCGGGCTACGAGGAGCACGACCACGGCACGCATGGCACGACGTCCGCCTCACCGCACGATGGCCACTGACACCGGCGACCGCTGTACGTGACCTCCGGTGAACGGCCGACGCGAGGGAACGACGGCCAGGGCGCCCCGCTCCGGGGCGTCCTGGCAGGATCAGCGCGGGATCTCGGCGAACAGCCGCGCCGGGGCGGCGAACTCGCACCAGACGATCTTGCCCGGGTTGCGTTCGCCGACGCCCCACTTGGTCGCCAGGGCGGCGACCAGCGTCAGGCCGCGACCGCGTTCCGCGGTGGGGTCCGGGGTGGGGGCCGCTTCCGGGACCTCGCCGTCGCCGCTGTCGTGGATCTCGACCCTCAGCCGGGCCGCCGCGCCGTCCCAGTGCAGGAACAGGCGATAGCCCCGCCCCGGCGGCACGCCGTGTACGAGTGCGTTGGTCGCGAGTTCGCTGACGCAGAGCAGCACGTCGTCCGTGTTCACGTCGCGCTCCTCGCACGCCCAGTCGGTCAGGGCCTGCCGCACGAACTTCCGTACGAGCGGCACGGACCTGCGCTCCCGGCAGTAGAAGGCTTCGCGGAATTCGAGGAGTTGAGTCGCTTCGTTCATGAGACGAAGGTCACACAACGTCACTACCGTTGTGCACCGCGTCAGGTCGTACGAAGTCGATGTACGACCGCTGACGGGTCATCACGCGTTCTGAACGGGGAGAGGCACTGCATGCAGAAAGCGAAGCAGACGAGCAAGAAGCGCATTACGTCGTGGCACCTGATCGGTGCTCAGGTGGCCATGTTCCGCCGGGTGGCCGGCCTGACGCAGGCGGCGCTCGCGGACCAGTGTCGCGTCAGTGAAGACACGATCGCGTCGATCGAGCAAGGGCGGCGGCCGCTCCAGCTGGACTTCTCCGTCCTCCTCGATGAGCTCCTGGCCACCAAGGGCGCCTTAGAGGTCGCCGTCGGGAAGGTGCCGGAGAAGGAGCGGTTCCCTGCGTTCGTGCAGGACTTCGTCGGGTACGAGCAGGAGGCGCTGAGCCTCTTCTCGTACCAGAGCCAGGCCATCCCCGGGCTTCTTCAGACGGAGGAGTACGCACGGTTCATCTTCTCCTGCCTGTACCCGCCCATCGAGGACGACGAGCAGGAGGAGTGGGTGCAAGCCCGCCTCGACCGGCAGCGACTCCTTGAGCGCAGGCCGCGACCGATGCTCCACTTCATCATCGAGGAGAGCATCCTGCGCAGCGAGATCGGGGACCCCGCGATGATGCGGAGGCAGATCGAGCACCTCCGCAAGTGCGCCGAACTCCCCTTTGTGTGCATCCAGATCATGCCGATGAAGCTTCCGAAGCACGCCGGTCTCGCGGGTCCGATGGTGATCCTTGAGACTCCGGACCACGATCAACTGGCTTATATCGAGGGGCAAGGAGTCAGCTTCCTGGTCGATGACCCGGACGAAGTCAGCTTGCTCGTGCAGAAATGTGGGATGCTCCGATCGCAGGCGCACTCTCCCGAGGAGAGCATCTGCCTAATGGACGACCTGCTTGGAGAGAGATGACCCGCACCGGCCTCAACTGGTTCAAGTCAAGCTACAGCGGCAGCCAGGGCGGCGACTGCCTCGAAGTCGCCTACGACTGGCGCAAGTCGAGCTACAGCAGCGACCAAGGCGGCGACTGCGTCGAGGTCGCCGCGCACCCCGCGGCCGTGCACGTTCGGGACTCCAAGGTCACCGACGGGCCCATGCTCACCGTGCCGCCCGCCGCGTGGGACGCGTTTCTTCGGGCGAACGTCTAGCGCCTCGTCGCCGTGAGGTACACGCGGCGGGCCGGGATCTCGTTCTCGTACGCCTCGCGGACCGTGCAGTCCTCGATGGCGAAGCCTGCCTCGTGGGCTGCCCTGCGGAGCTCGTACGCGGTGAACTCCGCCCAGTAGACGCGGAGTTCGCTGCCCAGTGGGTCGGCGATCACGCCGTCGGCCTCGCCCTCCTTCGCGACGATGAGCAGCCGGCCGCCGGGGCGTATCGCGGCGGCCCAGGACGCCATCGTGTCGGGGAGGCGGTGCTTGGGCTGGTCGTGGAGGGAGTAGTACGCGACCAGGCCGTCGAGCGGGCCGCCGGTGACTGCGCCCTGGTCCATGACGGCGAACCGGCAGCCCGGCTGCTCCCGGCGCGCCAGCGCCACGCAGCGGGGTGAGACGTCGATGCCCAGCATGTCGAGGCCGTGGGCCGCGAGCAGGGCCGTGACGTGGCCGCAGGGGCCGCAGCCCGCGTCGTACACCCGGCTGCCCGCACCGACCCGCTCCGCGAACGCGCGCAGGACCTCCAGGTCGTACGGCTTCTCCGTCAACTCGTCGCGGAAGAGCCGCAGATAGTGGTCCGCGCGGGCGTCCCACGTACGGACGACGTCGGCGGAGCTGCCGGGTGCGGGCGACGGTATGGGCGCGTCGGTCATCGCCGTACCGTACACGCGAATGGCGCTACCAGCGGTCGCGGTGGATCACATCGGCCACCGGACGGCGGCGGACCGGGCCGAAGTTGCCCTGCGGCCAGCCGACCGGGATCGCGGCGAAGGTGTGCATGTCCGAGGGGATCTTGAGGGCGTCCTTCCACTCCTGCTCCAGCATCAGGTGCCAGATGGTGATGTTGGCCGCGAGGCCCAGCGCCCGCGCCGCGAGCAGGATGTTCTGGACGCCGGGGTAGACGCAGGAGCCCTCCGCGAGCGCCTGGAAGCGCGTCTGGGTGTTCGCCATGTGGTCGAGACCGGCCGGGCCGAGCGAGGCGGCGTAGACGCCCAGGCCCTCCTCGTCGAACCGCGGCTCGGGGAACTTGTAGCAGGGGATGATCAGCGCCGGGGTGTCCGCGAAGTGGTCGCGCTGGTGCTCGATCGCCGCCACCATCCGCCCGTACGCGGCGTCGTCCATGCCCTCCGGCGCGTGCTTGCCGGTCGTCGCGAGGTAGGCGTCCACGCACCGCTTCCAGAGCGGGGCCAGCTCGGCCATGACCGCGCGGTCGGTGACGACGACGTACTCGTAGCACTGCATGTTGCCGCCGCTCGGGCCCCACACGGCGGCCTGTATGAGCTGGTCGATGGTCTCGTCCGGCACGGCGTCCGGCTTGAGGCGGCGCATGGCGCGCATCGTGGACATCGTGGGGAAGAGCGCGGGGCCGTCGGGAGAGGGCGCGTCGGCGTAGATCGTTTCGAAGGTCATGATCGCGGAGTCTACGACTCGATTCCCGCCCCGGTAAGGCCCCTTGGGCACCGCCGCCCGGCACCCCCTCGCACCGGGCGGCGGGCCGTCACAGCCCCGCGCGCAGCGTGTTCACACGGGCGGCCGCCGCGTCGAAGGCGGTCGGGTCCAGGGAGTCGCCCAGGGCGTCGGCCAACGCCGCCACGGCCTCGTCGCCCTGGGAGACGCTGCGGGCCGAGCAGAGCAGCAGGTCCATCCCGGCGGCGGCGGCCTTCACGGCGCGCTGGGACGTACTGCCGTAGGACGAGAGCGCACCGGCCTCCAGCGCGTCCGTGACGGTGACGCCCTTGAAGCCGAGCCGGTTGCGCAGCTCGCCGACGACGGTCGGCGAGAGACCGGCGGGGCGGGCGGAGTCCAGGCCCGTGTAGATCGCCCAGGAGAGCATGACGAGCTTGACGCCCGCCGCGATGGCGTCCTTGTACGGGGCCTCGTCCACGCTGCGGAGGGTCGAGGCGGAGGTGGTGATCGTGACGGACCGCAGGTCGGTGTTCTGGCTCGCCGTCGCCGGGCCCAGGCCCGGGAAGTGCTTGGCGGTGGCG
Source organism: Streptomyces sp. NBC_00523 (assembly GCF_036346615.1). Taxonomy (NCBI): domain Bacteria; kingdom Bacillati; phylum Actinomycetota; class Actinomycetes; order Kitasatosporales; family Streptomycetaceae; genus Streptomyces; species Streptomyces sp. NBC_00523. The sequence continues at coordinate 5,313,180 of NZ_CP107836.1, read as the reverse complement.
GCGACGCCCTCGCGCTGCTGCGCGGTGATGAAGTCCGCGCCGCAACTGGCCACGGCGGCGGCCGACTTGCTGTACGAGCGCTGGTACTGGTCGGTGAAGTCACCGGCCGTGCGGTACACGTCGAGGACCGGGGCCAGGTTGACGTTCATGCCGACGCCCGCGAGGTTCAGGCCCGCGCCGCTGCCGGTGAAATCGGCCCAGTAGTGCGGATCGGAGGAGGCGCCGACGTCCTTCGCGGACTTGACGGGCTCCCCCGGCAGGCGGCGGATGATGCCGCCCTCCTGGTCGGTCATGAGGAGCAGCGGGGCCTTGACGGGGGAGGAGGCGCGGGCCTGCTCCATGGACCGGATGACGCCCTCGATCTGCGTCAGGTTCTGGACGTTCTCGCCGAAGAAGATGACGCCCGCCGTGTGGCCCTGCTCGATGGCCGTCATCAGGGACGCGGGGGGCGTGAGGCCCGGGTACGAGTGGATGACGCGCTGCCCGGCGCGCTGGAGGGGCGACAGGGCGGAGAAACGGGGGCGGGTGCTCTCGGGCAGCCGGAGGGCCGCCTCCGCCGCGCCGGCCGCCGGGCCCAGACCGCCGGCGAGGGCCGCCGCCCCGGCGATCAGGGCGCCGCGCCGGCTCAGGGGTGGGGTCATGAGGTGCTCCTTCGTGAACGGTCGTGGGGGGGGGCGGGTGGGACCGGAGCGGCCCGACCAGGCCGCTCCGGCTCGTACACCTATACGTTTACGTTCACGGCGTGTTGTTCGCCAGGGCGAGGAGGCGGGAGCGGTCGCCGCCGAAGCGGTCCCGGTCGACGTTGCCGGAGACTCCGCTCACCGAGCCGGTGGACGTGTACTGCCAGACGGTGTAGAAGGGGAAGCCGGACGGGATGCTGGGGGTGCCGGTGGTCCAGTTCGCGACCCACAGCGGGCTGCGGGCGGACATGCCGCTCCAGCCGCCGGTGCAGGTGTTCCACCAGCTCGGGCTGGTGTAGATCACCACGTCACGGCCGGTGCGGGCCTTGTACTGGTTGTAGAAGTCGAGGATCCACTGCTGCATGGACGCCTGCGAGTAGCCGTAGCAGGTGCCCTCGATGTCGAGCACGCCCGGGAGCGTGAGGTTGTCCCGGGACCAGGCGCCGCCGTTGCTGGCGAAGAAGTCGGCCTGCGCCGCGCCGCCGGAGACGTCCGGCCGGGCGTAGTGGTAGGCGCCCCGGATGACACCCGCGTTGTAGGCGTTCAGGTAGTTGGCACTGAACGTCGGGTCCTTGTACGTCAGGCCCTCGGTGGCCTTCATCCAGGCGAACTCGATGCCCGCGCCGCGCACCGAGCTCCAGTTGATGCCGCCCTGCCAGCTGGAGACGTCGATGCCCTCGGGGTTCGCCTTGAGGCCGGCGCCCGGCTGCGCGCCGAGGTGCAGCTGCCGGGCGTCCGGCTTGAAGTCCTTGGTGTCCTGGACGTAGCCGACGCCCATGTACCCCTTGCCGAGCGGGACGGGGTTGTCGTGGCGGGGCGCCGCCGAGGCGGTGCCGGACATCAGGCCGAGCAGCAGCGCCGCGCTCGTACCGAGGACACCGGCCGCGGTGAGTCTCTTGCGAGTGATCATGAGGAGCCTCCTGCTGGTGGGGGGAACGGCCCTGACCGGCCGTTCGGGCAGCACGCTTCACGCATGGGGTCTACGCGCGTCCACTTGTCGCGAACACGACACAGTCAGCCACAGGAACACCCCTTCGGTAAACAGTTTTCGTTCCTCGTTAGTGGTCTAGACCTCCATCCGTCTCCGTGAGCAGCGCGAACACCTCCCGCCCGGCGGAAAGTTTCCGCGTGGCCGAAACGGTCCGTCAGGCGCTCCCCCACTCGATCGGGTGGACGTTCTCCCTCAAAGGCATGATTCGCGGGCAAATGACCTTGGCGAGGGCGATCATGCCTCGGTGATCTCTACCAACCGGACGGTCCGCCGTCCCAAGTCCCCTTTGCTGGCCGGGTTCGGCGGTGCGCTCGCGCTGCTGAGTCTGGTCCCGGCGCTTCCCGCGACCGCCGCCGCACCCGCGCGCGACAGCGCCGTACGTTCCACCGCGTATGCGGCGCCCCGGCCGGTGACGCCCGCCGAACGCCGTACCGCCGCCTACCTGGACGCGCTGCGGGAGCGGCCCGCGCAGCTGCGGGCCTTCTTCAAGGAGCTGCCCAAGGGCGGTGACCTGCACAATCACCTGTCCGGCGCGGTGACCACCGAGTATCTGCTCCAGCTCGCGATCGAGCAGGGGCTCTGCATCGACGCGACGATGACCGCGGTGGCCTCGCCGTGTGCCCCGGGCGCCCGGCCGGCCTCCGACGCGCGCACCGACCCCGCGTTCAAGCAGCAGATCATCCGGGCCTGGTCGATGCAGGACTTCCCGGCCGACGAGTCCGGGCACGACCACTTCTTCGACACCTTCGGCAAGTTCGGCATGGCCACCTGGTACGCCCGGGGCAAGATGCTCGCCAACGTCGCGAACACCGTGGTGAAGCAGAACCAGTTCTACCTGGAGACGATGGTCAGCCCGGCCTCGGACAGCGCCAAGAAGCTGGCCGACGAGGTGGGTTACGACGCCGACTTCGCCGCGTTCCACCGCAAGCTCGTCGCGGGCGGCAAGCTGGACAAGGTCATCGACGAGGCCGTCCAGGAGGCCGACGACAGCGACGCGCAGTTCCGCGAGGCCGCGCACTGCGACACCCCGCGCCCCGCTCCCGCCTGCAAGCTGCCCGTCCGGTGGATCTCCCAGGTCTCCCGGGGCAGCGCCCCGAACCGCGTGTTCACGCAGATGGCGGTCGGCATGCGGCTGGCCGAGCGCGACCCGAGGTTCGTCGCGGTCAACCTCGTGCAGCCGGAGGACGGCGAGACCTCGCTGCGCGACTACAGCCTCCAGATGCGGATGCTGAAGTACCTGCGCGGGCAGTACCCGGGTGCCCACCTCACCCTGCACGCCGGTGAGCTGGCCCCGGGCCTGGTCAAGCCGGAGGACCTGACCTTCCACATCAACGAGGCGGTGCGGGTCGCCGGGGCCGAGCGCATCGGCCACGGCGTCGACCTGGTCCACGAGGACGACTGGCGGGCGCTGGCCCGGACGATGGCCCGGCGCCACGTGGCCGTCGAGGTGCCGTTCTCCAGCAACAAGCAGATCCTCGGCATCGCGGGCGACGACCACCCGTTCAACGCGTACCGCAGCTACGGCGTCCCGATCGTGCTCTCCACGGACGACCCGGGCGTCTCCCGGATCGACATCAGCCACGAGTACCAGTACGCGGCGAAGACCTACCGCCTCTCGTACACCGAGCTGAAGGACCTGGCCCGCGCCTCGCTGGAGTACGCCTTCCGCGACGGCCGCAGCCTGTGGGCCACCGGCAGCGCACCGTCGAGCTACCGCGTGGTGGCGGCCTGCCGGGCCGACCGCCCCGGTGACGGCCGCCCGAGCGCGCGCTGTGCGCGGTACCTCGCGGGCAGCCCGAAGGCGGCGACCGAGTGGCGCCAGGAGGCGGCCTTCGCCACGTTCGAGCGGGCCCACGGGGGCCGCGGCTGAGCCCGCGGGGCAGCCGCTCCACCGCGTCCGGGCCGCGGGGCCGTCCCCCCGCGGCCCGGACGCGTGTCCGGGTCCCGTCTCAGCCGCGCCCGCCCGGGGCGAGGGTGATCCGCACGTTCTGGGGCGCGTCGCGGGGGAAGGTCCAGACGCGGCCCGCGGTGCTGACCGCGGTCACCGCGGTGTCGTCCAGGGCGACTTCGCGGAACGGGTCGGACCAGCGGGAGACGGCGAGCCATTCAAGGGTGTTCTCCTCGTCGTCCCGGGTGAGCGCGACCCAGCCGATGGAGCCGTGCCGGGCGGACTCCCCCGCCGAGGCGCGGCTCCCCCCGTGGACGTGGACGGCGTGGGTGGAATCGACGTCCAGCCAGTCGTCGGCGCTCCATTCGGTGGCCCGCAGGATCTCCAGCCAGTGCCAGCTCTCGGCCCGCGGATCGTCGGGCCGTCCGGCCTCGTGCGTCCGCAGGAGGTCCATCACGCGGAGGGAGCCGTCGGCGAACACGATGACGTCCCCGTCGGGCGCCTCCCTTTCGCGCCAACGGCGGTGCACCAGCTGGGCCATGGGCGTCGCGGCCGCGTCGTTCATGCGCTCGATTCTGTCACGGGGCGACTGGGCTCCCCGTGCTCAGAAGCCGCCCCCGAAGTCCCCGCCGCCGCCGAACCCGCCCCCGTCGCCGAAGCCGCCGCCGTCCCCGAAACCGCCGCCTCCGAAGCCGGACGAGTCGAAGTCCGAGCCGGAGAAGTCGCCGCCCGAGAAGTCGCCGCCGCCGTAGTCACCGCCCCCGTAGTCCGCCGCGTACGCCGGGGTGGCCAGCATCGAGCCGAGCATCGTGCCCACCAGGAGCCCCGGCAGCAGGCCGCCGCCGAAGTAGCCGCCCGCCCACGGACCGTAGGCCGGGCCCGCCTCCCAGTACGGGCGGCGGGTGCCGTCGCCCACCTCGACCGTGCGGCTCATCGGGTCCTCGCCCTCGTTCAGCCGCACCCGGTCCGCCGCGCACACCGGGACCTCCCGGGCGCTGCCGCCCGCAGGGGCCCAGCGGACGTCCGCAACGGAGGGGCCGTGGCGCGGGTCGAAGAAGCAGGGCGGGCGGCGGGCCGGGAGCTCGCGGCCGGAGCGGCGGGCGTCGAGCACCGCGAGCGAGTAGCGCCCGTCCTCCAGGGCCTGGGTCACCCCGCGCACGTCCGAGGGGTGTTTCGCCCCGGCCATACGGGACTTGGCGCTCTCGTAGGAGTCGAGGGCGCGTTCGTAGTCGCCGCGCATCGCGTCGTCGGCGCCGGGCTCCGCGGGGTGGAAGTCCAGCCGCTCCAGGGTCTCCCCGTACGCCGTGATGTCCTCGTCCACGACCACCCGCAGCTTGTCGAGCGCGACCCGCTCCTCTTCCTCCTTGCGCCTGCGGTTGCGGCGTACGACCGTGTACGCCGCGGCGCCGCCGAGGACGACCACGGCCCCGGTCACGGCCAGGCCGACGGCGGTCGAACTGCCGGTCGACGGGGAGTGCTCGCCGCCGCTCCAGGAGGCGGGGGCGCTGCCCCGGGCCTGTTCGAGGGCGCGGTCCACGAAGGTGTTGAGCTGGGTCGCCGCGTCGGTGTCCGCGCCGGGGGTCTTCACGGCGGCGGTGAGGTTGATGACCGCGTTCCGGGACATGACCTGCGGGTCGGCGCCCGCGCTGAAGCCGTCGCCGAGGCGGATCGCGTAGACGCCGGTGATGCCGGTCTCGGCGCGCAGGGTGCGCAGCACGGTGTCCTCGGGGAAGGCGGCGGTGTTCGGCAGCACGGCCACGAACACCGGCTTGTCCGCGTCCTCGATCTTCTTGCTCAGCGCGGCGGCCTGGCTCCGGGAGAGCTCGGCGGACGCGGCCGGGTCGACGTAGACGGGCCCCTTGCGCAGGGCCTGGGCGACGTCGTTCACGGTGGAGGCGCCGGTCGCGGCCGGAGCGGCGGGGGCCGCTGCCGGGGCCAGGAAGAGGGCGAGGGCGGACAGCAGGGCCAGGAGCCCCGCCAGGAGCGCCGCCGGGGCCGTGAGGACGAGAAACGGCCTGTTCCGCATACTCCCAAGCTAACGCACACACGTACGAAACGGGTCGGGACGTACGGAACGGGCGGGCGGCCTCCTGGTGCCGCCCGCCCGTTCCGCGTCCTCAGGCGGCCCGGTAGGCCGTCCTGAGCTTCGCCACCGCACCGGTCAGATCACCGGTGAGCAGCAGGTGGTCGGCGTCCGCGAACGGCTTGGACACCTTCTCGGTCAGCTTGCCGCCGGTCTTCTGCTGGACCAGCAGCCGGGCCTGGCCGACGATCTCCCGGCCGACCTCGGTCTTTCCGAGGCCGGTGCGCTCGGCGACCTGGGCGGCCAGGCCGAGCAGGGCGAGCGTGACCTCGCCGCCGGCCGGGGGCTTCCTCAGCGTGGTCAGGCCCCAGCCGTACGGGAACTGCGGGTCGTACGAGGCGTCGCCCACGTTGATCGGGAGCTGCGCCTCGGACTTGGGCCAGGTCACCGGGAGCTGCCCGGTGAAGGCCCGCTTGCCGAAGAGGACGTCGGCGACGCCGTCGCCCTCGGAGCCCGGCAGCCAGGACGCCACCAGCGCGTCGATGCCGTCGAGCTGGTCCCCGATGAGCTGGGGACGGCCCGAGACGATCAGGACGGCGCACTTCATCGCGGCGCAGACCTTGTCGACCGCGGCCCTGTCGGCGTCGGACAGCTTCAGGTCGTGCCCATTGCCGACGTCACCGACGCCCTCCGCGTACGGGGTCTCCCCGACGACGACCACACCGACGTCGTAGCCGGCCGTGTCGGCGGACGCGTCCTTGGAGTACGTGACGGAGGCGGCGTCCTTCTTCATGGCGGACAGGATCGTGGTGCCCGGAGTGATGGCACCGGAGGAGCCCTGCCAGCTGACGGTCCAGCCACCGGCCTGGTTGCCGATGTCGTCGGCGTTGGAGCCGGCCACGTACACCTTCTGCGAGGGCTTCAGCGGCAGCACGTTGCCGTCGTTCTTCAGCAGCACCTGCGACTTCGCGGCGGCCTCGCGGGCCACGGCCCGGTGCTCCGCCGAGCCGATCTTCTTCAGGTTGGCGGTGTCCGCGTACGGCTTCTCGAAGAGGCCCAGCCGGAACTTCTGGGTCAGGATGCGGGAGACCGCGTCATCGATCCGGGACTGCGGGATGCGGCCCGCGGTGACCTCGTCCTGGAGCGTCTTCGTGAAGTCCTTGTACTCGGTCGGGACCATGATCATGTCGAGCCCGGCGTTGATCGACGTGCGCACATCGCTCGCGTAGTCGCCGGGGAGCTGGTCGATCGCCTTGTAGTCGCTGATGACGAAGCCCTCGAAGCCCATGCGGTCCTTGAGGACACCGTTGATCATCTCGGCGTCGCCGTGCATCTTCACCGGGCCCTTGTCGTCCCCGATGATGTCGAGCGAGGAGTAGGACGGCATGACCGTGCCGACCCCGCGCTTGACCGCGTCCTCGAAGGGCGCGAGGTGGACGGCTTCCAGCTCCTGCCGGGTGACCTTGGTGACGCCCTGGTCGGTCGTGTACGAACCGGTGGTGGACGAGCCGTACTCCGTACCGCCGTCGCCGACGTAGTGCTTGGCGGTGGCCAGCACCTTGTCGTTGCGGTCCAGGTCCTTGCCGGAGGCGGCGCCCTGCATGCCCTGGATCACGGTCTCCAGGGACTTCACGAGGGCCGGGTCCTCCCCGTACGCCTCGTACGAACGGCCCCAGCGCTCGTCGCGGGAGACGCAGAGGCAGGGCGCGAAGTCCCACGGGACGCCGGTCGCGCGGACCTCGCTCGCGGTGACGGCACCGGTCTTCTCGGCCAGCTTCGGGTCACGCGTGGCGCCGAGGCCGACGTTGTGCGGCATGATCGTCGAGCCGACCAGGTTGTTGTGGCCGTGCACCGCGTCCACGCCGTAGATCAGCGGGATCTGGAAGCGGGTGGCCTGGGCGCGCAGCTGGTAGCCGTCGATCATCTTGGCCCACGCCTCGGGGGTGTTGGGCGAGGGGACCGAGCCGCCGCCGGAGAGCAGCGAGCCGAGGTCGTACGTGGCGATGTCGCCCTGCGAGGAGAGCGCGTTGCGCTCGGCCTGGGTCATCTGGCCGGCCTTCTCGGCGGGCGACATCCGGGAGAGCAGGTCGGCGACGCGCTGCTTCACCGGCAGCTTCGCGTTCTGGTACGGGAGCCCGTGGGCGTCGATGACGGCCTGCGGGTTCTCCTTCGGCGGCCGGGCGCCGGTGACGGTCAGCTCCAGCGGGACGGTCTTCGCGGCGGCGGCACCGGAGACCTTCTTCGTCGCGACCTTCACCTGGTGGGTGGTGCCGGAGGCGGTGCCCGCAGGGAAGGTGTACGTGCCGCTGACCGGCGTGAAGTCGGTGCCGGGCTTCGCCGTGCCGCCCTTCGTCTCGTACGCGACGGTGACGGGCTCCTCCAGCGGGAGGGACCCGGTCGTGGTGAGCGTGAAGCCGAGGGACGCGGAGGCGCCCTGCTCGACCGGGACCACCGCGGCGTCGGTGACGACGCTCGCCTTCAGGGCCGCGTCGGCCTTGCCGTACAGCTCCACGCCGTCCATGGCGAACGTGCCGGGGGTGCCGGGCGGCAGGGTGAGGGCGTAGCCCCACATCTCGTTCAGGCCGAGGACCTGGTCGATGCCGCCGACGGGCTGGTAGTCGCCCCGGTAGGTGAAGTCGGCGAACGGGATCTCGACGAGGTGCCAGCCCTCCCAGTCGTCGGTGAAGGAGGTGGTCCACAGCTCGGAGGCCTCGCCGTTGGCGCCGCCGTCCTTGATCTCGAAGGCGATCCGCTTGCCCGAACCGGGCGGCAGGGGCGCGGTGTTCTGGCCGTACCACCAGAAGCGGATGCCCTTGTGGGCGGACCAGTCGTGGGCGGGCTGGTCGGCGGCGTAGTCGTGGCTGAAGCCGCCGTAGCCGCTGATGTCGTAGGTGCCTTCGAGGACCTTGGCGCCCTCGGGGGCGTCGGCCCGGTCCTTCAGCGCCAGGGTGGGCGGGTCGTCGGCGTCGCCGCCCCAGGTGAAGATGCCCTCGGCCGGCTGGTTGGCGAAGGGCACCTCCCCCTCGAAGCGGTCGACGGCGACCGGTGCCGGGTCCTCGTCGGCCGGGGCGGCCGTGGACGGGACCGCCCCGGCGAGCAGGCCGGCCACCACGGTGGCGGCGGCCAGCACGGCGGTCACGGGTCTCGCCCGGCGGCGGGTGCGGGGTGGCATCTGTGCGGCTCCTTCGTACGGTGCCCGCGCGCGGCCCGGCGTGGGTGCCGGGCCGCGCGCGGGGCGCGGGTGGTACGGGAAGGTGACGTGCCTGTGGGGGGTGGTGGTGCGTGGGGGGTGGCTCGGGGGGGGCGGGGGCGCTACTTCTTCTGCTCCACCCGCACCCAGTCGATCACCGCCTTGACGCCGCCCTGCGCGACGCGGTCGACGCTGGACTGCGGAAGGCCCCAGTAAGGGCTGGTGACCTTGTTCCACCCGGCGGGATACGCGCCGCCGAGCGCCAGGTTGAGGATCACGTACTGGTTGTGGTCGAAGACCCACTTGCCGCGCGTGGACTCCAGCTTGGAGCGGGAGGTCGTCTGCACGACGCGGTCGTCCACGGTGAACGTCATGCCCTCCGGCGTCCACTCGACGCCGTAGGTGTGCCACTGGTCGGCGCGGCCGCCGTTCGCGTACGTCTGCTGCTTGCCGATGTTGCCGTCGGCGGAGTAGCCCGGGCCGTGCAGCGCCGAGCTGGTCCAGTCGCCGTAGCCGATGTTCTCCATGATGTCGGTCTCGCCCGAGCCGGGCCAGGAGACGTCCGGGTTGTCGACGTCGCTGCCGAGCATCCAGAAGGCCGGCCAGAAACCGTCACCGACCGGCAGCTTCATGCGGGCGCTGACCTTGCCGTAGGTGAAGTCGAACTTGGTGTTGGTGTCGATGCGGCCGGAGGTGAAGTCGAAGGTGCCCGCGGGCGTCTGGGTGCAGCCCTTGCAGTACTTCGACTGGAGGACGAGGGCGCCGTTCTCGGTGCGGGTGTTGTCCGCCGAGTCGACGTACGCCTGCGACTCGCCGTTGACCGGGTTCATCTCCGTGCCGGTGCGCACCACCCGCCACTTGTCGCGGTCGAGTCCTGAGCCGGTGAAGTCGTCGAAGAACGTGGTGGTGTAGGCGCCGCCGGGGTCCTTGGGGAGGGCCGGGTAGGCGGCGTTCGCGCTGCCGCCGGTGCCCCACACCTGGAACTCGTAGAGCGAGTAGCCGAATTGGGCGGTGGCGGGCGCCGGGTTGTAGAACGAGCGCCGCTCGACCCCCAGCATCCGGACGTAGCGGCCGGTCGCCGGGGTGGGCAGCCGGACGGTGTCGTGCCGTCCGACGGCGTCGCCGGGCGACTTGACGTCCGCGCGGCGGGCGGCGACCTCGGAGGCGGACGGCTGGTAGACGGTGCGCCAGGTGCGGTTGTCGTCGGAGACCTGGATGCGGTAGTCGACGGCGTAGGCCGCCTCCCAGTACAGGTCCACGCTGTCGATGGTGGAGGTGGCGCCGAGATCGACGCCCACCCAGCGGTTGGCGTTCCAGTCGCTGGACCAGCGGGACTGGTCGGCCTTCAGGTCGGCGGGCCACCCGCCGTCGGTGACGAAGGCCGGGGAGTTGCCCGCGTGCTGGTAGAAGTCGCCGTACGCGGGGTGGTTGAGGGCGAGGTTGCTGCGGGTGGTGGAGGCCGGGGCGGGCTCTCCTCCGTACACCTTGAAGGAGTACAGCGAGTAGCCCCAGGAGGTGGCGCGCTGGATGCCGCGCATCCGCACGTAGCGGCCGGTGACCTCCTGCGGGTAGGTGTGCGCGGTGACGCTGCCGCCGGTGCCGTCGTCCTCGGTGTAGAAGGTGGTCCAGTCGGTGCCGTTCTTCGACACCTCCAGGACGTACTTCTTGCCGTAGGCGGCCTCCCAGTCCAGGGTGACGCTGCTGACGCGGATGACGGAGCCGAGGTCGACCCGGATCCAGGCGTCGTCGGCGAAGTTGCTGGACCAGCGGGTGGTGCCGTCGCCGTCGGCCACCGCCCCGGGTCCGGAGGCGTCGTTCTCGCTCCCGGACGCGGTGACGGAGCCCGGGTCGGCGGCGTGGGCGGCGGCGGCCCGGTCGGTGTCCCAGGCCGCGGCCTGCGCCGCCGCCGGCTTGGGGACCGGGGCGGCGAAGGCCATGGGGGCGGCGAGGGCGATCAGAGCGGCGGTGGTGGCTGCCAGGGTCGTACGAGAGGGCATGGTGGGGTGTCCCGTTCGTATCGGTGAGGGTGAGGCGCCACACCCGCGGTCGCGGCTATGACGCGTCGCGGGTGAGCCGGATGGTGTCGCGGTACCACTTGGCGCTGTCCTTGAGCGTCCGCACCTGCGTGTCGTAGTCGACGCGGACGATGCCGAACCGCTTGTCGTAGCCGTAGGACCACTCGAAGTTGTCCATCAGCGACCAGGCGAAGTAGCCCCGCACGTCCGCGCCCTGGGCGCGGGCGGCGGCGACGGCGGCGATGTGATCGGCGAGATAGGTGGTGCGGTCGGCATCGTGGATCTCGCCGTCCTCGGAGACGGTGTCGTCGAAGGCGGCGCCGTTCTCCGTGATGACCGTCGGGAGGCCGTAGTCCTTCTCCAGACGGACGAGCAGGTCGGTGAGGGCGGTGGGGGTGATCTCCCAGTCCATGGCGGTACGCGGCAGGTCGCGCTCCACCTGACGGGTGACGGGCAGCCCCTCCGCGTCCGTGGTCGCGCCGTCCTCCGTCACGCCGGAGAACAGCGAACCGCGGTAGAAGTTGACCCCGAGCACGTCCAGCGGCGTCGAGATCGCGGCCAGGTCGCCGTCCTGGACGGGCAGTTCGATGCCCTGGGCGGCGAGGTCGGCGACGACGTCCTCGGGGTAGGTGCCCTTGACGACCGGGTCCAGGTAGAGCCGGGCGCCCATGCCGTCCGCGCGGCGGCACGCCTCGGCGTCCTCGTGGCTGTCGGTCTCCGGGGAGGCGGTGCCCAGGTTGAGGGTGATGCCGAGTTCGAGGTCGTTGCCCCGGGCGGCGGCCTGCTCGCGCAGGTACTGGGAGGCGAGACCGTGGCCGAGGAGCAGGTGGTGCACGGCGTGGATGGCGTCGCCGAGGTTCTGCCGGCCCGGCGCCTGGCCGCCGTAGGCGTACCCGAGCATCGCGGAGCACCAGGGCTCGTTGAGCGTGGTCCAGTGCTTGACCCGGTCGCCGAACGCGTCGTAGGCGAGCGCGGCGTACTCGGCGAAGCGGTACGCGGTGTCGCGCGCCGGCCAGCCGCCCGCGTCCTCCAGCTCCTGCGGCAGGTCCCAGTGGTAGAGGGTGACCCAGGGGGTGATGCCCTTGGCCTCCAGCTCGTCCAGCAGGCGCTTGTAGAAGTCGAGGCCCTTGGCGTTGGCCGGGCCCCGGCCGCCCGGCTGGATGCGCGGCCACGCCAGCGAGAAGCGGTACGTGTCGACGCCGAGGTCCGCGATGAGCTGCACGTCCTCGGGCATGCGGTGGTAGTGGTCGCACGCCACGTCACCGTTCTCACCGCGGACGACCATGCCCGGCACCCGGCAGTACGTGTCCCAGATGGACGGCGTTCTGCCGTCCTCGGCCGCCGCGCCCTCGATCTGGTACGCGGCTGTGGCGACGCCCCAGCGGAAGCCGGCGGGCAGACCGGGTACGGCCTGGGCGGCGATCTCGCGGGCGTATGCCTGGGGGGTGACGAGGTTCATGGTTCTCCTGTGGTTGCGTTGCTCGGGGCGGCGGCCGGCGGGGGCTAGGCGCGGGCGGCGGCGGTGGCCGGGGCCTCGTGGTGGAGCCAGCAGGCCACCGAGCGGGAGCCGTCCGTCCCGGGCGCCGCGAGCACCGGGACGTGGGTGTCGCAGCCCTCGACCTTCTTGGCGCAGCGGGGGTGGAAGGCGCAGCCGGTGGGCATCGCCGAGAGGTGCGGGGGCGAGCCGGGGATGCCGCTGAGTTCGCGGCGGGGTCCGTGCAGCGCGGGGAAGGAGTGCAGCAGCCCGGCGCTGTACGGGTGGTGGGGGTCGCGGTAGATCTCGGTGGCGCCCGCCTCCTCCACGATCCGGCCGCCGTACATGATCGCGATCCGGTCGGAGAACTCGATCAGCAGCGAGATGTCGTGGGTGATGAAGACGACCGAGAAGCCGAGCTCCTCGCGGAGCCGGACCAGCTGCCGCAGGATCTGCCGCTGCATGACCACGTCGAGCGCGGTCGTCGGCTCGTCCATGATGACGATCTCGGGCTCCAGGGCGAGCGCCATCGCGATCATCACGCGCTGGCGCATGCCGCCGGACAGCTGGTGCGGGTAGGCGCCGAGCCGGTCCGGGGAGATCCCGACGAGGCTGAGGAGCTCCCGGGCCCGGGCGGTGCGGTCGGCCTTCTTCATCTCCGGGCGGTGCGCCTGGAGTACGTCGGTGAGCTGGGCGTGCACCGTGTAGACGGGGTTCAGCGAGTTCATCGCGCCCTGGAAGACGATGGACAGCTCCGCCCAGCGGAAGGCGCGCAGCTCGGCCGCCGACATGGCGAGCAGGTCCATGGCCCGGCCGTCGCGCCCGTGGTAGTGGACCTCGCCGCCGGTGATGACGCCGGGCGGGGAGAGGAGCCGGGTGACCGCGTAGGCCAGGGTGGACTTGCCGGAGCCGGACTCGCCGGCGAGGCCGAGGACCTCGCCGCGGTGCAGGGTGAGGTCGATGTCGCGCAGGGCGTGCACGGCGTCGGTGCCGGTCCCGTAGTCCACGTTGAGGCCGCTGATGGTGAGGACGGGCTCGCTCATGAGCGGGACTCCTTGTGGCGCGGGGTGCTGGTGCCGGTGCGGGCCACCGGGGTGAAGCCGACGCGCATCTTGACCTTCTTGGAACCGCCGGTCTCGGTGCGCAGGCGCGGGTTGACGAATTCGTCGATGCCGAAGTTGATCAGGGCGAGGGACATGCCGAGCAGGGCGATGCAGAGCCCGGCCGGGACGAACCACCACCAGGCGCCCTGGGCCAGTGCCTGGCTGGACTGCGCCCAGAACAGGACGGTCCCCCAGTTCCAGTTCGAGATGTCGGCGACGCCGATGAAGGCGAGGGTGATCTCGGAGAGGATCGCGAAGATGACCGTGCCGACGAAGCCGGAGGCGATGACGGCGGTGAGGTTCGGCATCACCTCGAAGAGGATGATCCGCCAGGTCGGCTCGCCCGTGGCGCGGGCCGCCTCCACGTAGTCGCGGCGGCGCAGCGACAGGGTCTGGGCGCGCAGCACGCGGGCGCCCCAGGCCCAGGAGGTGAGGGCGATGACGAAGGCGATGAGCAGGTCGCCGGCGTCCGTGACGAAGCTGGCGATGATGATGATCAGCGGCAGTCCCGGGATGACCAGGAAGACGTTGGACAGCAGCGACAGCGCCTCGTCGGCCAGCCCGCCGAGGAAGCCGGCGGTGACGCCGATCAGCACGGACAGGGCGGTGGCGAGGATGCCCGCGACGAAGCCGACGACGAGGACGCCCCGGGTGCCGACGAGGATCTGCGAGAGCACGTCCTGACCGGTCTGCGTGGTGCCGAACCAGTGCGAGCCGGAGGGTGCCTCCAGCAGGTCCTGGCTCATCGCGCTGGGGTCGTACGGGGCGATCCACGGGCCGATGATCGCGATCAGCACGAAGAAGAGCAGGATGCCCAGGCCGATGGCGGTCTTCCGGCCGCGCAGGAACCGGAACTTGCGCTTGCTCGCTGCCGGGGTTTCGGTCGCGTCGAGTACGGCGACCTCGGATGCGGTGACGGCCACAGCCCTACGCCTCCCTTCGGGTACGGGGGTCGAGGAGCATGTAGAGGATGTCGGCGAGGAGGTTCGCCGCCAGGACGGAGAGCGTGATGATGAGGAAGATGCCCTGCATGAGGGGGTAGTCCTTGGCGCCCACGCCCTGGAAGAGCTGGTAGCCGATGCCCGGGTAGGAGAAGACCATCTCCACCAGGAGCGTGCCGCCGACGATGAAGCCGAGCGAGAGGGCGAACCCGGAGATGTTGGGCAGGATCGCGTTGCGTGCCGCGTAGCCGAACATCACCCGGCGCTCGGAGAGGCCCTTGGCCTGGGCGACCATGACGTAGTCCTCGCTGGACACCGTCACCATCATGTTCCGCATGCCGAGGATCCAGCCGGCGACCGCGCTGAGGACGATCGTGAAGCCGGGCAGCACCCCGTGGTAGAGCGCGCTGGAGATGAACGGCCAGTCGAAGGCGGGCACCAGCGAGTTGTCGTAGCCGCCGTCGGCCGGGAAGAGCGGCCACTTCACGGCGAACAGCGAGATCGCGATGAGCCCGAGCCAGAAGTACGGGATGGAGGAGATGAAGGTGGTGACGGGGAGCAGGTTGTCCATCCAGGAACCGCGCCGCCAGCCCGTGAAGACCCCGATGCCGGTGCCGAGCAGGAAGCTGATCAGTGTGGTGATCCCGACGAGCGCCAGCGTCCAGGGCAGCGACTGCGCGATGACCTCGCTGACCGGGGTCGGGAAGAAGGTGAACGACAGGCCGAGGTCGCCGTGGAACAGGTGCACCCAGTAGTCGGTGTACTGCTCCCACAGCGACTGCTGCTTGTCGAGCCCGAAGAGGGCCTTCAGCGAGTCGATGGCGCTGGTGTCCAGCTGGCCCTGGAAGCGGGCGATGAGCGCCTGGACGGGGTCGCCGGGCATGAGGCGCGGGATGAGGAAGTTGATCGTGATGGCGGCCCAGGCCGTGACCAGGTAGAAGGCGAGCCGTTGGAGCAGGAACTTCACTTCGCAGCCTCCTTCTCGTGGTCGTCGGTGCGGGCGGTACCGGTGCCGTCGTAGAGCCAGCAGGCGGCCCACTGGCCGTCGGCCAGGTCGAACCGGGGCGGCAGCTCGGTGCGGCAGCGCTCCATCGCCTTGGGGCAGCGGGGGTGGAAGCGGCAGCCGGCGGGCGGGGCGATGAGCGACGGGGGCTCGCCGCTGCCCTGGTCCTCCGGCTCGTCCTCGGCGGCCTGCCGGTCGGGGTGCGGCGCGGAGGCGATGAGCAGCTGGGTGTAGGGGTGTGCGGGGCGCTGCGTGACGGTCTCGCTGTCACCGCCCTCGACTATGCGGCCGGCGTACATCACCAGGGTGGTGTCCGCGAAGTAGCGGGCGGACGCGATGTCGTGGGTGATGTAGAGGATCGCGAGGTGCAGCCGGTCCTTGAGGTCCTTGAGCAGGTTGAGCACCCCGAGCCGGATGGACACGTCCAGCATCGAGACCGGCTCGTCGGCCAGGAGGACCTGGGGGTCGGCGCCGAGCGCGCGGGCGATGGCCACGCGCTGGCGCTGACCGCCCGACAGCTCGTGCGGGAACTTGTCCAGGTACTGATGAGGAGGAGTCAGCTGGACGCGGTTCAGCAGAGCGGTCAGGTTCTGTTCCAGTTCCGCCTCGCCCTTGCCCGCCCGGCCGTGGATCTTCAGCGACCGGGTCAGGTGGTAGCGCACGGTGTGCACGGGGTTCAGCGAGGCGAACGGGTCCTGGAAGATGAGCTGGACCCGGCGTACGTAACTGCGGAAGGACCGGCCACGTCCGGCCTTCGCCGGCTGCCCGTTCAGGTGGATCTCGCCCGAGGTGAGCGGATACAGCTGCGCGAGCAGTCTGGCGACGGTGGACTTCCCGGAGCCCGACTCCCCCACCAGTGCCGTGACGGTGCCGCGCCGCAGTTGCAGCGAGGCGTCGTCCACGGCGTGGACGGTACGGCGGGTGCGCGCGAGGAGATCGCGGGCGTTGCGCCGTACGGCGAAGTGCTTGGTGACTCCGCGTGCTTCGAGCACGATGTGGTTGTTCTCTGGCTGTTCAGACATGGCCGGTACCTGATCCCTGCGTACTACTTGGCGGGCTTGAGATTCAGCACGACTTCCAGCGAGGTGCGCTGGGTGTGCTGCGGGTCCGCGTACGGGTTGTCCTCGGTGGGCCAGCCCACCCAGTTCTTCGTGGAGTACTCCGCCCCGACGGGAGCCGCCGCGGTCGGGATCATCGGCGCCTGCTCGACCATGATCTTCTGGAGCGCGTCCATCGCCTGCTTGCGGGCGGTGTCCGTGGTGGCCTGGGCGAAGTCCTTCAGCGCCTCGGTCGCCTCGGTGCTCTTGAAGCGGCCGAAGTTGCCGGACTGCGAGGGCTTGCCGATGGGCTGGAGCAGGGCGCCGTCCATGATGTTCTGGTACATGTCGTACGGCGTGGCACCGCTGTTGGTCCAGTGCAGGGTGGCGTCGAAGTTGCCGTTGGCGACGTCCGCGTTCCAGGAGTCCGCGGTCTGCGTCTTGACCTTGGCGTCGATGCCGATCTTCTTGAAGTTGTCCTTGATGATCGACAGGCCGGTGATGTAGTCGTTCCAGCCGGCCGGGTCGGTGAGGGTGAGCTTCACCGGCTTGCCGGACGGGTCCTTGAGGACGCCGCCGCTGAGCGTGAAGCCGGCCTTCTCCAGGACCTGCGTGGCGCCCGCGACGTCCGGCTTGGTGGTGGCCTTCTTGTACGTGTCGGAGATGAAGGACTCACCGGCCGGCAGCGGGATGCCGGTGGGGTTGGTGATCTCCGGGTACAGGGTCGCCTCGGCCTGCGTGTAGATGGCGTTGCGGTCGACCACCATCGCCATGGCCTTGCGGAGCGCCGCGTTGTCGAACGGCTTGCGGGCGGTGTTGATCCAGAGGCCGTGGATGCCGAGACCGGACGGGAACCACAGCTTGTGGTTCTTCGGGTCCTTGTCGATGAACAGCTTCTTGAAGTCCGGCATGAAGACGAACGACCACTCCAGCTTGCCGCTGGCCAGCGCGGTGGTCGCCGCGTTGTTGTCGTTGTACGTGCTGTACCGCAGCTCCTTGACCTTGGTCGAGCCCTTCCAGTAGGTGGGCGTCGCGACCAGGGTGGTGGTCTGCGGCGTGAAGGTCTTCAGCTTGTACGGGCCGGAGCCGACCGGGTTCCGGTTCGGCCAGGTCTCCGGGTTGTCGACCTTCTCCCAGATGTGCTTCGGCACGATGTACTGCTGGAGGATCTTGTTCTGGTTGACGTACTGCGAGCTGTTGAAGGTCAGGATGACCTTCTTGTCCTTGACCTCGACACCGCCCCACTGGATGCCGTCGGCGTTGAGCGCCGGGTGCTTCTTCAGCAGCTCGAAGGTGTACGCCACGTCGTCGGCGGTCAGCGGCTTGCCGTCGGCCCACTTCGCGCGCTCGTCGATGGTGAGGGTGACCTTCTGGAAGTTGAGGTCCCACTTCCAGTCGGTCGCCAGCCACGGGTCGGGCTTCTCGGCGGGCTTGATCTGGCGGACCATCGCCAGCGGCTCGTAGATCATCCAGCGGTAGCCGAGGGTGGCACCGGCCGAGGTGTTCAGGAACGGGTTGCTGTTGTTCGTCTGCGGCCCGTCCGGCTTGCCGATGTTCAGGACGCCCGAAGCGGCACTGCCGCCGTTCTTGTTGTGGTTCGAGTTGGCCGAGGAACAGCCTGCGGCGAGTGCGACCACCGCGGTGGCGAGCGCGGCGGCTCTCAGCGTGTGACGGCGTGCGGACATAACGACTCCAGGAGGGACTGGCGGGTCTTGGGATCCGGAAACGGGCAGCGCTGGGCGCGCCCTGGTACGGCTGTGCGGTGGTGCGGGTGCGGTGTGGGCCTGGGGGTGCCCTTGTCCGCTAGGGCGCCGAGTGGCGCACGACCAATTCGGTGGGGAGCACGACCGGGGTGTCCGGTGCGAGCGTGCCGCCCAGGTGGGAGAGGAGCATCCGCGCGGCCATCTCACCCATCTGCCGGGTGGGCTGGCGCACGGTGGTCAGGGGCGGTTCGGTGTGCTCGGACATCGGGATGTCGTCGAAGCCGACGACGGCGATGTCACCGGGCACGGTCTTCCCCGCGGCGCGCAACGCCCGCAGCACGCCCGCCGCGGTGATGTCGTTGTGCGCGAAGACCGAGTCGAACTCCGTGCCCGAGGCGAGGAGTTCCTCCACGGCGAGCCGGCCGGAGAGTTCGGTGAAGTCCCCCATGACGACGTGGTCCGTGGGGAGGACCGAGACGAACCCGGCCAGCCGGTCGCGTACGCAGCCGAAGTGCGGGGGGCCGGTGATCACGACGGGCCTGGTGCGACCGGCGTCCCGCAGATGGCGGGCGGCCGACGCGCCTCCTTCGTGGTTGGTGGTCACGACGGAGGGGAATTCGGGGTGGTGGCCGCGATCGTCGATGAGCACGATCGGCAGGCCGTCGCGGTGCAGTTCCGTGAGGTGGTCCAGGGTGTTCTCGGGTTCCACCACCACCAGTCCGTCGAAGGCCCGCGCCGACACCTGGCTGGTGAAGCGCTCCACGGACTCCGCCCCGCGATTGCAGGTGAACAGCAGCAGCCCGTAGTCGGCGGCCTCGACGGTGTCGACCACGCCCTGGAGCAGTTCGCCCATCCAGGGCCAGGTCAGCGAGGGCACCAGCATGCCGACCGTACGGCTGCTGCCGCGGGCCAGACCGACGGCGCCCGAGCTGGGCACGTAGCCGAGCTGCGCGATCACCGCGCGAACGCGAGCGGCCGTCGAACCGTCCACCTCGCCCTTGGTGTTGATGACCCGGGAGACGGTCGTCTTGCTGACGCCGGCCTCACGGGCGACATCAGCGATGGTGACGCGCATCGAGGCCTCCAGGACACAACGGGACAGATGAGAACGGCCGCAACGGCCGGCGATGGAACCGGTACCGCAACCGGTTCCGGAACCGGTACCGGCGTTGGTGGCGTGAGTTAACCCCGCAGAAACACCGCCGTCAATACTTCACGTCGAGATTGGTCCGTACCCATCTGATAACGAGAAGAACACGGTCCTTGCGTTCAACTTATGAACACAAACACCTCTTGACGCGAGCACGTGAATCCCGTTCACTCAGTCCCCGTACGGGGCCGTACACGCGAACGCCCCCGTGCGCCCTGCCGGTTGAGGCGGGCGGACGGGGGCGGGCGTGTGCGGGAGACGGCCCCGTGCGGTCAGTCGGTCGGTTCGAGGCCGGCGCGCAGCAGCCCGTAGGTGTACGCGTCCTCCAGCGCCTGCCAGGACGCGGAGATGATGTTCTCGGCGACCCCGACGGTCGACCACTCGGCGGTCCCGTCGCCCGTGGTGATCAGGACGCGGGTGGTGGAGTCGGTGCCGGTACGGCCCTCCAGGATGCGGACCTTGTAGTCCGTCAGCTCCAGCTTGGCGAGCTGCGGGTAGATCCGCTCCAGGGCCACGCGCAGCGCCCGGTCCAGGGCGTTGACCGGGCCGTTGCCCTCGGCCGTGGCGACGATCCGCTCGCCCTTGGCCCACAGCTTCACGGTCGCCTCGTTGGCGTGGGTGCCGTCGGGGCGGTCCTCCACGATGGCCCGCCAGGACTCGATGCGGAAGTAGCGCCGCACCCGGCCCTCGGCCTCGGCGCGCAGCAGCAGCTCGAAGGAGGCGTCGGCGGCCTCGTACGTGTAGCCCTTGAGCTCGCGCTCCTTGACCCGGGCGACGACCCGGGCGACCAGCTCCCGGTCTCCCCCGAGGTCGACGCCGAGCTCGTCGCTCTTCAGCTCGATGGAGGCCCGCCCGGCCATGTCGGAGACCAGCATCCGCATGGTGTTGCCGACGAGGGCGGGGTCGATGTGCTGGTAGAGGTCCGGGTCGACCTTGATCGCGGAGGCGTGCAGCCCGGCCTTGTGGGCGAAGGCCGAGACGCCGACGTACGGCTGGTGCGTGGAGGGGGTCAGGTTGACCACCTCGGCGATGGCGTGCGAGACGCGGGTCATGTCGGCGAGGGCGCCGTCGGGGAGGACCCGCTTGCCGTACTTGAGCTCCAGCGCGGCGACGACCGGGAAGAGGTTGGCGTTGCCCACGCGCTCGCCGTAGCCGTTGGCGGTGCACTGGACGTGCGTGGCGCCCGCGTCGACGGCGGCGAGGGTGTTGGCGACGGCGCAGCCCGTGTCGTCCTGGGCGTGGATGCCGAGCCGGGCGCCGGTGTCGGCGAGGACCGTGGAGACGACGGCCTGGATCTGGGCCGGGAGCATCCCGCCGTTGGTGTCGCAGAGGATGACAACGTCGGCGCCGGCCTCGGCGGCGGCCTTGACGACGGCCTTGGCGTACTCGGGATTGGCGCGGTATCCGTCGAAGAAGTGCTCGCAGTCCACGAAGACCCGGCGGCCCTGCTCGCGGAGATGGGCGACGGTGTCGCGGACCATCTCCAGGTTCTCCTCCAGCGTGGTGCGCAGCGCGAGCTCCACGTGGCGGTCGTGGGACTTGGCGACCAGCGTGATCACCGGGGCGCCGGACTCCAGCAGCGCCTTGACCTGGGGGTCCTCGGCGGCGGTTCCGCCCGCCCTGCGGGTCGCGCCGAAGGCGACCAGCTCGGCGTTCTTGAACTCGATCTCCTGGCGGGCGCGGGCGAAGAACTCGGTGTCGCGGGGGTTGGCGCCGGGCCAGCCGCCCTCGATGAAGCCGACGCCGAACTCGTCCAGGTGCCGGGCGATGGTCAGTTTGTCGGCGACCGTCAGGTTGATGCCTTCACGCTGTGAACCGTCGCGCAGCGTGGTGTCGAAGACATGGAAGCTGTCGTCGGTGGGCTTGGCCTTGGTGGTCATTGCTGGTCTGACTCCTGTCGGATGAGTGGATCCGGACGATCTGGCTCCACTTGCCCCCATCATCCCGCGCGCCGCTTGCCCCGGCCGAGGTGGAGGCCGGAAAACAAAAAACCCCTCGCGGGTGCGAGAGGTCTGCGCGCGGGTCTGGGGCACGGTGGCCGCGCCGTACGTGGTGGTACGGGACGGTCACTGCGGACCGGCGCGCCTGCTGCCAATAATCATGACGAACGAGGACACGGAAGCAGTCTGGCACAGGACCGCCGCCGTGAACCGCCCGTCTCAGGATGCGGGCGTACGGGGAGCCCCCGGCGAGACACCGGGGGCTCCCCGTACAGCTTGCTCAGGCCAGGGAGTGCATCCAGCCGTGGGTGTCCTCGGCGGTGCCGCGCTGGATGTCGAGCAGGCGCTCGCGCAGCTTGAGGGTGACCGGGCCGGGGGTGCCGTCGCCCTGGGTCCACTCGCCGCCCGCGCTCTTCACCGTGCCGACGGGGGTGATGACGGCGGCGGTGCCGCAGGCGAAGACCTCGGTGAGGGTGCCGGCGGCGGTGTCCTCGCGCCACTGGTCGATGGAGACGCGGGACTCCTCGGAGGTGTAGCCGAGGTCACTCGCAAGCTTGAGGAGCGAGTCCCGGGTGATGCCGGCGAGCAGGGAGCCGGTGAGGGACGGGGTGACGATCCGGTCCCCGTACACGAAGTAGAGGTTCATGCCGCCCAGCTCCTCCACCCACTTGTGCTCGACGGCGTCGAGGTAGGCGACCTGGTCGCAGCCCTTGGCGGCGGCCTCGGCCTGGGCGAGGAGGGAGGCGGCGTAGTTGCCGCCGGTCTTGGCGTCGCCCATGCCGCCGGGGACGGCGCGGACCCGGTCCTCGGAGAGCCAGATGGAGACGGGCTTCACGCCGCCCGGGAAGTAGGCACCGGCCGGCGAGGCGATGACCAGGAACAGGTACTCGTTGGCCGGCCGCACGCCGAGGCCGACCTCGGTCGCGATCATGAAGGGGCGCAGGTACAGGGACTCCTCGCCACCGTGGGCCGGGACCCAGGCCGCGTCCTGCTGGACGAGCGCGTCGCAGGCCGCGACGAACGTCTCGACGGGCAGCTCCGGCATGGCGAGGCGGCGGGCGGAGGAGCGGAAGCGCTCGCCGTTGGCCTCGGGGCGGAAGGTGGCGACGGAGCCGTCGGGCTGGCGGTACGCCTTCAGGCCCTCGAAGATCTCCTGGCCGTAGTGGAGCGTCATGTTGGCCGGGTCGATCGACAGCGGCGCGTACGGGACGAGCTGGGCGTCGTGCCAGCCGCGGCCTTCGGTCCACTTGATCGTCACCATGTGGTCGGTGAAGTAGCGGCCGAATCCGGGCTGGGCCAGGATCGCCTCGCGCTCCGCGTCGGACAGCGGGTTCGAGGAGGGCTTGAGCTCGATCGTGGTCGTCATGAGTGCGTGTCCTTCACCGTGATGTGTGTGTAGGACCGCGTGCACGCCTTCAAGTGCTAGGACGTCCGAGCTTCGCTGCGAGCCACGGCCCCGTTCGATTATCTCTCGAAGGGTGCCGTGCACGAAATGGCGTGATTGCGGTCCAGGGTTCGATGGTGACACCCGGGGCCGCACAGGAGAAGCCGCCGGGTGCGTCTGCGACCCGGCGGCTTCGTGGTGGAGTCGTCGGGTCAGCCCGCTACGCGTACCGCGAGGGCGTCGCCGATCTCGTCGGTCGTACGGGCCGTTCCGTCGCGCTCCGCGAGGTCGGCGGAGACGGCGTCCTCGATGCGCACGGCCTCGGCCTCGTAGCCGAGGTGGCGCAGCAGGAGGGCGACGGAGAGGATCGTGGCGGTCGGGTCGGCCTTGCCCTGCCCCGCGATGTCGGGGGCGGAGCCGTGGACCGGCTCGAACATCGACGGGAAGGCACCCGTCGGGTTGATGTTGCCGGAGGCGGCCAGGCCGATGCCGCCGGAGACGGCTGCGGCGAGGTCGGTGAGGATGTCGCCGAAGAGGTTGTCGGTGACGATGACGTCGAAGCGCTCCGGCTGCGTGACGAAGAAGATCGTCGCGGCGTCGACGTGCAGGTAGTCGGTGGTGACCTGCGGGTACTCCGCGGCGACCTTGTCGAAGATGTTCTTCCACAGGTGGCCCGCGTAGACCAGGACGTTGTTCTTGTGGACCAGCGTCAGCTTCTTGCGCGGGCGGGCGGCGGCGCGCTCGAAGGCGTCCCGGACGACCCGCTCGACACCGAAGGCGGTGTTGAGGCTGACCTCGGTGGCGACCTCGTGCTCCGTGCCGGTGCGCAGCGAGCCGCCGTTGCCGGTGTACGGACCCTCGGTGCCCTCGCGGACGACGACGAAGTCGATGTCCGGACGGCCGGCGAGCGGGGTCTCGGTGTTCGGGAAGAGCTTCGACGGCCGCAGGTTGATGAAGTGGTCGAAGGCGAAGCGCAGCTTCAGCAGCAGCCCCCGCTCCAGGACGCCGGAGGGCACGGACGGGTCGCCGATCGCGCCGAGCAGGATGGCGTCGTGGCCCTTGAGGGCGTCGAGCTCCGCGTCGGGAAGGGTCTCACCGGTACGGTGCCAGCGCTGGGCGCCAAGGTCGTACTCCTTGGTCTCCAGCTTCACATCCTGCGGGAGAACAGCGTTGAGGACCTTGAGGCCCTGGGCCACGACCTCCTGGCCGATACCGTCACCGGGGATCACTGCGAGATTGATGCTGCGAGACATGGTGGCACCCTACTGCTCGTCCCACCCCATGACACGTTCCGTCCACCATACGGACACATGATCATCTGTACGTGTACCGTTCACCCATTCGACCGGAGGGCGTCAGCCGGGCGGTGGAGGTTGTCGCCCATGGACATCCCCCGCTTCGGCATCCCCGAGAAGCTCGCCGGCCGCATGAGCATGGCCGAGCAGCACGACTACCTCCGCACCCGGCTCACCCGCCGCGGGGCGCTGCGCACCGGCGTGGCGACCGCGGCCGTGGCCGGCGCCGGGATCGGCCTCGCCTCCTCCCCCGCGTACGCGGCCCCCACCGTACTCACCTCGCACAGCACCACCCGGGTCGACGGCGCGCTGGTGGCGCCCTTCGGCCGGCACCTGGCGTACGGGGCGGACCCGAGGACGCAGATGGCGGTCTCCTGGCAGGTGCCGTTCGCGGTGCGCCGCCCGTACATCCGCATCGGGCTGAAGCCGTGGGCGCTGAGCCGCCGGATCGACGCGGAGGTGCGCCACCTGACGACGCCGCAGCTGAACAACGGCAAGATCGCGGCGGCCGAGCAGTTCTACGTACACGCGTCGCTGGAGCGGCTGAAGCCCGGCACCACGTACTACTACGGCGTCGGCCACCAGGGCTTCGACCCGGCGGAGGCGCGCAACCTGGGCACGCTCGGCACCTTCACCACCGCGCCCGCCCGGGCGGAGAACTTCACCTTCACCGCCTTCGGCGACCAGGGCGTCAGCTACCACGCGCTCGGCAACGACCAGCTGATCCTGGGCCAGAATCCGGCCTTCCACCTGCACGCCGGGGACATCTGCTACGCGGACCCGTCGGGCTCCGGGCAGACCACCGACACGTATGACGCGCGGACCTGGGACCAGTTCCTGGCACAGACGGAGACGGTCTCCAAGACCGTGCCGTGGATGGTGACGACCGGGAACCACGACATGGAGGCGTGGTACTCGCCGGACGGCTACGGCGGCCAGAACGCGCGCTGGACCCTGCCGGACAACGGCCCGGACCCGGTCAACCAGCCCGGCGCCTATTCCTTCGTCCACGGCAACGTGGGCGTGATCGCGCTCGACGCCAACGACGTCAGCTACGAGATCCCCGCCAACTTCGGCATCAGCGGCGGCCGCCAGACCCGCTGGCTGGACCGGCGCCTCGGCGAGCTGCGGGCGCGCCGGGACATCGACTTCCTGGTGGTCTTCTTCCACCACTGCGCCTTCTCCACGACCAACGCGCACGCCTCGGACGGCGGGGTGCGCGACGCCTGGGTGCCGCTCTTCGAGAAGCACCAGGTGGACCTGGTGATCAACGGGCACAACCACGTCTACGAGCGCACCGACGCGATCCTGAGGAACGCCGTCAAGCGCCCGGTGCCGATCGGCGAGCGCACCGACCCCCGCCGGGACGGCATCGTCTACGTCACGGCGGGCGGCGCGGGCAAGGCGCTGTACGACTTCCCGGTGCCCGACAGCTACGAGGGGCATGTCGCGGACCTGGAGAGCGTGAACACGTACCACGTGGCCAAGGGCGGTGCGAAGGCCGCCGAGACCGTGGAGTGGTCGCGGGTGCGGTACACCGGCTTCTCGTTCCTCGCGGTGGAGGTGGAGGCCGGACGGCACCCCCGGATGAAGGTCACCGCCCTCGCCGAGTCGGGCGAGCGCGTCGACCACTTCGAGATCAGCCGCGGCTGAGCGCGGCCCGAGGGGGACCGGTCAGTGACCGGTGGAGCCGCCGTTGTCCCTGCGGTCGAGGGCGCGCTGCAGGGCGGCGGCGGCAGCCTGCCGCTCCGACTCGGTCGGGCGGTGGGCGTGACGGACACGGCGGCGGGTGGTGGTCTCGGCCATGGTGGATCGACTCCTTGAGATCGCGAGGATTTCGAGATCGAACAGCGTGGGGTGATGTCGAGATCGTTGATTTCGAGGCGCCGGAAGGGGCGGGGAACGGGCGCCGCAGGGGTTGCCTGCACAGGGCACGCGCTCTCGACCGCCAGTCGCTTGATCTAGCGAGACGTTCGGCTCCTACAAAGCTAGAACAGCCCGGCCGGTCTGTCTCCACAATTACTCGGACTTCCTACTATCTGAGACGGAGGTTTGCGCCGGCCTACCCGCCGCTCACCCTCCGCTCCCCCTCAGCTCCCTGATCAGGGCCCGGACGGCCGCGGATCGTGCCAGCTCAGGGGTGGTGACATAGCCCACGGAGCGGGTCGGGCGCTCCGGTCCGAGAGCGGTGATCTCAACCGAGTCGGGTGCTCCGCACAGGGACAGTCCGGGCATGATCGCCATCCCGAGACCGGCGGACACCATCGAGAGCACCGCTCCGTCGTCCTCCGCCTCCACGGTCGCCCGCGGGATCCAGTCCTGCGCCGCCCACCACTCCCGCGTGTACGAGGTGCAGTTCTCGGCCCAGTCCAGCAGCGGGAGCGTCCGGGGTGCCGGATGACCGGCCGGGTGCACGAGGGCGTACTCCTCCTCCCGCAGCACTCCCCCGACCAGCTCGTCCGGCACCGGTGAGGAGCCGCCCATCGTCGCGATCCCCAGATCGGCGCGCCCGTCCAGGACCTCGCCCGCCGTGCCCCGCCCCAGCTCGCGGACCACCCGCACCACCGGCTCGATCCCCGGGTGCCGGGTCCGCAGCCGTTCCAGCGCGGGCGGCAGCAGATGCAGGGCGGCGCTGCGGAAGGCCGCGATCCGCAGCGGCCCGGCCGGTACGGCGTCCGCCCCGGGTCCGGCCGCCGCCGCCCGCGCCTCGGCGCCCATCACCTCCAGCAGCCGCAGCACACGACGGGCGTACCCGAGGGTGGTGGAGCCCGCCGCGGTGGGCATGGCACCCTTGCGGCCCCGTTCGAAAAGAACCGCGCCGATCCTGCGCTCGGTGGTGCGGATCGCGTGGGAGACGGCGGACTGCGTCATGTCCAGGGCCGCGGCGGCGCCGGAGAAGCTGCCCGCCCTCTCGACGGCGAGCAGGATGCGCAGCTCGTGCGGGGTCAGGTCGGCCATCGTGCGGGTTCCCCTCGTTCCATGAACGCCGTTCATGGAAACGGCCTTTCCATCGGCGCAACACCCTGCCGGGCCCGAAAGTTCCTCCCTACGGTCGCTGCCATGACGACGACACGCACCGCCCGCGCCTTCCACCTGACCGCCCGCCCCACGGGCTTCCCCACCCCGGACCTCTTCACCCTCACCGAGTCACCCGTGTCCGAACCCGCCCCCGGACAGGCCCTGGTGGAGAACCTCTACCTCTCCGTGGACCCGTACCACCGCGAGGAGATGGACGGCGGCTGGGAGCTGGGCGCCCCGCTGGAGGGCCGTGCCGTGGGCCGGGTCACCGCCTCCCGCGACCCGGGCCTCGCGGAGGGCGACCTCGTCTTCCACCGGCAGGGCTGGCGCACCCACGCCCTGGTCACCGCCGGTACCGAAGGCACCCGCCGCCTCCCGTCGTACGAGGGGGTGCCGCTGACCGCCCACCTCTCGATCCTCGGCGGCACGGGCCTCACCGCCTACGCGGCCCTGACCCGCGTCCTGGAACTCCGCCCCGGCCAGAACCTCTTCGTCTCCGCCGCCGCGGGCGGGGTGGGCACCGCGGTGGGCCGGATCGCCCGGCTGCTCGGCGCCGGCCGGATCATCGGCAGCGCGGGCTCGGCCGCCAAGGTCGCCCGGCTCACCGGGGAGTTCGGCTTCGACGCGGCGTTCGACTACCACGACGGGCCGGTCGGCGAGCTGCTGGCGAAGGCCGCGCCGGACGGGATCGACGCGGCCGTCGACAACGTGGGCGGCGAGCATCTGGAGGGTGTGATCGCGGCGATGCGCGATTTCGGCCGCATCGCCTGGGTCGGCGCCATCGCCCAGTACCACTCGGCGCACACGCCGCCGCCCGCCCCGCGCAACCTGTTCGACGTGGTCGGCAAGAGCCTGCGCCTCGAAGGCGTCCTCGTCCGCAACCACCGCGATGCACAGGGCGAGTTGGAGGCGCTGCTGGTGCCGCACCTGCGCAGCGGCGGGATCGCCCCGGACGTCACGGTCGTGGACGGCTTCGAGCGGACCGTGGACGGCTTCCTGGGCATGCTGCGCGGCGAGAACACCGGGAAGATGCTGATCCGCACCGCCGCGTAGGCGGGGCCGCGCGCGTACTCAGGCGTACTTGAGTACCCGGGCCGTGTCGAAAAAACGTGCGTCGCACGAGAGTTGCAGCCATGAACGGCCTCTACGCTCTCAAGCCCTGGTACGCGGACCGGCTCTCCGGCGTCCGCGCCGCGCTGGTCCGCCGTGAGGTGTCGCCCGACACCCTCACCGCCGCCGGGGTGGCCGCCGCGGCCGGTGCCGCCGCCGCCCTGGCCTGGCTGCCCGCCCCGGTCGCCGCCCTGCCGGTCGCCGTCCTGCTCGCGGCGCGGCTCGCCTTCGCCAACCTGGACGGGGCGCTCGCCCGGGACACCGGCCGCACCACCCGGCGCGGCGCTGTCCTCAACGAGCTGGGCGACCGGGTCGCCGACCTCCTCGTGCTGGCCGGATTCCTGACGCTCGCCCCGCTCTGGCTGGTCGCCCTGGCCGGTCTCGCGGCCACGCTGCCCTCCTGGGTGTCGCTGGCCGGGGCCGCCGCCGGGGCGCCCCGCCGCAACGGGGGCCCGGTCGGCAAGACGGAGCGCTGCCTGCTCGTCGTGATCGCCGCCGCGAGCGGCTGGGCCGTCCCGGTCCTGGCCGTGATCGCCGCGGGCTCCCTGCTCACCGCCGCGCTCCGGCTGGCCGGCCTCTGGCGGGAGCCGGCATGAGCGCCGTCCTGATCGCCGAGGAGGCCGCCGTCCGCGCGGTGCCGCTGGTCGCGGGCGTGCTGGGCGCGGGCGGGGTCGCCGTCGCGGTGCTGCCCGCGAGGGTCCGGATGCGCGCCGAGCTCCGCAAGCGGTGGCGGACCTGGGCCGTGGTCGCGCCGGTCTTCCTGGGGGCGTTCTTCCTGGGCGGCGGCGGCACGTACGCGCTGGCCGCCGGGCTCGGCGTGGTCGCGGCCGGTGAGTACGCCCGGATGGCGGGGCTGCGCCGGGGCGACCTGGCCGTCCTCGCGGCGGCGTCGGCGGTCCTGCCTGGGCTGGCCTGGCTCGCCCCGCACCTGCTGGACCTGCGGACGGCGGCCCTGCTGCTCGTCGCGGCGGCGCTCCCCTCCGTGCTGGGCGGCGACGACCGCACGGGCTTCACCCGCACCGCCCGGACCGCCTTCGGGCTGCTGTGGATCCCGCTGCCGCTGACCGGCCTGGTCACGCTCGGGGACACGGCGGTCGCGGTGGGCCTGGCGGTGGCGCTCGGGGACGTCGGCGCCTGGTGCGGCGGTACGGCGCTGGGGCGGCGCGGTCCGCTGGCCCGGCCGCTGTCGCCGCTCTCCCCGAACAAGACGTGGGCCGGGGTGCTGGGCGCGGCCGCCGCCACCGGGGCGCTGCTGCTGGTGCTCGGCGTGTTCAGTCCGTCGCTGTGGGCGGCGGTCGTCGGCGGCTGTGTGCTCGGCGACCTGGTCGAGTCCATGGTCAAGCGCGAGTCCGGGGTGAAGGACGCGGGCAGCTGGCTGCCGGGCTTCGGCGGCCTGCTCGACCGGATCGACTCCCTGCTGGTGGCCCTCCTCCTGGCGATGGTGATGACGTGAAGCCTCTCGGAAGCACGCTGGTACGCACCTCCGGTGTCCTCCCGGTGCGCTCGCGGGTCGCCTCCGCGCTGCGGCGCGGGCTGTGGTGGGGCGTGCTCAGCCTCACCGGCGGCATCGAGCGGCGCGGCCGGCTGCCGCGCGGCGGCTGCGTGGTCGTCGCCAACCACAGCTCGCACGCGGACACGGCGGCGCTCCTGGCCGCGCTGGACGCCCGGCACAGCCCGGCGATCGGCGCGGCGGCGGACTACTGGTTCGCCTCTCCGTGGCGGCGCCGGATCTGCCGCAGGCTGGCGGCCGGGTTCCCGGTGCGGCGGGCGGGCGGCGGGATGGCGGACCTGCTGACGATGACCGGCGAGCTGCGCGAGGGCCGGGCGGTCGTGCTCTTCCCGGAGGGCACCCGCGCCGAGGACGGCACCCTGGGCTCGTTCCACAAGGGGGCGCTGGTGCTGGCCGAGGAGGCGGGCGTCCCGGTCGTGCCGGTGGGCATCGCGGGCACGGACCGGCTGCTGCCCAAGCACGGCCGGCTCCGGTCGTCCCTGGTCCGGGTGACCATCGGTGCGCCGCTGCCCGCCGGGGTCACCCCGGAGGAGGCCCGGGACGCGGTGCGCGCGCTGCACGACCGTACGGTGGCCGAACCGCTGCGGGACTCGGCGGTGCGCAGGCGGGTCGCCTCGGTCGTCACGTCCCGCGCGGGGCTGCCGCTGGCCTTCTGCTGGGCGTTCGCGGAGGCGCTGAGCTGGCCGCTGATGCCGGAGCTGCTGCTCGCGGTGGTGTGCGTGGCGGTGCCGCGCGCGGCCCTGAGGATGTCGCTCGGCGCGCTGGCCGGGAGCCTGGTGGGCGGGCTGCTCGCGCTGCACCTGGCGGCGGCGGGCGGTCAGCTGCCCGCCCCGCTGACCACGGACCGGATGCGGGCACAGGTGCGCGCGGAGCTGACGGTGGAGGGGGCGCGGGCCGTCCGCCACCAGCCGTGGAACGGCATCCCGTTCAAGGTGTACGGGGCCGAGGCGGGGCGGGCTTCGGTGCCCGCGGCGGACTGGGTGGCCGCTTCGGCGGCGGCGCGGGGCGCGCGGACCCTGACGGTGGGGCTCGCCTTCGGCGCGTTCGGCCTGCTGCTGCGCCGCCACCGCCGGCTGTACGGGCCCTACCTGGTGCTGCTCGGCGGCGGCTTCGCGGTGGGGCTGGCGCTGATCGTGCGCGGGTGGAGCTGACCCCGGTATGGAAACCGCCCCCCGTCCGGCAGGGGAACCGGACGGGGGGCGGGACTCGGGGCGGGGCGACGGGCGCCCCGGAGGGCGTCAGCCCTGGTGGGGGTAGGTGTACTCGGTCGGCGGGACCAGGGTCTCCTTGATGGCCCGGGTGAGGGTCCAGCGCTGGAGGTTCTGAGGGGCGCCGGCCTTGTCGTTCGTACCCGAGGCGCGGCCGCCGCCGAAGGGCTGCTGGCCGACGACGGCACCGGTCGACTTGTCGTTGATGTAGAAGTTGCCCGCGGCGTACCGCAGCTTCTCCATCGTGTACGCGGCCGCCGCGCGGTCGTTGGCGATGACGGACCCGGTCAGGGCGTAGTCGGAGACCGACTCCATCTGGGCGAGCATCGCGTCGTACTGGTCGTCCTCGTAGACATGGACGGCGAGGATCGGGCCGAAGTACTCGGTCGTGAAGACCTCGTTCTCCGGGTCGGTGCACTCGATGACGGTCGGGCGGACGAAGTAGCCCACCGAGTCGTCGTAGCTGCCGCCCGCGACGATCGTGCACGCCGGGTCGGCGGCGGCGCGATCGATCGCGGCCTTGTTCTTCGCGAAGGAGCGGTCGTCGATGACGGCGCCCATGAAGTGCGACAGGTCGGTGACGTCACCCATGGTGATCGAGTCGACCTCGGCCGCGAACGCCTCCTTGAAGCCCGCGTTCCAGATAGAGGCCGGGATGTAGGCGCGCGAGGTCGCCGAGCACTTCTGGCCCTGGTACTCGAAGGCGCCGCGGGTCAGCGCGGTCTTCAGGATCGCGGGGTCGGCCGACGGGTGGGCGACGACGAAGTCCTTGCCACCGGTCTCGCCGACGAGCCGCGGGTAGGTGCGGTAGTTGGCGATGTTGTTGCCGACGGTCTTCCACAGGTGCTGGAAGGTCGGGGTGGAGCCGGTGAAGTGGATGCCGGCCAGGTCGCGGTGGTTCAGGGCCACCTCGGAGACGGCGATGCCGTCGCCGGTCACCAGGTTGATGACGCCCTTGGGCAGACCGGCCTCCTCCAGGAGCTGCATGAGCAGCACGGCGGCGTGGGTCTGCGTCGGGGACGGCTTCCACACGACGACGTTGCCCATGAGCGCGGGCGCGGTCGGCAGGTTGGCGGCGATGGCCGAGAAGTTGAACGGCGTGATCGCGTAGACGAAGCCCTCCAGCGGGCGGTGGTCCATGCGGTTCCACACGCCCGGGGAGTTGGCCGGGGGCTGCTCGGCGAGGATCTGGCGCGCGTAGTGCACGTTGAAGCGCCAGAAGTCGACCAGCTCGCAGGGGCAGTCGATCTCGGCCTGCTGGGCGGTCTTGCCCTGGCCGAGCATCGTGGAGGCGGCCAGCGTCTCGCGCCACGGGCCGGACAGCAGCTCGGCGGCGCGCAGGATGATCGCGGCGCGGTCGTCGAACGACATCGCGCGCCAGGCCGGGGCGGCGGCCAGGGCGGCGTCGATCGCGTCCTGGGCGTCCTGCTCGGTGGCACCGGCGAAGGTGCCGAGGACGGCCTTGTGGTTGTGGGGCTGCACGACCTGGACGCGCTCGCCGCCGCCCATCCGCTTCTCGCCGCCGATGGTCATCGGCAGGTCGATGGGGTTCTGGCTGAGCTCCTTGAGCTTGGCCTCCAGGCGGGCGCGCTCCGGGGAGCCCGGGGCGTAGGAGTGAACCGGCTCGTTGACCGGCGCGGGGACCTGGGTCACAGCGTCCATGGTGTCCGTTGCTCCTTCAAGTAGAGGGGGTGGAGGAGGGCTCAGCCCTTGGTGAGGATGGAGCGGCCGAAGAACAGCAGGTTGGCCGGCTTCTCGGCGAGGCGGCGCATGAAGTACCCGTACCAGTCGGTGCCGTACGCGGTGTAGACACGCATGCGGTGGCCCTCCGCGGCGAGCCGGATGTGCTCGTCGCTGCGGATGCCGTACAGCATCTGGAACTCGTACTCGTCCAGCTTGCGCCCGGCCTTGCGGCCCAGCTCCTGGGCGATGGCGATCAGGCGGGGGTCGTGGGACCCGATCATCGGGTAGCCCTCGCCCTGCATCAGGGTCTTCAGGATGCGGACGTACGCCTTGTCGATCTCGGCCTTGTCCTGGTACGCGACGGAGGCGGGCTCCTTGTAGGCGCCCTTCACGATCCGCACGCGGCTCCCGGCGTCGGCGAGGCGGCGGGCGTCCTCCTCGGTGCGGAAGAGGTACGCCTGGATGACGCAGCCGGTCTGCGGGAAGTCCTTCCGCAGCTCCTCGTGGATGGCGAACATCGAGTCGAGGGTGGTGTGGTCCTCGGCGTCCAGGGTGACCGTGGTGCCGATCGCGGCGGCGGCCTCCACGACGGGGCGCACATTGGCGAGGGCCAGCTCGTGACCGCCGTCCAGGGACTGGCCGAACATCGACAGCTTGACGGACATCTCCGCCCTGGTGCCCAGGCCGAGGTCCTTGAGCCGGTCGACCAGCTCCAGGTAGGCGTCGCGCGCGGCGGCGGCCTGCTCGGGTGTGGTGATGTCCTCGCCGACGACGTCGAGGGTGACTTCGAGACCCTTGTCGGCGGCGTCCTCGATGACCGGGACGACCTGGTCGACCGTCTCGCCGGCGATGAAGCGGTCCACGACCTGCTTGGTGCCGGGCGCGGCCGAGATGAACCGGCGCATCTTGTCGCTTCGCGACGCGGCGAGAATCACGGGACCCAGCACGGGGCACCTCCACGGAAAGTACGAACGAGGCCACACCGCCGTATATGCCGTGTAACGAACATAAGCGGTACAGCACGGAGAACCACCGTGAAATCTAAGGATCGCGCGGTTTCCCTGCCATCGACAGCTGCCACACATCCGTGGACTGGATCTCAGACATATGTCTGAAGGGGTGCGAGAATGGCCGGGTGAAGGGCGATTACCAGGAGCTGGTGGACGAGATCTCCGCGCTGCTCGGCGTCCCCGCGACGCTGGAGAACCGGGATTTCGGGCTGGTCGCCTTCGGGGCCCACGACAGCGACGACACCACGGCGATGGACCCGGTCCGCACCCGGTCGATCCTCACCCGTCGCTCCACCCCGGCGGTCCGCGCCTGGTTCGAGAACTTCGGCATCACCCGCGCCACCGGCCCCCTCCGCATCCCCGCCGCCCCCGAGGCCGGCGTCTACCGCGACCGCATCTGCCTGCCGGTACGCCATCGGGGTGTCGTGCTCGGTTACGTGTGGCTGCTCGACGCCGACCCGGGGCCGACCGACCGCCAGCTCGACGCGGCGATGGACGTCGCCGCCCGGATCGGCGCGCTGCTGGCCGACGAGGAGCGGGCGGGCACCGACCTGTCCCGGGAGTTCGGCGCGGTGCTGGCCGCCGGGCGCGGCTGGCAGCGGGACATGGCGGTCGCCGCGCTCGCCGAGGCGCTGGGCCCCGACGCGGACGGGCTGCACACCGTGGTGTGCGTGGCCCCGTGGCCGGACGCCGCGCCCGCCGTGCGCACCGTCCCCTCGGCTGCGGCGCTGACCGCCGCCCCGCTGCCGGGCCGGTCCGGGCCGCCCGCGCTCGCGGCGCTGATCCGGCTGCGGTCGCCGGAGGTCCTGGACCCCGCGCTCACCGCCGCCGGGCGGCTGCGCACCACCGCCGGGGAGACCGCCACCGCCGGGATCGCCGTCCCGCGCCGGGGCCTCACGGAGCTGGCGGACGCCTGGCACGAGGCGTCGGCGGCGGCCCGGGCCGCGGCGGCGGAGACCCGCTTCGGCCCGGTCGCCGACTGGCCGGCCATCGGCCCGTACCGCACGCTGACCGCGCTCGCCCCGGACGCCCTGCCCGACCTGGCCGTGCGCCCCCTGCTGACCCCGGCCCAGCGGGACCTGGCGCGCACCGCGGAGGTGTTCCTGGACTGCGCCGGCCAGGCGTCCCGGACCGCGGCCGAGCTGGGCATCCACCGCCAGACGCTGTACTACCGCCTCTCCCGCGTCCAGCAGCTGACCGGCCTCGACCTCAACGACGGCGAGGACCGGCTGCTGCTCC
This sequence comes from Streptomyces sp. NBC_00523, assembly GCF_036346615.1. Classification (NCBI taxonomy): domain Bacteria; kingdom Bacillati; phylum Actinomycetota; class Actinomycetes; order Kitasatosporales; family Streptomycetaceae; genus Streptomyces; species Streptomyces sp. NBC_00523. The sequence continues at coordinate 5,278,585 of NZ_CP107836.1, read as the reverse complement.
ACATGGCCCTGAAGGCGGCCCGGCTGCGGTGAGGCGCCGGAGGCTCACAGCCAGGCGGGCGGCGGCGGGGCGGTGATCGGGCGGTCGCTGACCACGGCGGCCATGACCAGGGGCGCGTCCCCGTCACTGCGGCCGACGCTCACGCCGACCCAGCGGTCCCCCGGTCCGGGGAGCGGGCCCCAGGCGGCCAGGTCGCCGTAGCAGTCCTCGGCGAGGAGGGCGTCGAACAGCGCGGGGACCGGGGTGCCCTCCTCCTTCAGGAGCAGCGCGACATGGACGGCGACGCGGTGGTGCGGGCCCCAGCGGGTGTCCAGCTCCGCGACGAGGGCGTCGAGCCGGGCCTGGGCCGCCTCCTCCGCCTCGTCGGGGTCGTCCTCGTGGTCGCCGTCGTCGCCTTCGGCCCCGGACTCCCAGAGCGGGACGGCCCGGAAGCCCTCGCCGGTGGTCGCCCGCCACTCCCCCGTGTCCGGGTCGCCCTCGGCCACCGTGGGCCCGGCGGCCGGGAGCGGGGCGGTGAGCAGGGCCGCCACCTCGGCGGCGGTGCGCGCGAGGTCGAAGGGCTCGCCGGCCCGGACGGTCACCGGGCGCCCTCGGGGGCCGGGCCGCGTCCTTCCAGGACCAGCTTCAGGCCGTCCGTCAGGTCCTGGGCGGACGGGGCGGAATCGGGGTCCATCAGCCACTGGACCATGACCCCGGCCAGGAGGGCCTGGCAGAAGAGGCCGGCGACGCGGGCGCGCTCGGGGTCGGCCTCGGGGTCGATACCGAGCATGTTCTCGGCGAGGCCGTTACGGCCCTCGCGCTGCGGGCCGACGAGGGCCTTCTGCAGTTCGGGGTCGGTGTTGATCCGGGAGACGACCTCCATCTGGAGCTGCCAGACCGCCCGGCTCTGTTCGAAGCTCCCGATCACCCGCTCCCAGGCGCCCCGGAACTGGTCGAGCGGCGCGGCCTGCGCCTCCGGCTCCCGCTCCCCCTCGGCCTCCTTGGTCGCGAGATCGCCCCACTCCTCCGTCAGCCTGAGGAAGGCGAGGTTGAGCAGCGCGTCCTTGGAGCCGTAGTGGTAGCCGATGGAGGCGAGATTCGTGCCCGACGCGGCCACGATGTCGCGCGCCGTGGTGCGCGCGTACCCCTTCTCCAGCAGGCAGCGCTTGGCGCCTTCGAGCAGATCCTCACGATGTCCCATGACAGCAGCGTACCCGGCATGCAGACGTTTGTGTAAGACGCTCGTCTACATACCGGGTACGGCCGGGACCCGTGGGGCCCGGAGGGTCAGTCGGTGAGGTTCACCGAGCGGGCCGAGACGGCGCCGATCTCCGAGGAGATCTCGGTGAGCACGGTCGCCGGGACGTCGTCGTCCACGGTGAGGACGACCAGCGCCTCGCCGCCCACGTCGGCGCGGGAGACCTGCATGCCCGCGATGTTCAGACCGGCCTCGCCGAGGATGCGGCCGACCGTGCCGACGACGCCGGGGCGGTCCTCGTAACGGAGCACGATCATGTGGTCGGCGAGCGCCAGGTCCACATCGTGCTCGCCGATCGCGACGATCTTCTGGAGGTGCTTGGGGCCGGCCAGCGTGCCGGAGACCGCGACCTCCTGGCCGTCGGACAGGGTGCCCCGGACGGTGACCACGTTGCGGTGCTCGGGCGACTCGGAGCTGGTGGTGAGGCGGACCTCGACCCCGCGCTCCTGGGCGAACAGCGGAGCGTTCACGTAGGACACGGTCTCGTCCACGACGTCCTCGAACACGCCCTTGAGCGCGGAGAGTTCGAGCACCTTGACGTCGTGCTGGGTGATCTCGCCGTAGACCTCGACGTCGAGGCGGGCGGCGACCTCGCCGGCCAGCGCGGTGAAGATCCGGCCCAGCTTCTCGGCGAGCGGCAGCCCGGGGCGCACGTCCTCGGCGATGACGCCGCCCTGGACGTTGACCGCGTCCGGGACGAGCTCACCGGCGAGCGCGAGGCGCACGGACTTGGCGACCGCGATGCCCGCCTTCTCCTGGGCCTCGTCGGTGGAGGCGCCGAGGTGCGGGGTGCAGACGACCTGGTCGAACTGGAAGAGCGGGGAGTCCGTGCAGGGCTCCTTCGCGTACACGTCGAGACCGGCGCCGGCGACGCGGCCCTCCTTGAGCGCGGAGGCCAGCGCCTCCTCGTCCACGATGCCGCCGCGCGCGGCGTTGACGATGCGCACGGTGGGCTTCACCTTGTGCAGCGCCTCGTCGCCGATCAGGCCCAGCGTCTCGGGGGTCTTCGGGAGGTGCACGGTGATGAAGTCGGCGACCTCGAGGAGCTCGTCCAGCGAGAGGAGCTTGACGCCCATCTGCGCGGCGCGCGCCGGCTGCACATAGGGGTCGTAGGCGACGATCTTCATGCCGAAGGCGGACATGCGCTGGGCGACCAGGACGCCGATGCGGCCGAGGCCGACGACGCCGAGGGTCTTCTCGCTCAGCTCGACGCCGGTGTACTTCGAGCGCTTCCACTCGCCGTTCTTCAGCGCGGTGTTGGCCTGCGGGATGTGGCGCGCGGTGGCCACGAGAAGGCCGCAGGCCAGCTCGGCGGCGGTGACGATGTTGGAGGTCGGCGCGTTGACGACCATGACGCCGGCCTTGGTGGCGGCGGAGACGTCGACGTTGTCCAGACCGACGCCCGCGCGGGCGACGACCTTCAGCTTCTTCGCGGCGGCGATGGCCTCGGCGTCGACCTTGGTGGCGGAGCGCACCAGGATGGCGTCGACATCGGCGATGGCGGGGAGGAGCTCGGCGCGGTCCGCGCCGTTGCAGTGCCGGATCTCGAAGTCCGGGCCCAGGGCGTCCACCGTGGCGGGCGACAGCTCTTCAGCGATGAGTACGACAGGTTTCGAGCTCACGTGAGTCCTCACAGATCCAGTGCGGACGGCCGTCCCGACGGCCGCAGGCGTGGAGGGGCTTGCCGCGTGGAAGACGCACGACACTGTGGGCCTGACGCGTGTATGTGGAGCAGTGTAGTCATGCGCGAGACCCCGATCAGCGCCCCTTCGGAAGGATCACCCGCACGAGTGCGTGGGCCCCGGGGGCGGGGGTGACCCGCCCCCGGGGCTCGAGTGTTACGCGTCCTCGTCGTTGACCCAGCTCATGAGCTTGCGCAGCTCACGGCCGGTGGTCTCCAGGAGGTGGTTCTCGTCGGCCTTCTTGTACTCGTTGTACTTGGGCAGACCGTTGTGGTATTCGGCCATCCAGTTCTTGGCGAAGGTGCCGTCCTGGATCTCGGCGAGAACCTTCTTCATCTCGGCCTTGGTGGCGTCCGTGATGATGCGCGGGCCGGTGACGTAGTCGCCCCACTCGGCGGTCTCCGAGATGGACCAGCGCATCTTCTCCAGGCCGCCCTCGTACATGAGGTCCACGATGAGCTTCAGCTCGTGCAGGCACTCGAAGTACGCGATCTCCGGCTGGTAACCGGCCTCGGTCAGGGTCTCGAAACCGGCCTTCACCAGGGCGGCGGTGCCACCGCAGAGGACGGCCTGCTCGCCGAAGAGGTCGGTCTCGGTCTCCTCGGTGAAGGTCGTCTTGATGACGCCGGCACGGGTGCCGCCGATGCCCTTGGCGTACGAGAGGGCGAGCGCCAGGCCGTTGCCCGAGGCGTCCTGCTCGACGGCCACGATGCACGGAACGCCGCGGCCCTCCTCGTACTGGCGGCGGACCAGGTGGCCCGGGCCCTTGGGGGCGACCATGCAGACGTCGACGTCGGCCGGCGGCTTGATGAAGTCGAAGCGGATGTTCAGGCCGTGGCCGAAGAACAGCGCGTCGCCCTTCTTGAGGTTGTCCTTGATGGACTCCTCGTAGACCTGGGCCTGGATCGGGTCCGGGACGAGGATCATGATGACGTCGGCCTCGGCGGCGGCCTCGGACGGGGTCACCACGCGCAGGCCCTGCTCCTCGGCCTTGGCCTTGGACTTGGAACCCTCGTGCAGACCGACACGGACGTCGACACCCGAGTCACGCAGCGACAGCGCGTGGGCGTGGCCCTGGCTGCCGTAGCCGATGACCGCGACCTTGCGGCCCTGGATGATGGACAGGTCGGCATCGTCGTCGTAGAACAGCTCGGCCACTGGGTCTTCTCCTTGGTGTGCAGGTGTTGCGTCCCACCGTACGGCGGGGTGCGTCAGATACGTTTTCGGGTCTCGCCATACGAGCGGGGCGGCGGGACCTCCGGCTTCACGCCGAGCGGTCGAGGGCGCGCAGGGACCGGTCGGTGATCGAGCGCGCGCCGCGCCCTATGGCGATGGTGCCGGACTGGACGAGCTCCTTGATGCCGTACTGCTCCAGCATCTTGAGCATCGCCTCCAGTTTGTCGGCGCCACCGGTCGCCTCGATCGTGACGGCCTCAGGCGAGACGTCGACGGTCTTGGCGCGGAACAGCTGGACGATCTCGACGATCTGGGAGCGGGTCTCGCTGTCGGCGCGGACCTTCACCAGGACGAGCTCGCGCTGGATCGCAGCGGACGGCTCGAGTTCGACGATCTTCAGGACGTTGACCAGCTTGTTGAGCTGCTTGGTGACCTGCTCCAGGGGCAGGTCCTCGACATTCACGACGATGGTGATGCGCGAGATGTCGGGGTGTTCGGTGGTGCCGACCGCGAGCGAGTCGATGTTGAAGCCGCGGCGGGAGAACAGGGCGGTGATCCGGGCCAGGACACCGGGCTTGTTCTCGACCAGGACGGAGAGCGTGTGCTTGGTGGACATGAAGTCGGTCTCTCTCTGTCTCTCAGTCGTCTTCGTTGTCGCCGAAGTCGGGGCGGACGCCCCGGGCGGCCATGACCTCGTCGTTGGAGGTGCCGGCGGCGACCATCGGCCACACCATGGCGTCCTCGTGGACGATGAAGTCGATGACGACCGGGCGGTCGTTGATCGCGTTCGCCTCGGCGATGACCTTGTCCAGGTCGGCCGGGTCCTCGCAGCGGATCGCGTAGCAGCCCATGGCCTCGGAGAGCTTCACGAAGTCCGGGATGCGGGTGCCCTTGTTGGGCGGGGTCTCCCCGTCCGGGCCCGCGTGCAGCACGGTGTTGGAGTACCGCTGGTTGTAGAACAGGGTCTGCCACTGGCGGACCATGCCGAGCGCGCCGTTGTTGATGATGGCGATCTTGACCGGGATGTTGTTCAGGGCACAGGTGGTGAGCTCCTGATTGGTCATCTGGAAGCAGCCGTCGCCGTCGATCGCCCAGACCGTGCGGTCGGGCATGCCGGCCTTGGCGCCCATCGCGGCCGGGACCGCGTAGCCCATGGTCCCGGCGCCGCCGGAGTTGAGCCAGGTGGCGGGCCGCTCGTACTGGATGAAGTGCGAGGCCCACATCTGGTGCTGGCCGACGCCTGCGGCGAAGATCGTGTCCGGCGGGGCGAGTTCACCGATGCGCTGGATGACCTGCTGCGGCGAGAGGCTGCCGTCCTCGGGGAGGTCGTAGCCGAGCGGGTAGGTCTCGCGCCAGCGGTTGAGGTCCTTCCACCAGGCGCTGTAGTCGCCGGTGTTGCCCTCGGTGTGCTCGGCCTGGACGGCCTGGACGAGGTCGGCGATGACCTCGCGGGCGTCGCCCACGATCGGCACGTCGGCGGCACGGTTCTTGCCGATCTCCGCCGGGTCGATGTCCGCGTGGACGATCTTGGCGTACGGGGCGAAGCTGTCCAGCTTGCCGGTGACGCGGTCGTCGAAGCGGGCGCCGAGGGCGACGATCAGGTCGGCCTTCTGGAGCGCGGTGACGGCCGTGACCGCACCGTGCATCCCGGGCATTCCCACGTGCAGCGGGTGGCTGTCGGGGAAGGAGCCGAGCGCCATCAGGGTGGTGGTGACGGGCGCTCCGGTCAGCTCGGCCAGCACCTTGAGCTCGGCGGTGGCCCCAGCCTTGATCACGCCGCCGCCCACGTAGAGCACCGGGCGCTTGGCCTGGGTGATGAGCTTGGCGGCCTCGCGGATCTGCTTGGCGTGCGGCTTGGTCACCGGGCGGTAGCCGGGCAGGTCCATGACCGGCGGCCAGCTGAAGGTGGTCTTCGACTGGAGCGCGTCCTTGGCGATGTCGACCAGGACCGGGCCCGGGCGGCCGGTGGAGGCGATGTGGAAGGCCTCGGCGATCGTGTGGGCGATGTCCTCGGCGCGGGTGACCAGGAAGTTGTGCTTCGTGATCGGCATGGTGATGCCGCAGATGTCGGCTTCCTGGAACGCGTCCGTACCGATGGCGCTGGAGGCCACCTGACCGGTGATCGCGACCATCGGCACGGAGTCCATGGCCGCGTCGGCGATCGGGGTGACGAGATTGGTGGCGCCGGGGCCCGAGGTGACCATGCAGACGCCGACCTTGCCGGTGGCCTGGGCATAGCCGGTGGCCGCGTGGCCCGCTCCCTGCTCGTGGCGGACCAGGATGTGGCGGACCCGGGTGGAGTCCATCAGCGGGTCGTACGCCGGGAGAATGCAGCCGCCGGGAAGACCGAATACCGTGTCGGCGCCCACCTCTTCGAGGGAGCGGATGAGGGACTGCGCACCCGTGACGTGCTCAACGGTGGCGGAGGGCGATCCGCCGGTACGGGCCCGCGGCTGGGGATGGTGGGCCCCGGTGGCCTGCTCGGTCATCGGCATTCTCTTCTCGAAGCTGAGGTTTTTTGCGAGTGTTTTACGACGTTTTGCCTGGTCCGGTGCAACAAAAAACCCCTCGTGCCGTGAGGCAAGCGAGGGGAGCGCGCCGGTGCGGTCCGCAGAGTGTCATGGAGGGACCCTGCTTCAGCCGACGCGCTTTCCAAGTACGAGAATTCGGGTGCGCATGGCATTGACCCTCTCTCCGACGCACGCGGAGTGTCAAGTGGGTGGGACGGGTGTCTCATCATGTGAACGGCTGAGCGACGGGAACGCGCCGCCCGTGAGCACCTTCTGCGCGGGCACCCCGGCGGGCACCGGGAACGTCGCCCGGACCAGGGCGCGGCGCAGCCGGTACTCGTCCAGCGGCCCCGAGAAGGCCGCGCCCTGGCCGTGCGTACAGCCCATGGCGCGCAGGGCGAGGACCTGCTCCGGGACGTCGACCCCGTCGGCCACGGACTGCATGCCGAGGTCGCAGGCGATCCTGAGCAGCCCGCTGGTGATCTTGTGCAGCCGGGCCGACTCCACGACGCCCTCCACCAGGCCCCGGTCCAGCTTGAGCACGTCGATGGGGAGGCGACGCAGGGCGTTGATCGCGGCGTAGCCGCTGCCGAAGCCGTCGAGCGCGATCCGGACGCCCAGCCGGCGCAGCGCGGCCAGCCGCTGTTCCAGGTCCTCGAAGGGGACCCGGGGATCGCTGTCCGCGACCTCGATCATGAGCGCCCCGGAGGGCAGCCCGTGGCGCGTGAGCAGCGCCTCGACGGAGCCGGCCGGGAAGCTCCGGTCGAGCAGCCGGCGGGCCGGGAGGCGGACGGACACCGCCGTCCGGTGGCCCGCCCTGGCCCGGTCGGCGGCCTGCTCGACGGCCTCTTCGAGGAGCCAGCGGCCCAGCTCGGCGGTACGGTCGCCGTCCTCGGAGATCCGCAGGAACTCGGCGGGCGTGAACAGGATGCCCTGGGCGGAGCGCCAGCGGGCCTGGGCGGCGACGGCGGCGACCCGGCCGGTGGCGAGGTGCACCACGGGCTGGTGGAGGAGCGCGAACTCGCCGTCGCGCAGGGCGCCGCGCAGCCGGGTCGCCAGCTCGGAGCGGCGGACCACGTCGGCCTGCATCTGCGGGGCGTACAGCTCGACGCGGTTCTTGCCGCCGGCCTTGGCGCGGTACATGGCGAGGTCCGCGTTGCGCATGAGGTCGTTGGGGGTGATGCCGGGCTCGGCGAAGGCGACGCCGATGGAGGCGGTGACCCGGACCTCTCCGTCGCCGACGCGGTAGGGCTCGGAGAGCGTGAGGCGCAGCCGGTCGGCGATCTCGTGGACCTGGCACTCGCGGGCGTCCTGCTCGCGGCCGGCGTCGCCGACGATGAGGGCGGCGAACTCGTCGCCCCCGAGGCGGGCGGCGGTGTCCCCGGAGCGGACGGACTCGTGGAGGCGGCGGGCGGCCTGGACGAGCAGTTCGTCGCCCGCCTGGTGGCCGAGCCGGTCGTTGGCCGCCTTGAAGCCGTCCAGGTCGATGAAGAGGACGGCGGTGCCCGCGTCCCCGGCGCGGCGGCCGGAGAGCGCCTGGCGGACCCGGGAGGTGAACAGGGCCCGGTTGGGCAGGTCGGTGAGCGGGTCGTGCTCGGCGTTGTGCTGCAACTGGGCCTGGAGGCGGACGCGTTCGGTGACGTCCCGGCTGTTGAGGATCAGGCCGCCCTGGTGGCGGTTCACCGTGGACTCGACGTTGAGCCAGTCGCCCGAGCCGGACCGGAAGCGGCACTCGATGCGGGTGGCGGGCTCCTCACCGGGCGCGGCGGCGAGGAAGCGGCGGACCTCGTGGACGACCCGGCCGAGGTCGTCGGGGTGGATGATCGAGGACAGCTCGGCTCCGACCAGCTCGTCCGCGTCGCGCCCGTAGACACCGGCGGCGGCGGGGCTGACGTAACGCAGGACGCCGCTGGGGGCGGCGATCATGATGACGTCGCTGGAGCCCTGCACCAGGGAGCGGAAGTGGTTCTCCTTCTGGGCCAGTTCCTGGGTGAGGGCGATGTTGTCGAGGAGCATGATGCCCTGGCGGACGACGAGGGCGAGGACCACCGTGCACCCGGTGAGGACGACGACGCGGTCCACCCGGCGGCCCTCGATCACGTTGTACAGGATGCCCAGGGTGCAGACGGCCGCGGCGAGATACGGGGTCAGCGCGGCCAGTGAGCCGGCGATGGGGCGGCCGGCGGCGCCCGGGGCGGCCGCGTCCGCGCGCTCCTCCTCGGCCTGGACAGCGTTGTCCACGTCGCGCGCGGCGCCCCAGGGGGCGTACGCGAGGAGCAGCGAGCCGGCGAACCAGCCGGCGTCGAGCAACTGGCCGGAGTGGTAGGTCTGGCGGAGCAGCGGTGAGGTGAACAGGGCGTCGCAGAGCACGGTCAGGGCGAGCGCGGCGATGGCGGTGTTCACCGCGGCGCGGTTGACGCTGGAGCGCCGGAAGTGCAGGGCGAGGACCATCGAGACGAGCACGATGTCGAGCAGCGGGTAGGCCAGCGAGAGAGCGGCGCGGGCCACACTGTCGCCCTCGATGTCCGCGACGTGCGCGGTGTGGGCGAGGGCGAGGCTCCAGGACAGGGTGAGCAGCGAGCCGCCGATCAGCCAGGAGTCGAGGGCCAGGCAGACCCAGCCGGCGCGGGTGACGGGCCGCTTGGCGAGGACGAGGAGTCCGACGATGGCGGGCGGCGCGAAGCAGAGGAAGAAGACGTCGGCGAGGGACGGGCTCGGGACCCGGACCGCGCGCACGCACTCGTACCAGCCCCAGACGGCGTTGCCGCCGGAGGCCATCAGCGAGGAGAGCGCGAACAGCAGCCAGGCCGGGCGGAATCGCGCATCGGCGACGCGGGCGAAGAGGAAGCAGGAGACGGCGGCGGCGAGCGCGGCGGCGCTGAGGCCGAAGTCCCCCATGAACAGGGCGAGCTGGGCCGAGCCCCAGCCGGTGGCCGCGCCCACCGCGTAGCCGCCGCAGACGAGGCCGAGGGCGAGCTGCGGGAGCAGCGCGGAGGTGCGGCCCGCCCCGGACTGCCGGGCGAGGAACGCTCCGCGGGTGCTCACCGGGGCGCTCACCGCGGCCCTCCCGAGGTCCCCGGCCGGCTGCGCCACCGGCTCACCGGTCCCTCCGCGCGCCGTCGCCGGCCCTGTCGTGTCGGATCGTTCGCCCATCGGCCGTCCATCGCCCGTCGCCCCCTCGCGTGTGGCTGGCTCCCCGGCGCCGTCCCTGCCACGGCGCGACACCCCTTTCGGGACGATACACCAGACTCGTCACTCAGGGACATAGTTCCTCTACTCTCCGTGACGACCTGCGGTGTTGTGGCCCCGGAGGGGAACCGGACGTGCCCGTTGCGTGGTCAGCCGGTGGTGCGTACGACGTTCTCCAGCGGCTGCCCCGCGGCGAAGCGGGTGAGCTGTCCGGCGATCAGCCGCTTGGCGCGCGGCAGGAACGCGGAGGTGCTGCCGCCGACGTGCGGGGTGATGAGGACGTTCGGAGCATGCCAGAGGGGATGGCCGGAAGGCAGCGGTTCCGGGTCGGTGACGTCGAGGGCGGCGCGCAGCCTGCCGGACTCGAGTTCGGTCAACAGGGCCTTGGTGTCGACCACTCCGCCCCGCGCGACGTTCACCAGAAGCGCCCCGTCGCGCATCGCGGCGAGGAAGTCCGCGCCCGCCAGCCCCTGCGTGGAGGGGTTCAACGGGGTGGAGAGGATGACCACATCGGCCTCGGGCAGCAGGGCCGGGAGGTCGCCGAGTGTGTGTACGGGGCCGCGTGCGGTTGTCCGTGCGGAGCGCGCGACCCGCGCGACCCGCGCGCACTCGAACGGCGCGAGCCGGTCCTCGATGGCCGAGCCGATCGATCCGTAGCCCACGATCAGCACGGACTTGTCGGCGAGCGCAGGGTAGAAGCCGGACCGCCACTCCTCCTTGTCCTGGCCGTGCACGAAGCCGGGGAACCCGCGCAGCGAGGCCAGGATCAGGGCGAGGGTCAGCTCGGCGGTGGACGCCTCGTGGACACCCTTGGCGTTGCAGACACTGACGCCCGCGTGCAGTCCGGCGAGGCCCGGCTCGACGTGGTCGGTGCCCGCCGACAGCGTCTGCACGACCTGGACGCGGCTCATGGCGCCGAGCGGGCGGACCGCGACCTCCATGCCCTTCATGTAGGGGACGACGTAGTAGGCGCAGTCGGCGGGGTCGGCCGGGTAGTCCTTCCCGCCGTCCCAGAAGTGGTACGTCAGGCCCTCGGGAAGCCCCTCGATCTCGTCGGCCGGGAGGGGCAGCCAGACCTCGGGGGCGGGGGCGGAATGCGTGGTGGAAGTCATGGTCAGGAGGCTATGCGAAGCCCTCCGGGACGCAGAGGTTAGGTTGTTGGCGGTGCGAGGAGGGGTTCGGGAGTTGGAGCGCAGGAGTCTCGGTGCGGCGGCGCTCGCCGTGGGTGCGGTCGGTCTCGGCTGCATGCCGATGAGCTGGGCGTACAGCGCCTCGCAGCAGCGGGGCGACCGTGCGCTGCGGGCGGTGCACGCGGCGCTGGACGCGGGCGTCGATCTGCTCGACACCGCCGACATGTACGGCCCCTTCACCAATGAGCTGCTGGTGGGGCGGGCCCTCAAGGGGCGGCGCGCGGAGGCGTTCGTGTCCACCAAGTGCGGGCTCCTGGTGGGCGATCAGCACATCGTGGCCAACGGCAGGCCGGGTTACGTGCGCAGGGCCTGCGACGCCTCGCTTCGGCGGCTCCAGACGGATGTGATCGACCTCTACCAGCTCCACCGCGCCGACCCCGAGGTGCCCGTCGAGGAGACCTGGGGCGCGATGGCGGAGCTGGTGGGCGCGGGCAAGGTGCGGGCGCTGGGGCTGTGCGCGGTCGGTGCGCGGGCGTCCCGGCGGCCGGGTGCCCGGATGCATGACGGAACGATCCGGCAGCTGGAGCGGGTGCAGCAGGTCTTCCCGGTCAGCGCGGTGCAGGCGGAGCTCTCGGTGTGGTCGCCGCAGGCGCTGGAGTCGCTGCTGCCGTGGTGCGCGGACCGGGGCGTCGGCTTCCTGGCCGCGATGCCGCTGGGCAACGGTTTCCTGACGGGCACGCTGACGCCGGGCCAGGGGTTCGAGCCGGAGGACCTGCGGGCCCGGCACCCCCGGTTCACGGCCGAGATGATGGCGGCGAACCAGCCGTTGGTGGTGGGGCTGCGCCGGGTCGCCGAGCGGCACGGGGCGACGCCCGCGCAGGTGGCCCTGGCCTGGGTGCTGCACCAGGGGCCCCAGGTGGTGCCGGTGCCCGGCACGAAGCGGGCGGACTGGGCGGTGGAGAACGCGGGCGCGGCCGGGCTGACCCTGACGGAACGGGACCTGGCGGAGATCGACCGGCTGCCGGCGCCGCGCGAGTCCTGGGACTAGGGGGTGTCTTGTCGATCAGGGTCGGATCAGGCCGCGGCGTCTGGTGCGGTGCATCGCAAGGCGCCGGAGCGTCTCGGCTGGGGTCTCCCCTGCTCGAACGGAGTTGAGAGCTCGGGGAAGGAGCTATTGGGGCGTTTCGGCAACGCCGCGAGGTGCCGTGCCAGGCGTCGCGGACCCGGCCATGATCGGCAAGACACCCCCTAGGCGCGCGCCGGTCACCGGACCGGAAAGCGCCCCGGTCCCCGCCGGGTCGGTGTAAGAACAGGGGACAGGCGGCCGTTGAAGGGACAGGTGTGGTGTTGGGATCAGTGCAGGGGCCCGAGAGGCTTACGGGGCACGGCCGGGGCGGCCCGGGGGCGCGGCGGGGCGCGGTGGCGGTGCTGGCGGCAGGCGCCCTGCTGATGGCCGCCGGGTGCAGCTCCGAGGGGGGCACGGGGAGTCCGGCGGGCGCGAGCTCTCCGGCGCACTCCCCCACCGCTTCGGCCGCCAAGTCGCCCTCCCCGTCGCCGTCCGCCTCGCTCCCCCCGGCCGACCAGCCCCCCGCCAAGGGCTCGGCGAAGGTGGTCTCGACGCTCACCGAGGGGCTGAACTCCCCGTGGGGGCTGGCCGCGCTCCCCGGCGGCGACCTCCTGGTGGGCTCCCGGGACAAGGGCACGATCACCCGGATCGACGCGAAGACCGGCAAGAAGAAGCTCCTCGGCACGGTCCCCGGGGTCGCCCCGGCCGGTGAGGGTGGCCTGCTCGGCCTCGCCGTATCGCCCGACTTCGGCACGGACCACCAGGTGTACGCGTACTTCACCACCGCGTCGGACAACCGCATCGCCCGCATGATCTACGACGAGAACGGCTCACCCGGCCGGCTGCTCGGCGCCCCGGACACCATCCTGCGCGGCATCCCCAAGGGCCAGATCCACAACGGCGGCCGGATCGCCTTCGGCCCCGACCGCGCGCTGTACGCGGGCACCGGCGAGACGGGCGACGACGGCCGCGCCCAGGACAAGGAGTCCCTGGCGGGCAAGATCCTGCGGATGACGCCCGATGGCGAGCCGCTGCACGGCAACCCGCAGGCCGACTCCGTGGTGTATTCGTACGGGCACCGCAACGTCCAGGGCCTCGCCTGGGACGCGGAGAAGCGGCTGTGGGCCTCCGAGTTCGGCCAGGACACCTGGGACGAGCTGAACCTGATCGAGCCGGGCGGCAACTACGGCTGGCCGGACGTCGAGGGCACCGCGCACAAGGAGGGCTTCCGGGACCCGGTCGCCCAGTGGAAGACCTCCGAGGCGTCGCCGAGCGGCATCGCGTACGTCAAGGGCTCCATCTGGATGGCCGGTCTGCGGGGCGAACGGCTGTGGCGCGTCCCGCTCTCCCGCGAGGACGGGGCCGCCAAGGAGCCGCTGGCGGACCCGCAGGCCTTCCTGGAGGGCGAGTACGGGCGGCTGCGCACGGTGCTCGCGGCGGGCGGCGACAAGCTGTGGCTGGTCACGAGCGAGACGGACAGCCGGGGGACGCCGAAGCCGGGCGACGACAGGATCCTGCTGGTGCAGGTCACATAGCCGCCGGACGCCTCACCGCTGCTCCGGCACCGGGTAGAGCCGCAGCCGGTGGGCCAGGGCCGCCGCCTCGCCGCGGCCGGTCACGCCCAGCTTGGCCAGGATGTTGGAGACGTGGACGCTCGCGGTCTTCGGCGAGATGTACAGCTCCTCGGCGATCCGGCGGTTGGTGAGGCCCGCCGCGACCAGCCGGTGGACGTCCTGCTCGCGCGGGGTCAGTCCGAAGGACTCCACGGCGGCCGCGGCGGCCCGCAGCTGCTCCTCCGAGGGGTCGCGGGCGGGCCCGGGCCCGTCCGGGACGAGGATCGCGGCCGGGATCTCCTCGGCCTCGCCGCCCGCACCGGCCAGGGCGATGCGGGCGCGGCCGGCCAGCAGCTCGACGGTCTCGGCGAGCGGGCGGGCCCCGAGCCGGACAGCGGTGGTGTGCGCGTCGCGCAGCAGGCCGGTGGCGGTGGCCCGGTCACCGGAGGCGACAAGCAGGGCCTCCGCCCAGCGGTGGTGGATCTGCGCCAGCTCGTACGGGCGGTGCAGCGGGGTGAACGCCCGGGCGGCGCCCTCCCAGTGGTCCGGGGTGTCGGTGCCCTCGGCCCTGGCCAGCTCCGCCTCGACCAGGAGGGCGTAGGCGGACCAGACGGGGACGAGGACCGGCAGCCGCTTGAGGTGGCTCCGGACCAGATCGAGGACGGCGGGGCGGCCCGGTTCGGTGGCGGGCAGGCCCCGGGCGTCGGCCTCGGCCGCCGCGACGGCGTGCAGCATGGGGAAGGCGTAGCGCTGGGTGCCGGTGGGGAAGCTCTCCTCGGCCTGCGCCTCGAAGGCGGCGCGCGCCTCGGGCAGCCGGCCCTGCATCACGGCGATCTGGATGGTGTGGCGCACCGGGTTGATGAAGTGCTGGGGCTGGGGGTCGCTGGAGCCGAAGCAGCGCCGGGTCAGCGCGAGTTGCCGTTCGGCCTCGGCGAGGTCGCCCCGGGCGACGGCGAGTTCGGTGCGGCGCGAGGCGACCAGCCCCTGCGACTTGCGGGACAGCGACTTGCGGGCGGCGGCCTCCGTGGTGGCCGCGGCCTCGTCCCAGCGGCCCAGCGAGAACAGGGACATCGCCTGGTTGGTACGGACCCACGCCTCCATGTCCGCGACGCCGTGCTCGTGGCAGATGCGGATGCCGTGGTCGGCGGCGGCCACCGCTTCCAGGGAGCGGCCCATGGCCTCCAGCGTGGAGGGCAGGTTGATGCTGGCCCGGCCCATGATGTCGATGAGGCCCAGCTCGTCGGCCCGGTCGCGCACGGTGTACATCTCGGCTATGCCCTCGTCCACGGCGCCCGCGTCCGCGTTGAGCCAGCCCCGGGTGAGCCGGGCGTGCAGCCCGATGTACTCGTCGCCGACGAGCTGGGCGTACTCCACGGCGCGTTCGGCGGCGGCCAGGGTCTCGGCGCCGGGGCGGTGCAGGGCGCCCCAGCCGGCCACCAGCATCAGGACGAACGCGTGCACCTTCGACGGGGGCAGGCCCCGGACCAGCCGCTCGGCGGTGGCCAGCTCCTCCCAGCCGTCGCCGCGCGTGAGGTCCTGGACGAGGCGGGAGCGCTGGACCCAGAACCAGGCGGCGCGCAGCGCGTCGTCCTCGCCCTCCAGGATGCGCAGGGCCTTCTTGCAGATGGCGAAGGCCCGTTCGCGCTCCCCGCCGAGGCGGGCGGCGACGGTGGCCTCGGCCATCAGGTCGAGGTAGGTCAGCGGGGTCGAGGCGTCCCGCCCGCAGGTCGGGTAGACCTCGGCGTAGTCGATGGGGCGCAGGGTGCGGCGGACGTCCTCGGGGGCGTCGTCCCACAGTTCGAGGGCGCGTTCCAGGAGGCGCAGCTGTTCGGCGTAGGCGTTGCGGCGGCGGGCCCGGACCGATGCCTTGAGGACGGCGGGCAGCGCCTTGGCGGCGTCGTGCGCGCCGTACCAGTAGCTGGCCAGGCGGGTCGCGCGCTCGTCGTCGGGGACGAGAGCCGGGTCGGCCTCCAGGGCCTCCGCGTACCGGCGGTTGAGGCGCGAGCGCTCGCCGGGGAGCAGGTCGTCGCTGACGGCCTCGCGGACCAGGGAGTGGCGGAAGCGGTAGCCGTCGCCCTCGGGGGTGGTCAGGAGCAGGTTGGCGCCGACGGCGGTGCGCAGCGCCGCGATGAGGTCGTCCTCGCCGAGTCCGGCGACGGCGGCGAGCAGTTCGTACTCGACGGCGGAGCCGCCCTCGGCGACGATCCGGGCGACCTTCTGGGCGTCGGCGGACAGGGCCTCGACGCGGACGAGGAGGAGGTCGCGGAGCGATTCGGGCAGGCCGTCGCCGTCCCCGTCGCCGCACTCCAGGATGCAGGCCAGCTCCTCCACGAAGAAGGCGTTGCCGTCGGAGCGCTCGAATATCTCGTCCACCAGGGCGGGATCGGGGGTGTCCGCGAGAATGCCGGCCAGCTGGCGGCGGACCTCGGAGCGGGTGAACCGGGAGAGCTCGATGCGGCGGACGGTGCGCAGCCGGTCGATCTCCGCGAGGAGGGGGCGCAGCGGGTGGCGGCGATGGATGTCGTCGGCGCGGTAGGTGCCGACGACGACGAGGCGGCCGCTGCGCAGGGTCCGGAAGAGGTAGGCGAGGAGGTGGCGGGTGGAGGAGTCCGCCCAGTGCAGGTCCTCCAGGACGAGGACGACGGGCCGGTCGGCCGAGATGCGTTCCAGGAGGCGAACGGTCAGTTCGAAGAGGCGGGCGGTGCCGAGCTCGTCGTTGCCGTCACGGCCGGTCTCGCCGAGCTCGGGGAGCAGCCGGGCCAGTTCGCCCTCCTGGCCGGCGCAGGCGGCGGCCATCTCCTCGGGCAGGGCGCGGCGCAGGGCGCGCAGGGCGGTGGAGAAGGGGGCGTACGGCAGGCCCTCGGCGCCGATCTCGACGCAGCCGCCGACGGCGACGACGGTGTCGCGGCGGGCCGCGACGGCCAGGAACTCCTCCACGAGGCGGGTCTTGCCGACGCCGGCCTCGCCGCCGATGAGCAGGGCCTGGGGCGCGCCGAAGAACCCTCCGGCGGTGCCGGAGGGTTCCTTGGTGGCGCGGGTGAGCGCGCCGGTGAGCGAGTTGAGTTCGCCGGTGCGGCCGACGAACACGGGGCTGACTGACCTGGTCTC
The DNA here is from genome assembly GCF_036346615.1 of Streptomyces sp. NBC_00523. Taxonomy (NCBI): domain Bacteria; kingdom Bacillati; phylum Actinomycetota; class Actinomycetes; order Kitasatosporales; family Streptomycetaceae; genus Streptomyces; species Streptomyces sp. NBC_00523. The sequence continues at coordinate 5,261,934 of NZ_CP107836.1, read as the reverse complement.
CACGTGGGCGAGCATCGCACACGGGTCCGACACCGCGGACGGAATTAGCCGCGGGCCGAGAGGCCCCCGGCCCCGGTCCACCGCCGCGCCTTACGCGGCGTGCGTGAACCGGTCCCGGACGCCGCCGGTACTCACCGGCCCCTCCGCCTCCTGGCGCGCGGTCCGGCGGGCGGCTCGGCGCGTGACCCGGCGGGCCCGGGTCGCTTCGCCGGCGAGGCGCTGGAGGTCGGCGCGGCGCAGGAGTTCGGCGTGCATGACCTTGTGGAGTTCGTACTCGAACATGGGATTGTCCCCCTGGGGTGAGGGCCCTTGCGGGCCTCGGTGGCGGCAGTTCCTCTGCCGTGCCACCACTCTCGTCCCCCAGGGGGGTGCGCCACATCGGGCGTGTTCCGCATCTGTGGCGTACGGGCGCCTTAGGTCCGGGGCCTTACCACCCCTAGGACCGGCGAAACGGTCCGGACATGCCTTAGTCCGGGGCTCCGGAGCCCCGGAACCGTCCTAGCCGCCCGCGGTGGGCAGGGCGACGATGAGGTCGAAGTACATGGCTGTGGAGATCAGTACGCCGAGGGTGCCGAGGGCGATGCCGCCCCGGGCGACGGCGCGGACCCAGCCGGCCTGCGGCTGCCGGGCCGGGGCGCCGAACGCGGGCCGGACCAGCACGTAGGCGCCGACCAGCAGGGCGAGGAGGCCGAAGAGGCCGTTGACGAGGGCGGTGGAGTGCCAGGCGTCGCCGTAGATCTCGTTGATCTGCTGGGCCGCCGAGCCGCCGGACGAGGTCTTGATCTGCCCGATCAGGGTCTCGCGCTCGGCGGCGACCCGGCCGGTCCAGGCACCGGTGAGGCCGACGACGCCGAGTCCGGCGGAGACGACGGCCGCGGAGGCGGCGGCGAGCCGCCCGGAGGTGGCCTCGTCGGCGTCGGTGTCGTCGTCGGTCTCCTCGACGGCCTCCGGCTGGTCCACCGGGCCCGTCTCGTCCTGGTCCCGCGGCTCCGGGTTCTCCGCGACGGCGCGGTCGGTGCTCTCCGTCGTCTTCGTGGTCTCGGTCGTCTCGTCGGTCGTCTTCTCGCCGTCGGCGACGGCTTCGGGCGTGGTGGGGTTCATGCGGCGCACGCTAGGTGCCGCAGATGAGAGGCCTCTTAACGCCCACCGTCACCCCGGCGGGCGGTCAGTGGACGCGCTCGGCCGGCTCGTCCTCGTACGTCCGCACCCCTGGCACCGGCATCCGCACCACCGGGCGGTCCGGCGGTTCGATGCTGAGGCGGGGCAGGCGGCGCTCCAGCCAGCCGGGGAGCCACCAGTTGGCGCCGCCGAGCAGGTGCATGAGGGCCGGGACGAGCAGGGTGCGCAGGACGAAGGCGTCCAGGGCCACGGCCGCCGCGAGGGCGATGCCGAACATCGCGATGACGCGGTCGCCGCTGAGGACGAAGGCGAGGAACACCGAGATCATGATCACAGCGGCCGAGTTGATCACCCGGCTGGTCTCGGCGAGGCCCACCCGGACCGCGCGCCGGTTGTCGCGGGTCTCCAGCCACTCCTCGTACATCCGGCCGACCAGGAAGACCTGGTAGTCCATGGAGAGGCCGAAGAGCACCGAGACCATGATCACGGGCAGGAAGGGTTCGATGGGGCCCGGGCTGCCGAGGCCCAGCAGTTCGCTGCCCCAGCCCCACTGGAAGATCGCGACGACGACGCCGAACGACGAGGCGACCGCCGCGACGTTCATCGCCGCCGCCTTCAGCGGGATGCCGACGGACCGGAAGGCCAGCAGCAGGAGCAGGCAGCCCAGTCCTATGACGACGCCGATGAACAGCGGCAGCTTGCCGATGATGATCTGCGCGAAGTCGTCGTAGCTGGCCGTCACCCCGCCGACATGGGTCTCCAGCGAGGTGTTGTCGGCCGCCTTAGGCAGCACGTCCGTGCGCAGCCGCTCCACGAGGTCGCTGGTCGCGCGGGACTGCGGGGCGGAGTCGGGGACGACGGTGACGTACGCGGTGTCGCCCGCCGCGTTGTACGTGACCGGGTGGGCCCACGCCACCCCGTCGACCGTGCGCAGGGTGGCGGGCAGGGCGTCCATCGCGAGCCGGTCGTCGGCGCCGTCGAGGTGCGCGGCGACGGTCAGCGGTCCGTTGACGCCCGGGCCGAAGCCGTCGGCGAGCAGGTCGTACGCCTGCCGGGTGGTGGCGGACTCCGCGTTGTTGCCCTGGTCGGAGCTGCCGAGGTGGAGCGAGAAGGTAGGCAGCGCGAGGACCAGCATCACCACGGCGGCCACGGCGCCCAGGAGCTTGGGGTGCCGCTCCACGAAGGCGGACCAGCGGGCGGCGAAACCGGTGGGCGGCTCTGGCTGCGGCCCGTGTTCGGCGAGCCGGGCCCGTTCGCGCCGGCTGAGCGCCCGCAGTCCGATGAGGGAGAGGAGGGCCGGCAGCAGGGTCACCGACGCGGCCACGGTCAGGACGACGGTGAGCGAGGCGGCGATGGCCACGCCGTTGAGGAAGCTCAGCCGGAGGATCAGCATGCCGAGGAGCGCGATGCAGACGGTGGCCCCGGCGAAGACCACGGCCCGCCCGGTCGTCGCCACCGCGTGCTGCGCGGCCTCGGGCACGGTCATGCCGCGCCGCAGCCCTCTGCGGTGCCGGGTGACGATGAACAGGGCGTAGTCGATGCCCACGCCGAGCCCTATCAGCATGCCGAGCATGGGCGCGAAGTCGGCGACGGTCATCAGGTGTCCGAGGAGCACGATGCCCGCGTACGCGGTGCCGACCGAGACGAGGGCCGTGGAGATGGGCAGCAGGCTCGCGGCGAGGGAGCCGAAGGCGAGGAAGAGCACGACGGCCGCGACGGCGACCCCGATGACCTCGCTGAGATGCGCGGCGTGCGCCTCGGTGAGCCCGACGGCCTGGCCGCCGAGTTCGACGCGCAGATGCGGGCTCTCGGCCGCCTTCGCGGTGTCCACGACCGCCCGCGCCTGCGCCACGGGCACGTCGTCGGCGCGCTGGTCGAAGGTGACGGTGGCGTACGCGGTGTGCCCGTCGGTGCTGATCTGCGCGGCCCCGGTCTCCGTGTAGGGGCTGTCGACGGCCCCGACCCCGGGCAGCCGCTCCACGGCGTGCAGGGTGCGGGTCATCTTCTGCTCGACGTCGGTGGCCCGGACCGTGGAGTCCGCTGTGTGCCAGACGATGGTGTCGGTGTCCCCGCCGAGATCGGTGAACCCGCTCTTCAACAGCTCGGCGGCCTGCCCGGACTCGGTGCCGGGTGCCTCGTAGTCGTTGGTGTACGCGGACCCCGCGAACGCCGCGGCGGCGGCCGTGCCCCCGAGGGCGAGCAGCCAGATCAGGACGGCGATGAGGCGGTGCGTGACGCACCAGCGAGCGATGGCAGCCAAGGGGACGTGCTCCCTGCGGGTTCGTGGACCTTTAACCGCAGATAATGTGATCTGCCCGTAAACGTCTCATGACCTGAGAACGCCACTCTGACAGCAGAAGATGATCCTTTGTCCCTTTCGTGGCCATGGTCACAGGGCCTGATCCCGAGCCGCACCGGGATGGATCAGGCCCCGCGACCGGCGGGTCAGCCGGAGACGCTCGCCCGGCCGTTCTCGATGTGCCCCATCAGCCGTCGCCGGAAGCCGCTCTCGCCCTCGGCCGTGACCGCCAGGTCGTACCAGCCGTGCGCGTCGGCCGCCGAGTGCACGACCGTACGGTCGCGGCCCGGCTTGACGGTGACGCGGCGGGTCCAGCCCCTCAGGTCGGCCTCGTCCACGTAACCGAGCGGCCGCACCAGGAAGGTCAGGGTCCGGCGGCCGTTGTTGCGCAGGGTGAGGTGCAGATCGCGGTCGCGGCCGTCGACGCGGGTGGTGACCTCCGCGCCGCCGTCGGCCGGTCCCTCGAACTCGCGGCGGAAGCCGTTCGGCCCGGTGACCGTGAAGCGGTATGCCCCGCCCGTCCCCGGAACGGTCCAGTGCCCCTCGCCCCGGACGTCCTGGTGCTGCGGGGCCGGGAACTCACCCGCGTACGGGTACAGCGCGAAGTGCGCCGACGCCTTGCCGCTGTTGGCGAGCTCCACCCGCAGACCGCCGCCGGTCCGCCGGACCTGGGCGTCGGGCTGGTACGGCAGCGGGCGCGCCGGGCGCACGCCGGGCTCCTGCTCGGGCAGACGCTGGACGGCGGGCGGCTTGGGCTGCCAGCGGCCGCTGAGCGGCGGGATCGCCCCGGGACGCTCCACGGCCGGCTGCCGCCGCTGCCGGGTGAAGTCGAACGCGGAGGTGAGGTCGCCGGTGACACGGCGCCGCCAGTCGCTGATGTTGGGCTCCTCGACGCCCGTCCAGCGCTCCAGGAAGCGGATGACGGAGGTGTGGTCGAAGACCTCGGAGCAGACGTAGCCGCCCACGGTCCACGGCGAGACGACGAGCATCGGCACCCGGATACCGAGGCCGGTCGGGCGACCCTCCCACTGCTCGTCGGTCACGCCGGGCGGCGCGACGGGCGGCGGGACGTGGTCGAAGAAGCCGTCGTTCTCGTCGTAGTTGATCAGCACGGCGGTGTGCCGCCAGACGTCCGGATGCTTGCCGAGCGCGTCGAGGATCTTGTAGACGACGGTGGCGCTGTGCACGGGCGAGGAGACGCTCGGGTGCTCGGAGTCGATGGCCGACGGGACCAGGTAGGAGACCTCGGGCAGCTTGCCGGCCGCCACGTCCTTGGCGAACTCCTCGGCCAGCGTCCCGGTCGGCACCCGGCGCAGCGCCCGCTCGAACAGGCTGCGCTCCTGCCGGGTGAGGGTGGCCACGCCCTGCTCCAGGAGCCCGAGCAGCCGCTCCCGTTCGGCCTCGGAGGCGCCCCGGACCTGCGCGTAGAAGGACTCCATGTAGGTGTGGCCGCCGGTCTTCGCCAGGGCCTTGCGGGCGACGGCCTTGAAGGTGGCGTAGAACTCGATCTGGTTGTCGGTGAAGTTCTCCCACTCGGTGTACGTACGCCAGCTGCGCCCGGCCTTCTCCAGCCGCTCGGCATAGGTGGACCAGTCGTAGCCGGGGTGCGTGCCCTCGTCGTAGGCGTCGTTCCCGACGGCCCGGTTCCCGTTCGGCTCGAAGCCGGTCTTCCCGCTCCACAGATGGTTGCGGTTGGGGCTGGTGGAGCTGTGGATCGAGGAGTGGTACGCGTCGCAGACGGTGAAGGTGTCGGCCAGCTCGTAGTGCAGCGGGATGTCGCGGCGGTCGTAGTACGCCATCGTGGCCGCGGTCTTGGCGCTGATCCAGCCGTTCATCCAGCCGCCGCCCCAGGCCTTCGCGCCGCCGTTCCAGGAGTGGTCGAGGGCGCCGATGTACTGGAGGTCCTTCTTCTGCTCCTCGGCCGCGCCGCGCACCGGGAAGGGCAGCACGGTGGAGCCGGCCGCGCCGGGCTGCTCGAACACCGTCGTGCCGGTGGGCAGTTCGACGGCGTTGCGGTCCCCGAAGCCGCGTACGCCGCGCAGGGTGCCGAAGTAATGGTCGAAAGAACGGTTCTCCTGCATCAGGATCACCACGTGCCTGATGTCCCTCAGCCCTCCGCCACCGGGCCCCGCGTGGGCGGGCTGCGCGGCGATGGCGGCCTGGAGCGACGGCGGCAGGAACGATCCCGCCGCAGCGACGCCGAGCGCGCCGCCGCCCAGGGCGAAGAGCCGACGCCGTGACATGTCCGTGGTCAAAAGAGCCTCCCCATTCCGGTGGTTACAGCCGGGAAGCTATGCAGGCCGGGTGGCGCGGGGAAGGACTGCGCGCGGACCGGTGGTGAACGTCCAACAGGTCCGCCCGAAAGTCCAAACACGCCTGAGGGGCGGTGTTCCGAGTCCGGAGACCGGGAACACCGCCCCTCAGGGCCGTACGGGAAGGGCTCAGCCCTCGACGCCCAGCTTCTCCAGGATCAGCTCGCGGACGCGGGCCGCGTCCGCCTGGCCCCGGGTCGCCTTCATGACCGCGCCGACCAGCGCGCCGGCCGCCGCGACCTTGCCGCCGCGGATCTTGTCCGCGATGGCGGCGTTGCCCGCGATGGCCTCGTCCACGGCGGTGGACAGCGCGCCCTCGTCCGAGACGACCTTCAGGCCGCGCTTCTCGACCACGGTGTCCGGGTCGCCCTCGCCGGCGAGCACGCCCTCCAGGACCTGGCGGGCCAGCTTGTCGTTGAGGTCGCCCGCGGCGACGAGCTCGGCGACCCGGGCGACCTGCGCCGGGGTGACGGGCAGCTCGTCCAGGCCGCGGCCGGTCTCGTTGGCGTTGCGGGCCAGCTCGCCCATCCACCACTTGCGGGCCTGGTCCGACGGGGCGCCCGCCTCGGTCGTGGCGACGATCAGGTCGACCGCGCCCGCGTTGAGGATGGACTGCATGTCGTGCTCGGAGACGCCCCACTCCTCCTTGAGCCGGGCGCGGCGGAGCCGCGGCAGCTCGGGGAGGCCCTTGCGCAGCTCCTCGACCCACTCGCGGGCCGGGGCGACCGGCACGAGATCGGGCTCGGGGAAGTAGCGGTAGTCCTCGGCGTTGTCCTTGATGCGGCCGGCCGTGGTGGAGCCGTCCTCCTCGTGGAAGTGCCGGGTCTCCTGCACGATCGTCCCGCCCGAGTTCAGCACCGCGGCGTGGCGCTGGATCTCGAAGCGGGCGGCGCGCTCGACGGAACGCAGCGAGTTCACGTTCTTCGTCTCGGAGCGGGTACCGAACGTCTCGGTGCCGTTGGGGCGCAGCGACAGGTTGACGTCGCAGCGCATCTGGCCCATCTCCATGCGGGCCTCGGAGACGCCGAGCGCCTTGATGAGCTCGCGCAGCTCGGCGACGTACGCCCGGGCGACCTCGGGGGCCCGTGCGCCCGCTCCCTCGATCGGCTTGGTGACGATCTCGATGAGCGGGATGCCCGCGCGGTTGTAGTCGAGCAGGGAGTGGGACGCGCCGTGGATACGGCCGGTGGCGCCGCCGACGTGCGTCGACTTGCCGGTGTCCTCCTCCATGTGGGCGCGTTCGATCTGCACCCGGAAGACCTCGCCGTCCTCCAGCTGGACGTCCAGATAGCCGTTGAAGGCGATCGGCTCGTCGTACTGGGAGGTCTGGAAGTTCTTCGGCATGTCCGGATAGAAGTAGTTCTTCCGGGCGAAGCGGCACCACTCGGCGATCTCGCAGTTCAGCGCGAGGCCGATCTTGATCGCGGACTCCACGCCGATCTCGTTGACGACCGGCAGCGCGCCGGGCAGCCCGAGGCAGACCGGGCAGGTCTGCGTGTTGGCGTCCTGCCCCAGCTCCGTGGAGCAGCCGCAGAACATCTTCGTCTTGGTGCCGAGCTCCACATGGACCTCAAGGCCCATGACGGGGTCGTACGTCGCGAGGGCGTCCTCGTACGACTCCAGGTCGATGACAGTCACGGAAAACTTTCCCTCTCAGCCCAGCAGTACGTCGTCGTCGCCGAGACGCTTCAGTTCGCGATAGAGGATCGCGAGGCCGGTCACGATCGCCGCGGCGGACACGGCGGCGTCGATGAGGCGCAGCGTGTCGTTGTCCGAGCGGGCCATCTTCGCCTGCTTGGCGACGCTCAGCGCACCGAAGGCGGTGGTGCCCATGGACACGTACAGCCCGGTCTTCGACTTCTTGAAGTTCTTGGCCTTCTTGGTCATGGCACTCATAGCGACGGAGCCTCCTCGAGCAGCGGGTGTCCCCACTTTTCCACGAAAGCGGCCTCGACGGCGGCTCCGACCTTGTACAGCCGGTCGTCCTTCATCGCGGGGGCGATGATCTGGAGCCCGACGGGCAGGCCGTCCTCGGGGGCCAGGCCGCAGGGCAGCGACATGGCGGCGTTGCCGGCGAGGTTGGTCGGGATGGTGCACAGGTCGGCCAGGTACATCGCCATCGGGTCGTCGGCGCGCTCGCCGATCGGGAAGGCGGTGGTGGGCGTGGTCGGCGAGACGATCACGTCGACCTGCCCGAACGCCTGCTCGAACTCGCGCGTGATCAGCGTACGGACCTTCTGCGCGGAGCCGTAGTACGCGTCGTAGTAGCCGGAGCTGAGCGCGTACGTACCGAGGATGATGCGGCGCTTGACCTCGTCGCCGAAGCCGGCCTCGCGGGTGAGCGCGGTGACGTCCTCGGCGGACTTCGTGCCGTCGTCCCCGACGCGCAGGCCGTAGCGCATGGCGTCGAACCGGGCGAGGTTCGAGGAGCACTCGGACGGCGCGATCAGGTAGTACGCCGAAAGGGCCAGGTCGAACGTCGGGCAGTCCAGCTCCACGACCGTGGCGCCGAGCGACTTCAGCAGCTCGACCGACTCGTTGAAGCGCTGGACGACCCCGGCCTGGTAGCCCTCGCCGGAGAACTGCTTGACGACACCGACGCGCATGCCCTGGACGGAACCGTTGCGCGCGGCCTCCACGACCGGCGGCACCGGCGCGTCGATCGACGTCGAGTCCATCGGGTCGTGCCCGGCGATCGCCTCGTGCAGCAGGGCCGCGTCCAGGACCGTGCGGGCGCAGGGGCCGCCCTGGTCGAGGGAGGACGAGAAGGCGACCATGCCGTAGCGGGAGACCCCGCCGTAGGTGGGCTTGACGCCGACCGTGCCGGTGACGGCGGCGGGCTGGCGGATGGAGCCGCCGGTGTCCGTGCCGATGGCGAGCGGGGCCTCGAAGGAGGCGAGGGCGGCCGAGGAGCCGCCGCCGGAGCCGCCCGGGATGCGGGTGAGGTCCCAGGGGTTACCGGTCGGGCCGTAGGCGCTGTTCTCGGTGGAGGACCCCATGGCGAACTCGTCCATGTTGGTCTTGCCGAGGATGACCACGTCGGCGGCCTTCAGCTTCCGCGTGAGGGTCGCGTCGTACGGCGGGACCCAGCCCTCGAGGATCTTCGAGCCGACGGTGGTCGGCATGTCCTTCGTGGTGAAGATGTCCTTGAGCGCGAGCGGGACGCCGGCCAGCGGGCCCAGCTTCTCGCCGGCCGCCTTCTTGGCGTCCACGGCACGGGCCTGGGCGAGCGCGCCCTCGCGGTCGACGTGCAGGAAGGCGTGCACCTTCTCGTCCACGGCGTCGATCCGCGCGAGGTGGGCCTCGGTGACCTGGACGGCGGTGAGCTCGCCGGAGGCGATCTTCGCGGCGATCTCGGCCGCGGTGAGCTTGATGATGCTGCTGATGTCCGTCATGGCTGTCAGTCCTCCCCCAGGATCTGCGGCACCTTGAAACGCTGCTGCTCCTGGGCCGGGGCGCCGGAGAGCGCCTGCTCGGGGGTGAGAGACGGACGGACGACGTCCGCCCGCATGACGTTCGTCAGCGGCAGCGGGTGGGAGGTCGGCGGTACGTCTTGGTCGGCTACCTCGGAGACGCGGGCGACCGCGCCGATGATGTCGTCGAGCTGTCCGGCGAAGTGATCGAGCTCTTCGCCCTTCAGCTCCAGACGCGCCAGCCGGGCGAGGTGGGCGACCTCCTCGCGCGTGATGCCAGGCATGCAGCGATCCTCAGGGGTTGGTGTGTGGTTTTCGCCCAATCCTATGGGGTCGGCCGCACGGCTGAGGACACGGTTTACGGGAGCCCGCTACGTCGTCGCCGGGCGCGGGCCCGACGTGCGGCCGGAGGGGCGCTGTTCCAGCTCGGCCGCCGGGGCCGTGGGCGTCGTGGCGGAGGCCGCCGGGGCCGCCCCCGCCGCGGCGGCCAGCTCCGCCGGGCGGCGCCAGCCGTGCTCGCCCCGGGCCCGCAGCCAGGCGGTGGTCTCCTGGGGCGGCATCGCGGCCGCCACCAGCCAGCCCTGGACCGCGTCGCACCGCAGGTCCCGCAGCCGCTCCCAGGTCTCGTCGTCCTCGACGCCCTCCGCCACGACCAGCAGGCCGAGCGAGTGGGCCAGGTCGATGGTGCAGCGGACGATTTCCGCGTCCTCGTGGTCGATGGCGAGCCGGGCCACGAAGGAGCGGTCGATCTTCAGCTCGCTGACCGGCAGCCGGCGCAGGTGGACCAGCGACGAGTACCCGGTGCCGAAGTCGTCCAGGGACATCTTCACGCCGTGCCCGGTCAGCCCGGCGAGCGTGTCCGCCGCCCGCTGCGGGTCCTCCAGGAGCACGTGTTCCGTTATCTCCAGCTGGAGCGCTCCCGCCGGGACGCCGTGCCGGGCGAGCCGGGCCGCGACGCCGCCCGCGAACCCGGGGGTGTGCACATCGCGCGGCGACACGTTGACGGCGACCGGGACGAAGAGGCCCTGGGCCCGCCACCGGGCGACCTGGGCGAGCGCCGTCTCCAGGACGTACTCGGTGAGGTGCGGCATCAGCCCGGAGGACTCCGCGATGGCGATGAACTCGTCCGGGGGCACTCTGCCGCGCTCCGGGTGCACCCAGCGCACCAGCGCCTCCAGGCCGGCCACCTGGCCGTCGAAGCGGACCTTGGGCTGGTAGTGCAGCTCCACCTCGCCCGCGTCCAGCGCGCGGCGCAGGTCGCCGAGGAGGCCGAGCCGGTCCGGAGTGTTGCTGTCGCGCTTGGACTCGTACACCTCCACGCCGGTGCGGTCCCGCTTGGCCTGGTACATCGCCACGTCGGCGCGGCGCAGCAGCCCCTCCGCGTCCATCGCGTGGTCCGGGAAGACGGCGACGCCCGCGCTGGCCTCCAGGACCAGGGTCAGCCCGTCCAGGTCCAGCGGGGACGACAGCTCGGCGACCAGGTGGCGGGCGACGCGCTGGGCGCTGGTGGTGGAGTCGGCGGTGGGCAGCAGGACCGCGAACTCGTCGCCGCCGAGCCGGGCCGCCTCCGCGCCGCGCGGCAGGGCGAGCCGGAGCCGTTCCGCGATCTGGAGCAGCAGCCGGTCGCCGGCCAGGTGGCCCAGGGTGTCGTTGACGGCCCGGAAGCGGTCGAGGTCGATGAGGACCAGGGCGACCCGGCTGCCGACGCCCTCCGCCTCCTCCAGCGCGGTCCAGGTCCGCTCCAGCAGCCACTGGCGGTTGGGCAGCCCGGTCAGCGGGTCCTTCAGCTGCTCCTCGGCGCGGGCGCGGGCGATCCACAGCGTGGAGTCGAGCGCGATCAGCGGCACCGCGAAGAGCGGCAGCAGGACCGGCCGGGCCATCGCGACGACGCAGATCAGCGGGGCGATGCCGAGCAGGGCGACCGCGACGAGGCCCTGACGGAGCATCGCGGTGCGGGCGACGGTGGGCAGGCCGCCGCCGGGCTGGGCCCGCGAGTACCACAGCAGGACCCGGGTGACGAGCAGATACGTGGAGGCGGCGAGCAGGACTTCCGGGACGGCGTCGATGCCCCAGTCGAGTGGCCGCCACGGCGTCTCGACGGACTGCACCTCGCCGAACGCGGCGAGCACCAGGGCCGCCGCCCCGACCCCGAGGATGTCCACGGCGCCGTGCAGCAGCCCCTGCCACCAGCGGTGTCTGCGGGCGACGCCGACGAGGACGACCACGACGAGGCTGACCAGTCCGGCGGGCACCCAGCCGTACAGCAGCAGGACGGCCAGGGTGAGGGCGGCGCCGGAGCCGGTGCCGCCCCACCAGCGGTCGCGGCCGAGGGCGACGAGGTGGCCGACGACGATGCCGGTGAGCACGGCCAGCGACCAGCCGGCCCGGCCGTCCGGGAAGAGGGCGCGCCCCTGGCCGAGGGCGCGGGAGAAGCCGGTCGCGAGCTGGATCGTGGCCAGGGCCACCACGACGGCGCCCACTTTGGGCGCGGGTCCCACGAAACCTTGCAGCCGCGCCACCGGTGCGGCGCTCTCGGTCGGTTTCATTCCGTCCCTCTCACAGCCGGCGATGCCGATGTCACCCGATGAATGCGTGCCGTGCCACGACGCACCCCGGCCCCGCCCGGTGGCCAGGTTCGAGGGCGTGTCTGACCACAGTAGGCCGCGGAGGGCTGCTACGGGCAGCGGTCTACGGGTCTTGCCCAAATGCGAACCGACTATCCGTCAGCATCTGCTATGCGCCGATCGGGTGACGCCGACGATGCGTCGGCGGGCGCTCACTCTCCGGGTGCGGCGCCCTCCTCCGGAGCCGGTTCGCCGGCCGGGACGGCCGTCTCTCGGGCGGCGTCCGGGCCCTCGGCGAGGAGGACGGCGAAGCCGGTCTCGTCGAGGACGGGGACCTTCAGCTGGACCGCTTTGTCGTACTTGGATCCGGGGTTGTCGCCGACGACGACGAAGGCGGTCTTCTTGGAAACGGAACCGGTGACCTTCGCTCCCCGGCTCTGCAGGGCCTCTTTCGCGCCATCCCTGGTGTGCCCGGTCAGGGTGCCCGTGACGACGACCGTGAGCCCTTCGAGCGGGCGGGGGCCCTCGTCCTCGCCGGCCCCCTCGTCCGCCATCCGGACGCCGGCCTCGCGCCACTTGCGCAGGATCTCGCGGTGCCAGTCCTCGGCGAACCACTGCTTGACCGAGGCGGCGATGATGGGCCCGACCCCGTCGGCGTCGGCCAGCTCCTGCTCGGTGGCCTCCTCGATGCGGTCGATGGACCGGAACTGGCGGGCCAGCTCCCGGGCCGCGACCGGGCCGACGTGGCGGATGGAGAGCCCGGTGAGGACGCGGGCCAGCGGGGCCTCCTTGGCCGCGGCGATGGCGTCGAGCATCGCGAGGGCGTTCTTCTTGGGCTCGCCCTGCTGGTTGGCGAAGACCCGGGCGATCTTCTCCTCGCCGGTCTTCGGGTCGCGCTTGGGCAGCCCGCTGTCCGGGTCGAGGACGTAGGCCCGGATCGGCAGCAGCTCGTCCACGGTCAGCCCGAAGAGGTCGCCCTCGTCGCGCAGCGGCGGTTCGGCGGGCTCCAGCGGTGCGGTCAGCGCGGCGGCGACCACGTAACCGAAGTGGTCGATGTCGAGGCACTTGCGACCGGCGAGATAGGAGACGCGCTCGCGCAACTGGGCGGGGCAGGAACGCGCGTTGGGGCAGCGGACGTCGACGTCCGCCTCCTTCATGGGCTTCAGCTCGGTGCCGCACTCCGGGCAGTGGTCCGGCATGACGAACGCCCGCTCGGTGCCGTCGCGCAGGTCCACGACCGGGCCGAGGATCTCCGGGATCACGTCCCCGGCCTTGCGGAGCACCACCGTGTCGCCGATCAGGACGCCCTTGGCCTTGACCACGTTCTGGTTGTGCAGGGTGGCGAACTCGACCTCGGAGCCCGCCACCACGACCGGCTCGACCTGGGCGTACGGGGTGACGCGGCCGGTGCGGCCGACGCCGACGCGGATGTTGACCAGCTTGGTGTTGACCTCCTCCGGCGCGTACTTCCAGGCGATGGCCCAGCGCGGGGCGCGGGAGGTGGAGCCCAGGCGGCCCTGGAGCGGGATCTCGTCCAGCTTGACGACGACGCCGTCGATCTCGTGCTCCACGGAGTGCCGGTGCTCGCCGAAGTAGGCGATGAACTCCCTTACCCCTGCGAGGGAGTCGACCACCTTGTTGTACTTGGCGGTGGGCAGGCCCCACTCGCGCAGCAGCTCGTAGGCGTGCGAGAGGCAGTCGATGTCGAAGCCCTCGCGGGCGCCGATGCCGTGCACCACCATGTGGAGCGGGCGCGTGGCGGTGACCTTGGGGTCCTTCTGGCGCAGCGAACCGGCCGCCGCGTTACGGGGGTTGGCGAAGGGCTTGTCGTCGGACTCCACCAGCCGGGCGTTCAGCTCCTCGAACCCCTCCATCGGGAAGAAGACCTCGCCGCGCACCTCGACCAGCGGCGGTACGCGGTCGCCCTTGAGCCGGTGCGGGATGTCCGCGATGGTGCGGACGTTGGGCGTGATGTCCTCGCCGGTGCGGCCGTCGCCCCGGGTCGCGGCGCGGGTCAGCACGCCGTGCTCGTACGTCAGGTTGACGGCGAGGCCGTCGATCTTCAGCTCGCACAGGTAGTGGTAGCCGGGCGCGCCGACGTCCCGGGCGATGCGCTCGCCCCAGGCGGCCAGCTCCTCGTCGTCGAAGGCGTTGTCCAGGGACAGCATCGGCTCGCGGTGCTCGACCGAGGTGAACTCCGTGCGGTACGGCCCGGCGACCTTCTGGGTCGGCGAGTCCGGGGTGCGCAGCGGGGGGTGGGACTCCTCCAGGGCCTCCAGCTCGCGCAGCAGCCGGTCGAACTCGGCGTCGCTGACGACCGGCTGGTCGTTCACGTAATACCGGAAGCGGTGCTCCTCGATCTGCTCCGCGAGGAGCTTGTGCCGCTCCTGCGCCTCGGCTGGCACCGCCGTCTGCTCTTCGCCGGCCATCGTCCCGTCCTCCCGTTACCCAGCGTCCCGCTACTCAGGGTTGTCTGCGAGCGATCTCGCGGCCCGGGCGCAGTGGGCGAGCGCGGCCCGTGCGTACGCGGGTGACGCACCCGCGAGTCCGCACGAGGGGGTGACCGTCACGGACTCGGTGAGAGTCCCCGGATTCAGCCCCAGCCTGCGCCACAGCGTCCTGACACCCATGACGCTACCGCCCGGGTCGGACAATCGGCCCGAGGCCGGGTCGGTGCCCGGTACGACCCCGAAGAACATCCGGGTGCCGCCCTCGACGGCTTCCCCGACGGCCTCCTCCTCACGCTCGGTGAGCAGGGAGAGGTCGAAGGAGATGCCGTCCGCCCCGGCCCGGCGCAGCAGCGCGAACGGCACCTCGGGGGCGCAGGTGTGCACGAGGGTCGCGGTCTCCCCCGCCGCCGCGAGCACCTCGCGCAGGGTGGCCTCCACGGCCTGGCGGTCCACCGCCCGGTAGGTGCGGTAGCCGCTGGCGGTCCTGACCCGGCCGCGCAGCACGGCGGTGAGCGAGGGCTCGTCCAGCTGGAGGGCGATCCGCGCCCCGGGGACCCGGCGGCGCACCTCGGCGAGGTGGCCGCGCAGGCCCTCGGCGAGCGAGTCCGCGAGGTCGCGGCAGGCCCCCAGGTCGCCGAGGAACGCCTCGCCGCCCCGGCGTTCCAGGGCGGCGGCGAGGGTCCAGGGCCCCACCGCCTGGATCTTGAGCGGGCCCTCGTAGCCCTGGGTGAACTCCTCCAGGGCGTCCAGGTCCTCGCCGAGCCAGGACCGGGCGCGGCGGGTGTCGCGGCCGGGCCGGTCGCTGATCCGCCAGCCGCTGGGCTCGACGTGCCCGTACAGCTCGGAGAGCAGTCCGATCGTGCGGCCGATCATGTCGGCGCCGGGCCCGCGGGCCGGGAGTTCCGCCAGGTACGGCATGCCCTCGCCGTCGCCGAAGGAGCCGGTGACGGTCTTCGCCGCCTCCCGGGCGTCTCCCCCGGGCATCGAACCGATCCCGGTGGCCGGGCAGTCCCTGAACTCGCTGATCTCGCTCACGCGAGAAGGGTACGGCCCCGCGATCAGCGGCCGGGACGGACGGTGAGGTCGTTGACCTCGGCGTCGCGGGGCAGGTCGAGCGCCATCAGGATGGTGGTCGCGACGGACTCGGGGTCGATCCAGCGGGCGGGGTCGTACTCCTTGCCCTCCTGCCGGTGGACCTTCTCCTGCATGGGGCTGGCGGTGCGGCCCGGGTAGACGGTGGTGACGCGGACGCCGTTGCCGTGCTCCTCGTGGCGCAGCGAGTCCGCGAGGGCCTTCAGGCCGTGCTTGCTGGCGGCGTACGCGCTCCACTCGGGGCTCGCCGAGAGCCCGGCGCCGGAGTTGACGAAGAGCACGTGGCCCTGGGCGACGCGCAGCTGGGGCAGCGTGAGCCGGGTCAGCTCGGCGGGGGCGACGAGGTTGGCGTTGAGCTGGTAGTGCCAGGCCTTGGGGGTGAGCTCACCGACCGGGCCGAGCTCGACCACGCCCGCGATGTGCAGCAGCGAGTCGAGCCGTTCCGGGACGCTCTGCTGGGCGAGGGCCCAGGAGAGCCGGTCCGGGTTGGACAGGTCGCCGACCAGGGTGCGGGCACCGGGGTGGAGCGCGGCGAGCTCCTTGGCGCGGCCCGCGTCGCGGGCCAGCAGGACGAGGTCGTCCCCGCGTTCGGTGAGACGCCGGGCGACCGCTGCGCCGATGCCGGAACCGGCACCGGTGATGAGGTGAGTGGACATGGTCCCCATCGTCGCATCCGCCGCCCGGGCCCCGTACGTCACATCACTGCAGGCCGGCCGACTCCTCCAGGTAGGCCAGGGCGCCGACGCCGTCCTCCGCGAAGAAGACCAGCTCGGTCAGCGGGAGGGGCAGGAAGCCCTCGTCCTCCATGCGCTGGAACTGCTCGCGCAGGCCGTCGTAGAAGCCGGCGGTGTTGAGCAGGACGACGGGCTTGGTGTGCTTGCCGTGCTTCTTGAGCTCCAGGATCTCGGTCGCCTCGTCCAGCGTCCCGGTGCCGCCGACCATGATCACGATCGCGTCGGACTTCGCGAGCAGGAGCGCCTTGCGCTCGGCGAGGTCCCGGGCGATGACCATCTCGTCGGCGTTGGCGCGCGCCTTCGCGGCCAGGAAGTCCACCGAGACGCCGACCAGCTTGCCGCCCGCGTCCTGGACGCCGTCGGCGACGACCTTCATCAGGCCGCTCTCGGAGCCGCCCCAGACGAGGGTGTGCCCACCGCGCCCCAGCAGCTCGGCGAATTCACGGGCGGGCACGGTGTAGCGGTCGTCGAGGTCGGCGGCGGAGAGGAAGACGCAGATGTTCATGACCGCCACGGTACGACCCGCCCCGTGCGGGGCCGCTGCCGGGATGCGGCGGGCGCCGCTGTGGCGGACCCTGAAATCCGTGGCACCGCCACGAAAGCGCCCCGCGCGGCCACGCCCGTACTGGGGTCGGGCGTTGTCGTGCGGGGCTTTGCCGTGCGTACGGGGCTCAGCCCGCCGCCGCGCGCTCCCGGCGTACCGTCGTCGCGATCGTCGCGGAGCCGACCACGCGGGTGCCGTCGTACAGCACGACCGCCTGGCCGGGGGCGACGCCCCTCACCGGCTCGGTGAACGTGACGTGCAGGGTGGCGTCGGTCAGCTCGGCGGTCACCTCGGTCTCGCCGCCGTGGGCGCGGAGCTGCGCGGTGTACGTCCCCGGGCCGGACGGGGGGGTTCCGCACCAGCGGGGCTTGATCGCGGTGAGCGCGGTGACGTCCAGGGCCTCGGCGGGGCCGACCGTCACCGTGTTGTTGACCGGGGAGATGTCCAGGACGTAGCGCGGCTTGCCGTCGGGGGCGGGGTGGCCGATGCGCAGGCCCTTGCGCTGGCCGATGGTGAAGCCGAAGGCGCCCTCGTGGGTGCCGAGCTTCGCACCGGACTCGTCCAGGATGTCGCCCTCCGCCGGGCCGCCGAGGCGGTTCGCCAGGAAGCCCTGGGTGTCGCCGTCGGCGATGAAGCAGATGTCGTGGCTGTCGGGCTTCTTGGCGACCGCGAGGCCCCGGCGCTCGGCCTCGGCGCGGATCTCGTCCTTGGTGGTGAGGGTGTCGCCGAGCGGGAACATCGCGTGGGCGAGCTGGCGCTCGTCCAGGACGCCGAGCACATAGCTCTGGTCCTTGGCCATGTCCGAGGCGCGGTGCAGCTCGCGGTTGCCGTCGGCGCCGGTGACCACGGTGGCGTAGTGGCCGGTGCACACCGCGTCGAAGCCGAGCGCGAGGGCCTTGTCGAGGAGCGCAGCGAACTTGATCTTCTCGTTGCAGCGCAGGCACGGGTTGGGGGTGCGTCCCGCCTCGTACTCCGCGACGAAGTCCTCCACGACGTCCTCGCGGAAGCGTTCCGCCAGGTCCCAGACGTAGAAGGGGATGCCGATGACGTCCGCGGCGCGGCGGGCGTCCCGGGAGTCCTCGATGGTGCAACAGCCCCGGGCGCCGGTCCGGAAGGACTGCGGGTTCGCGGAGAGGGCGAGGTGCACACCGGTCACGTCGTGGCCCGCCTCGGCGGCGCGGGCCGCGGCGACGGCGGAGTCGACACCGCCCGACATGGCGGCGAGCACACGGAGGGGGCGCTGGGGAGTCTCAGTCATAGCCCCACCAGGGTACGTGGGGACGGGAACCGAAAGCTCGCGGATAAGCGTTGTCCGTCTCATGGGGACCAAGGGGACGGACGGCAGCGGCACCGGGACCGGGATCAGCCGGCGCTCGGTGCTGATCGGCGGTGCCGTCACGGCCGTGGGCACGGCGGCGCTGGCCCGGGACCGGCTGAAGCGCGCCTGGTGGCGGCTGCCGGGCGTGGAGAAGCCGCGCACGCCGGGGGCGGTGGACTACGCGGCGGCGAAGTGGGTCGCGGCCTCGGAGGCGAACTGGCGGCGGGCCGACCGCCCCGACGACTACGGCATCGACCGGGTGGTCATCCATGTCACGCAGGGCAGCTTCAGCAGCGCGGTCCGCGCCTTCCAGGACCCGGGCCACCAGGCGGCGGCGCATTACGTGGTGCGCAAGGACGGGCACGTGACGCAGATGATCCGCGAGCTGGACGTGGCGTTCCACGCGGGCAACCGCTCGTACAACGAACGCAGTGTGGGCATCGAGCACGAGGGCTTCGTGGAGCGCCCGCAGGACTTCACCGCCGCGATGTACGGGGCGTCGGCGAAGCTCACCGCGGCGATATGCGCGCGGTACGGCATCCCGGTGGACCGCGAGCACATCATCGGGCACGTCGAGGTCCCGGGCGCCGACCACACGGACCCGGGCCGCGGCTGGGACTGGGACCGCTACATGGAGCTGGTCCGGCGCGCGAAGACGTCGGGGAAGCGGGCTAGCTGAGCCCCGCCGAGCGCGCCCGCTCCACCGCCGGGCCGATCGCCCGGGCCACGTCCTGGACGTCCTGCTTGACCGAGGTGTGGCCGAGCGAGAAGCGCAGGGTGCCCCGGGCCAGGTCCGGATCGGTGCCCGTGGCGAGCAGCACGTGGCTGGGCTGGGCGATCCCGGCGGTGCAGGCGGAGCCGGTGGAGCATTCGATGCCCTGGGCGTCCAGCAGCAGCAGGAGCGAGTCGCCCTCGCAGCCGGGGAAGGTGAAGTGCGCGTTGGCCGGCAGACGGCCGCCCGGTGCCGGGTCGCCGCCCAGGATCGCGTCGGGGACCTCCGCCAGGACGGCGGCGGCCAGCTCGTCGCGGAGCGCGCCGGTCTCCCGGGCGAAGTCCTCGCGCCGGTCGGCGGCGATCCGTCCGGCGACGGCGAAGGAGGCGATGCCCGCCACGTCCAGGGTGCCGGAGCGGACGTGGCGCTCCTGTCCGCCGCCGTGCAGCACGGGCACCGGGGTGTACTCGCGGCCGAGCAGCAGCGCGCCGACGCCGGTGGGCCCGCCGATCTTGTGCGCGCTGACGGTCATCGCGGCGAGCCCGGACGCGCCGAAGTCCACGTCGAGCTGCCCGAACGCCTGGACCGCGTCGGCGTGCATCGGGATCTCGAACTCGCGGGCCACCTCGGCCAGTTCGCGTACCGGCAGGACCGTGCCGATCTCGTTGTTGGCCCACATCACGGTGATCAGCGCGACGTCGTCGGGGTCGCGCAGGACCGCCTCGCGCAGCGCCTCGGGGTGGACCCGCCCGTACCGGTCGACGGGGAGGTATTCGACGGTCGCGCCCTCGTGGGTGGCCAGCCAGTCGACCGCGTCGAGGACGGCGTGGTGCTCGACGGGGCTGGCGAGGACCCGGGTGCGGCGGGGGTCGGCGTCGCGGCGGGCCCAGTACAGGCCCTTCACCGCGAGGTTGTCCGATTCGGTGCCGCCCGAGGTGAAGACCACCTCGCTGGGGCGTGCGCCGAGGGCGTCGGCGAGGGATTCCCGGGACTCCTCGACGGTACGGCGGGCCCGGCGCCCGGCGGCGTGGAGTGAGGACGCGTTGCCCGTGACGGCGAGCTGCGCGGTCATCGCCGCGATCGCCTCGGGAAGCATCGGCGTGGTCGCGGCGTGGTCGAGGTAAGCCATGGTGGGCTCGATTCTACGAGCCCCCGGTGGGGCGTACGGCGGGCGCATGGGGTCCCGCTCCCCGCGCACCGTGCGGGCCGGGCGGATCAGCCCCCGAAGTTCCAGGCGACGACGCCGTTTCCGGTGACCAGGAAGGCCAGGACCACCAGGTCGGCGACGCCGAGCGCGAGGCCGAGGAAGGCGCGGGTGCGCCGGGTGGTGGAGCGGGCCAGGGCCACGAGGGCCATCACGATGGCGGCGGGGCCCAGCAGCAGGTTCATCACCAGCAGCCCGACGAGGCCCAGCACGAACGAGGCGACGGCGAGGCCGTCGGCGTCCCGGCGGGTGCGCGGGGCGGCTTGCACCGGGGCGCTCACCGGGAACCCCGCGCCCGCTCGCGCACGGTGAAGACCAGGAGCCAGCAGGCGATGAGCGCGCCGAGGACGAGCGACAGGGGCAGCGGGATCTGGGCCACCGCTCCCAGCACGATCCCCAGCAGGAGCAGGGCGGCGACAAGGACGATCATGTTCGGCCTTTCCGTGTGCGGATGGCGTTGCGCCAGGAACATTCGGAGTACGACTGTTCACTGACTCTTGAGTCTAAACCCGCACACCCCTTCCCCGCTCCGGAGAACAGTTGTTTACTGAATGGCATGAGTCACATCGCCGGGGTCCGCCAGAACCAGAAGCTGAAGACGCGCCAGGCGCTCCTGGACGCCGCCCTCGGACTGCTGGCGGAGCAGAGCCTGAGCAGCCTCGGGCTGCGCGAGGTGACCCGGGCGGCCGGCATCACGCCCACGGCCTTCTACCGGCACTTCGCGAGCGTGCCCGCGCTCGGCGTGGCCCTGGTCGAGCAGACCCTGGGCAGCCTGCACGGCATGATCGGCGCGATCCTCGCCGAGACCGGCGACAGCGAGGTCCGGCTCGACCGCAGCGTGGAGCTGATACGGCGTCACGTACGGGAGCAGCCCGCGCACTTCCGCTTCATCGCGCGGGAGCAGCACGGCGGGGTCGGCCCGGTCCGCGAGGCCATCGCGGCGCAGCTGCGGCTGTTCGCCGAGGAGGTGGCGGCGGCCCTCGCGGCGGAGCCGGAGTCCGCGGGCTGGGCCGAGGAGGACCTGTTGATGCTGGGCGGTCTCTATGTGGACCACATGGTGATCACCGCGTCGGCCCTGCTGGACGCGGGCCCGGCGGACGACGCGCGGGTGGCCCGCACGGCGGGGCGCCGGATGCGGCTCATCGCACTCGGCGCCCTGCACTGGCTCGACGAGCCGGCACAGGGCGCCTGAGAAGAAGAACGACCGGAGGGTCAGTCGCGCGGGGCGCGGGCGAGCTGGCGGGACTGGGCGACCAGGCGGTCGGCGCTGTCCCAGACGTCCGCGTCCTCCTCCAGGAAGCCGCCCGCCAGGTTGCGGGTGGTGATGGAGACGCGCAGCGGGCCCGGGGCCGGGCGGCAGCGGATGTGCGTGGTGAGCTCGATGGTGGGCGTCCAGCCCTTGAGCCCCAGCTCGAACGAGGTCGGCGGCAGGGCGTCCACGGTGAGCAACAGGGAGAGCGCGTCGGGGTCGCGGCCGTCGGCCAGACCGAACCAGCCGCGCATCTCGCCCTTGCCGGAGGGCTGCCCGATCGCCCAGCCGATGGTCGCCGGGTCGAGCTTGATGTCGAGCCGGTCGGTGATCGCGGAGCTGCCCGGGATCGGCGCGGGTCCGTCGCTGGGGCCGAGGCAGTGCTCGCGCGGCGGGATGGCCGGCGGCTTCGCGGCGGTGCGGACGTCGTCGCTGAGCGCGTCCAGGTCGCCGTAGGTGGCGAGGACGCGGATGCGCTCGACCTCGGTGCCGTCCTCGGCGTACTGGAAGAGCGACGCCTGACCGGTGGAGAGGGTGCGGCCGGTGCGGACGGTCTGGGTCCGGATCACCGCCGGGCCGGGCACGGAGGCGGTGAGGTAGTGCGCGGAGACGGAGAACGGGTCCGTGTGCGGCAGGGCCTCGCCGAGCGCACGGCCCAGCATCGCCAGCAGGTAGCCGCCGTTGACGGCGTGGATGATCGTCCAGCCCGCCGAGAGCTCCGCGTCGTAGACGCCCTCTTCGCGCAGGGTGACCGCGGTGTCCCTGTCGAACTCGCTGTCCCCGATGGTTGCCTGTGCCATGGACGCACCGTACACCGATTGTATTACTGAGCGGTAGCTTTTTACGCCCCCGAGTAGGTCACCCCTCGTCCGCCCGCGCCGAGCGCCGGTTGTAGGCACGCGGGGCCCGCCAGTGGAAGCGAAGCGCGAGCAGCCGCAGGACGAACGCGGTGATCACGGCCGCGCCGCTGGTCAGGGCGTTGAGCGCGTCGAAGCGGATGCAGAGCACGATCATGGTGGCGCCGACCATGGCGGGCACCGCGTACAGGTCCCGGTCCCAACGCAGCAGCGAGGGCACCTCGTTGGCCAGGACGTCCCGCAGTACACCGCCGCCGACCGCCGTGGCCAGGCCGAGCGCCGCGGACGAGGTGAGGCCGAGCCCGTAGTCGTACGCCTTCACCGTGCCGGTGACGCAGAACAGCCCGAGACCGGCCGCGTCGAAGACGTTCACGCCGACCTGGATGCGCTCCACGTGCGGGTGGAGGAAGAAGACCAGCCCGGCGGCGAGCAGCGGGGTGGTGAAGTACCCCAGATCCGTGAAGGCGGCGGGCGGCACCGCGCCGATGATCAGGTCACGGAAGAGCCCTCCGCCCAGCGCGGTCACCTCGGCGAGCACCGCGATGCCGAAGACATCGAAGTTCTTGCGTACGGCGAGCAGGGCGCCCGAGATCGCGAAGACGAAGATCCCCACGATGTCGAGCGAGTGCTGGACGGAGGGCGTGAACAGTTCGTTGAGCACCGGGCAATTGTGCCCGTACTACTCCTTCGTACCGTCCGGGGCGGGCTCGGAGGGCTCGGCGGCCTGCGCGGGCTCCTCCTTCACCGGTGCCTCGGCGGGCTCCTCCGCGGGCGCCGACCGGACCGTGATGACGTCCGCGACCAGCGGCGCGTCGCCCGGCACCTGGTCCTCGCCGTTCTCCGGGTGGTGGCAGGCCACCTGGTGCCCGGTCTTCAGCTGGAGCAGCGGCGGCTCGGTCGTGCCGCAGACCTTCGTCGCCTTCCAGCACCGGGTGTGGAACCGGCAGCCGGCGGGCGGCGAGATCGGCGACGGGACATCGCCCTTGAGCAGGATGCGGTCGCTCTTGGCACCGCGCCGGCGCGGGTCCGGCACCGGCACCGCGGACATCAGCGCCTTCGTGTACGGGTGCATGGGCGCCTCGTACAGCGACTTGCGGTCCGCCAGTTCGACGATCTTGCCGAGGTACATGACCGCGATCCGGTCCGAGACGTGGCGGATCACCGACAGGTCGTGCGCGATGATCATGTACGTGAGCCCGAGCTCGTCCTGGAGGTCGTCCAGCAGGTTCACCACCTGCGCCTGGATCGACACGTCCAGCGCGGAGACCGGCTCGTCCGCGACGACCAGCTTCGGCTTGAGCGCGAGCGCCCGGGCGATGCCGATGCGCTGGCGCTGGCCGCCGGAGAACTCGTGCGGATAGCGGTTGTAGTGCTCGGGGTTGAGCCCGACCAGCTCCAGCAGCCGCTGGACCTCCGCCTTCACGCCGCCCTCGGGCTTGACGCCCTGGAGCCGGAAGGGGGTGGAGACGATCCCGCCGACCGTGTGGCGCGGGTTCAGCGAGCCGTACGGGTCCTGGAAGATCATCTGGATGTCGCGCCGCATCGGCCGCAGCCGTCCGGCGGACAGATGGGTGATGTCGCGGCCCTGGAACTCGACCTTGCCGCCGGTCGGTTCGAGGAGCCGGGTCACCAGCCGGCCCATGGTCGACTTGCCGCAGCCCGACTCGCCGACGACGCCCAGGGTCTCCCCCGGGCGCACGTCGAAGGTGAGCCCGTCCACGGCCTGGACCGCGCCGACCTTGCGCTTCAGCACGCCCTTGGTGATCGGGAAGTGCTTGACCAGGCCGTCCACCTTGAGGAGCGGTTCGGGGCCGGACCCGTCCGACCCGGCCGCGGCGGGCGCGGGAGTCTTCTTGTTCAGCTCAGTCACAGCTTCGGCGCAATCTCTTCGGTCCAGATCCGGTCGCGCTGCTCGGGCGACATGTGGCACGCGGAGAAGTGCCCGTCGCCGACCTGTCGCAGCTCCGGACGCTCGGTCCGGGTGATGTTGTCGGGCGGGACGTCGGCGTACGGGCAGCGCGGGTGGAAGGCGCAGCCCGACGGGACGTTGATGAGACTGGGCGGCGAGCCCTTGACGGGGATCAGCCGCTCGGTCTGCTCCCGGTCGATCCGCGGCATCGAGCCGAGCAGACCCCAGGTGTACGGGTGCTGGGGCTCGTAGAACACCTTCTCGGCGGAGCCGCGCTCGACGCACCGTCCCGCGTACATCACGAGGATCTGGTCCGCGATCTCGGCGACGACGCCGAGGTCGTGGGTGATCATGATGACCGCGGAGCCGAACTCCTTCTGCAGATCGCGGATCAGGTCGAGGATCTGCGCCTGGACGGTGACGTCGAGGGCGGTCGTCGGCTCGTCGGCGATGAGCAGCTGCGGGTTGTTGACCAGGGCCATCGCGATCATCGCGCGCTGGCGCATGCCGCCGGAGAACTGGTGCGGGTAGTCATCGAACCGGCGGTGCGGCTCGGGGATGCCGACCCGGTCGAGCATCTCGATGGCGCGCTTCTTGGCGGCCCTCCTGTCGACCTTGTGGTGGACCCGGTGGGCCTCCACGATCTGCGCGCCGATCGTGTAGTACGGGTGCAGGGCGGACAGCGGGTCCTGGAAGATCATGGCCATCTTCTGGCCGCGCAGCCGCCGTACGCGCTCGGCGCCGGAGCCGATCAGCTCCTCGCCCTCCAGCCAGATCTCGCCGCCGATGCGGGCCCGCTCCGAGGTGTGCAGGCCCATGATCCCCAGCGAGGTCACGGACTTGCCGGAGCCGGACTCGCCGACGATGCCGAGGGTCTGGCCGGCCTCCAGGTCGAAGCTGACGCCGTCCACGGACCTGACCAGGCCGTCGTCGGTGTCGAAGTGGACGCTGAGGTCGCGTACGGAGAGGAACGGGTGACCGTCGCCCGGGCGCGGGGCCGGGACGGCCGCGTCCTTCTCGGCGTCCTTCTTGGTCGAGTCCTTCTTGGTCGCGCCGCTCATGAGAGCCTCACCCGGGGGTCGATCGCGGCGTACACGAGGTCCACCAGCAGGTTGCAGATGACGATGAAGAAGGCCGCGACCAGGGTCACGCCCATCACCTTGGGCAGGTCGGCGGTGGTCACGCCCTGGATCGCGAAGGCGCCGAGCCCCTGGAAGGAGAAGACGCGTTCGGTGATGACCGCGCCGCCGAGAAGCAGCGCGAAGTCCATGCCGAAGATCGTGACCAGCGGGGTGAGCGCGGACCGCAGCCCGTGCTTGACGACCACCTTGCGTTCCTGGAGGCCCTTGGCGCGCGCGGTGCGGATGTAGTCCTCGCTCATGGTCTCCAGCATCCCGGCCCGGGTGAGCCGGGCGTAGAGCGCGGAGTACAGCAGGGCGAGCGTGCACCAGGGCAGGACCAGGCTGCCCGCCCAGGCGACGGGGTCCTCGGTGATGGGCACGTACTCCCCGTTGCCGAAGAGCGCCAGGACGACCAGGCCGGTGAAGAACATCGGCAGGGAGACACCGGCGAGGGCGACGCCCATGGAGAGGCGGTCGAAGAGCGAGCCCCGCTTCAGCGCGGAGACGACGCCGATCGCGACACCGGAGATGACCCAGATGACGGCGGCACCGACGGCCAGCGAGAGCGTGACCGGGACCCGGTCCACGAGCTGCGGCCAGATCTCGGTGTGCGTCTTGAACGAGTAGCCGAAGCACGGGGCGTTGCACGTGACGGGGTCGGGGCCGAACTGGTACTGGGCGCCGACCACGATGCCCTTGATGAAGTGCCAGTACTGGAGGTACAGGGGCTGGTCCAGCCCCAGGTTCTTCTTGACCGCGGCGATGACGTCGGGGTCGGGGCTCTTCCCCACGTACTGGGCGGCCATGGAGTCGAGGGTCTGCCCGCCGAGGCGGGGCACCAGGAAGAAGATCGCGAACGTGACTGCGCTGACCACCAGCAGCAGCAACACCGCGGCGAATACGCGTCGGATGATATACGCAGCCACAGCCGTGCGGCGCCGGGCGGGTGGGGCGGGTAACCCCGCCGCCCGGCGCCTTCACCTGCCTTTCAGGGGATGCTTTTGATGAACAGGCGCTACTTGGTGGACGTCATGAGCACGTAGTCGTACATGCCGAGGTACGCGTCGGTGACGGTGACGTTCGCCGCGGAAGCCGGGCGGTAGAGCAGGTTCTTGCGGTAGAAGAGGGGAACGACCGAGGCGTTCTCCATGACCTTCTGGTCGACCTCGCCCCACGTGGCGTTGCGCTCCGTGGTGTCGACGGTCCCGATGCCCTTGACGAGGAGGTCGTTGATCCCCTTGTCGTTGAGCTCCATCAGGTTGGTGCCGCCGGAGGGCTTGATGGCCGAGCCGTTGACGATCTGGTCGAGGAAGCCGAAGCCGGTCGGCCAGTCGGCGCCCCAGGCCATCATCATCATGCCCGCGTTGTTCTTGTGGACCCAGGCCGGAACGCCCGCGAAGTCGGTGAAGTACTTGTCCGCCGGGAACTGCTTGATCTCGGCGGTGACGCCGATCGCCTTCAGGCTGTTCTGGAGCTGCGTGGCGGCGGTGACCTCGTCAGGACGGTCCGAACGGGCCGTCAGCGTGGTCTTGAAGCCGTCCGGGTGACCGCACTTGGCCAGGTGCTCCTTGGCCTTGGCCACGTCGCCCTTGCTGCCCTCGGTCGGGTACAGGTCGAACTTCTTGTAGCCGGCGACGGTCGGGGGGATGACCGTGCTCGCCGGGTCGCCCTTGACCGAGCCGCCGATCGAGTCGACCATGCTCTGCTTGTCGACCGCGTACTGGACGGCCTTGCGGCACTCGACGTTGTCGAACGGCTTCACGTTGACGTTCAGCGCGAGGTACTGGAGGGCGCCGGCGTACGGGTTGTCCGTCTTCGCCTTCTCGGACGCCTTGGCCAGGACCTTGGGCTGGGTCTTCGACTGGAGACCCGTGCCCGCGATGTCCGCGGTGGTCTCGTCGTTGAGGAGGTGCTCGTCGACCGTGGTGGGGTTGACGTTGAACTTCAGCTCGATCCTGTCCGGCAGCGCCTTGCGGATCGGGTCCGTCTTCGGGTCCCACTCCGGGTTGCGGACCAGGGTCGCGCCCTTGCTCTCGTCGTACGCCGAGAACTTGTACGGACCCGAGGAGACCATCTTCTGGACGTAGCTGGCGCCCGTGTCGGCCTTCTGCTGGATCGGCGCGGTCTGCGAGAACGCGGCCAGGTAGTCCATGTCCGCGAACGGCTTGTTCAGGTGGAAGACGATCGTGTACTTGTCCGGGGTCTCGATGGACTTCAGACCCGCGGTGGACTTGTCCTTGTAGGGACCCTTGTACTTGTCGCCGCCCTCGAGGTACGCCTTGAAGTACGTCGGGCCGTTGGACAGGGCCTCCGGCGCGAAGTTGGAGCGCTCGACGGCGTACTTGACGTCCTGCGAGGTGATCTCGGAGCCGTCCTCGAACTTCACGCCCTTGCGCAGCGTGTACGTCCAGGTCTTGGCGTCCGCGCTCGCCTTGCCGAGGCCGGTGGCGAGGTCGGGGACGACCTTCAGGCTGTCCTTGCCGGCGGCCGGCTGGAAGGTGACCAGCGAACGGGCGTACAGGCGGGAGAAGTTCTGCACCCAGCCGTAGTACGTGTTGCCGGGGTCGAGGGAGTCCGGGCCACTGGTGTGCTCGTAGGTGACCGTCCCCCCCTTCTTGTCGCTGGCGTTGACGATGCTCGTCAGACCGGCGTCGGCCTTGGCGCTGCCGCCGCCGCCCTTGCCGCTGCCGCCGTCCGAGTCCTTGCTGCACGCCGTGGCGCCGAGCGACACCGCGATCGCGACGGCTATGAGCGCCGCTGTCTTTCTGTTCTGCATGCTGAGGAAAGCCCCCTCGCTAGTCCTGTGCGGCACTGCCGCGTTTACTTGCCACGAGGGTCGAGTGCGTCACGCAGCCCGTCCCCCAGCAGGTTGAAGGCCAGCACGGTGATGAAGATCGCCATGCCGGGGATGACCATGAACATCGGGTCCACCTCGTAGAGGTCGACCGCCTGCGTGAGCATGCCGCCCCAGGACGCCTGCGGCGGTGCGATGCCCACGCCCAGGAAGGACAGGGCCGCCTCGAAGAGGATGTTCGTGGGGATCAGCAGCGTCGCGTAGACGAGGATCGGCGCGACCAGGTTGGGCAGCAGCTCGCGGAAGAGGATGAACGGCCCGCGGGCGCCCAGCGACCTGGCGGCCTCCACGAACTCGCGCTCGCGGAGCGACAGCGTCTGCGCGCGCACGATGCGGCCGATGTACGGCCAGCTGAAGAAGCCGATCACGAAGATCAGGACCGCGATCCGCAGCGTGAGCCCTTCCATCCCGAAGGCGTTGCCCTGGAGGGACGCGGAGATGGAGATCGCGAAGAGCAGCAGCGGGAAGGCCAGGAAGGTGTCCATCAGCCGGCTGATCAGGCTGTCCACCCAGCCGCCGTAGAACCCGGCCACGACACCCATGACGACGCCGATGGCGACGGAGAGCAGGGTGGAGCCGACGGCCACGACGAGCGAGACCCAGGAGCCTTCGAGGATGCGCGCGAAGATGTCGCGGCCGGTCTGCGGCTCGACGCCGAACGGGTGGTCCCAGCTGATCCCGCCGAAGCTGCCCTTGGGCGCCAGCATGACGGGGTCGACCAGCGTCTGGTTGAACGCGTTGGGGTCGAGACCGAGGAGCGACTGGAGCGGCTTGGAGAGCACCGCGGTCAGGATCAGCAGGACGACAACGATGCCACCGGCCATCGCGGCCTTGTCCCGCTTGAACCGGGTCCAGGCGATGCGGCCGAGCGAACGGCCCTCGATCTCCTTGCGGCCCGCGCCTTCCAGCACCGCTTCGGGCCGCGTATCCGCCCTGGTGGTCTCGATAGGTGCCGTCATTGCGCTGGAGACCCCTCTCGGCCGGCGGTGGCCGGCCCGTGACCGCCGCGGTAGCGGCTCGTACATAGCTAGTTGCGTGGGAGTCTTCAGCCACGGCGCGCACACCCGCCAGACCTGACGGGGAATGTTTGCTCAAACGTGATGACGTCAGAATGCAACCGATATCCGAACAGCAGGGCTCGGAAGTCGGGCCTCCCGGTCACAAAACAGCGATAACGAACACTTCGCGCACGAACACCGAAGTGCCCGCAATGCCCCCGATATGCCGGGTATCTGACGCAGAATCAGTACGCGGGTGCCTGGGGGTAGCCGTAACCGGGCGCGGCGTGCGCCTCGCGGTCGTAGAACGGGCGGGAGTTGGCGCGCAGCCACATCGCGACCGGGTCGTACTCGTCGGACATCGCGACCGTGGAGACCGGCAGCCCCTCGGGGACGGCGCCGACGGACTGGCGCATCATCGCGCGCACCGCGTCGACGGACGGCCGGCTCGTGTCGTACAGGTCGAGGCCGACGGCGAGGTACGGGACGCCGAGCGCGGGCTGCACCCAGGCGCGGCGCAGCGAGCGGATCGCGGGGGTGTGGTGGGCGTTCTGCGTGAGCTGGGCGTAGAACCGCGGAAGGTCGAGGGCGGGTTCGCTGATCCGCAGCGGTCCGGCGGGCATCCGGTCGAGGCCGGTCGCGATGCGGCGCAGGTCCAGCCAGGGGATGCCGACGCCGCCGCCCGGGGCGTGCGGATTGAGCCAGACGCCCCAGCGGTCCGGGTAGAGGGCACGCGCGATGTCCAGTCCGGCGACGACCTCGTGGTCCCGGCTCCAGCCGCTGGCGGTGAGCTCCTGGGGGGAGGTGACGCACGGGGCGTACCCGAGTCCGTCGACCTCCATGTTCCCGTACTGGGCGTCGGGGGCGCCGGGGCGGCCGTGCCACAGGAGCATCCAGACCCGGCCGGACGCCAGGGCCTGGAGCAGCGCCTCGTACGCGTCGTAGCGCCCGGGCGCGACCTGTCGCAGCATGTGCTCGACCTGACCGGCCGCCGCGGTGCCTGACGCACTCACCCTGGTCCCGCCCCTCGTAGATCCTCTGCTTCGGCCACCGGGCATCGGCCTTCAGCCATCAAACCAGCTTATGCGGCCGCGCTGTCACCGGCTTGACGCCGTGGCCGCCCCCCGTCACTCCGGGGCGCGCGTGTAGAAGGGCCGCACCCGTTCGAGCATCCAGTCGGCGACCGGGTCCTGCGCCACGTCGAGGAGGACGAGGTTGACCGGCCACGGCACCGCGACGCGGCCCAGCGCCCGGCCCAGGGCCTCCATCGGGGCGCTCTGTCCGGCACCGTCCCAGGTGGAGAACTCGACGCCGACGAAGAGCACGGGGTCGTCGCCCTCGATGCTGGCCAGGACCCGGCGGGCGGTGCGGACGACGCCGCTCTCGTGGAACTCGCCGGCGGCGGCGGCCAGGAAGTCGACGGGCTCCTCCTTCCAGTCCGGCTCGTACAGCCGGACCCGGCCCCCGGTCGCCGGGCCGTCGAGCGGGGTGCGCCCGGCCCGGCACAGCTCGGCCACGGCGGGCGGAGGCAGTGGCAGGCCGACGGCGCCGCCCGGGTTGACGGCGAGGCCGAGCTGCGGGGGCAGTCCGCGGGCGAATTCGGCGGCGGGGGCGATGGTGAAGGACATCTGGGCGCCGACGCAGGTGAGGAACTGGTGCTCGGAGCTGTAGACGGGGACGTACGCGACGCCGTCGATCTCCATCGCGGGCAGGTCGAGTTCCCGGGCGTCGGGCCCGCCGCCGTTGGGCAGGGGCACCCAGACATGGCTGCGTCCCAGCACCTCCAGCAGGCGTCCGCCCGCCTCCGGAGTGCCGAGCGAGGCGCCCAGCACCTCTTCGAGTTCATTGGCCGGCCAGCCGCTCTGCGGCAGGCTCCCGGCCTGTGCAGGAATGTCCACTGCTTCCCTCTCGCCCCGTTGCCGTGCAGCAAGAGGGTACGGCCTCCCCCGGCCTCCGTCGCTCCCCGGGGCTATCCGGAAACCGCCCGTTGTCGGCTACCGTCCAGCCGTTGGACGGTCCGTTTTCAGCCGTCGGTCTGTGCGTTCGCGAACGTGATGCGCGTGAGCGTCCCGGCCGCCTCGCGGTCGAGCAGCACCGCCGAGGCGCAGCCGCGCGGCAGCAGCCCGGCCTCGGTGTCCCGCAGCAGCCGCCCCACGGCTCTGCGGTGCCGGGCGAAGGCGTACGCGGAGACGCCCCTGCCGCGCTCGCGCTGGCCCTCGCGCGCGGCCCGGGCGGAGACGTCGAGCAGGACCAGATGCAGGCCGCTGCCCCGGTGCCGGGCATGGCGGGCCAGCAGGGCCCGGACCCAGCTCTGCGTACCGCAGTCGTGGACGACGACGGAGGCGCCGGAGCGCAGCGCCCGCCGCAGTCCCCGGTAGTGGGCGAGGCGGACCAGCGGGCGGTAGAGGACGTAGGGGAGTAAGCGGGGCAGCCGGCGGGCCCAGCGGTCCCGGGTGTCCTGGGAGTCGACCGCGTACGCCGGGGCGGTGCGGGAGATCAGCGTGGACTTGCCGCTGCCGGGGAGCCCGGAGACGACCACGACGTCCCCGGCGGCGAAGCGCAGGGCGCGCGGGCCGCGCCCGGACCGGCCGCGCAGGTCCCGGACGACGGGCGGATGGGTGCCCACCGCCTGCCGGGGAGGCGAGCCGGACTGTGCGGGCAGCGCGGTGCCCGTGGTTCCCGCGGTCGTCGCGTAGCGCAACGTCATCGCCTCCCCCTGGCCGTACGGCCGACGCGTGCAGGACCGATACCTACCCCCGAAGTGTAAAGAAAAGGTAATGCCAGGCAACCGTCCGACCCGCCGCGAAACCGTGACCCGGCCCACCGGTCCCGGCGCCCCGCTCCCCCGGAATGCGTGCGATGATGACCCCGCCAACTGCATACAGGCCGCTTGAATCCGCGCGGGAGAGTCCCGGTCACCGTGCCGGGCGCCGAAGGAGCAAGATCCTCCCTTGAATCTCTCAGGCCCCGTACCGCGTGGATGAGGCAGATCTGAAAAGCGAGCCGCCCGGCGGCTCCACCCAAGGTGCAAGCCGAACCCCTGCGGGGTCTCTCGGCGAACCTCTCAGGTTCCGATGACAGATGGGGAGGGATCGTCCTCGTCGTCGTCATGCCCTGGGAGCCCGTTTCATGAGCAGCACCCCCCGTCTCACCGCCCTCGATGCGCTGCATCGTTCGCTGGGCGCCACCATGACCGACTTCGCGGGCTGGGACATGCCGCTGCGGTACGCCAGTGAGCGCGACGAGCACAACGCCGTCCGCACGAAGGCCGGTCTCTTCGACCTGTCCCACATGGGCGAGATCACGGTCACCGGCCCGCAGGCCGTGGACCTGCTGAACCACGCGCTGGTCGGCAACATCGGCACGGTCTCGACCGGCCGGGCCCGCTACACGATGATCTGCGCCGAGGACGGCGGCATCCTGGACGACCTGATCGTCTACCGCCTCCAGGACACGGAGTACATGGTCGTCGCCAACGCCGGCAACGCCCAGCTCGTCCTGGACACGCTCACCGAGCGCGCCGCCGGCTTCGACGCCGAGGTCCGCGACGACCGCGACGCCTACGCGCTGCTCGCCGTGCAGGGCCCCGAGTCCCCGGCGATCCTCGCGGCCGTGACCGACGCCGACCTGGACGGCCTGAAGTACTACGCCGGGCTGCCCGGGGTGGTCGCCGGGGTGCCCGCGCTGATCGCCCGTACCGGCTACACCGGCGAGGACGGCTTCGAGCTGTTCGTCGCGCCCGGCCACGCGGAGCAGCTGTGGAAGGCGCTCACCGACGCGGGCGCCGCGCACGGCCTGATCCCGTGCGGCCTGTCCTGCCGTGACACGCTGCGCCTGGAGGCGGGCATGCCGCTGTACGGGCACGAGCTGACGACCTCGCTGACCCCGTTCGACGCCGGGCTCGGCCGGGTCGTGAAGTTCGAGAAGGACGGCGACTTCGTCGGCCGCAAGGCGCTGGAGGCCGCCGCGGAGCGCGCCGAGACCGCCCCGCCCCGCAAGCTCGTCGGCCTGGTCGCCGAGGGCCGCCGGGTGCCGCGCGCCGGCTTCCCGGTCGTGGCGAACGGCGAGGTCATCGGCGAGGTCACCTCCGGGGCCCCCTCCCCCACGCTGGGAAAGCCGATCGCCATGGCGTACGTCGACGCGGCGCACGCCGAGCCGGGCACCGCCGGAGTCGCGGTGGAGATCCGAGGCAGCCACGAGCCGTACGAGGTCGTGGCGCTCCCCTTCTACAAGCGCAAGAAGTAGAACCGTAGGACCCGGCACGGGCGCCGCACACGTGACGCGGTCCCGTCTCACACCGTAAGACCATCGTTCATCCGCACTCCCCGCGTACAGGAGAATTCAGACCATGAGCAACCCCCAGCAGCTGCGGTACAGCAAGGAGCACGAGTGGCTGTCGCCCGCCGAGGACGGTGTGGCCACGGTCGGCATCACCGAGCACGCGGCCAACGCGCTCGGTGACGTCGTCTACGCGCAGCTTCCCGAGGTCGGCGACAAGGTGACCGCGGGCGAGACCTGCGGCGAGCTGGAGTCGACCAAGTCGGTGAGCGACCTGTACTCGCCCGTGACCGGTGAGATCACCGCGTCCAACCAGGACGTCGTGGACGATCCGTCGCTGGTCAACTCCGCTCCGTTCGAAGGCGGCTGGCTGTTCAAGGTACGCGTCGCGGAGGAGCCGAAGGACCTGCTCTCCGCCGACGAGTACTCCGAGTTCTCCGGCAACTGAGACCCCAAGGGACCACCTGATGTCGCTTCTCAACTCCTCCCTCCACGAGCTGGACCCGGACGTCGCCGCCGCCGTCGACGCCGAGCTCCTGCGCCAGCAGTCCACGCTCGAAATGATCGCCTCGGAGAACTTCGCTCCGGTCGCGGTCATGGAGGCACAGGGCTCCGTCCTGACCAACAAGTACGCCGAGGGCTACCCCGGCCGCCGCTACTACGGCGGCTGTGAGCACGTCGACGTGGTCGAGCAGATCGCGATCGACCGGATCAAGGCGCTCTTCGGCGCCGAGGCCGCGAACGTCCAGCCGCACTCCGGTGCGCAGGCGAACGCCGCCGCGATGTTCGCGCTGCTGAAGCCGGGCGACACGATCATGGGCCTGAACCTGGCGCACGGCGGTCACCTGACCCACGGCATGAAGATCAACTTCTCCGGCAAGCTCTACAACGTGGTCCCGTACCACGTGGACGACACCGGTGTCGTGGACATGGCCGAGGTCGAGCGCCTGGCCAAGGAGGCCAAGCCGCAGCTGATCGTCGCCGGCTGGTCCGCGTACCCGCGCCAGCTGGACTTCGCCGCCTTCCGCCGTATCGCGGACGAGGTCGGCGCGTACCTGATGGTCGACATGGCGCACTTCGCCGGTCTGGTCGCCGCGGGCCTGCACCCCAGCCCGGTGCCGCACGCCCACGTCGTCACCACCACCACGCACAAGACCCTCGGCGGTCCGCGCGGCGGTGTGATCCTCTCCACCCAGGAGCTCGCCAAGAAGATCAACTCGGCGGTCTTCCCGGGTCAGCAGGGCGGCCCGCTGGAGCACGTGATCGCGGCCAAGGCGGTCTCGTTCAAGGTCGCGGCGGGCGAGGAGTTCAAGGAGCGCCAGCGGCGCACCCTGGAGGGCGCCCGCATCCTGGCCGAGCGCCTGGTCCAGCCCGACGTCACCGAGGTCGGCGTCTCCGTCCTGTCCGGCGGCACCGATGTGCACCTGGTCCTGGTGGACCTGCGCAACTCGGAGCTGGACGGCCAGCAGGCCGAGGACCGGCTCCACGAGCTCGGCATCACGGTCAACCGGAACGCCATCCCCAACGACCCGCGCCCGCCGATGGTCACCTCCGGCCTCCGGATCGGCACCCCGGCCCTGGCCACCCGCGGCTTCGGCACCGAGGACTTCACCGAGGTCGCCGAGATCATCGCCTCGGCCCTCAAGCCGTCCTACGACGCGGACGACCTGAAGGCCCGGGTCACCAAGCTCGCCGAGAAGTTCCCGCTGTACCCCGGCCTGAAGTAGCCGGTCGGGCGCATTCGCGCCTACGGGAGGGGCACCCGCACACTGAACAGTGGGCAGGTGCCCCGTCCCTTGTCCCCCGCTTTGTCTCATGCACTCCGGGCCGCCCACGCCCGTACCGCACCACCCGGCAGACAACGGCGTCTACCAACCCTTAGGAGTCCCCCGTGGCCATCTCGGTCTTCGACCTGTTCTCGATCGGCATCGGCCCGTCCAGCTCCCATACGGTCGGCCCCATGCGCGCGGCCCGTATGTTCGCGCGGCGCCTGAAGAACGAGGGCCTGCTCGCGCACACCGCCTCGATCCGGGCCGAGCTGTACGGCTCGCTCGGCGCCACCGGCCACGGCCACGGCACCCCCAAGGCGGTCCTGCTCGGCCTGGAGGGCGAGTCCCCGCGCACCGTGGATGTCGAGACGGCCGACGAGCGCGTCGAGGCGATCCGCTCCACCGGCCGGATCAACCTGCTCGGGATGCACGAGATCCCCTTCGACGCGGACGAGCAGCTGATCCTGCACCGCCGCAAGGCGCTCCCGTACCACGCCAACGGCATGACCGTCTTCGCGTACGACGCCGAGGGCGCCCCGCTCCTGGAGAAGACGTACTACTCGGTCGGCGGCGGCTTCGTCGTGGACGAGGACGCCGTGGGCGAGGACCGGATCGTGCTGGACGACACGGTCCTGAAGCACCCGTTCCGCACCGGCGACGAGCTGCTGCGGCTGGCCCGCGAGACCGGTCTGTCGATCTCCTCGCTGATGCTGGAGAACGAGCGCGCCTGGCGCACCGAGGAGGAGATCCGCTCCGGGCTCCTCGGCATCTGGCGGGCCATGCAGGCGTGCGTGACGCGCGGGATGTCCCGCGAGGGCGTCCTGCCCGGCGGCCTCAGGGTGCACCGCCGCGCCGCGAAGACCGCCCGCCAGCTGCGCGCGGAGGGCGACCCCCAGACGCACGCCATGGAGTGGATCACCCTCTACGCGATGGCGGTCAACGAGGAGAACGCGGCGGGCGGCCGCGTGGTCACCGCCCCGACGAACGGCGCGGCCGGCATCATCCCGGCCGTCCTGCACTACTACGTGAACTTCGCGGCGGGCGGCGCGACCGAGGCCGAGAAGGACGACAGCATCGTGCGCTTCCTGCTGGCGGCGGGCGCGATCGGCATGCTGTTCAAGGAGAACGCCTCCATCTCCGGCGCCGAGGTCGGCTGCCAGGGCGAGGTCGGCTCCGCATGCTCGATGGCCGCCGGCGCCCTCGCCGAGGTCCTGGGCGGCAGCGCCGAGCAGGTGGAGAACGCCGCCGAGATCGGCATGGAGCACAACCTGGGCCTCACCTGCGACCCGGTCGGCGGCCTCGTCCAGATCCCGTGCATCGAGCGCAACGGCATGGCCGCGGTGAAGGCGGTCACGGCCGCGAAGATGGCGCTGCGCGGCGACGGCAGCCACAAGGTCTCCCTGGACAAGGTCATCAAGACCATGAAGGAGACCGGCGCGGACATGTCCGTGAAGTACAAGGAGACCGCCCGGGGCGGTCTCGCGGTGAACATCATCGAGTGCTGAGGGCGCCGGAAATCCGGTAAAGGGGGGTGTCCCCGGTTCGATAGGATGCAAAACGGCCTGCGACAGAGGCACCGGCACCTTAGAAACTGGGAGCATCCAACGATGACTCGACACCTGATCACCAGCGCGCTTCCCTACATCAACGGGATCAAGCACCTGGGGAACCTGGTCGGGTCGATGCTCCCGGCGGACGTCTATACGCGGTATCTGCGCCAGCGGGGCGAGGAGGCGCTGTACATCTGCGCCACCGACGAGCACGGCACGCCGGCGGAGCTGGCCGCGAAGGCGGCCGGGCTGCCGGTGGCCGAGTTCTGCGCGCAGCAGCACGACGCGCAGAAGGCCGTCTACGACGGGTTCGGGCTCGCGTTCGACTACTTCGGGCGCAGCTCGTCCGCCCAGAACCGCGACATCACCCAGCACTTCGCCCGCAAGCTGCACGAGAACGGCTTCATCGAGGAGCGGGCGATCCGCCAGGTCTTCTCGATCGCCGACGACCGCTTCCTGCCGGACCGCTACATCGTCGGTACGTGCCCGCACTGCGGGTACGACAAGGCGCGCGGCGACCAGTGCGAGAACTGCACCCGTGTACTGGACCCGACGGACCTGATCGAGCCGCGCTCCGCGATCAGCGGCAGCAGCGAGCTGGAGGTCCGGGAGACCAAGCACCTCTTCCTCCTCCAGTCGAAGCTGTCCGGCGAGGTCGAGGCGTGGATCGACAAGACGAGCGACGAGTGGCCGCACCTGGCGTCCTCGATCGCCCGCAAGTGGCTCACCGAGGGCCTGCACGACCGGTCGATCACCCGTGACCTGGAGTGGGGCGTGCCGGTCCCGGCCGACACCTGGCCGGAGCTGGCGGCCGAGGGCAAGGTCTTCTACGTCTGGTTCGACGCCCCCATCGAGTACGCCGGGGCGACGAAGGAGTGGGCGGACCTGGAGCCGGAGACCCGGGACTGGAAGTCCTGGTGGTACGAGGCCTCCGACGTCCGGTACACGCAGTTCATGGCCAAGGACAACGTCCCGTTCCACACGGTGATGTTCCCGGCGATGCAGATCGGCACCCGTGAGCCGGTCAAGCGGGTCGACCACGTCAAGGCGTTCAACTGGCTGAACTACTACGGCGGCAAGTTCTCGACGTCGCAGCAGCGCGGCATCTTCTCGGACACGGCTCTTGAGCTGCTGCCCGCGGACTACTGGCGCTACTTCCTGATGGCGCAGGCCCCGGAGTCGGACGACACGTCGTTCACCTGGGAGCTGTTCGCCACCTCGGTCAACAAGGACCTGGCCGACACCCTCGGCAACTTCGTGAACCGGGTGCTGTCCTTCTCGCGCAAGCGGTTCGGCGACGAGGTCCCGGCGGGCAAGGAGGCCGGGGAGGCCGAGCGGAAGCTGGGCGAGGAGATCGCGCGGCTGCTCGCGGAGTACGAGGGCCACATGGAGGCGCTCCAGTTCCGCAAGGCGGCCCAGGCGCTGCGCGCGCTGTGGAGCGCGGGCAACTCCTACCTGGAGGAGAAGGCCCCCTGGCTGGAGATCAAGACCGACCAGGAGGGCGCCGCGCTCACGCTGCGCACCGCGATGAACCTGATCCACCTGTACGCGGTCGTCTCGGAGCCGTTCATCCCGTCCTCCGCGCGGGCCATGCGCGAGGCGTTCGCCCTGGCGGACGACACGGCGACCTGGGTGAGCGCCGACGAGGCCCGCGCCCTGGCGTCCGTACCGGCCGGGACCGCCTTCACGGTGCCGCCGGTGCTCTTCGCCAAGATCACCGACGAGGACCTGGAGGCGTGGCGGGAGCGCTTCGGCGCCCAGTAGTCGCTTCGTCGTCGTACGTCGTCGCCCGGCCGGGTCTTCCGGCCGGGCGACTTCGCGTTCCGGGGCATGCTCAACCCCCGTACGATCGAAATATTTCGAACCGTTGACCGAAAGTTCCGGCGGCGCTAATCTGCCGCGTGCCCGGCCGGGGCACGTACGTGTGCATGGAGAAACCCGACACGCAGAGGGAACACCGCCATGAACCGAAGAACGTCGCTCCTCAGCCTGATCACGGCGGGGGCGCTCTGCGCGACCCTCGCCGCCGTCTCCCCGGCCCTCGGCGCCGCGGACGCGCACTCCGGAGGTGCGCCCGGCCCCCGGGAACGCGGCGCGCACTGGGTCAGCAGCTGGACGTCCATGCCCCAGCTGACGGAGCCGTCGAACATGCCCCCGGCCCCCTTCACCGGCGACGACTCCGTGCTGACGGACACGACGCTGCGGCAGACCGTCCACGTCTCGGCGGGCGGCGACCACATCCGGCTGCGGTTCTCCAACGCGTTCGGCGGCGCGGTGCTGCCGATCACCGAGGTCTCCGTGGCGCTCCCGCTGGACGGGAAGGCGGGGACCGGGGCGATCCGTCCGGGGACCTCGCGCAAGGTGACCTTCCGGGGCTCGGCGTCCATCGACGTACCGGCCGGGGCGCAGGCCGTCTCCGACCCGCTGGGCTTCCGGGTCGCCCCCGGGTCCAACCTCACGGCGACGGTCTACCTGGCGACCGGCCAGGCGTCCACCGCCCTCACCTCGCACCCGGGCTCCCGCACCACCTCGTACCTGCTGCGCGGCGACCACGTACGGGACGGGGACCTGCCCGGCGCGACGACCACCGACCACTGGTACCTGCTCAGCGGGGTCGAGGTCTGGGCCCGGGGCACCACGTCGGCGACGGCCGTGCTCGGGGACTCGCTGACGGACGGCCGGGGCTCCACGACCAACGGCAACGACCGCTGGCCGGACGTGCTCCAGGGGCGGCTGACGGACCGCACCTCCGTGGTCAACCAGGCGGCCGGCGGCAACCGGCTGCTCGCCGACGGACTGGGTCCCAACGGACTGGCCCGGCTCGACCGCGACGTCCTGGCGCAGAGCGGCACGGACCGGCTGATCGTCTTCGAGGGCGTCAACGACATCGGCACGGCGGACGCCGCCCCGGCGGCCCAGAAGCGCACGGCCGAGGCCGTCATCACCGCGTACGACCAGATCATCACCCGCGCCCACGCCCAGGGCATCCGGGTGTACGGGGCGACGCTGACGCCCTTCGGCGGCAACACGGACTACGACGATCCGGACGGGTACCGCGAGGAGTCCCGCCGTACGGTCAACACCTGGATACGCACCAGCGGCCGGTTCGACGCGGTGCTGGACTTCGACCGCGCGGTCCGCGACCCGCACCGGCCCGCCGCGATCCGCGCCTCCCTGGACGTCGGTGACCACCTGCACCTGAACCCGGCCGGCTACCGTGCCCTCGCGGAGGCGGTCCCGGCCCGCCTCTTCGAGCCGTCGCCGCTCCCGGCGGGTTTCGGCTACCACTGACCGGCCCACCGATCCGGCCATCCGGTGTCCGCCACCGCGCGACGCGCGGGAGGCCCAGGAGTAAGCCAACTGCTCACAAGCGCGCAGGAGTTCGTGTCGATCACACATTTTCGGTCACCGGCTCCTTCCCTCCCTTGCTCGCAGGGAGTTCACTGGACGTGACGAGTGGTGACGCGCCCGCCGCGCACGTCAGGCGGTGCGCTGCCCCGGGCCCGGCTCCGGCCGCCCGGTCCGCGCGGAGGAAAGAGGACAGTCATGCCGGCCGCCCCTTCCCCGGCACGCCCGCGGCGTGATCCGGCCGTGCGGGCCGCGTACGGCCGTCCGGAGGGGGCGGCCGGGGGTCCGGCGGTGACCGCCCGCCGCACCGGCTCCGGTCCGGGGGCGCGGCGGGCTCCGTCGCGCCCGGCCCGCTGTCCCACCGCGCTCCCGCCGTGCCGGTGCGGGCCGTGGCCGCAGGGCCGTGCGTGCGTCCGCCATTCGTCGTCGCGCGTTCCGCGTGCGCGTATCCGTCTCGCGCATCCCCCTGCCCTGTTCTTATCGTCACGACGAGGTGCACCATGAGCAAGATCGCGCTTCCCGCATTCCACATGCCGTTCGAAAGTGCGGGATGTCATCCGGGAGTGGAGAAGACGAAGAAGGCCGCCTGGGAATGGGCGGAGGCCAGTGAACTCGTCCTGTCACCCGTGGCCGTGAAGAAAATGATCCGGACCCGCCCGGAACTCTGGATCTCGCTGATATTCCCCCGGGCCTCGCAGAAGCATCTGGACCTGTTCTGCCAGTGGCTCTTCTGGGCCTTCCTGGTGGACGACGAGTTCGACGACGGCCCGGCCGGGCGCGACCCCCGGCTCTGCGAGGGCGCGATCGGGCGTCTGGTGGACGTCCTGGACGGGGTGCGGGCGCCCGTCGGCCGCATGGAGCACGCGCTGGACGAACTGCTCGCCCGGACCTGCGTGGACCGTCCGGCGCACTGGGTGCGGCAGTTCCGGCGGGACACGGCGGCCTGGCTGTGGACGTACTACGCGGAGGCCGTGGACCGGGCGGCGGGACATGTGCCGAGCACCGCCGACTTCGTGAAGCACCGCCGCGATTCCGTGGCGATGCAGCCGTTCCTGGATCTGCACGAGATCACCGCCGGAATCGACCTCCCGGAATCCGCCCGGAGCCTGCCCGCCTATATCGCGC
Source organism: Streptomyces sp. NBC_00523 (assembly GCF_036346615.1). Taxonomy (NCBI): domain Bacteria; kingdom Bacillati; phylum Actinomycetota; class Actinomycetes; order Kitasatosporales; family Streptomycetaceae; genus Streptomyces; species Streptomyces sp. NBC_00523. Next base: position 5,221,115 of record NZ_CP107836.1, on the reverse strand, counting down.
TGCGCAATGCGGTGGCCGACCATTCCGGGCTCTGCAACGACATCTGCTCGTTCGAGAAGGAGGCGGTGCTCGGATACGAGCACAACACCGTCCGGCTGCTCCAGCGCGACCGGGGCTGCTCGCTCCAGGAGGCGGTGGACGAGGCCGGAATTCTGCTCGGCCGTATCGCCGACCGGGTGCAGCGGGCCGAGAAGGAACTCGTGCAGGAGATCGAGGCGGCCGGAATCGAGGGCCCGACGCGCACCGCGCTGGAGCGCTGCGTCCAGGACTACCGGGGGCTCGTACGCGGGGACTTCGACTATCACGCCCGGGCCGAGCGCTACACCCGCCCGGAGCTGACGGAGATCGAGGAGGACGGCTCGATGTCCCGTAACTTCGCGGCCTGACGGGACGGAGCGGGGGCGGGCGGGGCGGCGACCGGGACCGGTGCGCGGGGCCGCGTCAGCGATTTCCGGACATTTCTCGCCGCGCCGCCCCCCGCGCTCCCCGGCCGGGGGCCGGGAGGCCGCCGGTGGCCGGAACCGGCGGCCCCGGAGCCTGTCCCGGATCCGCCCTTGCGCTGCTCAGGCCCGGTTCCGCTCAGGCCTTGTTCTGCGCGGCCCAGAACTCGTCGAACGTGAGGAGCCCGTCGCCGTTCGCGTCGTGGGAGTTGATCACGGCCTGCGCGACCGGCTCGGTGACGTACGGGTCACCCAGCTGAGCCATGACGCTCTTGTACTCGGCGGCCGAGATCAGCCCGTCGCCGTTCAGGTCGTACCGCTCGAACGCCTTGCGCGCCGACTCGATGTCCGCCACTGTTCCGCCCCTTCGTATGACTGTCTGACGGGGCTCAGATTATCCGGCGCCCCGGGCGGGCCGATGCGTGGGAGGGCCAGCCAATCGGCACACGCCGTCCACATCGTGGACGATCAATGGATCATGCGCGTGAACTCATGAATACTCATCGATTTCCAGGCACGTGACCGACCACACCTGCGTTTCTTCGATGAAATGTCCGAATGTGTAGCGATATGCACAGAATGCGGCTTTGGCTGGGGAGTCTTCCGTCTGTCATAGTCGGTGACACGACCCCCATTGACCCGGGCCAGGTCGTCATGAGCGGCCGTGAACACACCCCCCATTTCACGGTCCCCCCACAGAAGCCCCCGAGGCGCCGTACCACGGCCGACACGGGGGCTTCTGTCTGCCCGGTGCGGCCCGCGAAAGCCTCGGAAATCCCGGAGGGCGCGGTCAGCGGTCGGAGATGCGCATCTCGAACCAGGTGGTCTTGCCCCGGGGTAAGAGGTCCACGCCCCAGCGGTCGGAGAGCTTGTCCACGAGCATGAGGCCGCGGCCGCTGATGTCCATCTCGCGGACCGGCATGAGGCACGGCAGCCCGCGCGAGGGGTCACGCACCTCGATCCTGATCCAGCCGCGGCGGCGCAGCATGCGCAGTCCGAAGACCCGGGCGCCGGTGTGCCGCACGGCGTTCCCGACGAGCTCGGAGACGAGCAGAACGGCGTGTTCGGCGGCCTGCGGGGAAAGCGCCCACTGATGCAGGACCACGCACGAGGTGAGCCGGCGGGCGGTCGCCGCGGACTCCGGACGGGAGGGCAGCCGGACTTCTTCCTCCGTCGGGTTTCCGAACAACTCCAGCGCTTTGAACGCCTGTTCGTCCTCGACGGCCGGCAATCTCCGTGCCGCTGTCGCGCTGCTGCGCGGTCGCGGCTGCTCCACACCCTCCAGGCCCGCCATGCACACCATCATGGCCGCACAGCGGGCCCTCCGGGGCCGTTCCGAGGGAATACGCGACCCGTAAGCAGTCGTTCCCCGAGGGCTGTTTGGCATATGCCACCGGCACTACGCGCCCCCAAACAGCCCACCTGACCTGCGAAAACAATCCCTCCGGTCGGGTTCTCCGACGCTCCGGACGCGGCCGCTCTTAAGGTTCCCTTAAGGTTGCGCTAATCCGCCCGCACGGATGAACGCGCCCGTTTGCGTTCTCCACCGGCGTTCGGTCGGGGTTTCAACCAGCTTGCCGTCAGAGGAATTTCGCCTTGCCGGGACCCTCCTCCACGAAGCTGCGCATTCCGCGCTCGCGGTCCTCCGTGGCGAACAGACCGGCGAACCACGTCCGTTCGATCGTGAGGCCCGTGTCGATGTCCGTCTCCAGGCCGCCGTCGACGGCCTCCTTGGCCGCGCGCAGCGCCAGCGCCGGCCCCTTCGCCAGCTTGGCCGCCCAGGCGTGCGCCTGCTCGTACACCTCGGCGGCGGGCACGACGCGGTCCACGAGCCCCATCGTCAGGGCCTCGTCCGCCCGGACGTGGCGGCCGGTGAAGATGAGGTCCTTGGCCTTGGCGGGGCCGACCAGCCGGGCGAGGCGCTGGGTGCCGCCGGCGCCCGGGATGAGGCCGAGCAGGATCTCCGGCTGGCCGAGCTTGGCGTTGTCCCCGGCGATGCGGAAGTCCGCGCAGAGGGCCAGCTCGCAGCCGCCGCCGAGCGCGTAGCCGGTGACGGCCGCGACAACGGGCTTGGGGATGCGGGCGACGGCGGTGAAGGAGTCCTGGAGGGCCTTGGAGCGCAGCACCATGGCCGCGTGGTCCATCGCCTGCATCTCCTTGATGTCCGCGCCCGCCGCGAACACCTTCTCGCCGCCGTAGAGCACCACGGCGCGCACGTCGTCGCGCCGGGACGCCTCTTCGGCGAGCTCGCGCAGCCGGTCCTGGGTCGCCACGTCCAGGGCGTTCATCGGCGGACGGTCCAGGCGGATGGTGCCGACGCCGTCGCTTACTTCGAGGGTTACGGTCATGGGGTGCAGGTTAACCGGCGCTAACGCGGGGCCGCAGGGGCCGAGGGCGGTGCCGTGCGTCACGGCGGACGCGGGCGGGCCCGGCACCGTGGATCTCGGTGCCGGGCCCGCCGGGGTGTGAGGGGCGTGGACCTACTTGGTCCACTCCGACCAGCTCATGTTCCAGCCGTTGAGGCCGTTGTCCGGGCTGATGGTCTTGTCGTTGGAGTTCTTCACGACGACCACGTCGCCGATGAGCGAGTTGTTGAAGAACCAGGCCGCCGGGGTGGAGGAGCTGCCGCCGCCGCGCACGTCCTGGAGGCCGACGCAGCCGTGGCTGGTGTTGGCGTTGCCGAACACGCCCGGGCCGCCCCAGTAGTTGCCGTGGATGAAGGTGCCCGAGGTGGACAGGCGCATCGCGTGCGGCACGTCCTTGATGTCGTACTCACCGCCGAAGCCGACGGTGTCGCCGTTCATCCGGGTCACGCGCAGCTTCTCGCTGATGACCATCTGGCCGTTGTACGTGGTGGTGGCCGGGGCGCCCGCCGAGATCGGGATGTCCTTGATCTGCTTGTCGTCCCGGACGACCTTCATCCGGTGCGTCTTCGCGTCGACGGTGCTGACCTGGCTGCGGCCGATGGTGAAGGAGACGGTCTTGGCCTGCTTGCCGTAGACCCCGGGCCGGCCCTCGACGCCGTCGAGGTTGAGCTTGACGGTCACCTTGGTGCCGGCGGCCCAGTACTGCTCGGGCCGGAAGTCCAGGCGGTCGTTGCCGAACCAGTGGCCCTCGACGGGCACGGCGGGCTCGGCGGTCACCTTGATGGCCTTCTCGACGGCCTCCGGGTCGGTGATGCCCCGGGTGAAGTGGATGGAGACCGGCATGCCGACGCCGACCGTCGAGCCGTCCTCCGGGGTGTACTGGCCGATGAAGGTGTTCTGGGGGACGAGCGTGGTGAAGGAGGTGTCCTTCGCGGACTCACGGCCCTTGGCGTCCTTGGCCACCGCGTGGACCTTGTACTTGGTCGCCGATGCCAGGTGGTGGTCGGGCACCCAGCTCGCGCCGTCCGTCGCGATCTTCCCCTCGACCTCGCCGCCCTTGGGGTCCGAGACCTTGACGACCGTCAGCTTCCCCTGCGCGGCGGTGATCTTCAGCGCGCCGCTCGTCGCGACGTCATCGGTCCCGTCCTTGGGCGCGACGGTCACCACCGCCTGCGAGGCGCTGGTGTCCTGGTCCTTGACCCCGCCCGCCTTGCCGTCCGCGCTGCCCGCGTCGGCGTCTCCCCCGCCGCACGCCGTCACCAGAAGCAACAGCGCACCCACCGCCAGGGCCGGCAGACCGGTGGCTCCCCGCAGCCGCCGCCTGCCGCCCGTCCCGGCCGATGTCCCCGATATCGGCTGCCCGTTCAATGTGGTCGTCTCCCCTCACACGGCCTGGCCCCGCCTAGGCCCGGGGAACCCGTAGGTTCCCGCCCCCGCGCACTGCATACGCGCGCTCAGCAGAGAGATAATCACACCGACTGTGGGCAGATCCTCTCGGAATTGTCACCGTTCCGTCCCAAGTGGCCCCGGGCCTCCGCCGCCCCGCTACCGGAGCGCCGAACCCGCCCGCCACCGGGCCCAGTCCAGGTTCCAGCCGCCGAGTCCGTTGTCCGGTGCGACCGTCTTGTCCGGGGAGTTGACGACCTCGACGACGTCCCCGATGAGGGTGCGGTCGAAGAACCACCCGGCCGGGGTGGAGCCGCTGCCGCCCTGGACGTCCCGCAGCCCGATGCAGCCGTGGCTGACGTTGGTGGAGCCGAAGACGCTGTCGTCGGACCAGTAGTTTCCGTGGAGGAAGGTGCCGGACTTGGTCAGCCGGATGGCGTGCGGCACGTCCTTGATGTCGTACTCGCCGCCGAAGCCGACGGTCCGCCCGTCCATCCGCGTCACCTCGTGCATCTCGCTCACCACCATCTTCCCGTTGTACGTGGTGGTCGTCGGGGAGCCCGCGGTGACCGGGACCGTGGAGACGAGCTGCCCGTCCCGGCGCACCTCCATCGTGTGCGCGGCGGAGTCCACCCGGGAGATCTGCTCCCGGCCCACCGTGAAGCGCACGGTCTTGCGCTGGCTGCCGTACACCCCCGGCGCGCCCTCCACGTCGGCCAGTCCGATGTCCACCGTGACCTCGGTGCCGGGCTGCCAGTACTCCTCGGGGCGGAAGTCCAGGCGGCTCTTGCCGAACCAGTGCCCGGCCACCGTCACCGCCGGATCGGCGGTCACCCGGATCGCCCGCTCCACCGCCGCCCGCCGGGTGACGGGGCGGTTGAACTCGAAGGAGACGATCATGCCGGTGCCCACGGTCGAGCGGTTCTCCGGCTTGAAGTAGCCGATGAAGCGGTCCTTGGGGACGGCCGTGGTGAAGGTGGTGTGCCGGGCCGCGCGGTGGCCGCCGCCGTCCACCGCGACCGCGTCCACGCTGTACTTCGCGGCGAGCCCGAGCCGCGCCCCCTTCGCCGGCGCCCAGGAGTGGCCGTCCTCGGCGATCCGGCCCGGCACCTCCTGCTCCTGCGCGTCCTCGATCCGCCGCACCCGGACGCTCTCCAGCCGGCCGTCCGGGACCTCCACCCCGACCCGGCTGTCCGCCCGGACGTCCTCGGCCCGGTCGGCGGGCGTGACCCGGATGGCCTCCTGCGGTTTCCCCTTCCCGCCGATGAACGAACCGGCGCCCGAACAGCCCGTCAGCACGGCCAGCAGCGCCAGTACGGCGAGCAGACCCCGCCCGAGCAGTGGGGTGACCGGGCGCGTCCCTGCCTTCTTCGCTACGTGAGTCATGTCCCCCCAACGACGGGGGCCGGTCGGGGGAAACGTGAGTGCGGGCCGCCCGGTGGGCAGAACACAGGGGACGGCCGCACTCGGGGAGCCGCGGCCGGGACGCCGCACACCCCCTTCCGGTGCCGGTCCCACGAGCCGCGGGAGGCGAGAAGGTGTCGAGCGCAGCCGAGCAGCAGGCAGTACCGGAGACGGACGCGGGGACGGAATCGGGGACCGCCGGGGCGGTGGCGGAGCGGGTCGCCGCCGCGGTGCCCGGGCGCCGCCCGCCGGTGGTGTGGCCGGGGGCGCCGATGCCGCTCGGTGCCCGCTTCAGGACCGGCCCCGACGGGGTGGCGGGCACCAATTTCGCGCTCTGGGCGGGCGGCGCGGAGGCCGTCGAGCTGTGCCTCTTCGAGGAGGACGGCACGGAGACGCGGCTCCCCCTGACCGAGCTCACCCACGAGGTCTGGCACGGCTTCGTCCCCGGGGTGCGGCCGGGCCGCCGGTACGGATACCGGGTGCACGGCCGGTGGGACCCGTGGACGGGCGCCCGGTGGAATCCGGCGAAGCTGCTGCTCGATCCGTACGCCCGGGCCGTGGACGGCGAATTCACCCTTCCGGCCGAGGTGTACGGCCATGTGAGGGACTGGCCCGACCAGCAGTTCGCGGACACCGTACGGGACGAACGGGACTCCGCCCCCTACGTGCCGAAGGGGGTCGTCGTCCACGACGACGACGACTGGGCCGACGACCGCAGGCCGAAGACGCCGTGGGCGGACTCCGTCATCTACGAGCTGCACGTGAAGGGCTTCACCCGGCGCCACCCCGGCATCCCGGAGGAGCTGCGCGGCACCTACGCCGGGCTCGCCCACCCCGCGGCGATCGGGCATCTGAAGGACCTCGGGGTGACGGCGGTGGAGCTGCTGCCGGTGCACCAGTTCGCGCACGAGGACCATCTGCTGCGGCGCGGGCTGAGCAACTACTGGGGCTACAACTCCATCGGCTACTTCGCCCCGCACGCCGGCTACTCGGCGAGCGGCACCACGGGCGGCCAGGTCGGCGAGTTCAAGCGGATGGTGCGCGCGCTGCACGACGCGGGCATCGAGGTCATCCTCGACGTCGTCTACAACCACACCGCGGAGGCGGGCGAGCTGGGCCCGATGCTGTCGCTGCGCGGCATCGACAACCGGGGCTACTACCGCCTCCAGGGCGACGCCCGCCGGTACGCGGACTACACCGGCTGCGGCAACACCCTGCACGTCGTCCAGCCGAACGTGCTGCGGCTGATCACGGACTCGCTGCGGTACTGGGTGACCGAGATGGGCGTGGACGGCTTCCGCTTCGACCTGGCGGCGGCGCTCGCCCGCTCCATGCACGACGTGGACATGCTCTCCCCGTTCCTCGCGGTGATCGCCCAGGACCCGGTGCTGCGCCGGGTCAAGCTCATCGCCGAGCCCTGGGACGTCGGCAACGGCGGCTACCAGGTGGGGGCCTTCCCGCCGCTGTGGACGGAGTGGAACGACCACTACCGGGACGCCGTACGGGACTTCTGGCGCGGCGCGCTGCCCGACGTACGGGACCTCGGCTACCGGCTGACCGGATCGAGCGACCTGTACGCGTGGGGCGGGCGCCGCCCGTACGCCTCGGTCAACTTCGTCACCGCGCACGACGGGTTCACCCTGCGCGACCTGGTGAGCTACCAGGAGAAGCACAACGAGGCCAACGGCGAGGAGAACCGGGACGGCACCTCGGACAACCGGGCGTGGAACTGCGGCGCCGAGGGCGAGACGGACGACACGGACGTCAACGCGCTGCGCCGCCGCCAGCTGCGCAACCTGCTCACCACGCTGCTCCTGTCGACCGGGGTGCCGATGCTGGTCGCGGGCGACGAGATGGGGCGTACGCAGGGCGGCAACAACAACGCGTACTGCCAGGACAACGAGACCGGCTGGGTCGACTGGTCGCTCCTCGACCAGCCGGAGTGGCGGGAGCTGGCGGCGCTGACCGCGCGGGTGCTCGCGCTGCGCCACCGCCATCCGGTGCTGCGCCGCCGGGCGTTCTTCTCCGGGCGGCCGCAGGCCCCGGACGGGCTGCGGGACCTGGCCTGGTTCACCGGTGAGGGCACGGAGATGACCGAGGCCGACTGGTACGCGCCCGCCGCGACGGTCGGGCTCTACCTCTCCGGCCGGGACATCCCGGGGCGGGACGCGCGCGGGGAGCAGGTGACCGACGACAGCTTCCTGGCCGTCCTGCACGCGGGCCACGAACCGGTGGACTTCGTGCTGCCGGGCCCGCCGTGGGCCCAGGCCTACGAACTGGTCCTGGACACCTCGCGGGAGGACCAGGCCGCACCCCCGGGCACGGTGCACGGGGGCGGCGAGCGGCTGACGGTGCCGGAGCGGTCGGTGCTGCTGCTGCGCGTACGGGAGTGAGGGGCCGGGCGGGGGTGCCGTGCCAGACACCGCGGCCCCGGCCCTGACCGGCAAGACACCCCCTAGCCGAGGATGCCGCGGTCGTAGCCCGTGGCCACGGCGGCGGCGCGGTCCTTGACGCCCAGCTTGGCGAAGAGGTGGGTGAGGTGGGTCTTCACGGTGGCCTCGCTGATGAACAGCTCGGCGGCGATCTCCCGGTTGGAGGTGCCCCGGGCGACGAGCGCCAGCACCTCGCGCTCGCGGGCGGACAGCGTCTCGTTGCCGGGGGCGGCCGGGGAGCGGACCGCCGAGACGAGCCGCGAGGCGACGGCCGGTGAGAGGACGGTCCGGCCCTCGGCGGCGGCCCGGACGGCGGTGAACAGCTCCTCGCGGGGCGCGTCCTTGAGGAGGTAGCCGGTCGCGCCAGCCTCGATCGCGGGGAGGGTGTCGGAGTCGGTGTCGTACGTGGTGAGGACGAGGACCTTGGAGCGGGCGCCGCGCCGGGTCAGCTCGGTGATCGCGGCGACCCCGCCGCCGCCCGGCATGCGCAGGTCCATGAGCACCACGTCGGGGTCGAGCCGGGCGGCCATCTCGACGCCCTCGACCCCGTCGGCCGCCTCGCCGAGCACCCGGAACTCCGGTGCGGAGGCGAACATCCCGCGCAGCCCGTCCCGTACGACGGGGTGGTCGTCGACGACGATCAGGGTGATGACGCGCGCGGGTTCCCGGTCCATGACGGACACCGTACGGGACGGGGTCAGCCGTGCGGCACCAGCGGGACGCGGGCGCTGACCGCCGTGCCCAGGCCGGGTCCGGTCTCCACCTCGACGGTGCCCGCGATGCGTTCGGCGCGCGAGCGCATGCCGCCGAGGCCGAATCCTCCGGCGCCCCGGTACGGGGGCAGCGCGGCCGGGTCGAAGCCGCGGCCGTCGTCGCGGACGTCGAGCGTGATCTCGTCGCCCATGTACGACAGGGTGACCCCGGCCCGGGACGCCTCCGCGTGCCGGGCCGCGTTGGCCAGGGCCTCCTCGGCTATGCGGAGCAGGGTGGCGCCGACCTCGTCATGCAGGGGTGCGACGGTGCCGGTGACGGTGAACTCGGCGCGCACCCCGGTGCGCCGGGACCAGGTGGCGACGGTCTTCTTGAGCGCGCCGGGCAGGTCGTCGTGTTCGAGGGCCGCGGGCAGCAGGTTGTGCACCGAGCGGCGGGCCTCGCCGAGGCTGTGCCGGGCCAGGGCGGCGGCCCGTACGAGGTGTTCGCGGGCGAGGTCCGGGTCGGTGTCGCCGGTGGAGGTGGCGGCCTGGAGCTGGGCGATGATGCCGGTGAGTCCCTGGGCGATGGTGTCGTGGATCTCGGCGGCCAGCCGGCTCCGCTCGTCGGCCACCCCGGCCTCACGGGCCTGGACGAGGAGCTGGGCGTGCAGCCCGGCGTTCTCCGCGAGGGCCTGTTCCAGGCGGGCGTTGGCGGTCTCCAGGGCGGTGATGGTCGCGTTCCTGGACCGGTCCTGGTCGGCCTCCCGCTCCCCGATCTGGGCGAAGACCATGGTGAGGGTGGCGTGCACGGCGAGGACGACGCCGAAGACGATCCAGTTCATCAGGGTGGCGGGCGGCAGGGGGCTGCCGCTCTGGGCGAGCGCCATGATGACGGCGACCGCGAGCAGCCCGGGCCGGAAGGCGCGTTGCGGGAGGACCCGGCCGGCGTCGAAGTAGCCGAACACCGCGTAGATGGAGAAGAAGGGGTTGCACCAGGTGAGCCCGAAGGCGAGCAGGGTGCGGGCGGTGAAGTAGCAGACGCTCGCCCTCGGTCCGGCGCCGGACGCGGTGCGGGACCACCACAGCTGGAGCCCGAGCGCCGCCGGGAGGAGCACTGCGGCGACGCGCTCGTCGGCCGGGGACATGACGAGGTTCCGGGTGACGGCCGAGACGACGGCGGACAGGCCGAGCAGCCCGTAGGGGCCGTAGCGGAAGAACCGCCCCCACCACTGCTCGGCCGTCGTGACGTGTGCGCTCATGCGGGGAAGTCTCCCAAGCCCCTACTGCCACCGGAACGTGCGGATCGCGGTCCACCCGGCCGCGAGGGCCCAGGCGGCGACCGCCCCGAGGTAGGCCAGGGCGGGCCAGTCGCCCCGGGCGGCCTGGTCCAGGGCCTGGGACGCGGCGCCGAAGGGGGTGGCCTGGACGACGCGGCGCAGCGCGTCGGGCATGGCCTGGACGGGGACCCAGACGCCCGCCGTGAACATCATGGAGAAGTAGACGAGCGAGCCCGCGGCGGCGGCGATCTTCGTCGTACGCGAGAGCGCGCAGATCAGCGAGCCGATGGCGAGGACGCAGACGACCGCGAGCAGCAGCGCCAGCAGATAGCCGAACGGCTGGTCCGGCAGCCGCACCCCGTAGGCGATCCGGCCCACGGCGACGACGAGCAGGGCGGAGACGAGCGCGGCCGCGCCGTGCAGGGCGATCTGCGCGCCGAGCAGCGCGGAGGGCCGCACCGGTGTGGTGGACATCCGGCGCAGGATGCCGCGTTCGCGGTAGCCGGTGAGGACGGGCGGCATCGCCTGGAGCCCGGACATGATCAGGGCGAGCAGCACCGCGACGGGCACATAGAGGTCGATGACGCGACGGCCGCCGAGTCCGTCGTCGTGCGCCCGGAAGGAGGGGACGAAGCCGAGGATCGTCAGGAGCACGGTCGGAAAGACCACGATCCAGAACAGGCTGCCCGGTTCCCGCAGGAAGAGCCGGGTCTCCGCCTTGAGGACGGCGAGCGCCGCGCCGGGCACGGCGGTGCGGGGCGCGGCGGCGGGGGCGGTGGGTGCGGTGTGCGCGGTGGCCATCTCAGGCTGCCCGTTCTGTGCGGCCGGGCCCGTCGACGGGGCCGGTGAGGTCGAGGAAGGCGTCGTCCAGGGTGGCCTCGGAGACGCGCAGGCGGTGCGCGGTGACGCGGAGCCGGGCCAGCAGCGAGATCACGGCGTTGACGGTTTCGTCTGTGCCGTTGATGACGACCCGGCCGCCCTCGGTCTCGTACGACACCGCGCCGGACAGGCCCGCGAGTTCGGCCTCGGGCAGCGGCGCGGAGGGCGTGAAGGAGATGACGGTGGAGCCGTCGGCCCCGGCGACGAGACCGGCCGGGGTGTCGAGCGCGACGACGCGCCCCCGGTCGATGACGGCGATGCGATCGCAGAGGCGCTGGGCCTCCTCCATGAAGTGGGTGACGAGCACGACGGTGACGCCGCCGTCCCGGATGTCCTCGATCAGCTGCCAGGTGTCGCGCCGGGCCCGCGGGTCGAGGCCGGTGGTCAGCTCGTCCAGGATGACCACGCGGGGCCGGCCGACGAGGGCGAGCGCGATGGACAGCCGCTGCTTCTGGCCGCCGGAGAGCCGGTGGAAGCGGGTGTCCAGCTTGCCGTCCAGGCCGAGCCGTTCGGCGAGCGGGCGCCAGTCGGCGGGCCGGGGGTAGAAGGCGCTGTACAGGTCCAGGGCCTCCCGTACGGTGATCTTGGTCTGGAGTTCGCTCTCCTGGAGCTGGGTGCCGAGCAGTCCGGTCACCCGGGCGCGGTCGGCGACCGGGTCGAGCCCGGCGACCCGGACGGTGCCCGCGTCGGGGACCCGCAGGCCCGCGACGCACTCGACGGTGGTGGTCTTGCCCGCGCCGTTGGGGCCGAGAATCCCGAAGATCTCCCCCTCGTCGACGGCGAAGGAGACCCCGTCGACCACGGGGCGGCCGGCGTAGGACTTGCGCACCCCGTTCGCTTCGATGATTGCCATGGCACCGAGCATCGGCCCGCCGGGCCCGCCCCGGTATCGGCCATCGCGCTCGAACCGCCATCGGCCGATCGGCTGATGCCCCGTACGACCCCTAGGGGTCCGTCCGGCGCGCCCGGTGGCGGGATAAAACCGCAGGACCGTTATCCGGACGGACCGTAGGCTCCTCCCTGATGCACCAGGAACATGTAGAACCCAAGGACCGGTCGGCCGTGCGCTCGCTGCTGCGGTTGTGGCCTTACGTGAAGCCGGTACGGGCACGGCTCTCCGGGGCCGCGCTGGTGGGGATCTTCGCCTCCTGTCTGGGCCTGGTGATCCCGCTCGTCCTGAAGTGGATCGTGGACGGCCCGGTCGCGGACGCGGACCCGGGCGGGGTCTGGCTCGGGGCGCTGTATCTACTGCTCCTGGGCATCGCCGAGGCGGTGCTGTTCGGGGTGCGGCGGTGGCTGGTGGCGCGTCCGCTGGCCGGGGTCGAGGCGTCGATGCGGGCGGACCTGTACCGGCATCTGCAACGGCTGCCGGTGGCCTTCCACGACCGTTGGCCGTCGGGGCAGTTGCTGTCGCGCGGCACGACCGACCTGATGATGGTCCGGATGTTCCTGGCCTTCCCGCTGACCTTCCTGCTGGTCAACGCGACCACGATCCTCGTCGGCTTCGTGGTCCTGCTGTTCCAGGAGTGGACGCTCGGCCTGGTGCTGCTCGCCCCGGTCGTCCCACTCGTGATCATCTGCTCGGCGTTCGAGGCGAAGTACGCCGCGGTCGCGCGCCGCGCCCAGGACCAGGTCGGCGACCTGACCACGGTGGTCGAGGAGAGCGTGCTCGGCATCCGCATCATCAAGGGCTTCGGACGCCACCGCAGCCAGGCCGCCGCCTTCCGGGCGCTCGCCGGGAAGCTGCGCACCACGGAGCTGGTCAAGGCCCGGCTGCTCGCCCGGATCTGGACCCTCATCACCACGCTCCCCGAACTCGCCATCGGGGCCGCCCTGGTGTTCGGCACGATCGAGGTCGCCGACGGCGACCTGTCCGCGGGCACCCTGGTCGCCTTCCTGTCCACGGCCCTCGCGCTGCGCTGGCCCGTCGAGTCGATCGGCTTCCTGCTGGCGATGAGCCAGGAGGCGGCGACGGCGACCGAGCGGTACTTCGAGGTGATGGACGCCGCCGAGGAGGAGGACACCGGGCAGTCGGCCGCGCCCGGGACCGCCGGGGCGGGCGGGATGGTCTTCGAGGGCGTCGAGTTCCGCTATCCCGACGCGGAGGAGGGCTCGGCGCCCGTGCTGGCCGGGATCGATCTGCGCATCCGGCCGGGCGAGACGATGGCCCTGGTCGGTGCGACCGGGTCCGGCAAGACCACGCTCACCTCGCTGGTGCCCCGGCTGTACGAGGCGACGGCCGGGCGGATCACGCTGGACGGCGAGGACATCGCCGCCATGCCGCGCGCCCGGCTGCGGGAGCTGGTGTCGGTGGCGTTCGAGGAGCCGACGCTCTTCTCGGCGAGCGTCGGCGAGAACGTGCTGATGGGCGACGAGGGGGCCGGCGAGGAGGAGTTGCTGCGGGCGCTCTCGGTCGCCCAGGCCGGTTTCGTCCACGAGCTGCCGCAGGGCACCGGCACGGAGGTCGGCGAGCAGGGCCTGAGCCTGTCCGGCGGCCAGCGCCAGCGCCTCGCCCTGGCCCGGGCGGTGGTGGGCCGGCCGCGCTTCCTGGTCCTGGACGACCCGCTCTCCGCGCTCGACGTGCACACGGAGGCCCTGGTGGAGGCGGCGCTCCGGCAGGTCCTGGCGGAGACCACGGCGGTGGTGGTCGCGCACCGGCCGTCGACCGTGATGCTCGCGGACCGGGTGGCGCTGCTGTCCGGGGGCCGGATCAGCGCGGTCGGCACCCATCAGGAACTCCTGCGCACCAACGCCGAGTACGCCTGGCTGATGTCGGGCGCGGGGGACGGCCCGGGGCCGTCGGGCGAGGCGGGGTCGTTGGGCGACGCGGGGTCGTTGGGCGACGCGCAGGCCGAGCCCGTGCCGGAGGCCGGTGCGGAGGAGGCGAAGCCCGTACCGCAGGCGCAGCCCGTACCGGAGCCCGGCCGCGAGGCGCGCCCCGCCCGCGACACCGAACCCCTGGGCGCGAAGGCCCCTGCCGAGGAGGGCAGCACCCGATGACGAGCACCACGACCGGACAGTCCGCCGAGCCCGCCGAGCCCGCCGGTTCCGGCGGCGAGGAGGACCGGCGGGCGGCCGCGCGGGACACGACGGCCGGGGACCCCTTCGACCGCGACGACCTGCCGACCCGGCGCGGCGCCACCGGGCAGCTGCTCGCCTCGCTGCTGCGGCCGATGCGGGGGCGGGTCGCCGCGTCCGCCCTGGCCATCCTGTTGCAGCAGGCCGCGGTGCAGGCCGGGCCGCTGCTGGTGGCGTACGCCATCGACAGCGGGGTGCCCGCCTTCCGCGACGACGACTACGGGCCGCTGATCGCCGTGGCGCTGGGCTACGCGCTGTGCTCGGTGGCCGCGGGCCTCCTTCAGTACGCGTTCATCCGGCTGTCCGCGCAGGTCAGCCAGAACGTCCTGCTCGACCTGCGCGGCCGGATCTTCCGCCATGCGCAGGCGCTGAGCGTGGACTTCCACGAGCGCTACACCTCGGGACGGCTGATCTCGCGCTCCACGACCGACCTGGAGTCGCTGCGGGAGCTGCTGGACGAGGGGCTCCAGGAGCTGATCCACATCGTGCTGTCGTTCGCGTCCATCGCCGTGGTGCTGCTCTGGCTGGACCTGGCGACGGGCGCGGCGGCGGTGGCGTCCTTCCTGCCGCTGTATCTGCTGGTGCGGCTCTACCGGAAGCGCTCCTCGGTGATCTTCGCCGCCCGTTCGACGGCGATCGCCACGGTGATCGTGAAGTTCGCGGAGACCATGAACGGCATCCGGCCGGTCCAGGCGTTCCGCCGCGAGCCGGTGAACGACGCGGCGTTCCTGGAGCTGAACGCGCGTCACCGGGCCGCCAACGGGGCCGCGATGCTGGAGAACGCGCGGTACGTCGTCGGCTCGCGGCTCGTCGCCAATACGGCGGTGGCCGGAATCGTGCTGTGGGGCGCCTACCGGGTGGCGGACGGCGGTCTCGCGCTGGGGGTGCTGGCCGCGGTGGTGCTCTATCTGCGGCGGCTGTACGACCCGATCGACCGGCTCAGCATGTTCCTCAACTCCTTCGAGTCCGCGGCGGCCTCGCTGACGAAGATCGCCGGGCTGCTCGCCCAGGCGCCGACGGTCCCGGAGGCGCTGGAGCCCGTGGAGCTGCCCGCCAGGACCGGTGACCAGCCGGGCCGCGAGGTGGTCTTCGACGGGGTGAGCTTCGGATACCGGACGGGCGGCGAGGTGCTGCCCCCGTTCGACCTGACGATCCCGGCCGGGCAGACGGTGGCTGTGGTCGGCTCCACGGGGGCCGGCAAGTCGACGCTCGCCAAGCTGCTGGCCCGGTTCTACGACCCGAGCGCGGGCCGGGTCCTGCTGGACGGCACCGACCTGCGCGACCTGGCCACGCCCGAGCTGCGGCGCGGGGTGGTGATGGTGACCCAGGAGGCGTTCCTGTTCTCCGGGACGGTCGCGGAGAACATCGCGATCGGCCGCCCGGAGGCGGGCCGGGAGGAGATCGAGCGGGCCGCGAAGGCGATCGGCGCGCACGACTTCATCACCGGTCTGCCCGACGGCTACGACACCGATGTCCGCAAGCGGGGCGGCCGGATCTCTGCGGGGCAGCGGCAGTTGGTGGCGTTCGCCCGGGCGCTGCTGGCCGACCCGGCGGTGCTGATCCTCGACGAGGCGACCAGTTCGCTGGACATCCCCGGTGAGCGCGCGGTGCAGCAGGCGATGGACACGGTGCTGCACGGCCGCACCGCGGTGGTCATCGCGCACCGGCTCTCGACCGTGGAGGTCGCGGACCGGGTGCTCGTGATGGAGCGCGGGCGGATCGTGGAGGACGGCACGCCGGCCGAACTCATCGCGGGCACGGGCCGCTTCGCCGGACTGCACCGCGCCTGGCGGGAGAGCCTGGCCTGACGGCCCCGCGCCGCCCCGGCTGTCCGCCCCTTTTGTCATGAGGGCGGACAGCCGGATCGCGCCACGCCCCGGCACTGTCTCGACAGGTGGGAACTTTCCGCTTGTTCACATTCGCGTCGCACTGCGCCCCTCCGCCCGCAACCCCGACGCGCCCTGCGCTTTCAGGCCGCACGAGCCCTCGGGACGCCCCTTCGCACCCCCGCGTGGCCATCCGCGAAACGTCCGCTTAACGAACACGCATCTTCCGGCAACGAACGAATTCCGGCCAAGTTGTTGACGCGGTCCTGACAGGGATGGCCGACTCCTGACACTCTTCACCCCGTTCCGCGCTCTGCTTGCTCTGCCCGGACGGCTCACCCAGCCGCCGGTACCCCCCTCGCAGAAGGAGTCCGCGTGAGATCCACGCACAGCCGTCGTGCCACCGCGACCGGCGCTCTTATAGCCGCAGCAGCCCTTCTCGCCGTAGGCGTCCAGTCCGGACCGGCCTCCGCCGCCCCGGACAACGGCACCAGCAGGACCGCCACCGCCTCCAAGGCGAACCCCGGCGCCCTGCCCAAGCAGCTCTCGCCCTCTCAGCGCGCCGAGCTGATCCGCGAGGCCACCGCGAGCCGGGCGGCCACGGCGAAGGAGCTCGGCCTGGGGTCCCAGGAGAAGCTCGTCGTCAAGGACGTCGTCCAGGACAACGACGGCACCACGCACACCCGTTACGAGCGCACCTTCGACGGCCTCCCGGTCCTCGGCGGAGACCTGGTCGTCCAGGAGTCGAAGGCCGGCGCGACCGAGAGCGTCGTCAAGGCATCCCGCGCCACCACCTCCCAGCTGAAGGCCGTCGACACCGTCGCGGACATCACCCCGGCGGCGGCCTCCAAGCAGGCGCTCGGCGCGGCGAAGGCGGCCGGCTCGGACAAGGCCGAGGCGGACAAGGCGCCCCGCAAGGTCGTCTGGATGGCCTCGGGCACCCCGCAGCTCGCGTACGAGACCGTGGTCGGCGGCCTCCAGGAGGACGGCACCCCCAACGAGCTGCACGTCGTCACCGACGCCACTTCCGGGGCCAAGCTGTTCCAGTGGCAGGCCATCGAGAACGGCGTCGGCAACACCGAGTACAGCGGCCAGGTCACCCTCGGCACCTCCGGGTCCTCCGGCTCGTACAACCTGACCGACACCGCCCGCGGCAACCACAAGACGTACAACCTGAACCACAGCACGTCGTCCGGCACCGGCACGCTCTTCTCCGGCTCCGACGACGTCTGGGGAGACGGCAACGGCACCAGCCCGGAGACCGCGGCGGCGGACGCCCACTACGGTGCGGCCGAGACCTGGGACTACTACAAGAACGTCCACGGCCGCAACGGCATCAAGGGCAACGGCGTCGGTGCGTACTCCCGCGTCCACTACGGCAACAACTACGTGAACGCCTTCTGGTCCGACAGCTGCTTCTGCATGACGTACGGCGACGGCAGCGGCAACGCCCACCCGCTGACCGCGCTGGACGTGGCGGCCCACGAAATGAGCCACGGCGTCACCTCGAACACCGCCGGCCTGGTCTACAGCGGTGAGTCCGGCGGCCTCAACGAGGCGACCAGCGACATCTTCGCCACCGCGGTCGAGTTCTACTCCAACACCTCTGCCGACCCGGGTGACTACCTGATCGGCGAGAAGATCGACATCAACGGCGACGGTACGCCGCTGCGCTACCAGGACAAGCCGAGCAAGGACGGGGCGTCCAAGGACGCCTGGTACTCGGGCATCGGCAACATCGACGTGCACTACTCGTCGGGTCCGGCCAACCACTTCTTCTACCTGCTCTCCGAGGGCAGCGGCGCCAAGACCATCAACGGCGTCAGCTACAACTCCCCGACCTCCGACGGCCTGCCGGTGACCGGCATCGGCCGGGCGAAGGCGGAGCAGATCTGGTTCAAGGCGCTCTCCACCAAGTTCACCTCCACCACCAACTACGCGGGGGCCCGCACCGGCACGCTCGCGGCAGCCGGTGAGCTGTACGGCACGACCAGCGCCGAGTACAAGGCCGTCCAGGACGCCTGGGCCGGGATCAACGTCGGTGCGCGCTCCGGCGGCGGCACCGACCCCGGCGGCACGGTCTACGAGAACAACACCGCCGTGTCCATCCCCGACCACGGTTCGGCCGTGACCAGCTCGATCACCGTCACCGGCCGCACCGGCAACGCCCCGAGCACCCTCAAGGTGGGCGTGGACATCACCCACACCTACCGCGGTGACCTGGTCATCGACCTCGTCGCGCCGGACGGCAGCACGTACCGCCTGAAGAACTCGTCCTCCAGCGACTCGGCGGACAACGTCCAGACGACCTACACCGTCAACGCCTCGTCCGAGACCGCCAACGGCACCTGGAAGCTCAAGGTCCAGGACGTCTACAGCGGGGACACCGGGAAGATCAACAGCTTCAAGCTGACCTTCTGAAACCCCTGAGCGCCACCCCCCACCGCGCGGGTCACCGCATGACCCGTCGCTGACACGACACGGCCGCCCGGGAGAAGACCCCTTCTCCCGGGCGGCCGCGCGTGTGCTCAGTTCGGGTTGTTCGCGTGGGTCAGCGTCTCCCAGGCGACGAACAGGTTGTTGGACCCGGCGGGCCGCTGCCGCTCGGTGAGGGTCTGGGTGTTGGTCATCGCGATGCCCATCCGGTTGTGCAGCGCGTTGAACCCGACCTCGGTGACCGGCCCGAGGCTGTCCTTGAGACTGCCGCCGCAGAGATTGCCCGGGACGGGGTTGCCCACCTGGTACTTGGCGTGCAGCCCCAGCGCGTGGCGCAGCCGCTCGGCGATCTCCGGGTAGAGGTCCTGCCCCTGGATGCGGCTGGTCTCGGCGATGTGCGAGATGGCCGAGAGGCCGTATCCGGTGTGGGTGAGGTCGCGGCAGGTCTCCTGGGAGAGCCCGTCCATGAACGTGGACTGCCCCTGCCAGTAGTTGATGATCTTGTCGCGGGTGTCGAGCCCGCTGCCGGGCGCCGTCTTCGGCAGCGCACCGTCCGCGCTCACGTAGATGTACGCGGGGACCCTGCCCCGGAACTTGGCGACCGCCTTGTCGTAGGCGGTCCGGTCCTCCAGGAAGACCGCGATGCCGATCGCGGCCTCGGTCATGGACAGCTCCCAGTTGCCGTTGCTGTTCGAGCCGTTGATGACCTTCGGCAGATAGACGTCGCGCAGCATGGTGGCGAAGCGGCCGGAGTTCGGCCAGGAGTTGTACGTGTACTTGATGATCTCGGCGGCCCGCGGCCAGGAGGAGCCCGCCCAGCCGGTCTGGAGCGGGGCGTTGCTGTTGGTGTGGTCCCTGATCACGGCCGACCAGGCGTCCATGATCTCGATCGCCTTCTGCGCGTACCGGCTGTCCTGGGTGATGTACCAGGCCAGCGAGAGGGTGTACGCGGCGATGGCGTCCTCGCGCTCGTCGGTGCAGCCGTAGTTGGGGTTGGAGTACGAGCCGCACTCGACGACCGCGCGGGGCTTCGCGGTCCGGCTGAGCGAGGCGTACTTGCTGCCCATCATCTGGTCGTAGGCGCTCTTCCAGGGCTGGGCGCCCGCCTGGACCTTGGAGCGTACGAAGTCGAGCTGGGGGCGGCTGACGAGTACGCCGGGGTGGGTGAAGGCCGCGGGGGCGGCGGCCCGGGCCGGGGCCGGGGCGGCGGCCGGGCCGGCGGAGGCGGGGGCCATGAAGAGGCCGGAGGTGAGGGCCGCGAGGGCGGCGGCGAGGCCGAGGCCGCGCGCGATGGTTCCGGTGCGCATGTGGGGGTGCCTTCCGGTTCGGGGAGACCTGTCGTTCTCATATATGAACGATGGGCCGGTTTGTGAACGCTGCGATGAGTGAGGAACCTAAAGGCATTCCATGGACACGTCAAGGTTCTGTCTTCGGAAAGCGAAGGGCCCGGTGCCGGGAGACGATTCCCGGCACCGGGCCCTGGGGGCTGCTCGCCTCAGCGCAGCAGCACTCCCCCGCCGTCACCCGTGGCCCCGGTCGGCTGCGCGACCAGGCCGAGTTCGGCGCCGCCGGCCAGCAGCCGGTGGGCGGGCAGCACGCGCACGGTGTAGCCGTACGGTCCCGTGCGGTCCAGGGCGAGCGGGCCCTCGTACAGCCAGTGGCCCTCCAGATCCTGGCCGCCCGCCGGCTTCAACGGGAAAATCTGGGCCTCCGAGATCGCGTCGGCCGAGTCGACCCGCCCGGCCACCGCCTGCACCTCCACGTCGTCCGGCGCCAGCGCGCCCAGCGAGACCCGGACCCGCAGCGCCAGCGTGGAGCCCAGCTCCGCCGTCGTACCGGAGGCGGTCGGCGTCACCGCCTCCACATGGTCGACGGCCACCCTCGGCCAGGCGGCCCGGACCTTCGCCTTCCAGCCCGCCAGCTCCCGCGCCCGGGGCACGTCCAGCGAGCGCTGGGCCAGCGCGGCGGGGGCGTACAGCCGCTCCACGTACTCCGCGACCATGCGGTCGGCGAGCACCTTGGGCCCCAGGGTGCCCATCGTGCGGCGGACCATCTCGATCCAGCGGCCGGGCAGCCCCTCGTCCCCGCGCTCGTAGAAGTGCGGGGCGACCCGGTCCTCGATCAGCTCGTACAGGGCGTTGGCCTCCAGGTCGTCGCGCCGGTCCTCGTCCAGCGCGGCGCCCTCGGCCGTCGGGATCGCCCAGCCGAAGTCCGGCTCGAACCACTCGTCCCACCAGCCGTCCAGCACGGACAGGTTGAGACAGCCGTTGAGCGCGGCCTTCATCCCGCTCGTGCCGCACGCCTCCAGCGGGCGCAGCGGGTTGTTCAGCCAGACGTCGCAGCCCGGGTAGAGCTTCTGGGCCATCGCCATTCCGTAGTCGGGCAGGAAGACGATCCGGTGCCGGACCCGGGCGTCGTCGGCGAACCTGACGAGCTCCTGGACCAGCCGCTTCCCGCCGTCGTCGGCCGGGTGCGCCTTGCCCGCGACGACGATCTGGACCGGCCGCTCCGGATCCAGCAGCAGCGCCCGCAGCCGGTCCCGGTCGCGCAACATCAGCGTCAGCCGCTTGTACGAGGGGACGCGGCGGGCGAAGCCGATGGTGAGGACGTCCGGGTCGAGCACGCCGTCGATCCAGCCGAGCTCGGCGGGCTGGGCGCCCCGGTGGCGCCAGGAGGCGTGCAGCCGCTGCCGGACCTCGGCGACCAGCTGTTCGCGCAGGGTGCGGCGCAGGTCCCAGAGCCGGCGGGCCGGGATGTCCGCGACGGAGTCCCAGCGGCCCGGGGTGCCGCCCGACTCCGCGCGCAGCCGGTAGACCTCGGGGGCGACCCAGGTCGGTGCGTGCACGCCGTTGGTGACGGAGGTGATCGGGACCTCCGGCGCGTCGAAGCCCGGCCAGAGCCCGGCGAACATCTCCCGGCTGACCGCGCCGTGCAGCGTGGAGACGCCGTTGGCGCGCTGGGCGAGCCGCAGCCCCATGACCGCCATGTTGAAGACGCCCGGGTCGCCGCCGGGGTAGGTCTCCCTGCCGAGTTCCAGGACGCGGTCGGCGGGGACGCCGGGCAGTTCGCCGTCCTCGCCGAAGTGGCGGGCGACAAGTTCGCGGTCGAAACGGTCGATTCCGGCCGGGACCGGGGTGTGCGTGGTGAAGACGGTGCCGGCCCGGACGGACTCCACGGAGGCGTCGAAGTCCAGCCCCGTCGTGGCGAGTTCGCGGATGCGTTCCAGGCCGAGGAAGCCGGCGTGGCCCTCGTTGGTGTGGAAGACCTCGGGGGCGGCGTGGCCGGTGAGCCGGCAGTACGCGCGCACGGCGCGGACGCCGCCGATGCCCAGCAGCATCTCCTGGAGCAGCCGGTGCTCGCTGCCGCCGCCGTACAGCCGGTCGGTGACCTCGCGCTCGCCGGGGGCGTTCTCCTCGACGTCGGAGTCGAGCATGAGCAGGGGGACCCGGCCGACGTGGGCCTGCCAGATCTGGGCGTGCAGGGACCGGCCGCCGGGCAGGTCCAGGACGATCTGGCTCGGGGTGCCGTCGGCCTCGCGGATCAGGGTGAGGGGCAGCTCGTTCGGGTCGAGGACGGGGTAGTGCTCCTGCTGCCAGCCGTCCCGGGACAGGCTCTGCCGGAAGTAGCCGTGGCGGTAGAGCAGCCCCACGCCGATGAGGGGCACGCCCAGGTCGCTGGCGGCCTTGAGGTGGTCCCCGGCGAGGATGCCGAGCCCGCCGGAGTACTGCGGCAGGGCGGCGGTCACCCCGAATTCGGGTGAGAAGTAGGCGATCGCGGCGGGCAGCGCGCCTTCCTGCTCGCGCTGCTCCTGGTACCAGCGGGGGCCCTGGAGATACGCGCGGAGGTCGGCGGACGCCTCGGCGAGCCGGCGCAGGAACGCTTCGTCCCGGGCCAGCTCGGCGAGCCGCCCCGCGGACACGGAGCCGAGCAGGCGTACGGGGTCGCACTCCGCGTCGGAGCCGGCCGCCGGGTCGACGGCCCGGAAGAGCTCGCGGGTCTCGGTGTGCCAGGACCAGCGCAGGTTCCGCGCCAGGTCGCTGAGGGGTTGGAGGGAGTCCGGAAGGACGGGACGCACGGTGAATCGACGAATGGCCTTCACGTATTCCACCTTTACAGGGGACGTACGAATCCGAGCGGGACGCACCTCCATGTGCGCCGCTCCGTCACCCTCGACGGTAGCCGGGTCCCCGGCGCGCCGGACACGGCGCATGGTTTTCCCGTATGCCTCTCCCGTCCCGGAAGGCTTCACCGGGCCCGTACGTCACAGGCGTTATGGCCGATTCCTTCTCCTCATTCGGTCTTGTGGGCCTTCGCGGCACAAGGAAAGCTGCCGGGTGGCGCCCATTCCCACGTCCCCCGTACGACCGAGCAGATGACATATCACCGGATTGGCCCACCACGTTGCGGGGAAAGGCTTCTCCGGCACGCGTGTCTTTCATTCCCCGGCCAACGGCGATCGGTCCCCCGGTTCGTATACGACCTGTTTGGACTGCCATTCGAGTGAACGCGCACAGGAGCGGCCATGCCCACACCCCACCAGTCATCCACGGAGCGGCTAGAAAGGACGCATCCCCACCTTCGCGGCGCGCGCGTTCAGCCTTCGGCGCACGCTGCCCACTTTGCCGAGTCCCAGCTCCAGCCCCCAGGTGATTCCATGATCGGTCGCATTCCCGTTCTCGACGTCCATCCGCTCGTCGACTGCGGCAGAAGGCCCGCCAAGGCCGTTGCCGGCGAGACCTTCCAGGTCACCGCGACCGTCTTCCGCGAGGGCCATGACGCGGTGGCCGCCAATGTGGTGCTGCGCAGTCCGAGCGGCCGTCCTGGCCCCTGGACGCCGATGCGCGAGCTGGCGCCGGGCACCGACCGCTGGGGCGCCGAGGTCACCCCGGACTCCGAGGGCCGCTGGACGTACACGGTCGAGGCGTGGAGCGACCCGGTCGCCACCTGGCGCCACGCGGCGGGGATCAAGATCCCGGCGGGCATCGACACCGCGCTGGTCCTCGCCGAGGGCGCGGAGCTGTACGAGCGCGCCGCCGAGGGCGTCCCGAAGCGCGACGGCCGGGAGGCCGTGCTGGCTGCGGTGGACGCGCTGCGCGACGCGTCCCGGCCGGCCGAGGCGCGCCTCGCGGCGGCCCTGGCGCCCGAGGCCCGGGAGGCGCTGGACCGCCACCCGCTGCGCGAACTGGTCACCGCGTCCCGCCCGCACCCGCTGGTGGTCGAGCGCCGGCGCGCGCTGTACGGCTCCTGGTACGAGATGTTCCCGCGCTCCGAGGGGGCCAGGTACGAGACCCCGAAGCCGCGCAAGGGCCGGGGCGCCAAGGCCGCCGAGGCGCAGCCGCCCCGGCTGGTCAGCGGCACCTTCCGGACGGCGGCCGAGCGGCTTCCGGCGGTCGCCGCGATGGGCTTCGACGTGGTCTACCTGCCGCCCATCCACCCCATCGGCACGACGCACCGCAAGGGCGCGAACAACTCGCTGACCCCCTCCGCGCACGATGTGGGCGTGCCCTGGGCGATCGGTTCGGCGGAGGGCGGGCACGACGCGGTCCACCCGGACCTGGGCACGCTGGACGACTTCGTCCATTTCGTGGAGACGGCCCGCACCCTGCGCCTCGAAGTGGCCCTGGATTTCGCCCTCCAGTGCTCGCCGGACCATCCGTGGGTGGAGCAGCACCCCGAGTGGTTCCAGCACCGGGCCGACGGGTCGATCGCGTACGCGGAGAATCCGCCGAAGAAATACCAGGACATCTATCCGATCGCCTTCGACAAGGATCTTCCGGGCATCGTCGCGGAGAGCGTCCGCATCCTGCGGTTCTGGATGGACCGGGGGGTACGGATCTTCCGCGTCGACAATCCGCACACCAAACCGGTGATCTTCTGGGAGAAGGTCATCGCGGAGATCAACCGCACCGATCCCGATGTGATCTTCCTGGCCGAGGCATTCACCCGGCCGGCGATGATGCGCACCCTCGGCGCCATCGGGTTCCAGCAGTCGTACACGTATTTCACCTGGCGGAACACCCGTCAGGAACTCACGGATTACGTGTCCGAACTGGCCGGTGAGACCGCCGCGTTCATGCGGCCGAATTTCTTCGTGAACACGCCCGACATCCTTCCGGGATACCTTCAGGAAGGCGGCAGGCCCGCGTTCGAGGCCAGGGCGGTGCTCGCGGCGACCCTTTCCCCCTCCTGGGGGGTGTACGCGGGGTACGAGCTGTGCGAGAACACCCCGATCCACCACGGCAGTGAGGAGTACCTCGACTCGGAGAAGTACGAGATCCGGCCCAGGGACTGGGAAGCCGCAGAGCGCGAGGGCCGTTCGCTCGCCCCGCTCATCACCTCGCTCAACCGGATCAGGCGCCGCCACCCGGCCCTGCAGCAGCTGCGTGACGTGCACTTCCACGCCTCGGACAACGACGCGGTGATCGCGTACAGCAAGCGTTCCGGTTCGAACATCCTTCTGGTGGTCGTCAACCTCGACCCGCACCACACCCAGGAGGCGACCGTCTCGTTGGACATGCCGCAACTCGGCCTCGACCGGCACGAGAGCGTGCCGGTGCGCGACGAGCTCACCGGCACTTCCTATCACTGGGGCAGGACGTTCTATGTGCGCCTAGAGCCGGGCGTCACGCCCGCGCACATCGCCGTCCTGCGACCGTCCCCGCCGACCGGAGGGTCACCCACACCATGATCGTCAATGAGCCCGTCCACGACACGTTCGAGGACACCCCGGCCAAGGACCGCGATCCCGACTGGTTCAAGCGTGCCGTCTTCTACGAGGTGCTCGTCCGGTCCTTCCAGGACTCCAACGGCGACGGCATCGGAGACCTGAAGGGGCTCACCGCCAAGCTCGACTACCTCCAGTGGCTGGGGGTCGACTGCCTCTGGCTGCCGCCCTTCTTCAAGTCACCGCTGCGCGACGGCGGTTACGACGTCTCCGACTACACCGCCGTACTGCCGGAGTTCGGCGACCTCGCCGACTTCGTGGAGTTCGTGGACGCCGCGCACCAGCGCGGCATGCGCGTGATCATCGACTTCGTCATGAACCACACGAGCGACCAGCACGAGTGGTTCCAGCAGTCCCGGACCGACCCCGACGGGCCCTACGGCGACTACTACGTCTGGGCCGACGACGACAAGCAGTTCCCGGACGCCCGGATCATCTTCGTGGACACCGAGTCGTCCAACTGGACCTTCGACCCGGTGCGCAAGCAGTACTACTGGCACCGGTTCTTCTCGCACCAGCCCGACCTCAACTACGAGAACCCGGCGGTGCAGGAGGAGATCATCTCCGCCCTCCGCTTCTGGCTGGACCTGGGCATCGACGGCTTCCGGGTCGACGCGGTGCCGTACCTCTACCAGCGCGAGGGCACCAACTGCGAGAACCTGCCGGAGACCCACAACTTCCTCAAGCGGGTCCGCAAGGAGATCGACGCCAACTACCCGGACACCGTCCTGCTCGCCGAGGCCAACCAGTGGCCCGAGGACGTGGTGGACTACTTCGGGGACTACGGCTCCGGCGGGGACGAGTGCCACATGGCGTTCCACTTCCCCGTGATGCCGCGCATCTTCATGGCCGTGCGGCGCGAGAGCCGCTACCCGGTCTCCGAAATCCTGGCGAAGACCCCGGCGATCCCGGACAACTGCCAGTGGGGCATCTTCCTGCGCAACCACGACGAGCTGACGCTCGAAATGGTGACGGACGAAGAGCGCGACTACATGTACGCGGAGTACGCCAAGGACCCGCGGATGCGGGCCAACATCGGCATCCGCCGCCGGCTGGCGCCGCTGCTGGACAACGACCGCAACCAGATCGAGCTGTTCACCGCCCTGCTGCTCTCGCTGCCGGGCTCCCCGATCCTCTACTACGGGGACGAGATCGGGATGGGCGACAACATCTGGCTGGGCGACCGGGACGCCGTCCGCACCCCGATGCAGTGGACGCCCGACCGCAACGCCGGGTTCTCCTCCAGCGATCCGGGGCGGCTCTACCTCCCCACGATCATGGACCCGGTCTACGGCTACCAGGTCACCAACGTCGAGGCGTCGATGGCCTCCCCGTCCTCGCTGCTGCACTGGACGCGGCGGATGATCGAGATCCGCAAGCAGAACCCCGCGTTCGGCCTGGGCACCTACAACGAACTGCCCTCGTCGAACCCGGCCGTGCTCGCCTTCACCCGGGAGCACGGGGACGACCTCGTGCTGTGCGTCCACAACTTCTCCCGGTTCGCACAGCCGACGGAGCTCGACCTCAGGTCCTTCAACGGGCGTCATCCGGTGGAGCTGATCGGCGGGGTGCGCTTCCCCGCCATCGGTCAGTGGCCCTACCTGCTGACTCTCGCGGGACACGGCTTCTACTGGTTCCGGCTGCGCAAGGACGCGCCGCCGAGCTGACGCGTACGACCCGTGCGGGGCGGTTTCCGCCGCCCCGCACGGGGCACTCGCACCCATACCGGGTGGTTCAGGAAGCTTCCTGGATCCTCCTGGCGTTTCTATCCCCTCATGTCGAGTCCGTACGGATCATCCTGACCCGACACGTCCCGCACAGCCGGACAGCCAATGCCGCAATCCGGGACACTCTTCGCATCCTGTGGTGTGCCCGGGGAAAGGACGCGATGCCATGTCGGAGGCTGCATCCGCTCAGGTCACCCTGGCGAACAGCACAGCCCTGATCCCGTCTCTCGGACCGCTGCTCCACGAATGGCTGCCCCGGCAGCGGTGGTTCGCGGGCAAGGGACGGCCCATCACCGCCTTCTCGCTCGTCTCGGCCACCGAGATACTGCCGGTGGACGGCGGCGACGGCACCACCCCCGGGCTGCTGCACCTGCTGGTGCGGGTCCATCAGCCCACCATGCCCGCCCAGCCCCCCGTGGACTGCTACCAGTTGCTCCTCGGGGTCCGCTCCGCACTGCCCCAGCACCTCGCGCCCGCCGCCATCGGCCGGGTGCCCGACGGACCGCTGGCGGGGCTCGCGGTCTACGACGGGCTGCACGACGCGCGCCTCGCCTCGCTGCTGCTGGAACGATTGCGCACCCCCGGCCGGCTCGGCGCGGTCCGCTTCGACCGGGGCGCGGAGCCCATCCCGGAGGACCTGCCGCCCCGGGTGCTGGACACCGAGCAGTCCAACTCCTCGCTGGTGTACGGCAACGCGTACATCCTGAAGATCTTCCGCCGGGTCTTCCCGGGCACCAACCCCGACCTGGAACTGCCGCTCGCGCTCTCCCGCGAGGGGTGCGGGCGGGTCCCGGCACCGGTCGCCTGGTTCGAGGCGGCGACGCCGGAGCGGCTGACGCTCGGGGTGCTCCAGCCCTTCCTGCGCGGCGCCCAGGACGGCTGGCAGCTCGCCCTGCGCGCCCTCGCCACCGGGCACGACTTCCTGGCCGAGGCGAAGGCGCTGGGCCGGGCCACCGCCGAGGTGCACACCGCGCTCGCCGCCGCCCTGCCCACCCCGCTGCTCCGCCGCTCCCAGACCGACGAACTGGCCGCCGCCATGATGGAGCGCCTGGAGGCCGCCGCCCACGCGGTCCCGGAGCTGGTCCCGTACGTCCCCGGGCTGCGCACCGCCTTCGACGCGGTCGCCGCGCTCGGGCACGAGGGGCGCAGCTGGGCCGCCCAGCGGGTGCACGGCGACCTCCACCTCGGCCAGACCCTGCGGGGCGCCGACGGCTTCTGGTCGCTGATCGACTTCGAGGGCGAGCCGGCCCGGCCGCTCCCGGAGCGCCGCAGCCCGCAGCCCCCGGTACGCGACGTGGCCGGGATGCTGCGCTCCTTCGACTACGCGGCCCGGTCGCACCGGCCCTGGAAGCCCGAGTGGGCCGCCCGCTGCCGGGACGCCTACTGCGACGGCTACGCCGAGGCGGCGGGCACCGACCCGCGCGCCGAGCCGGAGCTGCTGCGCGCCCACGAGACCGACAAGGCGGTGTACGAGGTGCTGTACGAGGCCCGGCACCGGCCCGACTGGCTGCCGGTCCCGATGGCCGCGATCCACCGCCTGGCCGCGGACTCCGCCGGCTGAGGATGCCCCCTCCCCCGTACCGCCCCGCCCGTCCCACCCCGCCAACACCTCCGAGGAGGCTGTCCCTGTGACCGCCCGCAAGCCGTCCCGCAAGTCCGAGCCCGCCGCGTCCGCCACCCCCGCCGCGCCCGCCGCCGAGCTCCCGCTCACCGAGGAGCCGATCGCCGCCACGCTGTCCTCCCCGCAGGCCGGGCCGCCCGCGAAGAAGCGCGCCCCGAAGAAGACCCCCGCGACGGGGTCCGCCGCCGCCCCGCCGAAGCGCGCGAGGAAGGCCGCCGCGCCGCCCAAGCCCCGCAGCGCCGGAAGCCAGGAGCTGCGCCCGGCCACCCCGCTGCACGACGCCGACCGAGGCCGGCTGCTGGCCGGCGAGCACCACGCCCCGCACGATCTGCTGGGCGCGCACCAGGTGGGCGACGGGGTGGAGATCCGGGTGCTGCGCCCGTTCGCCCGGGCGGTCACCGTGCTCGCGAAGGGGCTGCGGGCGCCGCTGCACAGCGACGGGGACGGGCTGTTCTCCGGGGTGCTGCCGCTGCCGGAGGTCCCGGAGTACCGGCTGCTGGTCACGTACGACGACAACGAGATCGAGGTCCACGACCCGTACCGCTTCCTGCCCGCGCTCGGGGAGCTGGATCTGCACCTGATCCGGGAGGGGCGGCACGAGGAGCTGTGGACCGCGCTCGGGGCGCGGCCGATGGAGCACCAGGGGGTCGCCGGGACGCGGTTCACGGTGTGGGCGCCGAACGCCCGGGGCGTGCGGGTGTGCGGTGACTTCAACTACTGGGACGGCACGGGCTTCCCGATGCGGTCGCTGGGCTCGTCCGGGGTGTGGGAGCTGTTCCTGCCGGGGACCGGGGAGGGCGCGCTGTACAAGTTCGACATCTGCCGCCCGGACGGTTCGCACACGACGCGCTCGGACCCGATGGCCCGGCACACCGAGGTGCCGCCCGCCACCGCCTCGGTGGTGACGGCCGCGCACCACGTGTGGCAGGACGAGGAGTGGATGGCGAACCGCGGGAACGTGCCGGTGCACGAGGCGCCGTTCTCGGTGTACGAGGTGCACCTGCCGTCCTGGCGGCCCGGCCTCTCGTACCGGCAGCTGGCGGAGCAACTGCCCGCGTACGTCAAGGAGCTGGGCTTCACGCACGTCGAGCTGATGCCGGTGTCGGAGCACCCCTTCGGCGGCTCCTGGGGCTACCAGGTGACCGGGTTCTACGCGCCGACCTCCCGGATGGGCTCGCCGGACGACTTCCGCTTCCTGGTGGACGCGCTGCACCGGGCCGGGATCGGCGTGATCATGGACTGGGTGCCGGCGCACTTCCCGCGCGACGACTGGGCGCTCGCGGAGTTCGACGGGCGGCCGCTGTACGAGCACGAGGACCCGCGGCGGGCCGCGCACCCGGACTGGGGGACGCTGGAGTTCGACTACGGGCGGACCGAGGTGCGCAACTTCCTGGTCGCCAACGCCACGTACTGGTGCGAGCAGTTCCACATCGACGGGCTGCGGGTGGACGCGGTCGCCTCGATGCTCTACCTGGACTACTCGCGCGAGGACGGCCAGTGGTCGCCCAACGAGTTCGGCGGGCGGGAGAACCTGGACGCGGTCGCCTTCCTCCAGGAGATGAACGCCACGGTCTACCGGCGCAATCCGGGCGTGGTCACCATCGCCGAGGAGTCGACGGCCTGGGACGGCGTGACCCGGGCGACCGACCACGGCGGGCTCGGCTTCGGGCTGAAGTGGAACATGGGCTGGATGCACGACTCGCTGGTGTACGTCTCCAAGGAGCCGGTGCACCGCAAGTACCACCACAACGAGATGACGTTCTCGATGGTGTACGCGTACAGCGAGAACTACGTGCTGCCGATCTCGCACGACGAGGTGGTGCACGGCAAACAGGCACTGGTGAGCAAGATGCCCGGCGACTGGTGGCAGCAGCGCGCCAACCACCGCGCGTACCTGGGCTTCATGTGGGCCCACCCGGGCAAGCAACTGCTGTTCATGGGGCAGGAGTTCGCCCAGGGCGCGGAGTGGTCGGAGGGCCACGGCCCGGACTGGTGGCTGCTGGACCCGGCGTACGAGGCGTCCGGCGACCACCGCGGGGTGCGGGAGCTGGTCGGCGACCTCAACAGGGTGTACGGGGCGACGCCCGCGCTCTGGCAGCGCGACACCCGTCCGGAGGGCTTCGCCTGGGTGGACGGGGGCGCGGCGGAGGACAACGTGTTCGCGTTCCTGCGCCACGACGCGAAGGGCGCGCCGCTGCTGGCGGTCTCCAACTTCTCGCCGGTGGTGCGGTACGACTACCGGCTCGGGGTGCCGGAGGGTCCCCGGCTGTGGGCGGAGGTCCTGAACACGGACGCGGCCCGGTACGGGGGCGGCGGGGTGGTCAACGAGGAGCCGCTGAAGCCGGAGGACGTGCCGTCCCACGGCAGGCCGTCGAGCGTGACGCTGACGCTGCCGCCGCTGGCGACGGTGTGGTTCAAGCCGGCGTGACGCGGTGAGGGGGCGGGGCCACGGTGGCCCCGCCCCCTCGGGCGGTCAGAGCACGTCCTCCAGCTCCTGGAGCAGCCGCCGCTTCGGGCGGGCGCCGACCATGGACTTCACCGGTTCGCCGTCCCGGAACACCATCAGGGTCGGCATCGACAGGACGCCGTACCGGGTGCTGGTCCCCGGGTTGCGGTCGACGTCGATCTGGACGACGCGGAGCCGTTCGCGCTCCTCCTCGGCGATGGCGCCCAGGACCGGGGCGAGCTGGCGGCACGGGCCGCACCAGTCGGCGGTGAACTCCACCAGGACGGGCCGGGTCTCCCCCAGCACCTCGGCGTCGAAGGTCTCGTCGGTGAGCTCGTCGACGCCCGTTACGTGGATCATCAGTCATCCTCCCAGTTCGCAGCGTGGTTCGGGGCCGCCGGGCAGTTCGGCGGACACCTCCAGCTCGGCGCGGGCCAGCTGGGCGCCCACCTCCGTGCGGACGGCCCGCAGCTGCTCGATGAGCCGGTCGAGCTCGCCGAGCTTGCGCCGGTAGACGGCGAGCGAGGCGGGGCAGGCGTCCCCGGCGGGGTGCCCGGCGCGCAGGCACTCCACGAAGGGCCGGGTCTCCTCCAGGTCGAACCCGAAGTCCTGGAGGGTCCGGATCTGCCGGATGAGCCTGAGGTCGCTCTCGTCGTACGTGCGGTAGCCGTTCACCGCGCGCCGCGCGGGCAGCAGCCCGCGCGACTCGTAGTAACGCAGCGTCCGCGTCGTCGTCCCGGCCCGTTCGGCCAGCTCCCCGATTCGCATACCGCGACCGTAATCCTTGACGCCGACGTCAAGGCAAGGAGGAACGCGGGCCGGTCAGACCTTGGTGAGCGAGGGCCGGTCCTCGCCACCCTCGCGGGCCTCGGGGACGTACGGCTCGGCCGGGCCCTCGTCGCTGAGCATCTTCTCGTCGAAGGGGATCGCGCCGGAGAGCACCTGGTCCACCCGCTCGCGGTCGATCTCCTTGGTCCAGGTGCCGACGAGGACCGTGGCGACCGCGTTGCCCGCGAAGTTCGTCAGGGCGCGGGCCTCGCTCATGAAGCGGTCGATGCCGACGATCAGGCCGACGCCGTCCACCAGCTCGGGGCGGTGCGACTGGAGGCCGCCCGCGAGGGTCGCGAGTCCGGCGCCGGTGACGCCCGCGGCGCCCTTGGAGGCGATGACCATGAAGACCAGCAGGGAGATCTGCTCACCGATGCTCAGCGGGTCGCCGGTGGCGTTGGCGATGAACAGCGAGGCCATCGTCAGGTAGATCGCGGTGCCGTCCAGATTGAAGGAGTAGCCGGTCGGCACGGTGATGCCGACGACGGGCTTGCTGACGCCCATGTGCTCCATCTTCGCGATCAGCCGGGGCAGCGCCGACTCCGAGGACGAGGTGGACAGGATCAGCAGGAACTCGCGGCCGAGGTACTTCAGCAGCGCGAAGATGTTGACCCCCGCGACCAGGCGCAGGATCGCGCCGAGCACCACGAAGACGAAGAGCGCGCAGGTGACGTAGAAGCCGATCATGATGACCGCGAGGGACTTCAGGGCGTCCACTCCGGTCTCGCCGACCACCGCGGCCATCGCGCCGAACGCGCCGATGGGCGCCGCCCACATGATCATGGCGAGGATGCGGAAGACGAGGCGCTGGATGTGCCCGATGCCGCGCAGCACCGGCTCGCCGGCCGAGCCCAGGGCCTGGAGGGCGAAGCCCGCGAGCAGGGCGATCAGGAGGGTCTGGAGGACCTCGCCCTCGGTGAAGGCGGAGACCAGGGTGGTCGGGATGATCCCGAGCAGGAAGTCCGTGGTGGACTCACCGGCCCCCGCCGCCTGCTTCTCACCGGCAGCGCGGACCGCCTCGGTGATGTGGAGGCCGGAGCCGGGCTCCAGGATGTTGCCGACGATCAGGCCGATGGCCAGCGCGACGGTCGACATGACCAGGAAGTAGCCGAGGGCGAGCCCGCCGACGGCACCGACCTTGGCGGCCTTGCGGACGGAGCCGACGCCCAGGACGATCGTGCAGAAGATGATCGGCGAGATCATCATCTTGATCAGGTTCACGAACCCGGTGCCGATGGGCTTGAGCTCCACGGCGGCGTCGGGGGCGACGAAGCCCACGAGGATGCCGAGGCCCACGGCCACGATCACGGCGAGATACAGATACTTCGTACGGTCCGGCTTGGTGCGTTCCGTTTCGGCGGCGCTCACTGCCACGGGGGTCTCCTCGGGTCGTCGTCGTCCCACCCCCGTGCCGGGGGTCCCGGCGACTATCCCGCCCGCTGTGACCCCGGTCACCCTTACGGTCATTTCGTTCATACGTTTTCGGCCAGGCACACTTATCCGCATGCGTTTCCCCCGTACCCGACCGCGCAGCCTGGCCGGCCAGCTGTTCGCGTGGCAGGTGGTGCTGGTGGCGGCCGTCGTGGCGGGCTGCGCGTTCTTCGCGTACGTCTCAGGGCGCGGCCAGGCCGAGGAGACGGCGGCGCGGCAGGTGCGGGCGGTGGCCCTCTCGGTGGCCGGATCGCCGTCCGTCCGGGAGGCGATCCGCACCGACGACCCGTCCGCCGCGCTCCAGCCGTACGCGGAGCGGGTGCGCAAGGACACCGGGATCGCCTTCATCACGATCATGAGCCCGGACCGGGTCCGCTGGACGCACCCGGACGCCGACCGCATCGGTGAGACCTTCCTCGGGCACACCGCCCGGGCGCTGCGCGGGGAGACCTTCTCGGAGACGTACACCGGCACGCTCGGGCCCTCGATCCGGGTCGTCACCCCGGTCCGCGACGGCGGCCGGATCACCGGGCTGGTCAGCGCGGGCATCACCGTGGACCGGGTCTCCTCGCAGGTGCGGGCGCAGCTGGGCGCCCTGGCGCTGGCGGCCGGCGCGGCGCTGGTGCTCGGCGGGCTCGGCACGTACGTGATCAACGCGCGGCTGCGGCGGCACACGCACGGGATGAACGCGGCGGAGCTGAGCCGGATGCACGACTACCACGAGGCGACCCTGCACGCGGTGCGCGAGGGGCTGCTGATGCTGGACGGGCAGCGCCGGATCGCCCTGGTCAACGACGCGGGCCGGGACCTGCTCGGCCTGGCCCCGGGCGCGGTGGGCCGCCGGGTCGCCGACCTCGATCTGCCGGCCCCGCTGACCGGGGCGCTGCTCGCCTCCGAGGAGCGGGTGGACGAGGTGCACCTGACGGCGGACCGGGTCATCGTCGTCAACACCCGTCCGGTGGTCGGCGGCGAGCGGCGCGGGACCGTGGTGACCCTGCGCGACCACACCGAGCTCCAGGCGCTCTCCGGGGAGCTGGACTCGGAGCGCGGCTTCACCCGGGCGCTGCGCTCCCAGGCGCACGAGGCGGCGAACCGGCTGCACACCGTGGTCTCGCTGATCGAGCTGGGCCGGGCGGACGAGGCGGTGGGCTTCGCCACGGCCGAACTGGAGCTGGCCCAGGCGCTCACCGACCGGGTGGTGGGCGCGGTCGCCGAACCGGTGCTCGCCGCCCTGCTCCTGGGCAAGGCGGCGCAGGCGAACGAACGGGGCGTGGAGCTGGTGCTCGCGGAGGACAGCCTGATAGACGACGGCGCCCTGCCCGCGTCGCTCCCCGCCCGCGATCTGGTGACCATCCTCGGCAATCTGATCGACAACGCGGTGGACGCGGTGACCCAGGAGGCGCCCGTGCGCGGCCGGGTCACCGTCACCGCGCTCGCCGACGGGGGCGAACTGCTGCTGCGGGTCGCGGACAACGGGGCCGGGGTCGCCCCGGCGGACACCGCCGAGGTGTTCCGGGCCGGCTGGTCGACGCACGGCGCGGGGCGCGGCCTCGGCCTGGCCCTGGTCCGCCAGGCGGCGCACCGGGGCGGCGGGACGGTGGCGCTGGAGCGGGGTCCGGACGGGGGCGCGGAGTTCACCGTACGGCTGCCGCTGGGCGCGGGGGTGCGGTCGTGATCCGGGTCCTGGTCGTGGAGGACGACCCGGTGGCCGCCGACGCGCACCGGCTGTACGTGGGCAGGGTGCCGGGCTTCGCCGTGGCCGCCGTGGCGCACTCGCGCGCCGAGGCCGTACGCGCCCTGGAGCGCGTCCCGGTCGACCTGCTGCTCCTGGACCTCTATCTGCCCGACGGGCACGGGCTCCAGCTGCTGCGCTCGCTGCGGGCGGCCGGGCACGCGGCGGACGTGATCGCCGTGACCTCGGCCCGCGACCTGACCGTGGTCCGGGAGGGCGTCTCGCTGGGCGTCGTGCAGTACGTGCTGAAGCCGTTCACCTTCGCCACGCTGCGGGACCGGCTCGTGCGGTACGCGGAGTTCCGGGCGGCGGCCGGTGAGGCGAGCGGGCAGGACGAGGTGGACCGGGCGCTCGCCGCGCTGCGGGCCCCGGAGCCGGCCCGGCTGCCCAAGGGGCTGAGTGGTCCGACCCTGGAGGCGGTGACCGGGGCGCTGCGGGCGGCCCCGGACGGACTCACGGCCGCGGCGGCGGGCCTGGAGCTGGGGATCTCGCGGATCACCGCGCGCCGCTATCTGGAGCACCTGGTGACGGCGGGGCGGGCGGTGCGCAGTCCGCAGTACGGGCAGGTGGGGCGGCCCGAGCTGCACTACCGGTGGCGGCCGGAGGGGCGCTGAGCTGGGGCGACCGGTCCCGTGATGCGACTTTTGTCCCTAGGACCTTCCTATGAGCCGTGTTCTCGGGCGAACACACCGTAGTCAGCGGGGCCCCGACCTCCTTACGGTGTCCCCGTGCACCCCTCTCCGCCTTTCAACGCCCCCGCCGCCCGAAGACTCCGCGAGGCCCTGGGTATGGCTCCCGGCCATGTCGCCTACGGCCTCGGCGCTCAGTACGGACTACGGATCACCGCCGAGACGGTGGCCGCCTGGGAACGCGGGCTCGCGCTCCCCACGGAATACGAACTCACCGCACTGGCCGGGGTGCTGTGGTGCGCCCCGGGCGAGCTGCTGACGGCCGCGCGCAGCCTGCGCGAGCACCGGGTCTCCCGGGAGCTGTCGCCGGACGAGCTGGCCGCCCGGGTGGGAATGGCCACCTCCGCGTATCTGCGGATGGAGGAGTCGGGGCGCTGGCGGGGCAACGAACGGCAGTCCGCCGCGCTGAGCGAGGCGCTGGGCCTGACGCCCGCGGACTTCGTGACGGCGACCGGGCGCGAGGAGGAGCTGGCGGACCTGCTGCGCAGCGCGGTGACGACGCGGTGGCAGGCGTACGCCCGGCCGGTGGCCAAGCTGGCACCGGTGGACCGGCGCCGCGTCCAGGAGGTCCTGGAGCGGCTGCACGGCGACTACCAGGCGCTGATGGTCTCCACGCTGAGCTGGAGCAGCGCGGGCACGGACCGGCCGGGCAACACCGGCGAGGAGGGCCGGGCCTTCCTCGCCGGGATCGTGCCCCGCTTCTGGGAGGCGGCCGGCCCTCCGGCGTAACGGGCCGCCCCTTCCGCGTAACGGACTCAGAAGACGGACTCGGCCTCGTGCATCCGGTCCAGCGGGACCGTCTTGAGCTGGGTGACCGCCTCGGCGAGCGGGACCATCTCGATGTCGTTGCCGCGCAACGCGGTCATCCGGCCGAAGTCGCCGCGGTGCGCGGCCTCCACCGCGTGCCAGCCGAAGCGGGTGGCGAGGACGCGGTCGTACGCGGTCGGGGTGCCGCCGCGCTGGACGTGCCCGAGGATGACCGGGCGGGCCTCCTTGCCGAGCCGCTTCTCCAGCTCGACGGCCAGCCGGTTGCCGATGCCCTGGAACCGCTCGTGTCCGAACTGGTCGATCTCGCCCTTGGCGTACGGCATCGAGCCCTCGGCCGGGTGCGCGCCTTCGGCGACGCAGATGACGGCGAACTTCTTGCCGCGCGCGAAGCGCTCCTCGACCATCTTGACCAGGTCGTCCACCTCGAACTTGCGCTCGGGGAGGCAGATGCCGTGGGCGCCGCCGGCCATGCCGGACTCCAGCGCGATCCAGCCCGCGTGGCGGCCCATCACCTCGACCACCATCACGCGCTGGTGGGACTCGGCGGTGGTCTTCAGACGGTCTATGGCCTCCGTCGCGACGCCCACGGCGGTGTCGAAGCCGAACGTGCGGTCGGTGGAGGAGATGTCGTTGTCGATGGTCTTCGGGACGCCGACGACGGGCATTCCGGCGTCCGCGAGCATCCGGGCGGCGGTCAGCGTGCCCTCGCCGCCGATCGGGATCAGCGCGTCCATGCCGTAACGCCGGCTCAGCTCGGCGCAGTTCTCGGCGGCCTCGCGCAGCCGGGCGCGCTCCAGGCGGGCCGAGCCGAGGATGGTGCCGCCGCGGGCGAGGATGCCGCTGACCGCGTTCAGGTCGAGGGGCCTGAAGTGGCCGTCGAGGAGGCCCTTGAAGCCGTCCTCGAAGCCGATGACCTCGTCGCCGTGGCCGACGACGGCCCGGTGGACGACCGAACGGATCACTGCGTTCAGGCCGGGGCAGTCGCCGCCTGCGGTGAGAACTCCGATGCGCATCCTGTTCCGTCTCCTGCTCGCTGGGCCCGTCCACTGACATCCGGTACGGGGGCTTCTTCCGCCTCCCCCGTACCGTGAGTCACGACGAGTGTCCCACGCCGGGCGCGCGGCTCGCGCTCCCGGCTGCTCCGGGGCGGCCTGCGGGCGCCTTCGCGGGGCAGTCGTCCGGCGGGCGGCCCCTCCGCCCCCACGGGTATCGTCAAACGGGCGATTACCACTCGAACCGGGCACCATACCGGGCCAGAGACGACGGGAGAGCACGCGTGACGCGCAGCGTGTACGTGACCGGGATCGACCGGGGAGACGGCCGCCAGGTCGTGGACCTGGGCGTCATGGAGCTGCTGACCCGCCAGGTGGACCGGGTCGGGGTGTTCCGCCCCCTGGTGCACGACGACCCCGACCGGCTCTTCGAGCTGCTGCGGGCCCGCTACCGGCTCTCCCAGGACCCGGGCACGGTCTACGGGATGGACTACCACGAGGCGTCCGCGATCCAGGCCGAGCAGGGCACCGACGAACTCGTCTCCCGGCTCGTCGAGCGCTTCCACCGGGTGGCCGTCGACTACGAGGTGGTCCTCGTCCTCGGCACCGACTTCGCCGCCACCCAGCTCCCCGACGAGCTGGCGCTCAACGCCCGCCTGGCCAACGAGTTCGGCGCCTCGGTGATCGCGGTGGTCGGCGGCCAGGACCAGAACGCGGAGTCGGTGCGCGCCGAGACCCGCAACGCGTACCGGGCCTACTCGGGCCTGGGCTGCGACGTGCTCGCGATGATCGTGAACCGGGTGGCCCCCGCCGACCGGGACGTCGTCGCCGAACGCCTCACCGCGACCCTGCCGGTCCCCTGCTCGGTGCTGCCGGACGAGCCGGCCCTCTCGGCGCCGACGGTCGCCCAGATCACCGCGGCCCTGGACGGCACGGTGCTCCTCGGCGACGACTCCGGGCTCGCCCGGGACGCGCTGGACTTCGTCTTCGGCGGGGCCATGCTGCCGAACCTGCTGAAGGCGCTGACCCCGGGGTGCATGGTGGTGACGCCCGGGGACCGCGCGGACCTGGTGATCGGCTCGCTCGCCGCGCACAGCGCCGGGACGCCGCCGATCGCCGGGCTGCTGCTCACCCTGGACGAGCGGCCCGGCGAGGAGATACTCACGCTGGCCGCGCGGCTCGCACCGGGCACCCCGGTGATCTCGGTGGCCGGCGGCTCCTTCCCCACCGCCGCGGAGCTCTTCGCCCTGGAGGGCAGGCTCAACGCGGCGACCCCGCGCAAGGCGGAAACCGCGCTCGGCCTCTTCGAGCGCCACGTCGACACCGCCGCCCTCCTCGACCGGGTCTCGGTCGCCCGCAGCGGCCGGGTCACGCCGATGATGTTCGAGCACGAGCTGCTGGAGCAGGCACGCGCGGACCGGCGCCGGGTGGTGCTGCCGGAAGGCACCGAGGAACGCGTGCTGCGCGCGGCCGACGTCCTGATGCGCCGCGATGTCTGCGACCTCACCCTCCTCGGCGACGTCGACGTGATCCGCAAGAAGGCCGCGGACCTCGGCATCGACCTGGCCGAGACCCAGCTCATCGACCCCCAGACCTCGGAGCTGCGCCAGTCGTTCGCCGAGCGGTACGCACAGCTGCGGGCGCACCGCGGAGTGACGGTCGAGCTGGCGTACGACGTGGTCTCGGACGTCAACTACTTCGGCACCCTGATGGTCCAGGAGGGCCTGGCCGACGGGATGGTCTCCGGGGCGGTGCACTCCACGGCGGCGACCATCCGGCCCGCCTTCGAGATCATCAAGACGAAGCCGGACGCCTCGATCGTCTCCTCGGTCTTCTTCATGTGTCTCGCGGACAAGGTGCTGGTGTACGGCGACTGCGCGGTCAACCCGGACCCGGACGCCGAGCAGCTCGCGGACATCGCCGTGCAGTCCGCCGCCACCGCCGCCCGCTTCGGCGTCGATCCCCGGATCGCGATGCTGTCGTACTCGACGGGCACCTCGGGCACCGGCGCCGACGTCGACAAGGTGCGCGAGGCGACGGACCGGGTGCGCGGGAGCCGCCCGGACCTGAGGATCGAGGGGCCCATCCAGTACGACGCGGCGGTCGAGCCGAGCGTGGCCGCGACCAAGCTGCCGGGCTCCGAGGTGGCCGGGCAGGCGACGGTCCTGATCTTCCCGGACCTCAACACCGGCAACAACACGTACAAGGCCGTGCAGCGCTCGGCGGGCGCGGTGGCGGTCGGCCCGGTCCTCCAGGGGCTGCGCAAGCCGGTCAACGACCTGTCCCGGGGCGCGCTCGTGCAGGACATCGTGAATACCGTGGCCATCACCGCGATCCAGGCCCAGGGCGAGGAGTGACCCGCATGACCACCCCGAACACCGAAGACACGGCGGCGGCGAGGAAGCCGGGCCGGGTGCTCGTGCTCAACTCCGGCTCGTCCTCCGTGAAGTACCAGCTCCTCGACATGGACGACCGCTCCCGGCTGGCGTCCGGCCTGGTCGAGCGGATCGGCGAGGAGACCTCCCGGCTCGTCCACACCCCGCTGGCCGGGGGCGGCGAGCCCCGGGAGCGCGAGGGCCGGATCGCCGACCACGACGAGGCGCTGAAGGCGGCGGCCGAGGAGCTGGCCGCCGACGGTCTCGGCCTGGACTCCCCCGAGCTGGCGGCGATCGGGCACCGGGTGGTGCACGGCGGGCTCCGGTTCACCGAGCCGACCGTGATCACCGACGAGGTCCTCAAGGAGATCGAGCGCCTGGTCCCCGTGGCGCCGCTGCACAACCCGGCCAACATCACGGGCATCCGCACCGCCCAGGCGCTGCGCCCGGACCTGCCGCAGGTGGCGGTGTTCGACACGGCGTTCCACACGACGATGCCGGAGTACGCGGCGCGGTACGCGATCGACGTGGAGACGGCCGACGCCCACCGCATCCGCCGCTACGGCTTCCACGGCACCTCGCACGCGTACGTCTCCCGCAAGGCCGCCCGGCTGCTGGGCAAGGAGCCGGAGGACGTC
Organism: Streptomyces sp. NBC_00523; assembly: GCF_036346615.1. Classification (NCBI taxonomy): domain Bacteria; kingdom Bacillati; phylum Actinomycetota; class Actinomycetes; order Kitasatosporales; family Streptomycetaceae; genus Streptomyces; species Streptomyces sp. NBC_00523. The sequence goes on along the minus strand of NZ_CP107836.1, from coordinate 5,180,928 downwards.
AACGTCATCGTGCTGCACCTGGGCAACGGGGCGTCGGCGTCGGCGGTCGCGGGCGGGCGGTGCGTGGAGACGTCGATGGGGCTGACCCCCTTGGAGGGGCTGGTCATGGGTACCCGCTCCGGTGACATCGATCCGGCCGTCACCTTCCACCTGAAGCGGGTGGCGGGGATGTCGGCGGACGAGATCGACGTCCTGCTCAACAAGAAGAGCGGCCTGGTGGGGCTGTGCGGTGACAACGACATGCGGGAGATCCGGCGCCGGGTGGACGAGGGCGACGAGCGGGCCGCGCTCGCCTTCGACATCTACGTCCACCGGCTGAAGAAGTACATCGGCGCCTATGCGGCGGTCCTCGGCCGGGTGGACGCCGTGGTCTTCACGGCGGGGGTGGGCGAGAACTCCGCCCCGGTACGGGAGGCTGCCATCGCCGGTCTGGAGGAGCTGGGCCTCGCGGTGGACGCGGATCTCAACGCCGTACGGTCCGGCGTACCGCGGCTGATCTCGCCGGATTACGCACGGGTCGCGGTCGCCGTGGTGCCGACGGACGAAGAGCTGGAGATCGCCATCCAGACCTTCGCACTGGTCGACAACTGAGCAGACCCCCGCCCTTTTGTATCTTCCACCAGCCGGAATATTCCGCAGCGAAACAAACCGATAGGATCCGCCTCATGCGCCGTTCCAAAATCGTCTGCACCCTCGGCCCCGCCGTCGACTCCCACGAGCAGCTCGTCGCTCTGATCGAGGCCGGCATGAGCGTGGCCCGTTTCAACTTCAGTCACGGCTCCCACGCGGAACACCAGGGTCGTTACGACCGGGTCCGCAAGGCCGCCGCCGAGACCGGGCGGGCGGTGGGCGTGCTCGCCGACCTCCAGGGCCCGAAGATCCGCCTGGCGAAGTTCGCCGAGGGTCCGGTCGAGCTGGTCCGCGGGGACGAGTTCGTCATCACCGCCGAGGACGTCCCCGGGGACAAGTCGATCTGCGGCACGACCTACAAGGGCCTGCCCGGTGACGTCGCCAAGGGCGACCCGATCCTGATCAACGACGGCAACGTCGAGCTCAAGGTCGTCTCCGTCGAGGGCCCCCGGGTCCACACCATCGTCATCGAGGGCGGGGTGATCTCCGACCACAAGGGGATCAACCTGCCGGGTGCCGCGGTCAACGTCCCGGCCCTGTCCGAGAAGGACGTCGAGGACCTGCGCTTCGCCCTGCGGATGGGCTGCGACCTGGTCGCGCTCTCCTTCGTCCGCGATGCCAACGACATCAAGGACGTCCACAAGGTGATGGACGAGGAGGGCCGCCGGGTCCCCGTCATCGCCAAGGTGGAGAAGCCGCAGGCCGTCGAGCACATGGAGGGCATCGTCATGGCCTTCGACGGTGTGATGGTCGCCCGTGGCGACCTCGCCGTCGAATATCCGCTGGAGAAGGTCCCGATGGTGCAGAAGCGCCTCGTGGAGCTGTGCCGGCGCAACGCCAAGCCGGTGGTCGTGGCGACCCAGATGATGGAGTCGATGATCACCAACTCCCGCCCGACCCGCGCCGAGGCGTCCGACGTCGCCAACGCGATCCTGGACGGCGCGGACGCGGTCATGCTCTCCGCGGAGTCCTCGGTCGGCGCGTACCCGATCGAGACCGTCAAGACCATGTCGAAGATCGTGGTCGCCGCCGAGGAGGAGCTGCTCTCCAAGGGCCTCCAGCCGCTGGTGCCGGGCAAGAAGCCCCGTACGCAGGGTGGTTCGGTGGCCCGCGCTGCCTGCGAGATCGCGGACTTCCTGGGCGGCGAGGCCCTGGTCGCCTTCACCAAGTCCGGTGACACCGCCCGCCGGCTGTCCCGCTACCGCGCCGCGCAGCCGATCCTGGCCTTCACCACGGACGAGTCCACCCGCAACCAGCTGGCGCTCAGCTGGGGCGTCGAGGCCCACGTGGTCCCGCACGTGGACACCACGGACGCGATGGTCGACCTGGTCGACTCGGAGCTGCTGAAGCTCGGCCGCTACAACGAGGGCGACACGATGGTCATCACGGCCGGCTCGCCCCCCGGTGTCCCCGGCACCACCAACATGGTCCGCGTCCACCACGTGGGCGGCCAGGACTGACCCGCTCCGCGCGGGCGGTGCCCCCGGTTCCGGAACTCTCCGGAACCGGGGGCACCGCCGTTTCCGGGCTCAGACCGGCGGCAGCAGATCGCTCGCGCTGACGGTGCGGCTCACTTCGGGGTACGCGAAGTCCGTCTCCTCGTTCTCGCGCCGCCGCAGCCCGTAGAACGCGCGCGCCTGCTCCTCGTCCGCGAGCGTGAGCGGTACGCCCTGCGGGAGGTACGGGACGCCGCCCCGGAAGCGGAGGAGGGTCTTCGAGGTCCGGAACGTGAGGCCCAGCCACTCGTTGTCCCCGCCCCCGCCCGCCGGGTCCGCGAGGATCCGGTGCCTCAGGCGGCGGTTCGCGGCCACGGAGAAGGCGACCACACCGTTGTGGACGAGCGGGATCTCCAGCGTCCCGGCGTCCGGCCGCTCCTTGGACTCGAAGACCAGCTTCCGGCGCGGGTACGCGTCCGGGTCCCGGTAGCAGGAGAAGACGGCGATGTACGAGTCATCGGCCAGGTCGAGCGCTTGGTCGCAGTGGCGGCCCATCGTCGTGTACGCGCTCGTGTAGCGCTCGGCGAGCGCGTTGTCGAAGGCGACCGGGAGCCCCGCGCACTCCCGCACCTCTGCGGCCAGCCGCTCGTGCACGTCCCGGAAGCGCAGCGCGGGACGCGCGTACCGCGTGGTCGTGCGTACGAGCGGCACACCGCCGTCCGTGTCCGGCCTGGTGAGTACGGCGCCCTTCCGGCCCTTGCCGACGTCCTCCATGGGCGTCGCCGCGCACAGCTCCGCGAAGCGGTCCGCCTCCGGCGGCAGCGCGTACCGGACGATGTCCTCAGATCCGGGGAGCACGGTAGTCCCCCGCGTTCATGCTGAAGCGGAACCGGTCGCCGTACTCGATGAACGACGTGGACCGGTTCTCCTCGGCGTACAGCCCGCGCAGCTCCGCCATGCCCTCCTCGGTGGGCTGCTCCAGCTCCACCGGTCCCGCGGCGCGCTTGAGGTACGTACGGCCGTCCCGGTGCACGGCCTCGGCGCTGGAGCAGCGCACCACGTAACCCAGGCGGGTCGGCAGGTACTCGGCGTTCAGCGTGGAGGGCCGGACCTCGTGCGTGTACAGGCGGTTGGTGGACAGCGGCATGAGGAAGACGGAGCCGGGGTGCAGCGTCAGCGTGAACTGCGCGGGCCGGTCCTCGCGTTCGGCGGCCGGGTCCTTGAGCCGGAAGCGCAGCCGGGTGAGCGCGCTGGCCCGCCCCACACCGTAGTCGTAGGGGTCGTCGGCCATGGGGCTCAGCCCGTCGAGCCGGTCGTAGAAGGTGCAGAAGGCCATGATGCCGTTGCGGGGCATGTCCTTGGTCTTGTCGGCGTGCGACGAGATCCGGGCCTTGGTCTGCTTGCGCTCCGCGGTGGCGCGGGTGTTGTGGTACGTCTGCGCCAGCACATGGTTCAGCGGCGCGTGATCCCGGAAGACGGCAGCCGCCTCCCGGTTCAGCGCGTCCACGATCTCCGTATCGGTCGCCCGGAAGTTCTCGGTCGGCCCGGAGAGGTTCGTGGAGCACCGGAGCAGCCGGAAGTGCAGCGCGTCCCCTTCGCGGATCACGGGCGTGAGGTAGACCCCGGTGCGGTGAGCCGTCCCGGCCTTGGTGGACTCGGTCAGCGACTGGAACGCGTGCTCGGCACGGATGCGCCCGAAGTGATCCTCCCCCGGCTCGAAGAACCGCGGGTAGTAAACCCCACCCCCGAGCCCGCCCCCCGCCTCGATACGCGCTTCCCCCGGCTGTGTCGCGTACAACGAACTCACGTGTCCCCCAAAGACGTTGGCGAACATGCAACGGCCCGCACCCCCGTAAGGCGGCGGGCCGTTGCCATGCTACCGAGAGCCGTCAGGCGCCGTCCTTCGTGAAGTAGTTGTGCAGTCCCGGGACGGTCAGGGTGCCGCCGAACTGGCCGGCCTGGGTGACCTTCACCTTGGTGAAGAAGGCGAACGGGACGTTCAGCGGGGGCGGGGTCTCCGGGCTGAAGGTGATCGGGATGAGGCCGAAGAGGTTGCCCTTCAGCTCCTCCGTGTACATCGTCACCGTGCCGTTGCGGATGGTGGAGGTGGAGCCCTTCCGCGCCTGCACGTGGCCGGTGGTGCCCGGCATCGGGCCGGTCGTCAGCTGGTGCAGGTCCTTGATGTCGATCGAGGACGCGGTGAACTTCAGCACCTTCTTGGTGGCGCCGTCGCCCGTGCGCACCTCCACGATGCCCTTGTAGTCGAGCCCGTTCAGGGTGAGCAGCGAGCTCTCCAGGATCCACGGGTCGGTGGGCAGGTTCGGGATGCCCGGCTCCGCCTTCGCGTTGGCCAGGGCCTCCGGGTCCGCGGTGGGACACGGGAACGGCTGCTTGGCGCCGTCCGGGATGTCCTCGTCCTTCTTGGCCTCGGTGCCCTTGACGTCCTGGTCCAGCTCCTCGACCGTGCGGCCCGCCTTGCCGGCCGCGTCGCGGATGGCCTCGGTGGTCTTGTCGGCGGTGTCGGCGGTTTCCTTCACCGCGTCCTTCGCCGCGTCGGTGGCCTTGTCCGCGGGCTCGTCCTCGGCGTCCGCGGTGGCGGACGGCTTCGGGGACGCCGTGGTGGGGCTCGGGGACGGGCTCGCCGTCTCCTTGTCCTTGTCGCCGTCGAAGAGGTCCTTGAGCGCGTCGCCGAGGCCCAGCGGGTCGAGCGGGTTCCTCGTCTTCGTCGGCGACGGCGTGGCGGCCGGGGTCTCGGCCGGGGCGGCGTCGGTGCTCTTCTTCGCGGTGTCGGTGCTCTTCGCGGTGTCGTCCGCCGAGCCCGTGGCCGTGGGCTTCGGGGTCGCCTGGTCGGTCGTCCCCGGCGACGGCTTCGCGCTCTCGCTCGTGGACGGCGACGGCGTCTTCGACGCGGAGGGCGTCGGGTCCGCCGACTCGCTCGGCTCGTCGGAGCGCGTGACGCAGGGGCCGGGTGCGAAGGGGATGTCCGTCGCGTCGTCGGCCATCGCCAGCCGGGGCGTGAGGCCCATCCCGACGAAGACCGCCGTCGGCATCGCGGCGAGCGCGAACGCCTTCTTGCCCGCGGGCATGTGGAGCTTCGTCAGCAGCGACTTCCTCGGGGCGGCGTGGCGGGGACCTCTGCGTTCCCGGGTCCCGCTCTCGTCCGCGCCGTTCATCTGCTCGTCGTCACCCCGCACGGTGCCTCCCGCCCTCGGCCTCGACCGTGGTGTCGTACGGGGCCTGCGGCTGCTCGGGAATGCCGACGCCGTGGAACGCGCCCTCGGGGAACGGCTCGTCCTTCGCGAACGAGACGGTCTCCGGGGCCTCCTCGGCGGGAGCGGGCTCCGCCTCGGCCGCCGCCTCCGGCTGCGGTTCGCCCGGGGCCCAGGACACGGAGAGCGCGCCGCCGAGCAGGGCGAAGATGAAGCCGATCAGGAAGCCGCCGATGTTGGCGACGGGTATGGAGATGAGGGCCAGCAGAATCGCCGCGACACCGGCGAACACGCGGACGATGCTGTGGAACCACATCGTCAGACCCAGCGTGACGAGCAGGACCCCGATGATCAGCGAACCGGCGCCGGCCGTGGTGGACATCGCCAGCGTGACGTTGCCGAGGTGCATGTTCGCGTACGGGAAGTACATGATGGGCACGCCGCCCAGCATGGTGAACAGTCCGGCCCAGAACGGCCGGTCACCCCGCCAGGTGCGGAAGCCTCGCCGGGAGAGGGTGAGGTAGTGCTCGTTCTGCCCTTGGGATTCGGGGCTCATGGAAAACAGCTCCCTGGGAACCGGTACTGCTGTGAGAAAGAGAAGGGTGGGCGGCCGGGGACCCGTTGTGCGCCCCCGGCCGCCCGGGCCAGTGCCCTAGTAGCACTCGTTGACGCCCTTGGACAGCCCAAGGTGCAGACCCGGCAGCTTGAACGTTCCTGCCGTGGTGGCCCACGCCCGCTGCTTGACGTTCGTCAGCTTGGCGGTCTCAGCGCGCTGCGCGAACCCGTTCGGGTTGACGTACTTGCCACCGTTGGGCTGGACGCCCGGGTTCTTCAGATCGCCCGTGCGCACACCGATGTCGATGTTGCCGAACTCGGCGTCACCCTGGAGATCCGAGACGTCGAGGTACAGGCCGGTGGCGTCGACCTTCTTGTCGGTGTCCTTCGGGTCACCGGCGGTCAGCCGCAGCGTCACGCTGCCCAGCCCGAACGGCAGGTTGGGGGTGACGACCGACTGGCACATCTTGGTGATGGTGGCGTGACTGAACCCCGAGACGGCAACGGCGTGAGCCTTGCCCTCCTTCGCGGGGTCGGCGCCGTCCTCGGTCGCGATGCTGCCGTACTGGACGAAGTTCTCGCCGTTCAGTTCGGCGGCCGTGACCTTGAACTCCTGGCCCGACACGCTGAAGGACGCGGCGAGCGCGCCCTGGGCCAGACCGACGCCGACGGCGGCGGTGGCTATGACGCTCGGCACCATGACGACAGCGAAACGCTTCCATCTCGTGCCACCGCGAACCTGGGAACTCATACTTTTCCTCCTTCTCGGACGTACATCTCCGGTCAGGCATCCTGCCCGACCCGGGATGGGAGAAGTGCTACGTCCTCGGAAAGGAGAGCGCCCGCGAACGGAGGCTGTACCGCGTCCGCTTCACCGGCGATCACCCCCGAGCGACAACCACTGGTCACGCACGTACGCGACCTGATCGGACAGGCCCTGCCGGCCGGCAGGAACCCCCCTGTCCGGAGCCGGCGCCACTGCCGCCGACCCGCCCGGCGGGGACCCAACGGAGCCGCCGCTCCCGACTGGCAGCCGGACTGGCGTTATTGGACCGAGCGTGGCCGATCGTGGTCCATTCCCGGCCGGGACACAAGGGGGTTCGTTACTCGCTGGTAACGCCCTCATAACCGGGCCACGACCTGCTGGCACCGAGCGGCCACGCAGGGTGGCCTCGGACCAACGGACGAAAAGGAGGAAGCGCGAGCGAAACGGGGCAGATCGCAAAGATCGATTTACTGCGAGTAACAGGCCGTGCTTTTATCAAGATTTGGTAAAGCGAGCCCCACTCTTATCGTCTGATCGCGAAAACGGCCGCGGCGCCCGGAGGCGGCCGCGGCCGTGTTGTCAGTTCGGAACAATCGGTTCGGACAGACCGGATCAGAACAGGACGCGCGCGAGCGCGGTGCGCGCGGCACCGACCCTCGGGTCATCCGGGCCGATCACCTCGAAGAGGTCGAGCAGCCGCAGCCGGACCCGGTCCCGGTCCTCGCCGAACGTCCGGCGCACGGTCTCGACCAAGCGGCCGAAGGCGTCCTCGACATGGCCGCCGACGAGGTCGAGGTCGGCCGCCGCCAGCTGCGCGTCCGCGTCGGCCGGCTTCTCCGCCGCCTCCGCGCGCACCTTCTGCGGGTCCGTCGCCCGGACCCGGGCCAGCAGCTCGGCCTGGGCCAGGCCCAGCTTCGCCTCGGTGTTGGCCGGGTCGTCGGACAGCACGTTCTTGTACGCCTGCACGGCGCCCTCGAAGTCGTTGGCGTCCAGCGCCTGGGCGGCCGCCTCCAGGAGGGAGTCGTAGGGGCCCGGCGGAACCGGAGCCGCCGCCTGGGCCGGCTCGCCCGCCGCCGCCGGGTCGACCGCGATGCCGGTCAGGCCGAAGCGCTCCTCGCCGACCTGGATCAGCTGGTCCAGGGTCTGCCGGATCTGGGCCTCGGGGGCCGCGCCCTGGAAGAGGGGCAGCGCCTGTCCGGCGACGACCGCGAAGACCGCCGGGATGCCCTGGATGCCGAACTGCTGCATCAGCATCTGGTTGGCGTCGACGTCGACCTTGGCCAGCAGGAAGCGGCCGTTGTACTCGTGGGCCAGGCGCTCCAGGAGCGGGCCCAGCTGCTTGCACGGCTCGCACCACTCGGCCCAGAAGTCGATGACGACGGGCACTTCGGCGGAGCGCTGGAGGACGTCGTTCTCGAAGCCCGCCTCGTTGACGTCGATCACGAGGGAGGACGCGGGGACGGCCGCGGGGCCGCCCTGGCGTGCGGACTCGGCGCGCGCCTGCTCCGCCTTCGCCTTGGCCTCTCCGGCCGCCTTCACCGCGGCAAGGTCGACGACGCCGCTCATGGACATGTTTCTGGGCTGCATGCGTACATCCTCCCCCTTCGGTGCGCGGTTCCGGAAAGCGATACGTGAACCGCGCCCGTCCGCGACCCCCGCCGGTGTGCGGGGTGGGCGGACAGACACGGCTGTGGGGCCCCTGAAAGACCCGGTTCGGCGCCCGGTCCCCACCCGGCGCCTGTGGCTGTCGTTCGTTCGTGGCGTCCACGACGGTCCGGACCGTCGCCTTACGCTACGACCCGTAGCGTAACTGGCCACGCCCCCTCACGCACAAGAGTGTTCGGTGATCTGTCTCACGGCTTCCGGGGTCGGTCGGATTTACCTACTGACGGGTATGGTCGCCGCATGCTCAGCCGCAGCCACCCCAAACCCGCACGATCGGGACGTCCTCGCAGCACCGAGGCCGACGAGGCGATCCTGGAGGCGACCAGAGCCTCGCTCGTGGACCTCGGCTGGTCGAAGCTGACCATGGGTGACGTGGCGACGCGGGCCGGGGTTGCCAAGACGACCCTCTACCGGCGCTGGGCGGGCAAGAACGAACTGGTCGTGGACGCGGTGGCCGTCCTCTTCGACGAGCTGGAGATGCCGGACCTGGGCAGCCTGGCCGCCGATGTGGAGGCGGTCGTGCTGCAGTTCGCCGCGCTGCTCGACCGGCCGGAGACCCGGACCGCGCTGATGGCGGTGGTCGCGGAGTCGACGCGGGACGAGGCGCTGCGGGCCCGCATCCGCGACTCGATCGTCAACCGGCAGAAGCGGCTCGTGCTCCAGGGGCGGCAGCGGGCGCAGGAGCGCGGCGAACTGCCCGTCGAGCCGGACGAGGCCACGGCGGACCTCACGGCGGACCTGATCTTCGATGTGATCGCCGGTGCGGTGGTGCACCGGACACTGGTGAGCGCCGAGCCCGTCGATGCCGACTGGGCCCGGCGCTTCACGCTGCTGCTGCTGGCGGGGCTGGGCGCGGCCGCCGGACAGCCGGTACGTCAGAAGCCCGCCGGCTCCGTGTAGACGCCCCACTCGTCGCGCAGGACGCCGCAGATCTCGCCGAGGGTCGCTTCCGCGCGGACCGCGTCGAGCATCGGCGCGATCATGTTGGAGCCGTCGCGGGCGGCGGCCAGCATGGCGTCCAGGGCGGTCTTGACCCGGGCGTCGTCGCGGGCCTCCTTGCGGCCGGCGAGGACGCGGACCTGCTCGCGCTCGACCTCGTGGCTGACGCGCAGGATCTCCAGGTCGCCGGTGACGGAGCCGTGCGCCACGTTGACGCCGACGACCCTCTTGTCGCCCTTCTCCAGGGACTGCTGGTAGCGGAACGCGGACTCGGCGATCTCGCCGGTGAACCAGCCGTCCTCGATGCCGCGCAGGATGCCGGAGGTGATCGGGCCGACCGGGTGCTGCCCGTCCGGGTGGGCGCGGGTGCCGCGCTCCTTGATCTGCTCGAAGATCTTCTCGGCGTCGGCCTCGATGCGGTCGGTGAGCTGCTCCACGTACCAGGAACCGCCCAGCGGGTCGGCCACGTTGGCGACGCCGGTCTCCTCCATCAGCACCTGCTGGGTGCGCAGCGCGATCTCGGCGGCCTGCTCGGAGGGGAGCGCCAGGGTCTCGTCCAGGGCGTTGGTGTGCAGCGAGTTGGTGCCGCCGAGGACGGCGGACAGGGCCTCGACGGCGGTGCGTACGACGTTGTTGTACGGCTGCTGCGCGGTGAGGGAGACCCCGGCCGTCTGGGTGTGGAAGCGGAGCCACTGGGCCTTGTCGGTCTTCGCGCCGTACGTCTCCTTCATCCAGCGGGCCCAGATGCGGCGGGCGGCGCGGAACTTGGCGATCTCCTCGAAGAAGTCGAGGTGCGCGTCGAAGAAGAAGGACAGGCCGGGCGCGAAGGTGTCGACGTCGAGGCCGCGGGAGAGGCCGAGCTCCACGTAACCGAAGCCGTCGGCGAGGGTGTACGCCAGCTCCTGCGCGGCCGTCGCCCCGGCCTCGCGGATGTGGTAGCCGGAGACGGAGAGCGGCTTGTACGCGGGGATGGAGGCGGCGCAGTGCTCCATCAGGTCCCCGATGAGGCGCAGATGGGGCTCCGGCTGGAAGAGCCACTCCTTCTGCGCGATGTACTCCTTGAAGATGTCGGTCTGGAGCGTGCCGTTGAGGACCGCCGGGTCGACGCCCTGGCGCTCGGCGGCGACCAGGTACATGCAGAAGACCGGGACGGCCGGGCCGCTGATCGTCATCGACGTCGTGACGTCGCCGAGCGGGATGTCCTGGAACAGGACCTCCATGTCGGCGGCGGAGTCGATGGCGACGCCGCAGTGGCCGACCTCGCCGAGCGCGCGGGGGTCGTCGGAGTCGCGGCCCATCAGCGTCGGCATGTCGAAGGCCACGCTGAGCCCGCCGCCGCCGGCGGCCAGGATCATCTTGTAGCGCTCATTGGTCTGCTCGGCGTTGCCGAAGCCGGCGAACTGGCGGATGGTCCAGGTGCGGCCCCGGTAGCCGGTCGGGTGGAGCCCCCGGGTGAAGGGGTACTCACCGGGCCAGCCGATCCGCTCGAAGCCCTCGTACGCGTCCCCGGGGCGGGGGCCGTAGACCGGCTCGACCGGGTCGCCCGAGAGCGTGGTGAAGTCCGCGTCACGCTTGCGGGCCTTGTCGTAACGGGCCTGCCAGCGGCGGCGGCCTTCCTCGATCGCGTCAGCGTCCATGCCCTCCAATTTACTAGGACGTCCTAGTAAATGTCGATGACCAACCGCCCGGCGCTTCGCGCGGGGCGGTTCGGCGAGGTCAGACGTTCGCGGGGGCCGCGGGCGTCGCGTCGGCGACCAGCGGCTCGACCTCGCGGACGACCTTGCGCTCCACGAAGAACGCGGCCGTCGGGATCGTGCCCGAGAGGAGCACCCAGGCGAGCTTGCCCAGCGGCCACTTCGCCTTGGAGCCCAGGTCGAAGGCGAAGATCAGGTAGATGATGTACAGCACGCCGTGGATCTGGGAGACGACGAGCGTCAGACCCTCGCCCTTGTCGAAGCCGTATTTGAAGATCATGCACACGCAGAGGATCAGCAACATGACGGCGGTGACGTAAGCCATCACCCGGTATCGGGTCAGCACACTGCGTTTCATGCCCACGAGCGTAACCGGACGTCCGGGGCGATCTTGCAGCGGGCCGGGCACCGGAACGGCGCTTCTCAGATCTCCTCGAAGTCCTGCGCGGCGATGCGCAGGGGCCGCAGCAGCGCGAAGATCTCGGCGCACTCCTCGGCGTCGTACACCCCGAGTCCGAACTCCATCGCGACCAGGTCCCGGGTGGCCGATTCCACGACCTCGCGGCCCTTGTCGGTGATCGAGGCCAGCGTGCCCCGGCCGTCGTTCGGGTTCGGGCGCTTGTCGACCAGGCCGGAGCGCACCAGCCGGTCCACCGTGTTCGTCACGGACGTCGGGTGGACCATCAGCCGCTCACCGATCTTGGACATCGGCAGCTCGCCCGCCTTGGAGAAGGTGAGCAGCACCAGCGCCTCGTACCGCGCGAAGGTCAGTCCGTACGGCTTGACGACGGCGTCGACCTCGGCGAGCAGGATCTGCTGCGCCCGCATGATCGAGGTGATCGCCCCCATGGACGGGACCGGGCCCCAGCGCTGCTGCCAGAGCTCGTCGGCGCGGGCGATGGGATCGAAGGGAAGGCTGAGCGGCTTCGGCACGGCCACGACCTTACCCATGGGGAACTTGTCGGTCCTCCCCGTCTCGCACTTCGGTCCGGCTCCCGGCAGCGGGTGCGGTTCCGCGGACCTCCGCGACCAGCGGGAGCAGGCAGAGCGTGCCGAGGACGGCCGCCCCCGCGACCACCTGATGAACGGGGAAGAACTCGGCGGCGAGCCCGGTGAGCGCCATCCCGACGCCCTGGAGCGTCATGAGCCCGGCGGTGAGCAGGGTCATGGCCCGCCCGCGCAGCTCCTCCGGGACGGCGGCCACGAACCACTGGTCGAGGCCGATGTTGTACGCGGACGAGGCGCCGACCACCACCAGCGCGGCGGCCGCCGCCGCGACGCCCGGCGTCAGCGCGTACACCGCGAGGGGCAGCAGCCCGGCGGCGGCCAGCGGCAGCACGATCCGCTCACGGGTGCGCGGGCGCAGCGCGGAGCCCGCGTACAGCTCGGCGGCGATGTGGCCGACGGGCATGGCGCACATCAGCAGCCCGAGCGCGGCCGGGCCGACCCCGATCTCGTCGGCGTACGGCGCCGCGACCGCCTCCGGGGCGACGACGAACAGCGGGGGCAGCCAGAACAGCAGCATCAGCGCCCGGAGGCGGCGGTGGCCGAGGACCAGCCGGGCGCCGGACAGGGACTCCCGCAGCAGTCCGGCGCCGCCTTCGCGGGCACGGGCCGGCCGGTCACGGGTGCCGAGGCGCAGCAGCGCCGCCGAGCAGAGGAAGGTGGCGACGGTGATCGTGATCGCGCCGCGCGGCGGGAGCACGGTCAGCAGCACCCCGCCGACGCCGAAACCGGCGAGCATCGACCCCTGCGAGATGATCCGCAGCAGCGAGCGCCCCAGCACGAACAGCTCGCCCTCGCCGAGGATGTCGGTGAGCGCGGCCATCCGCGTCCCGGTGAAGACCGGCGAGACGGCGGCGATCAGGCAGCGCAGCGCCAGCAGCCCGGCGACCGGGGTACCCGGCAGCACCATCACGGCGACGCAGACCGCGCACACCAGATCGCAGGTGACCAGGACCCGGCGGGCCGGGTAGCGGTCCGCGATCCCGGCGAGGAGCGTGCCGCCGACGAGGTACGGGAGCATGCCGAGCGCGAACGTGAGCGCGCTGAGCAGGGGCGACGAGGTGAGGTCGTAGACGAGGACGGTGAGCGCCAGCTCGCTGACGACGACGCCGAGCAGCGAGAGCAGATGCGCGGCGAACACCGCCCGGAACTCGCGTACGGCGAAGACGGCGCGGTAGCCGCGCGGGGCGGACGGGGCGTCCGCCGTGGCGTGGACGGTGCCCTGCGGGCGGGTGCTGTTGCTCGGCATGGCGGCAGCTTGGAGGAGCCGGTGCCCCGCTCCGTAGACTTTCGGCTGACACCGAATCTTCCCGGGGCCGCCATGCCGTTCCACCTGCATCTCGACGAGAACGACCTGCTGCGCTGCCGGTTCGCGCTCTCCCCGCTCTGGGAGACGCAGGCCGCCGTGCGGACGCTGCTGCGCCCGCGGCGGCACGGGTACCACCAGCCCTGGCTGCGGCGCATCGAGGGCGCGGCCTCGGGGCTCGATCTGCGGCCGCTGTGGTCGCTGATGACCGACGGCGGGCACAATCCGGACTTCCTCTGCCCGCCTCCCACCGGGCCCTACGTCGCGTTCGAGGACGAGATCGCGGCCGTACGCGCCACCGACCCGGAGCTGGTCGCCCAGGACCTGGCGCTGACGCTGGCCGACCGGCCGGGCGGCCCGGACTCCCCCGCCGGCCGGGCGCTGCTCGCCGACCCGGCGGGGACCCTGCGGGAGCTGGCGGATCTGCTCGAAGAGGCGTGGCGGACGCTGATCGAACCGGACTGGTCGCGGCTGCGCGCCCTGCTGGAGGCCGATATCGCGTACCACTCGCGGCGGCTGGCCGAGGTGGGATTCGCACGCCTTCTCGGGGAGTTGAGCCCGCAGCTGACGTGGACGGACTCCACCCTGACCCTGGTGGGGATGCGCGGCCGGCACTCCCGGGTGCTCGGCGGGCAGGGCCTCGTGCTGATCCCGAGCGTCTTCGCCTGGCCGGACGTGGTGAGCGGTTACGAACCGCCCTGGCCGCCCGCCGTGATCTACCCCGCGCGCGGCATCGGGGGCCTGTGGACGGAGCCGGGCGCGAGCACCCCTCAGGCGCTGGCGCGGCTGCTCGGGCGGGCGCGGGCGGACGTGCTGTGCGCGCTGGACGAGCCCGCGGGCACGAGCGCGCTGGCCCACCGGCTGGGCCTGGCGCCGTCCTCGGTGTCGGCGCACCTGTCGGTGCTGCGGGCGGCGGGGCTGCTGACCTCGCGGCGCTACGGACACCAGGTGCTGTACGAGCGGACGCCGCTGGGGATCGCGCTCGCGGCGCCGGAATGAGGAGAGCCCCCGCCGGTCCGGCAGGGGCTCATGGGCGGTGCGGGGTCACTCCGCGAGGTAGCGCTCGACCGTCTCGACCTTGGAGGTCAGGCCGTCGGTGACCCCGGGGCGGATGTCCGCCTTCAGGACCAGGGAGACCCGGCCCGCCCGCGCCTCGACGGCGGCGACGGCGCGCTTGACGACGTCCATGACCTCGTCCCACTCCCCCTCGATGGAGGTGAACATGGCGTCCGTGCGGTTGGGCAGCCCCGACTCGCGGACGACCCGGACGGCGTCGGCGACGTACTCACCGACGTCCTCGCCGGCCCCGAGCGGGCTGACGGAGAAGGCGACGATCATGCGCTGACCGTGCCTTCGCGGCGGGCCCGGGCGGCGATGACGCTGTCCGCCTCGTAGCGCTTGAGCACCTTGTCCCCGTACAGACCGCCGAACGGCAGCACGCACAGCAGGAAGAAGAACGCGACGCGCTTCAGCGGCCACTTGGTCTTCGCCCACACGTCGAGCAGCAGCACGACGTAGATCACGAAGAGCACGCCGTGCAGCATGCCCAGCGGCATCATCAGGAAGTCGATGTCGGAGACCCGGCTCAGCACCGAGCCGAAGAGGATCAGCGCCGGGAAGGACAGCGCCTCGGGAATCGAGATGAGGCGCAGCCGGTGCAGGGCGGTAGCGGTCTTGATGTCCACGGGGGCACCTTCGGTGGGAGGGTCGTGACAGCTTGTGAACGCACGCACAAGCGGCACCCATTGTGACATCGCGGGCGGGCGCCTCCGGCGCCGGGTCCGGACGGGCCGCCGGACCCGGCGCCCGTCGTTCCGTAAGAAGTACGTCCCCATCGCGTCCGGATCCCGTACCGGATGCGTATCAGGGGCGGTCAGGGGCGCCCGATCGCGTGGCTGCCCCTGTTCCGGCGGCGGTGGCTGCGGCTATTTTCGCCGGGTGGCAATGTTCCGGCTTGAGGGAAACAAGACGCTCGCCGTCGATCTGGCAGGCGATGCCGTCAAGGCGAAGAACGGCTCGATGGTCGCGTACGAGGGCCAGATGACGTTCAAGAAGATGACGGGCGGCGGTGAGGGACTGCGCGGGATGGTGACCCGCAGGCTGACCGGTGAGTCGATGGCGGTGATGCAGGTGACCGGCCAGGGCACCTGCTACTTCGCGGACCGGGCGAGCGAGATCAACCTCGTCTCGCTGCACGGCGACAAGCTGTACGTCGAGGCGAGCAATCTGCTCTGCACGGACGCGGGCCTGCGCACCGGCACCACGTTCACCGGCCTGCGCGGCGGGGCGACGGGCAACGGCCTGTTCACCACCACCGTGGAGGGGACCGGCCAGGCGGCGATCATGTCGGACGGCACGGCCGTGGTGCTCCGGGTCTCCCCCCAGTACCCGCTGTTCGTGGACCCGGGCGCGTACATCGCCCACCAGGGCAACCTCCAGCAGAACTTCCAGTCCGGGGTGAACTTCCGGACGCTGATCGGCGAGGGCTCCGGCGAGTCCTTCCAGATCCGGTTCGAGGGCGACGGACTGGTCTACGTGCAGCCCAGCGAGCGGAACACGATCGGGGGGAACGTCTGATGCCGTTCCGTGAGATCAACTCGAAGATGGTCGAGGCGACGGTGGTCCCCGGCCAGAAGATGTTCAGCCAGCGCGGGGCGATGCTCGCGTACCGGGGTGAGGTGGCGTTCACGCCGAACATCCAGGGCGGCCAGGGCGGCATGATGTCGATGATCGGCCGCCGGATGGCGAACGAGGCGACCCCGCTGATGACGGTCGAGGGCAACGGCACGGTGATGTTCGGCCACGGCGGCCACCACATCCATGTGATCAACCTCTCCGGTGACACCCTCTATGTGGAGGCGGACCGGCTGCTCGCCTTCGACGGCACGCTCCAGCAGGGCACGATGTTCATGGGCTCGCAGGGCGGGGTGATGGGCATGGTGCGCGGCCAGGTGACCGGGCAGGGCCTGTTCACCACGACCCTCAAGGGGCACGGGGCGGTGGCCGTGATGGCGCACGGCGGGGTGATCGAGCTGCCGATCACGCCGGGCCGCGAGGTGCACGTCGATCCCCAGGCGTACGTCGCCCACCACGGCGACGTACGCAACAAGCTCTCCACCGCGCTGGGCTGGCGCGAGATGGTGGGACGCGGCTCGGGCGAGGGCTTCCAGCTGGAGCTGAGCGGCAGCGGTGCGGTGTACGTCCAGGCGTCGGAGGAGAAGCTGTGAACGGGCCCGTGGTCTTCGACCCGATGACGCTGCCGGCGGACGACAACGTCAACGCGTACACCTTCTGTGTGGAGCTCAAGGGGAGCCAGTGGTTCCTCCAGAAGGGCAAGATGATCGCCTACTACGGGCAGATCAACTTCGACGGCATCGGACACGGCCGCTTCGAGCGGCTGGTCCGGTCGAGCTTCCACTCCCCGCTGCACGCGAGCGACTGGGTGGTGGCCGAGGGCAGCGGCAAGATGCTGCTCGCGGACCGGGCGTTCGATGTGAACTCCTACGACCTGGACGACGGGAACCTGACCATCCGGTCCGGCAACCTGCTCGCGTACCAGCCGTCGCTGGCGCTGAAGCAGTCGATCGTGCCCGGGTTCCTGACGCTGATCGGCACGGGCAAGTTCGTCGCCGCGTCCAACGGCCCGGTGGTCTTCATGGAGCCCCCGCTGCGGGTGGACCCGCAGGCCCTGGTCGGCTGGGCGGACTGCCCGTCCCCCTGCCACCACTACGACCACGGCTACATGACCGGCCTCCTGGGCGGCCTGCGCGGGCTGACCGGCATCGGCGGCGCCTCGGGCGAGGAGCACCAGTTCGAGTTCGTCGGCGCCGGTACGGTGCTTCTCCAGTCGTCCGAGGAGCTCATGGCCGAACAGGCGACGGGGGCGGTGCCGCAGCAGGCGGGGGTGCCGGGCGGAGGCGGCGGACCGGGGCAGACGCCCCGGGCGCCTGGTCAGCTGGGGGACCTCCAACGTCGCTTCGGGTTGTGAACGGTAGTCTGCGGAGTGTGACATCGAACGTCTGCGCCCCGGTGCGGGCCGCCCGTGCGGGTGGTGCGGTGCCGGGTGTCACACCTTCACACTTCGTCCGGCTTTCAACTTCTTAGGTAGAATCCATACATGGAGACCGAGACGGCCACCCGCTGGCTGAGCGACGCCGAGCAGTGCGCCTGGCGCACCCACCTGGACGTCAGCAGGCTGCTGATGCACCAGCTGGAGAAGGACCTCCAGCCGTTCGGGCTGACCAACAACGATTACGAGATCCTCGTCAACCTCTCGGAGTCGGACGACCGCCGCATGCGGATGAGCGACCTCGCGGGGGCGACCCTGCAGTCCAAGAGCCGGCTGTCGCACCAGATCACGCGCATGGAGAGCGCGGGTCTTGTGCGGCGCGAGAACTGCGAGTCGGACCGGCGGGGGTTGTACGCGGTGCTGACCGAGGAGGGGGCGGAGACGATGCGGCGGGTGGCGCCGCACCATGTCGCTTCGGTCCGCAAGCACTTCATGGATCTGCTGTCGCCGGAGGCGCTGGCGGAACTGCGGGCGGCGTTGACGCCGGTGGCGGAGCATTTGCGGGGGCAGCGGTAGAGGGCCTACCTGTAAGCCCCTCCGGCGATTGAGGAGCGGGGGTTCGGGGGCAGCGCCCCCGGGTGGGGCAGCCGTAGTTCGAAGCGGGCTCCCGACACCGTGAGGGTGCCGCTGTGGTGCGTGGCCACGTCTCGGGCGATGGCCAGGCCCAGGCCCGCCCCGCCGTCGTCCCGGGCCCGCGCCTCGTCCAGGCGGACGAAGCGCTCGAAGACGCGCTCGCGCTCCGCGTCCGGCACCCCGGCCCCGTCGTCCGTCACGGCGACGAGCACCTCTCCCGCGTCCCGGGCCACCGTGACGGACACCGAACGCACGGCGTGCCGCTGGGCGTTGTCCAGCAGGTTGCCGAGGACCCTGGCCAGGCGGGCGCGCGAACCGGTCACGTCGAGGCCGTCGTCACTCACGGACACCGTGACCGGGACGCGGTCGCCGACGCGCTGGGACACCTCCTCGCGGACCAGCGCCCCCAGGTCGAGCCGCGTGAGCCCCGCCCGCTCCCCCGCGTCCAGCCGGGCCAGCAGCAGCAGGTCCGCGGCGAGTGCCTGGAGGCGTACGGTGTCGGCGACCGCGCCCGGCACGTCCAGCAGCTCCGGGTGCGCGGCGCCCACCTCCAGCTGGGTG
Organism: Streptomyces sp. NBC_00523; assembly: GCF_036346615.1. NCBI lineage: Bacteria > Bacillati > Actinomycetota > Actinomycetes > Kitasatosporales > Streptomycetaceae > Streptomyces > Streptomyces sp. NBC_00523. Next base: position 5,162,520 of record NZ_CP107836.1, on the reverse strand, counting down.
CGCAGCGAGGCGATCGGGCTGCGCAGCTCGTGCGAGGCGTCGGCCACGAAGCGCCGCTGCCGGCCGACGGACTCCTCCAGCGCGGCGAGGGTCTCGTTGGTCGTACGGGCCAGCCTCGCGACCTCGTCACGGGAGCCCGGTTCCGGCACCCTCCGGGCCAGGTCCTCGGACGCGGTGATCGCCGCCATCTCGCGCCGGATGCCCTCCACCGGGCGCAGGGCCCGCCGGGTCACCAGCCAGGTCACCACGGCGACCACCAGGAGCACCACGGGCAGCCCGGCCAGCATCGCCGAGCGCACGCTGTCCACGGCCCGCCGCTCGGCGGCGAGCGGGGCGCCCGCGTGGACGGTCAGGGTGTGTCCCGCCGGGTCCGTCGCCTCGACCGCGGCGAACCGGTAGTCGGCGCGGTCGCCGTCCACGGTGGCGGTGCCGTTGCCGAAGTCCGGTTCGTCCGTGGAGACCTCGCCGCGGCCCGGGTCGTCGCCGTCGCGGTCGTCCTCGTGGTCGTCGTCGCCCGCCCCGGCCGTCCCCGACGCGGCGACCCGGTCCGTGCCGGTGCCGGATATCGACTCCAGTTCCTTGGAGACGGCGACCACGCGCCCGTCCTCGTCGGTGACCTGGACCGGGTGCTCCTCCTCGTCACCCGTGTCCAGCTCGGCGTACGGCACACCGAGGGCCAGCTGTCCGGCGACCTCCCGTGCCGCCACCTCGGCCTGGAGGCCCGCCTGGTCGGTGAGATTGGCGCGCAGAACGAGCAGGACGGCGAGCCCGGCGGCGCCCAGGGCCAGGGCGACGACCACGGTGGCGCCGAGCGCGGCCCTGGCCCGTACCGACCTCACAGCGCCTCCAGCCGGTAACCGGCGCCCCGCACCGTGCGGATGGCGGCCGCGCCGAGCTTGCGGCGCAGGGTGCTGACGTACACCTCGACGATGTTCGGGTCGCCGTCGTACGCGAAGTCCCAGACGTGCTCCAGGATCTCCGCCTTGCTCACCACCTGACCGGCGCGCAGGGCGAGTTGTTCGAGCACGGCGAACTCCTTGGCCGTCAGGGCGATCTCCTCGCCGCCGAGGTGCAGGCGGCGGGCGGCGGTGTCCATGCGCAGGGCCCCCACCGTGACCACCGGCGAGCCGGTGCCGCCCCGGCGGCGCAGCAGGGCGCGGACCCGGGCGACCAGCACCACGTAACTGAACGGCTTGGTCAGGTAGTCGTCGGCGCCCGTGTCCAGGCCCTCCGCCTCGTCGTACTCGCCGTCCTTCGCGGTCAGCATGAGCACCGGTACGTCGTGGCCCGCGGCGCGCAGGGCGGCGCAGACGCGGTAGCCGTTCATCCCGGGCAGCATGATGTCGAGGATCACCAGGTCGTAGGCGCCGTCCGTCGCCCGGTGCAGGCCCTCGGCCCCGTCGTGCACGACGTCCACGGCGAATCCCTCGGCGGTGAGCCCCCGGGCCAGGGAGATCGCCAGCCGTTTCTCGTCCTCCACGATCAACAGGCGCATGCGCCCAGCGTCCCAAACGGAAGCTGAAGACGGTTTCAGGTGGCTTCAGGCTGCGTTCAGGGTGGCGTGGGCAGTGTGGGGGCGTCTCAGTTCGGTGATTCTTATCGATTCCGGGAGGAACCCTCATGAAGCGGAAGATCGTGATCGGTGTGGTGACGGCGGTGCTGATCGGGGGTGGGGCCGCCGGCGCGGCGGTCGCCGTGGGAGGTGACGACGACCGGGCCGCGCCCGCGCGGGTTCCGGCCGGGGCGAAGGCCGGGGCGCAGGCCGTGCCCGGCACGGTGACGGAGGCGGAGCTCGACGAGGAGGACGGGCGGCTGGTCTGGGAGCTGGAGGTGTACGGCTCCGACAAGGTGTGGCATGACGTGACGGTGGATGCGGGGAGCGGGAAGGTCGTCGGGAGCCGGGTGGACCGGGACGAGGACGGGCGCGGGGTGCCTCGGGGTGGGGTCGTGTCGTTGGACGAAGCGGTGAGGGCGGCGACGGGGGGCTGATCCCGGAGCGGGGCGCCTGCGGCGGGCCTTTTCCCCTCCCCGCCCCTTCCCGAAACCGGGGCGCTGCCCCGGACCCCGCGCCTCAAACGCCGGCGAGGCTACCTGTGAGCCCCTCCGGCGATTGAGGAGCGGGGGTGTGGGGGCAGCGCCCCCGCGACGGCCAGGGTCACGGCGCGTACGCCGACAGGACCGTGCCGTTCTCGAAGCCGGCGAGCACCGTGTCGCCCTGGGCGACGAAGGACACCGTCGCCGGGTCGAAGCGTTCGAGTGCCGGTTTCGGCCAGCCCTTGACCTCGCCGCCCCTCGGCAGGACCTCGCCCTCCGACGTGAGCGGTACGGCCCCCGGACCGTAGCCCTGCACGATCATCGCGCGGTCGCCGACGATGAACGGGGCGCCCGACTGGGCCATCGCGTCGTCGCAGTCGCAGGTCGACCACCGCGTCTCGCCGGACGCCAGGTCCACCCCGAAGATCCTGTTCCGGCTGCTGACCACGACCGTGCCGTCGGACGCCAGGGCGGGGCGGTACGCGAGGTCCACGCCGGGGAGGAGGGTGCGCCGTTTTCCGGGGGACGTCACGTCGGCCACCGCCAGGCCGTCCGGGCCAGGGCACAGGAGCCTGCTCCCCTTCAGGGCCGGGGTGCGGCACGGGGTTCCGGACTCCGCGACGCGGGACCCGTCCGACGCCTTCAGGACCGTCACCGCGTCGCCCGCCGCGACCAGGCGGCCGTCGGCCAGGAGGAGTTCGGGGGTGTCGGACGGCTCCCGCCACTCCTTGTCCCAGAGGCGGGCGCGGTCACCGGTCAAGCGGCGCGCGGTCAGCCGGCCCGTCGCGGCGCCCCGCGCCTTCGTGGCGTAGTACAGGGTGTCGCCCGACTGCACGGAGTCCGCCGCGGCCACCCCGTCCGGCAGCGGTTCGCGCCACTTCTCGGCGCCGTCGGACAGCGCCCGCGCCACCAGGGCGCCGCCCTCGAAGGCGTACACCGTGCCGTCCAGGACCGCCGCCACCGAGGTGGATCCGGACGCCGTTCGCGCGCCGCGCCACAGCCGCTTGCCGTCCGCCGCCGCGAGCGCGGTGATCCGGCGGGGGCCCGCGCACACCACGGACGTACCGGCGTACACGCACGCGACCGGGCCGTCGTCCACCTGGGCGTGCCAGGCCCGCCAGCCTTCCGGGCGGGTGGAGACATCGGCCGCCGCCGTGCCGAAGTCACCGGTACGGCCCGGATCCGCGCCCGGGAAGACGACCTGGCCGGCGCCCCCGGCGGACGCCGTCGGCCGGGTGGCCCCGGACGCGTCGTCCGGCCCGTCGTCACCGGAGAGGAGCCCCGGGAGGAGCACCGCGCCCAGCGCGACGCACGCCGCCGTCGCCAGCGCGGCGAGCCCGAGCCGCAGCCGCCTGCCGCCCTTCCGGGCCCCCGGCACCGCCACCGGCACGACCGGGGTGCGGGCGAACGCCGGGTGGTGGGGCGGGAGTGGCGGGGCGGCCGGGGGCGGTGCCACCGCCCGTGCGCAGGCGTCGGCCGCCGCCGCGTGGGCCGCCAGCTGCCCCCGTACCGCAGCGGTCCACGGGAACGCGCCCGGCGCGGGCCGCTCCGGCAGCAGCAGGTCCGCCAGACGGGCGGGCGTGGGCCGGGCCGCCGGGTCGGTGCGCAGGCACGCCTCGATCAGCGGGCGCAGGGCGGGCGGTACGCGGGAGAGCTCGGCCTCGCCCCGCGAGATCCGGAAGATCACGGCGGCCATGTCCGAGTCGTCGAACGGCCCGCGCCCCGTCGCCGCGAACGCCAGCACCGCGCCCAGGCAGAACACGTCGGACGCGGGCACCAGGGCGCGGGAGCCGTTGACGTGCTCGGGCGAGATGTAGCCGGGGCTGCCGACGACGACGCCGGTACGGGTGAGCTGGGTGGCGTCGAACGCCTGTGCGATCCCGAAGTCGATGACCTTGGGCCCGTCCGGCCCGAGGAGCACATTGCCCGGCTTCAGGTCGCGGTGCAGGACGCGTACGGCTTGCATGTCCGCGAGGGCCAGGGCCAGACCGGCGCCGAGGGCCCGGACCACCGGTTCGGGGAGCGGTCCGCCCCGGGCCACCGCCTCGGCGAGCGAGGGTCCCGGGACGTACTCGGTGGCCAGCCACGGCAGCCGGGCGCTCGCGTCGCCGCCCACGAGCGCGGCGGTGTGCGGGCTGCGGACGGCCTCGGCGGCGGCGATCTCGCGGCGGAAGCGGACCCGGAAGCCGTCGTCCAGGTCCAGGTCGGGGCGGACGGTCTTGAGGGCGACGAGGGCCGGCGGGCCGGCCGCGGGACGGGCGAGGAACACCTCGCCCATGCCGCCCGCGCCGAGCAGCCCGAGCAGCTGGTACGGCCCGGTCAGCCGGGCCCGGCCGGGCGGCAGCGGCTGGATCACAGTGCGCTCTCCTCGGTGCGGGGGTTAGGGCCTTTCCTTTGGATCAGGCTGGATCAGGGAGCGGGGCGTGGTGCGTGTGGCTGCGAGGCTGAGGAGGGCGACAACGCGGAGCGTTGGCAACCGACGACAACGCCGCAGACGTGCGTGCCACGCCCTGCGAGCCCAGCCTGATCCAAAGGAAAGGCCCTAGGGGCGGTTCAGTCCGGCAGGCGTACGGAGACCGCCGTGCCGTCGTCGTACACGAGGTGCACCACGCCGCCCACGGGCAGCAGCCGGGGCGCCAGTAGTTCCTTGCCGAATTCGATGCCCTGGGCCCGGTCGTAGTCGGGGGTGGCGCTCGGGCCGGGGGCGCCGGGGACCTCGGTCTTCCTCAGGGGGCCGAGCGTGCCGTCGGGGCGCACCGGCACCGTGTAGAGCGTCGAGGTGTCCGCCCAGACCACGATGTCGGCGACGATCAGCGGGGCGGAGACCGGGTTGCTCGTTCCCTCCTCGGGGTGGACCGTCACCGGGAAGCGGCCGAGGGTGCGGCCGTCCGCCCGGCTCACCACGTCGATCTCGTCGGGCACGCTCTCCACGTACTCGTCGCCCCTGCTCAGCACGAGCACCCGGTCGTCGACGGCGGCCAGCGTGGCGCCGGAGACCAGTCCGGCGTCCAGCTTCAGCCGCCCCGCGGGCCTGAGGTCGCCGGCCGTGAACCGCAGCACGGCGACGTCCTCGCCGAAGCCGGAGTTCCCCTCGTCGTTGGGCGTGAACGTGGGGCAGAAGGCGGAGGCGCCGCGCACCCGGAGGTCCGCGCAGCCGGAGTTCGTGGACTTCTGGGTGGCGTCGCCCCCGGCCGTGCCCAGCAGCCGGCCGTCCCCGGGGCGGAAGGCCTTCGGGCCCTCCAGGCCGATCGCGTACACCACCTCGCCGTCCGTGGCGACGGGCCAGAAGTTGCCCTTCTGCGCCATGGCGATGTCCTCGTCCGCCAGCCGCTTCCGCCACTTCTCGGTGCCGGTCCTCCGGTCGTACGCGGCGAGTTCGGCCCCTCCGGAGGCCGAGGCGGCGGCGAAGACGAGGTCGCCGACGACCAGCGGCGCGCTCTCCAGGGACAGGGCCGCGCCCGCCCTGGTCTCCCAGCGCCCCTTTCCCGTACGGGCGTCCAGCGCGTGGAGGCGGTCGCCGATGGCGAGCAGGACGGTGTCGTCGTAGACCGTGGGCAGGGTGGCCCCGGCCGGCATGAAGAACGCGCCGCTGGGCCCGTAGCCCGCCTGCCGGCCGGACATCTCCTGGCCCGAGTCGAACGTCCACAGGTGGTGCCCGTCGGCGGCCGACAGCCCCTCGTACGTGCCGTCGAGCAGCCGGCACACCAGCACGTCCCGGCCCGTCGAGCAGCCGAGCGGGGGCTCCGCGAACGCGCCCCGCCACGGCTTCTTCCAGCCGGTGGGGCGTACGTCACGGCCGTACGGGACGGTCCCCGACGCGTCCGGGCCGCCCCTCTCGCCCACGCCCGCCACCATCGGCGCCGTCCCGGGCGCACCGCCGCCGCGCTCGCGCCACCCCAGGTATCCGCCGGTGGCCGCCCCCAGCAGGACCAGGGCCACCAGCGCGGCCCCGAGACCCCGCCTCGGGCGGCGCGCGGGCACGGGAAGGCCGGGGCCCTGAGTGGGGGCGAGGTGCACGAGGTCGGGCGGCCGGGGCGGGGCGGCGGCCCGGCTCCCGGTGGCCGCCTCGGTGGGCGTGTAGCCGGGCAGCAGGGGGCCGTCCAGCGCGGTGACCCGGGCCAGCTCCCGGCCGTACTCCGCGATCTGCGCGCCGACCGGGGCGGGCCAGCCGGAGGCGGCGCCAGGGGTCAGCCGTTCGGCGAGGGCGGCGGCGGTGGGGCGGGCGGCCGGGTCGGCGGTGAGGCAGTCCTCCAGGACCGCGCGCAGCCCGTCCGGCACGTCCGCGAGGTCGGCCTCGACGTATTTGACGCGGTACAGGACGGCCGCCACGGGCCCGTCGCCGAAGGGGTCGCGGCCGGTTGCGGCGAAGCAGAGCACGGAGGCGAGGCAGAAGACGTCGGAGGCCGGGACGACGCGTCCGCTGCCCGCGACGTGCTCCGGGGACATGAAGGCGGGGCTGCCGACCATCCGGCTGGTCGTGGTGAGCGGGGTGGCGCCGGTGTCCCGGGCGATCCCGAAGTCGATGAGCCGGGGCCCGTCGGCGGCGAGCATCACATTGCCCGGCTTCACGTCCCGGTGCACGATCCCCGCCGCGTGCACGGCCGCCAGCGCGCGGGCGAGCCCGGCGCCCAGCAGCCGTACCTCCGCCTCGTCCAGCGCGCCCGCCCCGCGCACGGCGGCGGAGAGCGTCGGACCGGCCACGTAGGCGGTGGCGAGCCAGGGCACGTCGGCGTCGGCGTCCCCGTCGAGCAGCGGGGCGAGGTGGGGGCCGGTGACGGACCGGGCGACGGTGATCTCGCGGCGGAAGCGGTCGCGGAAGCCGGGGTCCCGCGCCACGTCGCGCCGGACGGTCTTGACGGCGACGGGCGCGGTGGAGCCGCCCCGGTCACCGAGGAAGACCTCCCCCATGCCGCCCGCGCCCAGCCGGGCCCGGATCGTGTACGGGCCGATGGCCCTGGGCGAGTCGTCCCTGAGCGGACCGAGCATGTGGCACTTCCCCCCTCGTGCGCATGACCGGCGGCCATCCTGCCACGGGGGCAAGGGAGTTGAGGCATGTACGGGTCCTCCCGGGGCGCGGCCCGCACGCCGCGTCCCGGGAGGGGCCGTCAGCTCTCGCCCGTCAGCCCCGCCACGAGTTCGTCCGCCGCCGCGTACGGGTCCAGGCGGCCGGCCACGATGCGTTCGGCCAGGGCGTCCAGGCGGCGGTCGCCGTGCAGGGAGCCGATGCGTTCGCGGAGGCGGGTGACCGCGATGGTCTCGACCTCGCGGGCTGCGCGGGCCGCCCGGCGTTCGCCGAGGACCCCGCGCTCCTCCATCCACGCCCGGTGCTTCTCCAGGGCCTCGACCACCTCGTCGACGCCCTCGCCCCGGGCGGCGACCGTCTTCACGATCGGCGGCCGCCAGTCGCCGGGCCCCCGGGACTCCCCGAGGCCCAGCATGTGGTTGAGCTCGCGGGCGGTGGCGTCCGCGCCGTCCCGGTCCGCCTTGTTGACCACGTACACGTCGCCGATCTCCAGGATGCCCGCCTTCGCGGCCTGGATGCCGTCGCCCATGCCGGGGGCGAGGAGGACGACCGAGGTGTCGGCCTGCGAGGCGATCTCCACCTCTGACTGGCCGACGCCCACGGTCTCCACCAGGATCACGTCGAAGCCCGACGCGTCCAGCACCCGGATCGCCTGCGGGGCCGCCCAGGCGAGGCCGCCGAGGTGGCCGCGGGTCGCCATGGAGCGGATGTAGACGCCCGGGTCGGAGGCGTGGTCCGACATCCGGACCCGGTCGCCGAGCAGCGCCCCGCCGGAGAACGGCGAGGACGGGTCGACGGCGAGCACCGCGACCCGCTTGCCCTGCTTCCGGTACGCGGAGACGAGCGCCGACGTCGACGTGGACTTGCCGACGCCCGGCGAACCGGTCAGGCCGACCACGTACGCGCTGCCGGCCAGCGGCGCCAGTGCCGCCATCACCTCGCGCAGTTGCGGCGAGGCCCCCTCCACCAGGGAGATGAGCCGGGCCACCGCCCGGGGTCCGCCCGCGCGGGCCTGCTCCACCAGGGTGGGGACGTCCACCATCACCGCTCCGTTCCGCTCGTTCCCGTACCGCTCTACTTGCCCGGCACGCGCAGGATCAGCGCGTCGCCCTGACCGCCGCCGCCGCACAGCGCCGCCGCACCGGTGCCGCCGCCGCGCCGCTTCAGCTCCAGCGCCAGGTGCAGCACCACGCGGGCGCCGGACATCCCGATGGGGTGGCCGAGCGCGATGGCGCCGCCGTTGACGTTGACCTTGTCCGGGGTGACGCCGAGGTCCTTCATGGACTGGACGGCGACGGCCGCGAACGCCTCGTTGATCTCGATGAGGTCCAGGTCCTCGACGCCGATGCCCTCCTTCTTCAGGGCGTGCCGGATGGCGTTGGACGGCTGCGACTGGAGCGAGTTGTCCGGGCCCGCCACGTTGCCGTGGGCGCCGATCTCGGCGATCCACTCCAGGCCCAGCTCCTCGGCCTTGGCCTTGCTCATGACGACGACCGCGGCGGCGCCGTCGGAGATCTGCGAGGAGGTGCCCGCGGTGATCGTGCCGTCCTTGGCGAAGGCCGGGCGCAGCTTGCCCAGGGACTCAGCGGTGGTCTCGGGGCGGATGCCCTCGTCCTTGGAGAAGAGGACCGGGTCGCCCTTGCGCTGCGGGATCTCGACCGGGGTGATCTCGGCCTCGAACAGGCCGTTCTTCTGGGCGGCGGCGGCACGCTGGTGGGAGAGGGCGCCGATCTCGTCCTGCGCGGCGCGGTCCAGGCCGAGGCGGGTGTTGTGCTTCTCGGTGGACTCGCCCATCGGGATGTTCTCGTAGGCGTCGGTCAGACCGTCGTACGCCATCGAGTCGAGCATCTCGATCGCGCCGTACTTGTGGCCCTCGCGGGACTTGGGGAGCAGGTGCGGGGCGTTCGTCATGGACTCCTGGCCGCCGGCCACGACGACGTCGAACTCACCGGCGCGGATGAGCTGGTCGGCCAGGGCGATGGCGTCGAGCCCGGAGAGGCACACCTTGTTGACGGTGAGCGCGGGGACGTTCATCGGGATGCCGGCCTTGACCGCGGCCTGGCGGGCGGGGATCTGGCCCGCGCCGGCCTGGAGCACCTGGCCCATGATCACGTACTCGACCTGGTCGCCGCCGATTCCGGCCCGGTCCAGCGCCGCCTTGATGGCGATCCCGCCGAGGTCCGCGCCGGAGAAGGTCTTCAGGGAGCCGAGGAGCCGGCCCATGGGCGTCCGCGCGCCCGCGACGATCACGGAGGTGGTACCGGTCGTTCCTGACATGAGGCACAGCCCCTTGGAGTAGATGTGAACGAGGGTTTACTTGAATGTACTGAGCGGTACCCGCCCCGTCATCCGCCCGCGAGTGTGATCGCGCGCACCTTGCGTAACCGTCGGGAGCACGCTGCACTGTCCCCATGCTGACGCGAATCGACCACATCGGGATCGCCTGTTTCGACCTCGACAAGACCGTCGAGTTCTACCGCTCGACCTACGGGTTCGAGGTCTTCCACTCCGAGGTCAACGAGGAGCAGGGCGTACGCGAGGCCATGCTCAAGATCAACGATACGTCCGACGGCGGCGCCTCCTACCTCCAGCTCCTGGAGCCCACCCGCGAGGACTCGGCCGTGGGCAAATGGCTGGCCAGGAACGGGGAGGGTGTGCACCACATCGCCTTCGGTACGGCGGATGTCGACGCGGACGCCGCGGACATCCGCGAGAAGGGGGTCAGGGTGCTGTACGACGAGCCCAGGACGGGTTCGATGGGGTCCAGGATCACCTTCCTCCACCCCAAGGACTGCCACGGCGTCCTCACCGAACTGGTCACGGCGAAGAAGGAGCACTGACCCCAGCCATACCCGCCCGGTAGAGTGGGCTCTTCCGGGCCGGGGCCGGGTCGGGGGCGCGCCGCGTCCCCAGCCGTTGATCTGTCACCATTCCCCGAACGTTGAGAGCTCGGGGAAGGATGGGACCGCGCAGTGCGGGGCTACGAACGCCAGGAGAGCCACCGAGCTGAAGACGACCATCTCTCGCGGTTCGAGGCCGAGATGGACCGGCTCAGGACCGACCGGGAGAAGGCCGTCCAGCACGCCGAGGACCTCGGCTACCAGGTCGAGGTCTTGCGCGCCAAGCTGCACGAGGCCCGGCGCAGTCTGGCGATGCGTCCCGCCTACGACAGCGCGGACATCGGCTACCAGGCGGAGCAGCTGCTCCGGAACGCCCAGGTCCAGGCCGAGCAGCTGCGCAGCGACGCCGAGCGGGAGCTGCGCGACGCCCGCGCCCAGACTCAGCGCATCCTCCAGGAGCACGCCGAGCACCAGGCCCGCCTCCAGGCCGAGCTGCACAACGAGGCGGTCCAGCGCCGCCAGCAGCTCGACCAGGAGCTGGCGGAGCGCCGCCAGACCGTCGAGTCCCACGTCAACGAGAACGTCGCCTGGGCCGAGCAGCTGCGGGCCCGGACGGAGTCGCAGGCCCGCCGACTGATGGAGGAGTCCCGGGCCGAGGCCGAGCAGGCGCTCGCCACCGCCCGGGCCGAGGCCGCCCGGCTGGCCGAGGAGACCCGTCAGCGCGTCGGTTCCGAGGCGGAGTCCGCCCGGGCCGAGGCGGAGTCGATCCTGATGCGGGCCCGCAAGGACGCGGAGCGGATGCTCAGCGCCGCGGCCGGCCAGGCGCAGGAGGCCACCAGCCACGCGGAGCAGCTGCGGCTGACGACGACCGCGGAGACCGAGCAGACCCGGCAGCAGACGACCGAGCTGAACCGGGCCGCCGAGCAGCGCATGCAGGAGGCCGAGACCCGGCTGCGCGAGGCGCGCCTGGAGGCCGAGAAGGTCCTCGCCGAGGCCAAGGAGGCCGCGGTCAAGCGGCTGGCGTCCGCCGAGTCGCAGAACGAGCAGCGCACCCGGACCGCCAAGACGGAGATCGCCCGGCTGGTCGGCGAGGCGACCAAGGAGTCCGAGTCCCTCAAGGCGGAGGCCGAGCAGGCGCTGGCGGACGCCCGCGGCGAGGCCGAGCGGCTGCGCTCGGAGGCGGCCGAGGCCGCGCGCACCGCCGCCGCCGAGGACGCGGCGGCCCAGCTCGCGAAGGCGGCCCGGTCCGCCGAGGAGATCCTGACCAAGGCGTCCGAGGACGCGAAGGCGGCGACCAGGGCGGCGGGCGAGGAGGCCGAGCGCATCCGCCGCGAGGCCGAGGCCGAGGCGGACCGGCTGCGCGGCGAGGCGGCCGAGCAGGCCGACCAGCTCAAAGGCGCGGCCAAGGACGACACCAAGGAGTACCGGGCCAAGACGGTCGAGCTCCAGGAGGAGGCGCGCCGGCTGCGCGGTGAGGCCGAGCAGCTGCGGGCCGAGGCGGTCGCGGAGGGCGAGCGGATCCGGGGCGAGGCCCGCCGCGAGGCCCTTCAGCAGATCGAGGAGGGCGCGAAGACCGCCGAGGAGCTCCTCTCGAAGGCCAAGGCCGACGCGGAGGAGCTGCGCGGTACGGCGACGGCCGAGGGCGAGCGCGTACGGACCGAGGCCACGGAGCGGGCGGCCGTGCTGCGCAAGCAGGCGGAGGACGCGCTCGACCGGGCCCGCGCCGAGGCCGAGCAGCTGCGTACGGAGGCCGAGGAGCAGGCCGAGGCGGCGAGGACCGCTGCCGAGGAGGCGGCGGCCGCGCTGCGCGAGGAGACCGAGCTCGCCGTCGCGGCCCGGCAGGCGGAGGCGGCCGGTGAGCTGACCCGGCTCAAGGACGAGGCCGAGTCCCGGGTCACCGCCGCCGAGCAGGCGCTGGGCGAGGCGCGTGCGGAGTCGGAGCGCATCCGGCGCGAGGCCGGTGAGGAGTCCGAGCGGCTGCGCGCGGAGTCCGCCGAGCGGCTGCGGACGCTCCAGGAGCAGGTGGAGGCCGAGGCCCAGCGGCTGCGCGACGAGGCCGCGGCGGACGCCTCGCAGTCGCGTGCGGAGGGCGAGGCCGTCGCCGTACGGCTGCGGACCGAGGCGGCCACCGAGGCGGAGCGGCTGCGGACCGAGGCGCAGGAGACCGCAGACCGGCTGCGTTCGGAGGCCGCGGCGGCCGCTGAGCGTGTCGGCACAGAGGCCGCCGAGGCGCTGGCCGCCGCCCAGGAGGAGGCGAACCGGCGCCGGCGCGAGGCCGAGGAGACGCTGGACGCGGCCCGCTCCGAGGCGAACCAGGAGCGCGAGCGCGCCCGGGAGCAGAGCGAGGAGCTGCTGGCCTCCGCGCGCAAGCGGGTCGAGGAGGCGCAGGCCGAGGCGCAGCGCCTGACCGGCGAGGCGGAGACCCGGGCGGCCGAGCTGGTCGCGGCGGCCGAGCAGACCGCCCAGCAGGTGCGGGACTCGGTCAGCGGGCTCCAGGAGCAGGCCGAGGCGGAGATCGCCGGGCTGCGCTCGACGGCGGAGCACGTCGCGGAGCGGACCAAGTCGGAGGCCCAGGAGGAGGCCGACCGGCTGCGGGCCGACGCGCACGCCGAGCGGGAGCGGGCGGGCGAGGACGCCTCGCGCATCCGCCAGGTGGCCAAGGAGGAGACGGACGCCGCGAAGGCGATGGCGGAGCGTACGGTCTCCGACGCGATCGCGGAGTCCGAGCGACTGCGGGCGGACACCGCCGAGTACAGCCAGCGGATGCGCACCGAGGCGTCGGACGCGCTGGCGTCCGCCGAGCAGGACGCGGCGCGCAGCCGGGCGGAGGCCCGCGAGGACGCCAACCGGATGCGGACCGAGGCGGCGGCCCAGGCGGACCTGCTGGTGTCCGAGGCGACCGCGGAGTCCGAGCGGCTGCGCACGGACGCGGAGCGCCAGGCGGCCCGGACGGTGGACGAGGCGGCGGGCGACGCGGAGCGGATGCGCGCGGAGGCTTCGGCCACGGTGGGCTCCGCGCAGGAGCACGCGTCGCGCACCCGGGAGGAGTCGGAGCGGCTGCGGGCGGACGCGGAGGCGGCGGCCGAGCAGATGCGGGCCGAGGCGCGCCAGGAGGCGGACCGGCTGCTGGACGAGGCGCGCGAGGCGGCGTCGAAGCGCCGGGCGGACGCGGCGGAGCAGGCGGACCAGCTCATCGCCAAGGCTCAGGAGGAGGCGCTGCGCGCGGCCACGGAGGCCGAGGAGCAGGCCGACACGATGGTCGGCGCGGCGCGCAAGGAGGCCGTGCGGATCACCTCCGAGGCGACGGTCGAGGGCAACTCGCTGGTGGAGCGGGCCCGGACGGACGCGGACGAGCTGCTGGTCGGCGCGCGCCGGGACGCGACGCAGATCCGGGAGCGGGCCGAGGAGCTGAAGACCCGGGCGGAGACCGAGGTCCAGGAGCTGCACGACCGGGCGCGCCGGGAGACGGCGGAGCAGGTCAAGACGGTCGGCGAGCGCGTCGACAAGCTGATCAAGGCCGCCACCGAGCAGCGCGAGGAGGCCGCGGCGAAGTCCAAGGAGCTGCTGGCGGACGCCAATTCGGAGGCGAGCAAGGTCAGGATCGCCGCCGTGAAGCGGGCCGAGTCGCTGCTGAAGGAGGCCGAGCAGAAGAAGGCCAGCCTGGTGCGCGAGGCCGAGAAGCTGCGGGCGGACGCCGAGGCGGAGGCGAAGCGGGTGGTGGACGAGGGCCGGCACGAGCTGGAGGTCCTGGTCCGCCGGCGCGAGGACATCAACACGGAGATCTCCCGTGTCCAGGACGTGCTGGAGGCGTTGGAGTCTTTCGAGACCCCTGCGGCGGGCGGTAAGGGCGGGGGCTCCGCACCGGCCACCGGCGTCAAGGCCGGGGCCGCGGCGGGCACTCGATCGAGTGGCAAGCAGTCCGATGGGTAGCCGACCGGCCGTCGTCCGTGGTTGTGCATGGACCGTCATTCGTCCGAGTGGCAAGGGTTACGGGGGTCAGCCACTCAAAAGGGGTGTCATTCTGCAGATCAAACCGGCATCTGCTCGATGACACGCCGTTCCGGCCCCTAGGATTCCTTCTATCACCTCACCGGTCTCACTTCGACAGGAACCCCATGAGTGACCCTTCCTCCCCCTTCGGCTTCGAACTCGTGCGGCGTGGTTACGACCGCGGTCAGGTGGATGACCGCATTACCAAGCTCGTCGCCGACCGTGATAGTGCTCTCGCCCGCATCACATCGCTGGAAAAGCGCATCGAGGAGCTGCACCTCGAAACGCAGAACGCCCAGGCCCAGGTGAACGACGCGGAGCCGTCGTACGCGGGTCTCGGCGCGCGTGTGGAGAAGATCCTCCGTCTGGCCGAGGAGGAGGCGAAGGACCTGCGCGAGGAGGCCCGTCGCGCCGCCGAGCAGCACCGCGAGCTCGCCGAGTCCGCCGCCCAGCAGGTGCGCAACGACGCCGAGACCTTCGCCTCCGAACGCAAGGCCAAGGCCGAGGACGACGGTGTGCGCATCGTGGACAAGGCCAAGGGTGAGGCCACCGCGCTGCGTGCCGACGCGCAGAAGGACGCGGCGCAGAAGCGCGAGGAGGCCGACGCCCTCTTCGAGGAGACCCGCGCCAAGGCCGCCCAGGCCGCCGCGGACTTCGAGACCAACCTCGCCAAGCGCCGCGACCAGTCGGAGCGCGACCTCGCGTCCCGCCAGGCCAAGGCCGAGAAGCGTCTCGCCGAGATCGAGCACCGCGCCGAGCAGCTGCGCCTGGAGGCCGAGAAGCTGCGTACGGACGCCGAGCGCCGGGCCCGTCAGACGGTGGAGACCGCGCAGCGCCAGTCCGAGGACATCGTGGCGGACGCCAACGCGAAGGCCGACCGCATCCGCAGCGAGTCGGAGCGCGAGCTCGCGGCCCTCACCAACCGCCGCGACTCGATCAACGCGCAGCTGACCAACGTCCGCGAGATGCTGGCGACGCTGACCGGTGCCGCGGTGGCCGCCGCCGGCACCCCCGCCGACGAGGAGCCCGCCTCCCGCGGCGTCCCGGCCCAGCAGACCCGCTGACCCCGGGGAGCAGCACCCGCACGGATCGCCCGCGTGCCCGGTTCCGCCTTTGTGGTGGCGCCGGGCACGCGGCCGTTCTAGCGTGAACGCATGATCGAGCTCGATGGCCTCACGAAGAGGTACGGGAACAAGGTCGCCGTCGACCAGTTGTCGTGCGTGATCAGACCGGGAATGGTGACGGGTTTTCTGGGACCCAACGGGGCGGGCAAGTCCACCACGATGCGGATGATGCTCGATCTCGACAACCCCACCAGCGGTTCCGTGCGGATCGACGGCAAGCACTACCGCGAACTCTCCGAACCGCTGAAGTACATCGGGGCGCTCCTGGACGCCAAGGCGATGCACGGCGGGCGCAGCGCGTACAACAACCTGCTCTGCCTGGCGCAGAGCAACCGCATCCCCGAACAGCGGGTGGCGGAGGTGCTGGAGACCGTCGGCCTGACCGCGGTGGCGCGGAAGAAGTCCAAGGGCTTCTCGCTCGGCATGGGCCAGCGGCTGGGCATCGCGTCGGCGCTGCTCGGTGACCCCCGGATCCTGATGTTCGACGAGCCGGTGAACGGTCTCGACCCCGAGGGCATCCACTGGATCCGGAACCTGATGAAGACGCTCGCCTCGCAGGGCCGGACGATCTTCGTCTCCTCGCACCTGATGAGCGAGATGGCGCTGACCGCCGACCACCTGATCGTGATCGGCCAGGGCAGGCTGCTCGCCGACACGTCGATGGCCGACTTCATCCAGGAGAACTCACGCAGTTACGTCCGGCTGCGCTCCCCGCAGCAGGAGCGGCTGCGCGACGTGCTGCACCAGGAGGGCGTGGTCGCCGTCGAGGCGGACGGCGGCACGCTGGAGGTGGACGGTGCCACCACCGAGGACCTGGGTGAGCTGGCCGCCCGGCACGCGATCACGCTGCACGAGCTGAGCGCCCAGCGGGCGTCGCTGGAGGAGGCGTTCATGCAGATGACGGCGGGCTCCGTCGAGTACCACGCGCACTCGGAGCCGGGCGGGGGCGCACCACCGCCGCCCGAGGGCCCGCAGTGGGGCGAGGGCTGGGGCCGGCGGCCCGGCGGCGGAGAGGGGGCGTGACGATGGCTTCGGTGCCCGCGGTCCTGACCTCCGAATGGACCAAGATCCGCACGGTCTCCTCCACCACCTGGACGCTGATCTCGGCGTTCCTGGTCACCGTGGCGATGGGCGCGGCCCTGAGCGCGGTGATGAACGCCCAGTTCGACGATCTGGGCGAGGCCGAGCGGCTGACCTTCGACCCGACGTTCATCAGCTTCTCCGGGATGATCCTGGGCCAGCTGGCGATGGTGGTGTTCGGGGTGCTCGTCGTCGGTACGGAGTACAGCTCCGGCATGATCCGCACCTCGCTGGCGGCCGTGCCGCAGCGGGCGACCTTCCTGTTCAGCAAGATGCTGGTGGCCGGGGTCCTCGCGCTGGTGGTGGGGCTGGTCACCAGCTTCGTCACGTTCTTCCTCGGCCAGGCGCTGCTGGGCGACCACGGTACGGACATCGGCGCGGACAACGTGCTGCGCGCGGTGGTCGGCGGCGGCCTCTACATGGGGCTGATCGCGCTGTTCTCCATGGGGGTGGCGGCGATGCTGCGCAGCTCCATGCTGTCGCTGGGCATCCTGATGCCGTTCTTCTTCCTGGTCTCGCAGATCCTGTCGGCGGTGCCGGGCGCCAAGAAGGTCGCCCAGTACTTCCCGGACCAGGCGGGCTCCAAGATCATGCAGGTGGTGCCGGACGCGATGAACAGCGATCCGGCGCCGTACGGGCCGTGGGCCGGGCTGCTGATCATGGTGGGCTGGGTGGCGGTCGCGGTGCTCGGCGGCTTCCTCGTACTCAAGAAGCGCGACGCCTGAGCAGGGCGGCGCGGGACTCGCCCCCGTAACGACTTGGCCGGAACCGTCAAGGCGCGGATATCCTCCTAACTCTTACGGGGGCGTACGGCCGGACGGCGTGTGCCCCGACGACAGATAAGTCGATGGGGCTGGAGCATGATCGAGGCAGTCGGCCTGACCAAGCGCTATGGCGCGAAGACGGCCGTGTACAACCTTTCCTTCCAGGTGCGGCCGGGTGCCGTCACCGGGTTCCTCGGTCCCAACGGGTCGGGCAAGTCGACCACCATGCGGATGATCCTCGGCCTGGACCGGCCGACGGCCGGCCGGGTGACCATCGGCGGCCACGAGTTCCGGAGCCTGCCGAACGCGCCCCGCCAGGTGGGCGCCCTGCTCGACGCGAAGGCGGTGCACGGCGGGCGCAGCGCCCGCAACCACCTGCTCTCGCTCGCCCAGCTGGCCGGCATCCCGGAGGCCCGGGTGGACGAGGTGCTGGGCGTCGTCGGCCTCCAGGACGTGGCCCGTAAACGCTCCAAGGGGTTCTCGCTGGGCATGGGGCAGCGGCTCGGCATCGCGGCGGCGCTCCTCGGCGACCCGCAGGTGCTGCTGTTCGACGAGCCGGTCAACGGCCTCGACCCGGAGGGCATCCTCTGGGTCCGCAATCTGATGAAGATGCTGGCCTCCGAGGGCCGCACGGTCTTCGTCTCCTCGCACCTGATGAGCGAGATGGCCCTCACCGCCGACCACCTGATCGTGATCGGGCGCGGCCAGCTGATGGCCGATATGAGCGTCAAGGACTTCATCTCGGCCAACTCGGCCGACTTCGCCCGGGTCCGCGTCCCGGACGAGACGCCGGAGCAGCGGGAGAAGCTGACCACCACGCTGACCGAGGCGGGCGGCCAGGTCCTGTCCGAGCCGGACGGCGCCCTGCGCGTCACCGGCCTGGCGCTCCCCCGCATCAGCGACCTGGCCCACGAGTCGGACGTCCGGCTCTGGGAGCTCTCGCCGCACCAGGCCTCGCTGGAGGAGGCGTACATGCGGATGACGCAGGGCGCCGTGGACTACCGCTCGACGGTCGACCAGCGGGCCCACCTCCAGCAGCAGGCGCCGCATCCCGGCTACGGGCCGCAGCCGGGGTACGCCCCGCCGCCGCAGCAGCCCGTGCCGGACGTGCCGCAGCAGGGCTGGTACGCCCCGCCGCCGCCCGGACAGAACCCGTACGCGGCCGGTGCGCCGGCCCAGGCGCCCGTGCCCCCGGCCCAGGCGCCCGCTCCCGCCCCGGCGGCGCCCGCCGAGGCCCCCGCCCCCGCAGACCTGACCAAGCGCGAGACCAGCGAGGACCCCCGATGACCACGCCGCCGGCGCCGCAGGCGCCGTACCAGCAGCCCGCACCGCAGCAGGGGTACCCGCAGGGGCAGGGCTTCTACGTCTCGCCGATCCCGCTGCGTCCCGCGACGTTCGGGGACGCGATCGCCTCGGAGTGGACCAAGATCCGGTCCGTGCGCTCGACCATGTGGACGCTCGGCGTCATGACCGCGCTGCTGCTGGTCATCGGGGTGCTCGCGGCCGTCGCCGTCTCCGCGTCCGACACGGACCTCGGCGAGACGCCGGTGCTGAGCCTGGGCTTCTTCGGAGTGCTGCTCGGCACGATCTGTGTGATCACGCTCGGCGTGATGACGATCGCCTCGGAGTACGGCACCGGCATGATCCGTACGACGCTGACGGCCTGCCCCAGCCGGGGCCGGGTGCTCGGCGCCAAGGCGCTCGTCTTCTTCCTGCTCACCTTCGTCATCACCACGGTGATGACGTCGGTGGTCGCCCTGATCCAGTCGTCCATGCTGGACGCGGTGTCGCCGACCGGCGAGGAGTGGCTGCGCGCCACGGTCGGCGTCGCGCTCTACGTGGCGACGCTGGGGCTGCTGGCGCTCGCCGTCGGCGCGCTGATCCGGCACTCGGCCGGGGCGATCACGATCATGATCGGCGTGGTGCTGCTGCCGCTCGTGCTGGCCATCTTCATGTTCGCGTCGTCGCTCTCGTGGCTCCAGGAGAAGCTGCTGGAGTACTCGATCCCCAACCAGCTGAGCATCTTCTACGACAACTCGGTCACGTCGTCCGGCGGCCCGTCCGGCTGGGACCCGCTGTGGATCCTGCTCGTCGTGACGGCGGTGGCCATGGGCGGGGCGTACCTGACGATGAACCAGCGCGACGTCTGACCGCTCAGTAGCGGGGCGCGTTCCGGGACCGCTGCACCTTCGTGGTGCGGCGGTCCTTCGCGTTCCAGCAGGCCTTGTGCCAGTGCCTGCGGTCGTCCACCCCGCCGTACTCGGACCAGGCCACCAGATGCGGGACGCCGGACGGGATCTCCTGGTCGCAGCCGGGGCAGCGGTAGCGCTTGCCGGCCGCGCTCGCGCCGCTGACCGGGCGCACCGACCACTCCTCGCCCTGCCACTCCTCCGTACGCCCTCCCCCGCCGTACCGGTCCGCCGACTCGCTCGCGCTGTCGTTGGGGCTCTCGCCGCCTCGGGGGCGGTTGCGGCGCGGGGACACGTTTCACCTCACGGAACGGGCAGGGCGGGACCCGTCCAGCGTAGGGCCATTCGGGCGGGGTACCCGCCTCCCGGGGTTCGTGGCGCCAGCGGTTACCGGAAAATCGCAACAACTCCGCGCCGGACCGTGCCTTTGGCACGTGTCAGACGTTGTTGCCAGTAGGGGAGAGCCGCGGCGGCCGCAAGGAGGCAATTGGCGATGCGTGTCGGAACGTTCGTACTGGCGGCCCAGTTTCCGGGCCAGGGGCCGGGGGAAGCGCTGCACCGCGCGATCCGGTCCGCCGAGGTCGCCGAGGAGTCCGGGCTCGACTCGGTCTGGCTGGCCGAACATCACTTCGTGCCGTACGGGGTCTGCCCGTCCGCCGTCACCCTGGCCGCGCAGCTGCTCGGCCGGACCCGCCGCATCCGCGTCGGTACGGCGGTGAGCGTGCTGCCCACGCAGCACCCGGTGGCCCTCGGCGAGCAGGCCGCGCTGCTCCATCTGACCAGCGGCGGCCGGTTCAGCCTCGGGGTCGGCCGGGGCGGTCCGTGGGTGGACCTGGAGGTGTTCGGCGGCGGACTGGAGGCGTTCGAGAAGGGGTTCCCGGAGTCCCTGGGGCTCCTGCTCGACTGGCTGCGGAAGCCGCGTGTGGCGGGCCGGGGCGAGCGGTACCCGTTCCGCGAGGTCGCGGTCGTCCCCCGGGCCGACGAGCTGATCGGCGCGGACGGGGCGGAGGGGGCCGGGCCCGAGGTGATCGTCGCGTGCACCTCGCGCAAGACCGTGGAGCTCGCCGCCGACCAGGGGCTGCCGATGCTGCTCGGCATGCACTGCGGGAACGAGGACAAGGCGGAGATGGTGGCGCTCTGGCGGTCCCGCGCGCTGGCGGCCGGGCATGCGCCGGAGAAGGTCCACGGGGCGGGGCACGTCTCGGCCGGGGTGGCCCAGATCGCCGACCGCACCGAGGACGCCGTCGAGACGCTGGTCAAGGCGATGCCGGGCTGGCTGCGCCAGGGGCTCGGCGCGCACGTCACCGTCGACGGCCGGCACCGCGTGATGCGGGACCCCGTGGCGTACGCGGAGCTGCTGTGCGGCCTTCATCCGGTGGGCACGCCGGAGCTGGCGGCCGAGCGCCTCGCGGTCACCGCCGAGCGCACGGGCATCACCCGCTTCGCGCTCCTGGTGGAGGGTTCCGGAGATCTCGTCGCCACGGAGGAGAACGTAGCGCGGCTGGGCACGGAGGTACGGCCACTCCTCGAATGACCCCCGCGCACGGACGGAAGGGTGTACGGCGGTGCGCTTACGGAGCCGCCGCCCCGGACCAGTTGCACCTCCCGCGGCCCGGAACGGCGACGGAAGCGTTCAGCAGTCCCGTAGTTCGGGCGACTGGTTGAGCAACTGGCCCCTCACCGAGGTGAACTTGGCCAGTCGGTCGTCGACCGAGGCGTCCAGCGGGAACACCGCGACGCGGTGGCAGTTCTGGAATGCGAGACGCACCCCGAAGTGCCGCTGCAGCGCTCCGCGTATCGCATCACTCGCGAGCGCGCGCAGCAGCTGACCACGTGCCTGCTCGTTGGGCGGCGGCGTCTGGTTGTCGGCGAACTCCCCGCCGTCGACCTTCAGCTGAGCCACCAACGAGCTGATCATCTCCCATGCGTAGGGCAGGGAGGTCCGGACGCAGTCGACGAAGTCGGCTTCGTCGACCTCGCCTCGCTCGGCCTGTTCCAACAGAGCCGGTGAGACGTCGAGCGACATGGGTTCTCCTCTCGCGGCCCCGGCGGATTACCGGAGCCTTACGGGCAGGGAAGAAGGCCGACGACGACGCAGCGTGCACGCACGGCGACCTCCCGCTTCCACGGTAAGGGCGCAGTCCGGGCCGCACCAGGAGATTGGGAACACAACCGGCCAATAACGAAGGGGTTCAAAGAGGGGCAAGACAGAAAGCGTCAACTCCGTAAGGGACGGGAGTGGCGGATGGGTGAATCGCGCCGGGCCCCCGACGTCGAGTAGCGTTGCCGACCATGCGTCTCGTCATCGCCCGCTGCTCCGTGGATTACGCCGGCCGGCTCACGGCCCACCTGCCCTCCGCTCCCCGCCTCATCCTGGTGAAGGCGGACGGGAGCGTGTCGATTCACGCCGACGACAGGGCGTACAAACCGCTCAACTGGATGTCGCCGCCCTGCACCCTGAAGGAGGGCAGCGGGGACGCCGAGGGCGTCTGGACCGTGGTGAACAAGGCGGGCGAAAAACTGATCATCACGATGGAGGAAATCCTCCACGACTCAAGCCATGAGCTGGGCGTCGACCCGGGGCTGATCAAGGACGGTGTCGAGGCGCACCTCCAGGAGCTGCTCGCGGACCGCATCGAGACCCTGGGCGAGGGCTACACGCTGATCCGCCGCGAGTACTTCACGGCGATCGGCCCGGTCGACATCCTGTGCCGCGACGCGGACGGGCAGACGGTCGCCGTCGAGCTGAAGCGGCGCGGCGACATCGACGGCGTCGAGCAGCTGACGCGCTATCTGGAACTCCTCAACCGCGATCCGCACCTGGCCCCGGTGAAGGGCATCTTCGCGGCCCAGGAGATCAAGCCGCAGGCCCGCGTCCTGGCCACGGACCGCGGCATCGGCTGCGTGGTCCTGGACTACGACGCGATGCGCGGCATCGAGGACGACAAGCTCCGCTTGTTCTGAGCGCGGGGGCCGGGCGGGCGGGCTCTTCAAGCCCGCCCGGCGATTGAGGACGGAACCCTGGGGCCGAGGGCCGCCGCACTCGCGGGCTACTCCCCCGAGGGGCTACCGCCGGCCGCGCTGGAGGACCCGCTCGCCTGCTCCGGGGTACCCGGCTTCGTGCCCGGCTCGTCCGGGTCCGGCTGGTCCGGGTCCGTCTCCCCCGGGCTCGGGGACTCCGTCTCCGTGTTCGTGGGCGTCGGCGAACCCGCCGTCTTCGTGGGCGTCGGCGAAGAGGACGTCGGCGGCTTGTGGGACGACTCCGTCGCGCGCGGCGACGACGGCGCCCCGGAGGACGACGGCGTGTCCGGCGCCGAGGACGTCGCCGAAGGCGTCACCCCGCCGGCCGGCGCCGATTCGCTCCCCGTGGCGGACGGCGTCACCGAGGCCGACGCGGACGCGGACCCCGAAGGCGCCTCGGTCGTGGACGGCCCGTCCGCCGGCTCCCCGGTGTCCACCTCCTCGTCGTAGATGCTGTCGTCCGGCGCCTCCTGCTCGGTCGACGTACCGGCCCCGCCCTGCGGGTCGCTGTTCGACGTCAGCCCGAGCGTCACCACCGTGCCGAGGACCCCGGCCAGCAGGACCCCCGCCCCGGCGGCGACCAGGTTGCGCCGGGCCCCGCCGATGAGGGCCAGCGGCCCGCCCCGCGCCGCGCCCTTGCCGCCGCCCGCCGCGGGCGAGGGCACCGCCACGGTCATCGGCTCCTGCCGGGGCACCACGGTGGTGTCGGCGAACGCGCTCGTCATCGAGACCGGCACGACGGCGGGCAGCCCCAGCGGCGGCGACGCCGCGAACGCACCGTCGTCCCCCGCGGCCGGAGCGCCCGCGGCCCGGTCCTCGACCAGCGCGAGCGCGCGCCGTCCGGCCACCGCACCGCTCTTGTCGGCGAGCGCCCCGCGCATGCTGATCGCGGTCTCCAGCTCGGCCCTGGCCCGGTCGGGATGACCGGTGCAGAGCGCGAGGACGCCCAACTCGTGGTGGAAGTACGCCTCTTCCGCGACCTCCCCGGCGAGCCGTCCGGCCTCCTGGCCGATCCGGAGCGCCCGTTCCCAGGCACCCCAGAGCAGCCCGGCCGCGAAGGCGGGCGCCGCGCTGCGGGCGAGGAGCACGGCGGCGCTCGTCCCTCCGGCCCCCTCCCCCGGCACCAGCCGGCCCAGGGCGGCGATGATCGCGTCGGCCTCGGCGGCCGCCCGTTCGGGGGTGACCGAGGGGTGCCCGGTCCACCAGGCGTAGTGCTGGGCGGCGGTGCGGGCGCGGTCGGCGGCGTCGTCCTCGTAACCGGCCGCCGCCAGCTGGGCCAGGACCCCGGCCGCCAGCCGGTAGCGGGAGCCGGACGGGGAGAGCAGCCCGCAGCCGGCCAGCTCGCCGAGGGCGGCGTCGGCGTGGGTGTCCCCGACGAGCGCGGGCAGATGGGCCTGGTGCGGCACCTCGCCGCCGAGGGCCACGGCGAAGCGCAGCGTGTCCTGGGCGGCGCCGCTCAGTCGGGAGGCGAGCAGGGCCGCCGGCGCCGCGCCCTCGCCGAGGCTGGGCAGCGGCACCTCGGACTCCCCGGCCGCCTCGGGCGCGGGCGGCGCGTCGGCGGGCCGGTTCTCCAGATAGCCGTACTCGTCGTAAACGGTGGCGTCGGTGTGCAGCTGGTCGCGCTGGCGCAGCAGCGCACCGGCCTGGACGAAGCGCAGGGGCAGGCCCTCGGACTCGAACCAGAGGTCTCCGGCCCAGTTGGCCTCCTCCTCCGTGAGCTGCCGTTCGACCACCCGGCGCAGCAGGTCGAGGGAGGTGGCGCGGTCGAGGCCGGTGAGGAAGACCTCTTCGAGCGCGGAGTCGGCGCCGGGCGCGGCGACCTCGGGCGTGGCGGCGAGCAGGAAGGCGCACTCGGGGGTCGCGTCGAGGAGTTCGTCCAGGGCGGCGCCGCCGAGCTCCAGGTCGTCCAGGACGACGACGGCGCCGGTGGAGCGCAGCGTCTCCAGCAGGAGCGCCCGTTCCGGCCGGTGCAGGGGAGCGTCGTGGACGGCGTCGAAGAGCGCGTACAGCAGATCGGTGGCGGTGCGCTTGTGGCCGCTGAGGCGGACGACCCCGTCGGGGGCGAAGTCCGCGCAGTCGGCGGCGACGGCGTCGAGCAGGGCGGTACGGCCGGAACCCGCCGGTCCGGTGAGCCGGACGGAGCGGCCGCGGGCGAGGAGGCGGGTCAGCCGTTCGCGTTCCTCCTCGCGCCGCAGCAGCGGGAGCTGGAGGACGGGCGGGCCCGGCGGGACGGGGGGCGTCGCGGCGCGGGCGCGGGCGGCGCGCTCCTCGGGGGTGCGGCGGACGGGCGCGGCGGGCCGCTCACCGGGCGGGCACGGCTCGACCTCGCTGCCGTCGACCGGGTTGACGGTGAGCGTCAGGTCGCCGGCGACGAGGGTGACCATGCGGACCTGCTGCGGTGTTTGCTGACCGAAATCCGGGGTCAGTGGATCGCGGGAAGGGCGGCGCCGGCCGGCCTCGTCGGCGAAGTCCTTGCTGTCGTGGCCGAACTCTTCCGGCCCCCGGTGTATCGGGTCCATCGCCAAAGCCCCCAAGACGCGTCGAGCGCGGTTGTCCCTCCCGGCCTCGCACGTCCAGATGCCGCCCACGGTCCGGTGTCCGCCGGGTCGGGTCCGTCAATCGGCAGACGGCCGAACCCTAAACCTTCGCACAGTATCCACGACCATCCGGGGTGGCGCGCCGCCCCGAGATCACGGTCTCGTGAGGATTGTGTGCCGTCTTGCCGTACGGTCACCGAGGGTCGGCCGGGGGTTCACGGGGCGTCCCCGCAAGCCCCTTCACACCCCTCAGACGCGGGGCAGGGACTCCGCCGCGATGCCGCCCTCGATGGCGAGGATGCGGTGCAGCCGGGTGGCCACCAGGAGGCGTTGCATCTGCGGAGGCACGCCGCGCAGCACGAGGCGCCGTCCGGCGCGCCCGGCCCTGCGGTGTGCGCCCATGATGACGCCGAGACCGGTGGCGTCCCACGAATCCAGCTCGGTCAGGTCGAGCACCAGATCGCCGACGCCGTCGTCCAGGGCCGAGTGCAGGACCGTACGGGCGTCCGCCGCGCTTCGGACGTCGAGGCGGCCCCCGACGACCAGCTCGGCGTGGTCGCCCCTGATGTGCATATGCGCTCCCCTGGAATGCTCCGTGGCCCGGTCCGTCTGTCCGAAACTGTCTCTGCCCCAACTGACTGCGGCAGCGACAGGGTAGTTGCCGTCTGTAAGCGAACCGATACCGAATTCACTCCGAGGAGTGATGCGGGATGGTCGCGAACGCTGGTGGATCCGGTGGATCCGGACGGCGTTCCCCGAACGGCACCCGGTCTGGCTGACAGCGGATCAGCCGGACCGGACCGAAAATGATCAGTAGGTGTAGAAGCCCTGCCCGCTCTTGCGCCCGATGTCACCTGCATCGACCATCCGGCGCATCAGCTCCGGGGCGGCGAACTTCTCGTCCTGCGACTCGGTGTAGATGTTGCTCGTGGCGTGCAGCAGGATGTCGACACCGGTGAGGTCCGCGGTGGCCAGGGGCCCCATCGCGTGGCCGAAACCGAGCTTGCACGCGACATCGATGTCCTCGGCCGTGGCGACGCCCGACTCGTACAGCTTGGCGGCCTCGACCACGAGCGCCGAGATCAGCCGGGTGGTGACGAAGCCGGCCACATCGCGGTTGACGACGATGCAGGTCTTGCCGACGGACTCGGCGAACTCCCGCGCGGTGGCGAGGGTTTCGTCGCTGGTCTTGTAGCCGCGTACGAGCTCGCAGAGCTGCATCATCGGGACCGGCGAGAAGAAGTGCACGCCGACCACGCGCTCCGGGCGCTCCGTCACGGCCGCGATCTTGGTGATCGGGATGGCGGAGGTGTTGGAGGCGAGCACGGTGTCGTCCCGGACGATCTTGTCGAGCGACCGGAAGATCTCGTGCTTCACCTCCAGCTTCTCGAAGACGGCCTCGACCACGATGTCCGCGTCGGCGACGGCCTCGAGGTCGGTGGTCGTGGTGATCCGGCCCAGCGCGGCCTCGGCGTCGGCCGCGTCCAGCTTGCCCTTGGCGACGAACTTGTCGAAGGAGCCCTTGATGCCGTCGCGGCCGCGGGTCAGGGCCTCGTCGGTGACGTCGCGCAGGACGACGTCCCAGCCGGCCTGGGCGGAGACCTGCGCGATGCCGGACCCCATGAGTCCGGCTCCGATGACGGCGAGCTTCCTGGCCACGTTGGCACCCCTCTGTATGTGTCGCTGGTTCTGGTCCATGCCCTCCGGCGGAGGTTAGTACCCGGGGCGGGTGCTGGGGACGCGAAGAGATGCGCGTCACGTCTCAAATGACGGACATCACACCGGGGGCCGTCATTCGGCGGTGCGCCGGGCGTAGTTGAGCACCTTTTCACCCAGCAGGTCCTCGATGTCGTCCAGCAGGACGAGCGCCCGCCTGGACACCTCGGCGGGCTTGCCGCCGGCCACCATCTCCTGCCCGATGTACGCCATGAGGGTGCTGTGGACCCAGGAGAGCTGACCGGCCACCAGGAGCGGTGTCCGGTCCTCCGTCCCGGCGCCGCTCACCTCCACGAGGGTGGCCTCCAGGTGCTGCGCGGCGTCCTGCTGGATGTGCCAGAGGCGGGCCTTGAGGCTGTCGGCCTCCTCGATGACCCGCACGAAGCGGGCGTACCCCTCCATCAGGCCGACGGTGGGCGAGACGCTCTCGACCTGGATGCGCAGCTCCCGCAGCACGGCGTCGGCCGCGGACTCGCCCTGGTCGCGGCCCCTGACGTACCGCGAGAGGCGTTCCACGACGCCCTTGCTGCGGTCGAGGAACAGGTCCTCCTTGGCGGGGAAGTAGTTGTACACGGTGTTGACGGAGACGTCGGCGGCGTGGGCGATCTCGGCGATCGTCACCGCGTCGAAGCCCCGCTCCAGGAAGAGGCCGGTGGCCACGTCCGAGAGGTGCTGCCTGGTCTGCCGCTTCTTGCGCTCCCTGAGTCCCTCAGCCATGCCCCCATCGTAGATCGTCTGGGGTTTCTGCAAATTTGGAGTCATTGCATTTTTTCAGTGACTCTGTTTTCGTGGGGCCATGACCGTCATCAGCACGTCCGGGCTCGCCCGGACCTTCATGAGCAAGTCCGGCCCCGTCGAGGCCGTCCGCTGCCTGGACCTGACCGTCGCGGCAGGCGAGATCGTCGGCCTGCTCGGCCCGAACGGCGCGGGCAAGACGACCACCCTGCGCATGCTCACCACGCTGCTCTCCCCCACCGGCGGCGCGGCCACCGTCGCCGGCCGCGACCTGGTCGCCGACCCGGCGGGCGTACGCGAGCAGTGCGGTTACGTCGCCCAGTCGGGCGGGGTCGACCCGCACACCACCGTGCGGGAGGAGCTGGTCACCCAGGGCCGGATGTACCGGCTCGGCAAGGCGGCGGCGGTCGCCCGGGCCGCCGAACTCGCCGGGGAACTGGGCCTGTCGGACCTGCTCGACCGGCGCACCGCGACCCTCTCGGGCGGCCAGCGCCGACGCCTCGACATCGCGATGGGGCTCACCCACCGCCCCGCCGTGCTCTTCCTGGACGAGCCGACCACCGGGCTCGACCCGGGCAGCCGTGCCGACCTCTGGGACCTGGTGCGGCGGCTGCGCGACGCGCACGGCACCACCGTCGTGCTCACCACGCACTACCTGGACGAGGCGGACGCGCTCGCCGACCGGCTCGTCGTCATCGACGGCGGCCTGGTGGCGGCGGAGGGCACCCCCGCCGCGCTCAAGACCCGGTACGCGGGCTCGCCCGACGCCACGCTCCAGGACGCCTTCCTCGCCGTCACCGGACGCGCCCCCGCCGCCGACACCGCTCCCCTCGCGGTCTGACACCTCCCGGGACACCCATGCTGCTGCACGACACCGCTCTGATCTTCGGGCGCTACGCCCGCCAGACCCTGCGCTCCAAGTTCCAGATCCTCTTCGGCATCCTGATGCCCCTGCTCTACCTGCTCTTCTTCGGCCCGCTGCTCACCGGACTGCCGCTCGGCGGGGGCACCGACTCCTGGCAGATCCTGGTGCCCGGGCTGCTGCTCCAGCTCGGCCTGTTCGGCGCCTCGTTCGCCGGATTCGGCCTGATCATCGACAAGTCGACCGGGGTGGTCGAGCGGATGCGGGTGACCCCGGTGAGCCGGGCGGCGCTGCTGCTGGGCCGGGTGCTGCGCGACGCGCTGCTGTTCGTGTTCCAGACGGTGCTGCTGGTGCTCGTCGCCGTACTGATGGGGCTGCGGGCCCCGCTGGCCGGAGTGCTGATCGGCTTCCTCTTCGTCGGCCTGCTGACGGTCTCGCTGGCCTCGCTCTCGTACGCACTGGCCATGCGGGTCTCGACGCCGCAGGAGTTCGGGCCCGTCATCAACTCCCTCACCATGCCCGCGATGCTGCTGTCCGGCCTGATGCTGCCGATGACGCTCGGCCCGAAGTGGCTCGACGTCCTCTCGCACTTCACGCCGTTCCGCTACCTGGTGGACGCGGTGCGGGACGCGTACGTGGGCTCGTACGCCACCCCGCACATGCTGTACGGGGTCCTGGTCGCCCTCGGCTTCGCGGCGCCGGCCGTGACGGTGGGCACAGGTGTCTTCCGGAAGGCCGGGGCGTAACTAGTCTGGCCGCATGGTCAATCTGACGCGCATCTACACCCGTACCGGCGACAAGGGCACCACCGCCCTCGGCGACATGAGCCGCACCGCCAAGACCGATCTGCGGATCTCCGCGTACGCCGACGCCAACGAGGCCAACGCGGTCATCGGCACCGCGATCGCCCTCGGACAGCTCGACGAGGACGTCGTGAAGGTCCTCGTCCGCGTGCAGAACGACCTGTTCGACGTGGGCGCGGACCTCTCCACGCCGGTGGTCGAGGACCCGAAGTACCCGCCGCTGCGCGTCGAGCAGTCGTACGTGGACAAGCTGGAGGCCGACTGCGACCACTACCTGGAACAGGTGGAGAAGCTCCGCAGCTTCATCCTCCCGGGCGGTACACCGGGCGCGGCGCTGCTCCACCAGGCGTGCACCGTGGTCCGGCGCGCCGAGCGGTCCACCTGGGCGGCGATGGAGGTGCACGGCGAGGTGATGAACGCGCTGACGGCGACCTACCTCAACCGCCTCTCGGACCTGCTGTTCATCCTGGCCCGGGTGGCGAACAAGGAGGTCGGCGACGTCCTGTGGGTGCCGGGCGGCGAGCGCTAGGCGCTCCGGCCCGGCTCCCGTTTCGGGAACACCGTGTAGCTCGCGGCGATCACCAGGTTGATCCCGATGACCAGCAGCATCGTCCGCTGCCAGGACCGCAGCGAGCTCACGTCCCCGTCGCCGCCCACGTACCGGACGGCCGCCTGGAGCAGCGCCAGCGCGGTCGCGGCGGCCACGGTCCAGCGGCCGGCGACCTTCCACTCGTGGACCGCCCGCGCCTTCCCGTACTTCGGCGGCTTCACCGGCGGCGGGCCACCGGCGAACCGGTGGGCGACGCGGGCGTCGGCCCACTTGATGGTGGAGTGCCCGAGGCCGACGGTGAAGCCGATGTACACCGCGGCGAGCCCGTGCTTCCAGTCCGGCTCGGCGCCGTTCCTCAGGTCGACGGCGGTCACCGCGAGCAGGACCAGCTCCAGCACCGGTTCGCACAGCAGCACCGCGGCGCCCAGGCGCGGCTTGCGCGCCCCGTACCGCAGTGCCAGGCCTGCGGCCAGCAGCACCCAGAAGGCGATCTCGCAGGCGACGATGAGGGTGACGATCACGGGTCCGCTCCTTTGCGTTCCCTTCCAGCCTGGCCGCCGCGCGGGCCCGGGGCGTCGGCCCAGGTGACGAAAGACGACTGCATACTTCGATGTAGTGCCGACGCTCTCCCCGCCCCGCCCGCACCGCGACGACGTGCTCATCGCGGTCCTCGGGCTGCTCGGCGGACTGGTGCTGTGGTCGCTCAACCTGTACATGCGGACCGGTGACGTCCTCGGGGACACCCGCCTGCCGCTCGTCCCGCTCGTCGTGATGGCGGCGGCGGAGCTGCTGCGCAGGAGCGCGCCGCGCACCGCCCTGACCATCGGCTCCGTCGCGCTCGTCGCGGACCAGTGCACCCACGGCAATCTGGCCACCGTGGCGATGTACACCGACGTCATGTACGCGGCGGTGCTGTACGGCACCCCGGCGGCGGCCCGCCGCATCCCGGTGGTCACCTTCCTGATCTCCCTGGTCGTGACCATCGGCTCGCTCGCCTGGATCCGCAGCCCCGAGGCCCTGCTCCTCGGCATCGTCACCGCCCTCGTCGTCTTCGTGCCCGCCCTCACCGGGGTGAGCGTGCGCAACCACCGGGACGCCGCCGACGCGGCCCGGCTGCGCGCCGACCAGACCGCCCTCCTCGCCGAGATGGACCGCACCCAGGCGGTGACCGCCGAGCGGGCCCGGATGGCGCGCGAGCTGCACGACCTGGTCGCCAACCACCTGTCCGCGATCGCCATCCACTCCACAGCCGCGCTCTCCCTCGGCGACCCGGACACCTCGCGCAACGCCCTCGGGGTCATCCGCGAGAACTCCGTCGAGGGTCTGGCCGAAATGCGCCGCCTGATCGGGCTGCTGCGCACCGGCGCCGCCGACGCGGAGCCCAGCAGCTCGCCGTCCCTGGGTTCGCTGGACGCGCTGGTCGAGCAGCGCCGCGCGGCCGCCGCGGACGGCGGGCTGACCTGCGTACTGGAGGACACCAGGGACGGCGGGGCGCCCCTGCCGGCGCCGGTCGAGCTGGCCGCGTACAGGATCGTGCAGGAGTCCCTGACCAACGCGCTCAAGCACGCGGCGCCGGGCCCGGTGACGGTGCGGCTGGGACAGGCGGGGCGGCTGTTGACGGTGGAGGTGAGCAGCGTGCTCGGGGACCGGGCGGGGCCGCGCGCGCCGGGGTCGGGGGCCGGTCTGGTGGGGATGCGGGAACGGGTGGCGCTGCTCGGCGGGGAGTTCGAGGCGGGGCCGGTGGACAGTGTGTGGCGGGTGCGGGCCGAACTGCCCGTGGACGAAGGAGGCGTGGGGTCATGACGGTCCGGGTGGTGGTCGCGGAGGACCAGACGGCGGTACGGGCGGGGCTGGTGCTCATCCTGGGCAGCGCGCCGGACATCGAGGTCGTCGGGGAGGCCGGGGACGGCGAGGAGGCGGTACGGCTGGCCCGGGAGCTGCGGCCGGACCTGGTGCTGATGGACGTGCAGATGCCGCGCCTGGACGGGGTCGCGGCGACCCGGCAGGTGACCGCCGAGGGGCTGGCGGACGTGCTGGTGCTGACGACGTTCGACCTGGACGCCTATGTGTTCGGGGCGCTGCGGGCGGGGGCCTCGGGCTTCCTGCTGAAGGACATCGAGGCGGCCGGGCTGCTCGACGCGGTGCGCACGGTGGCGCGCGGTGAGGGGCTGATCGCCCCGGCCGTGACGCGGCGGCTGATCGCGGAGTTCGCGGGGGGCGGTTCCGTACGGGCGGACGCTCCGGACGCGTCGGTGCTGGAGGCGCTGACCCGGCGGGAGCGCGAGGTGCTGGGGTGCCTCGGCGAGGGGATGTCGAACGCGGAGATCGCCGAACGGCTGTCCATGGCGGAGGCGACGGCGAAGACGCACGTCAGCCGGTTGCTGGGGAAGCTGGAGCTGCGCAGCAGAGTCCAGGCGGCCGTGCTGGCACAGGAGTTGGGCGTCTGAGGTTTATTCGGCGGACGGTCACGATCTTTGGTCCAGACCTCTTGACGATTGGTCCAGACCTTCTTAATCTCACCGAACACACTGCGGTGAACCTGCCATGACAAAGCGGGTTCAGGGCGGCGCAGGGTTGCAGTTCACGGACCACCCCGTATGTCCGGACCTCACCCGAGGAGCACCGTTGAGCACTGAGACCCCCCGCCGTACCCGATTCAGACTCGGGTCCGGTCGAGCCACCAGAAGCAGAGCCGTCGCGGGCCTCACCGCACTGCTCCTTCCCCTTGCCGCCATGGTCGGCATGGCCTCCCCCGCCGAGGCGGCGACCTCCGCCACGGCCACGTACGTCAAGAAGTCCGACTGGGGCACCGGCTTCGAGGGCCAGTGGACGGTGAAGAACACCGGCACCACGTCCCTCAGCTCCTGGACCATCGAGTGGGACTTCCCCAGCGGCACCGGCGTCGGCTCCGCCTGGGACGCCACCGTCACCCACACGGGCAACCACTGGACCGCCAAGAACGTCGGCTGGAACGGCACCGTCGCCCCCGGCGCCAGCGTCTCCTTCGGCTTCAACGGCACCGGCTCCGGCAGCGGCGCCGCCACCAACTGCACGCTGAACGGCGCCTCCTGCGACGGCGGCCCCACCGTCCCGGGTGACAATCCCCCGTCGGCGCCGGGCACCCCCACCGCGAGCGCCGTCACCGACACCTCGGCGAAGATCAGCTGGACCGCGGCCACCGACGACAAGGGCATCAAGAACTACGACGTGCTGCGCGACGGCTCGGTCGTCGCCACGGTCACCGGCACCACGTACACGAACACCGGCCTCACCGCGGGCACGGACTACTCGTACAGCGTGCAGGCGCGGGACACCGCCGACCAGACCGGCCCGGTCAGCGGCGCGGTCAAGGTCCACACCACGGGCGGCGGCGGCACCGACCCCGGCACCGGCGACAAGGTGAACCTCGGCTACTTCGCCGAGTGGGGCGTCTACGGGCGCAACTACCACGTCAAGAACCTGGACACGTCCGGTTCGGCCGCGAAGATCACGCACATCAACTACGCCTTCGGCAACGTCCAGGGCGGCAAGTGCACCATCGGCGACTCCTACGCCGACTACGACAAGGCGTACACCGCCGACCAGTCCGTCGACGGCGTCGCCGACACCTGGGACCAGCCGCTGCGCGGCAGCTTCAACCAGCTGCGCAAGCTGAAGGCGAAGTACCCCCACATCAAGGTGCTGTGGTCCTTCGGCGGCTGGACCTGGTCCGGCGGCTTCGGCCAGGCTGCCCAGAACCCGGCCGCGTTCGCCGACTCCTGCTACAGCCTGGTCGAGGACCCGCGCTGGGCCGATGTCTTCGACGGCATCGACATCGACTGGGAGTACCCCAACGCCTGCGGCCTGACCTGTGACACCAGCGGCCCGGACGCGCTGAAGAAGCTCACCTCGGCGCTGCGCACCAAGTTCGGCAGCAACAACCTGGTCACCGCCGCCATCACGGCCGACGGATCCCAGGGCGGCAAGATCGACCTGGCGGACTACGCCGGCGCCGCGCAGTCGCTCAACTGGTACAACGTGATGACGTACGACTTCTTCGGCGCCTGGGACGCGAAGGGCCCGACCGCCCCGCACTCCCCGCTGAACTCGTACTCCGGCATCCCGATCGCGGGCTTCAACTCCGCCGACGCCATCGCCAAGCTGAAGGCCCAGGGCGTCCCCGCGTCCAAGCTGCTGCTCGGCATCGGCTTCTACGGCCGCGGCTGGACCGGCGTCACCCAGGACGCGCCCGGCGGCACCGCCACCGGCGCCGCCCCGGGCACGTACGAGGCGGGCATCGAGGACTACAAGGTCCTCAAGAACACCTGCCCGTCCACCGGCACGATCGCCGGCACCGCGTACGCCCACTGCGGCACCAACTGGTGGAGCTACGACACCCCGGCCACCATCAAGTCGAAGATGGCCTGGGCGAAGTCGCAGGGCCTGGGAGGCGCGTTCTTCTGGGAGTTCAGCGGGGACACCAGCAACGGTGAACTCGTGAGCGCGATGAACACCGGCCTCAACTAGCCCCCGAGGCTCAACCCCCCGAAAACGCCGGGGAGACAGGTCCGCCCCCTGTCTCCCCGGTTTTTCGCGTGCCCGCGGCGCCATTAAGGTGCCGCCGCGTCGATCAGCACCTGGACACCGTCGAGGATGCGGTCCAGGCCGAAGTCCGGCGAGTCGGTGCCGCTCGCGTCGAAGGCCCCGGCGGCGATGGCCCGGGTGAGCGCGGGGAACCGGTCGGCGTGCCGTTCCAGGAGTTCCCCGGTCAGCCGGCCCCACTCCCGGGCGTGCTCCGCGTCGAAGTCCGCCGTCTGCTGAGCGAGGCTGCGCACCTGGCCGATCAGCAGCAGGACGACCTGTTGCCGGTCGGCGGCCCCGAGCCCCGTCGGCTCCAGCGCGGCGTGGGCCGCGTCCAGCCAGCCCAGCTGGTGCGGGCCCATGATCTGCCGGCGCATCGCGGTGGCCGCGAGCAGCCAGGGGTGGTCCGCGTACACCTGCCGGGACCGCCGGCTCCAGGCGGCCAGCCGCTCCCGCCAGCCCGGACCCGCGTCCGCGAGGTCGGGTACGTCGGCGAGCGCCACCTCCACCATGAGCTCGACCAGCTCCGTCTTGCCGGGCACATAGCGGTAGAGCGCCATCCCGGAGACCCCGAGCCCGGCCGCCACGCGCCCCATGGAGACCGCGTCCAGGCCCTCCGCGTCGGCGACCGCGACCGCCTCGTCGGCGATCCGGCGCGGGGTCAGCGAGGGCTTGGGGCCCCGGGCGGGCCGCTCCCGCTCGCCCCAGAGGAGCTCGACCCCGGCCCGCATGTCCCTCGGCCCCGTCCGCTTGCTTCTCCCGGCTGCCCCGGCCATCGCGTACTCCCTGGTCTCCGTCGGACGGTTGACACCATCTAAACAACTGTATACACCTTAAGCACTACCGCTTACGCCATAAACAGTTTAAGGAGTCAGCCATGCCGGCCACGATCGTCACCGCGTCCGCCGCCGCCCTGATAGCCGGCCCCGCCGCCGGAATGCTGGGCTACCGGCAGCTCAAGCGCACCGCCCACGCCCGGAAGCTGCGCATCACCGCACCGCACGGGATCGAGGAGTCGGGCTTCGTCCGGATCGGCGGCATCGACCAGTGGATCTCCGTACGCGGCGACGACCGCGCCAACCCGGTGATCCTGGAGATCCACGGCGGCCCCGGCGCCTCCAACCACATCTTCCTGCCGCGCACCCGGGGCTGGGAGCAGCACTTCACCGTCGTCCGCTGGGACATGCGCGGCGCCGGCCACACCTTCGCCGCGCACGGCCCCGACGGCCAGGGGGAGTTCACCCTGGACCGGCTGTACGAGGACGCCCTGGAGGTCACCGACCACATCCGGTCCCGGATGGGCATCGACAAGGTGCTGCTGGTGGCCAACTCGTTCGGCACCGCCATCGGGCTGCGGCTGGCCCGCAATCACCCCGAGCGCTACTCCGCGTACGTGGGCACCGACCAGAACATCAACGGGGGCGGCCGCGACCGAAGCGCCCACGACGCCCTGCTGGAGCGTCTCCGGGCGGCCGGGAAGCGCAAGGACCTGGCCGCCGCCCGCGCGATGGGCCCCGACCCTGCCGCCTGGACCCCGGAACAGTGGTCGGCCCGCGCGAAGATCGTCGTGACGTCCGACCCGCTGACCTACGCCACCATGAAGACCGTGGTGGTCCGCTCGCTGTGGTTCTCACCCCGGCACACGCTGCGCGGGCTGCGCTCCTACATGGGCGCGATGACCTTCTCGGAACAGGTGGGCCCGGAGGCCGTGACGATCGACGAGTGGGCCGAGGGCACCGACTTCGCCCTGCCGTTCTTCGTCTTCCAGGGGGCGCACGACGTCCTGACGCCGCCGGCCCCGGCACGCGCGTTCTACGAGGCCGTCACGGCACCGGCCAAGGACTTCGCGCTCATCGAGGACGCGAGCCACTTCGCGTCGTTCCGGCACCCGGACCGCTTCCTGGAGCTGCTGCTGACCCGGGTGCGCCCGACGGTCGCGGCCTGATCCGGCGTACAGCGCTAGGCGACGTTGACCCGCTGGCCGGGCGGGGCCGCCTCCAGCCAGGCGAGGAAACCGGTCAGGGCGTCCTCGCTCATCGCCAGCTCCAGGCGGGTCTCCCGGTGGAGACAGCCGAGCACGATCGCGTCGGAGAGCAGCGCCAGCTCCTCCTCGCCCTCCGGCATCCGGCGGGCCACGACCTCGATCGCGGACCGTTCCAGGACCCGGCGCGGACGCGGCGAGTAGCTGAAGACCCGGAACCAGTTCACCTTGTCGCCGCTGTACCGGGCGACGCCGTACACCCAGCCCTTGCCGGACAGGTCGGGTTCCTCGGGTACGTTCCACCGGAGACTGCAGTCGAAGGTCCCGCCGGAACGCTGGATCAGCCGCCGGCGCAGACCGAAGACGAAGAGTCCCAGCGCGACCAGTGCGACGACCAGTCCGCCCACCCACAGCGCGAGGTACATCTCCACCGACCTCCTCGCATCATCGAGTAAACGGATACCGTCCGTACGTCACCTGCATCTGCATCGCCTCAGCCGCGACACGGTCCGGAGAGGTCTCCGGCACGGGCCGCGGCTGAGGGTAAATCCATGTCGTGAGGTGGCTAGTGTGCCGCCACCGCACGCAGTCGCACTTCGGCGCGCCGCTCGGAAGCGGCGTCCGTGTCCGACTTCGCACGCTCCAGCGCACGCTCGGCGCGCTGGACGTCGATCTCGTCGGCAAGCTCCGCGATCTCCGCGAGAAGCGAAAGCTTGTCGTCGGCGAACGAGATGAAACCGCCGTGCACGGCGGCGACGACGGTCGCGCCCTCGCTCGTACGGATCGTCACCGGGCCCGATTCCAGCACACCCAGAAGCGGCTGGTGACCGGGCATGACGCCGATGTCGCCGGACGTGGTGCGCGCGACGACCAGGGTGGCCTCGCCGGACCAGACACTGCGGTCCGCGGCGACCAGCTCGACGTGCAGCTCAGCAGCCAAGGGTGGCTCCTCGGGTCACCACCCGGCGGTCGTGCCGGGTGTTGGGTCAATTCTACGGGGCGTGGTGAGGGGGACGGGACGCACCCGCCCCCCTCGGTGAGCCGGGGGCTCAGGAGACGCCGAGCTCCTTGGCGTTGGCCTTCAGGTCCTCGATGCCACCGCACATGAAGAACGCCTGCTCGGGGAAGTGGTCGTACTCACCGTCGCAGATCGAGTTGAACGCGGCGATCGACTCGTCGAGCGGAACGTCCGAACCGTCCACGCCGGTGAACTGCTTGGCGACGTGGGTGTTCTGCGACAGGAAGCGCTCGACGCGACGGGCACGGTGGACAACGAGCTTGTCCTCCTCGCCCAGCTCGTCGATACCGAGGATCGCGATGATGTCCTGGAGGTCCTTGTACTTCTGGAGGATCCCCTTGACACGCATGGCGGCCTCGTAGTGGTCCGCCGCGATGTACCGCGGGTCGAGGATGCGGGACGTCGAGTCCAGCGGGTCCACGGCCGGGTAGATGCCCTTCTCGGAGATCGGACGGGAGAGAACCGTCGTCGCGTCGAGGTGGGCGAAGGTGGTCGCCGGCGCCGGGTCGGTCAGGTCGTCCGCGGGGACGTAGATCGCCTGCATCGAGGTGATCGAGTGACCGCGGGTCGACGTGATGCGCTCCTGGAGCAGACCCATCTCGTCGGCCAGGTTCGGCTGGTAACCCACCGCGGACGGCATGCGGCCGAGCAGGGTGGACACCTCGGAACCGGCCTGGGTGTACCGGAAGATGTTGTCGATGAAGAAGAGCACGTCCTGCTTCTGCACATCGCGGAAGTACTCCGCCATGGTCAGACCGGCCAGGGCGACGCGGAGACGGGTCCCCGGCGGCTCGTCCATCTGGCCGAAGACGAGCGCCGTCTTGTCGATGACGCCGGAGTCGGCCATCTCCTCGATGAGGTCGTTGCCCTCACGGGTGCGCTCACCGACGCCCGCGAACACCGACACACCGTCGTGGTTGTTGGCGACGCGGTAGATCATCTCCTGGATCAGCACGGTCTTGCCGACACCGGCACCACCGAACAGACCGATCTTTCCACCCTTGACGTACGGGGTGAGGAGGTCGATGACCTTGACGCCGGTCTCGAACATCTCGGTCTTGGACTCGAGCTGGTCGAAGTTGGGCGCCTTGCGGTGGATCGGCCAGCGCTCGGTGACCTCGGCCTCGGCCTCGGGCTTGTTCAGGATCTGGCCAAGGGTGTTGAACACCTTGCCCTTGGTGATGTCGCCGACGGGGACCGTGATGCCGGTGCCCGTG
Organism: Streptomyces sp. NBC_00523; assembly: GCF_036346615.1. NCBI lineage: Bacteria > Bacillati > Actinomycetota > Actinomycetes > Kitasatosporales > Streptomycetaceae > Streptomyces > Streptomyces sp. NBC_00523. The sequence goes on along the minus strand of NZ_CP107836.1, from coordinate 5,124,476 downwards.
TCGGTGACCGGGGCCTGGCGGACCAGACCGTCGGTCGGCTGCATCGAGATCGCGCGGATCACGCCGTCGCCGAGGTGCTGGGCGACCTCGAGCGTCAGCGTCTTGAGCTTGCCGTCCTCGGCCGGGTCGGCCACCTCGACGGTCAGCGCGTTGTAGATCTCCGGCATCGCGTCGACGGGGAACTCCACGTCGACGACCGGGCCGATGACCCGGGCGACGCGGCCCGTGGCAACGGCCGTCTCAACTGTGGTCGTCATTACTTGTCACTCCCCGCGGTCGCGTCGGCCAGCGCACTGGCACCACCGACGATCTCGCTGATTTCCTGGGTGATTTCGGCCTGGCGGGCCGCGTTGGCAAGCCGGGAGAGCGTCTTGATGAGCTCACCGGCGTTGTCGGTGGCCGACTTCATCGCGCGGCGGCGGGCAGCGTGCTCGGAAGCAGCGGCCTGCAGCAGCGCGTTGTAGATACGGCTCTCGACGTACCGCGGAAGCAGGGCGTCGAGGACGTCCTCCGCCGACGGCTCGAAGTCGAAGAGCGGCAGGATCTCGCCCTTGCCGTCCTCCTTCTCCGTGGCATCGAGACTGAGCGGCAGCATCCGGTCGTCGACCGGGTTCTGCGTCATCATCGACACGAACTCCGTGAAGACGATGTGCAGCTCGTCGACGCCGCCCTCGGCGGTCTCCTTGGTGACCGCCTCGATCAGCGGAGCAGCCGCCCGCTTGGCATCCGCGTACGTCGGGCTGTCGGTGAAGCCGGTCCACGAGTCCGCGATCTTGCGCTCGCGGAACCCGTAGTAGGCGACACCCTTGCGGCCGATCACGTACGTGTCGACCTCCTTGCCCTCACCGCGCAGCCGCTCGGTCAGCTTCTCCGCGGCCTTGATGGCGTTGGAGGAGTAACCGCCGGCCAGACCGCGGTCGCTCGTGATGAGCAGGATCGCGGCCCGGGCCGGGGACTCGGCCTCGGTGGTCAGCGGGTGCTTGGTGGTGGAGCCGGTCGCCACCGCCGTCACCGCGCGGGTCAGCTCGGTGGCGTACGGCGTCGACGCCGCCACCTGGCGCTGCGCCTTGACGATGCGCGAGGCGGCGATCATCTCCATCGCCTTGGTGATCTTCTTCGTGGCGGTGACGGAGCGGATGCGGCGCTTGTAAACGCGAAGCTGAGCGCCCATCGATCAGCCCTCGCCCAGGAGCTTGCCGTCCGAGGTCTCGAACTGCTGCTTGAAGGCGGCCACGGCGTCGGCGATCGCCTCAAGCGTGTCGTTGGACATCTTGGCGCCCTCGCGGATGCTGGTGAGGAGGTCCTTGCGCTCGCGGCGCAGGTACTCCAGCAGCTCCGTCTCGAAGCGGCGGATGTCCTCGACCGGGACGTCGTCCATCTTGCCGTTGGTGCCGGCCCAGACGGAGACGACCTGCTCCTCGACGGGGAACGGGGCGTACTGCGGCTGCTTCAGCAGCTCGACCATGCGCTTACCGCGCTCCAGCGACGCCTTGGAGGCCGCGTCCAGGTCGGAGCCGAAGGCGGCGAACGCCTCCAGTTCGCGGTACTGGGCGAGGTCCACGCGGAGTCGGCCGGACACCTGGCGCATGGCCTTGTGCTGGGCGGAGCCACCGACGCGGGAGACCGAGATACCGACGTTCAGGGCCGGACGCTGACCGGCGTTGAACAGGTCGGACTCCAGGAAGCACTGGCCGTCGGTGATGGAGATGACGTTGGTCGGGATGAACGCCGACACGTCGTTCGCCTTGGTCTCGACGATCGGGAGACCCGTCATCGAACCGGCACCCATGTCGTCGGAGAGCTTGGCGCAGCGCTCCAGCAGACGCGAGTGGAGGTAGAAGACGTCGCCGGGGTACGCCTCACGGCCCGGCGGACGGCGCAGCAGCAGGGACACGGCGCGGTAGGCGTCGGCCTGCTTCGAAAGGTCGTCGAAGATGATCAGGACGTGCTTGCCCTGGTACATCCAGTGCTGGCCGATGGCCGAGCCGGTGTACGGCGCGAGGTACTTGAAGCCGGCCGGGTCGGACGCCGGGGCGGCGACGATGGTCGTGTACTCCAGGGCGCCGGCCTCTTCGAGGGCGCCGCGCACGGAGGCGATCGTGGAGCCCTTCTGACCGATGGCGACGTAGATGCAGCGCACCTGCTTGTTCACGTCGCCCGAGCGCCAGTTGTCGCGCTGGTTGATGATCGTGTCGACGGCCAGAGCGGTCTTACCCGTCTGACGGTCGCCGATGATCAGCTGACGCTGGCCGCGGCCGATCGGCACCATGGCGTCGACGGCCTTGTAGCCGGTCTGCATCGGCTCGTGCACCGACTTACGGACCATGACGCCAGGGGCCTGCAGCTCGAGGGCGCGGCGGCCGTCGGTCGCGATCTCGCCGAGACCGTCGATCGGGTTGCCGAGCGGGTCGACGACGCGGCCGAGGTAGCCCTCGCCGACGCCGACGGAGAGCACCTCACCGGTGCGCTGCACCGGCTGGCCCTCCTCGATGCCGCTGAACTCGCCGAGGACGATCGCACCGATCTCGCGCTCCTCGAGGTTGAGGGCGAGACCGAGGGTGCCGTCCTCGAACTTCAGCAGCTCGTTCGCCATGGCGGAGGGCAGGCCCTCCACCTTCGCGATGCCGTCGCCGGCAACGCTGACCGTACCGACCTCCTCGCGCGAGGCCGCGTCCGGCTTGTACGACTGGACAAAGTTCTCCAGCGCGTCCCGGATCTCCTCCGGCCGGATCGTGAGCTCCGCCATCTGGGTTCCCTGCTCTCCTTGTTGGGCCCGAAGTTTCTTAAGGGGGTCTGGGGGCGACCCCCAGGAATCTTCTGCAATTTCTGCACGGCCCAACCGGGCCGCTGGTCTTGCTCTGTTCTGTTGCGCTGTGCCTGCGTCAGCCGGCCATACGGCGGGTCGCCTCGTCGAGGCGGTCCGCGATGGTGCCGTTGATGACCTCGTCGCCGACCCGCACCGCGATCCCGCCGAGGACCGAGGGGTCCACGTCCAGGTTCAGGTGCATCTGGCGGCCGTAGATCTTCGCCAGCGCGGCGCCCAGGCGCTGCTTCTGCCGGTCGCTGAGCGGCACCGCGGAGGTGACGATCGCGACCATGCGCTCCCGGCGCTCCGCGGCGAGCTTGGACAGGGAGTCGAGTCCCGCTTCCAGGCTACGTCCACGCGGCTGGGTGACAAGCCGCACGATGACGCGCTCGGTGGCGGGCCGCGCCTTGCCGCCGAGCAGGCTGCGGAGCAGCTCGCCCTTGGCGGCGGGGGTCGCGGTCCGGCTGGTGAGCGCGGCACGCAGGCCGGTGTCCGAGGCGACGATGCGGCCGAACCGGAAGAGTTCGTCCTCGACGTCGTCCAGGTCACCGTTCCGCTGGGCGGCGGTGAGGTCGGCGGTGTTCGCCAGTTCCTCGACCGAGTCGACCAGGTCACGCGACTGCGACCAGCGCGAGCGGACCATGCCCGAGACCAGGTCGACGGCTTCGCCGCCCACCTGGCCGCCGAGCAGGCGGCCTGCCAGCTCGGCCCTGGCCTCGCCCGGCTGCGCCGGGTCGGTCAGGACCCGGCGCAGCGACACCTCGCGGTGCAGCAGCGCCGTGACGCCGGCCAGGTCCTCGGCGAGCTTCGCCGCGTCGACCGACGTGGAGTCGGTCAGCGCGTCGAGACGCTCGCGTGCGGCAGCCAGTGCCTCGCGGCTCGCGCTGTTCATCGGACGGCCTCGGCCTTCGCTTCGAGCTCGTCGAGGAAGCGGTCGACGGTGCCACTCTGCCGGGCGTGGTCCTCCAGGGACTCACCGACGAGCTTGCCGGCCAGGGCGGTGGCGAGCTTGCCCACGTCCTGGCGCAGCGCGGCGGCGGCGGCCTTGCGGTCGGCCTCGATCTGGGCGTGGCCGGCGGCGACGATCTCGTCGCGCTGGCGCTGGCCCTCTGCACGCATTTCCTGCAGGATCACGGCGCCCTGCTCCTGCGCCTCCTGGCGCATGCGAGCGGCTTCGTGGCGGGCCTCGGCGAGCTGAGCCTTGTACTGCTCAAGAACGCTCTGGGCCTCGGTCTGGGCCGCATCGGCCTTCTCGATACCGCCTTCGATGGCCTCGCGGCGCTCTTCCAGAACCTTGTTGATGTTCGGGAGGAGCTTCTTGGCGAGGAAGCCGAAGACGATGACGAAAGCGATGAGGCCAATGACGAGCTCAGGGATCGGCGGAATGAGCGGGTTTTCCTGCTCCTCCGCCGCGAGCTGAACCAGGGGGTTCACGTCAGTGCCTTCCGTCGAATGGGCTGTTCGCGACCGGTCAGGCGGTCGGGTAGACGAACGGCATGACCAGACCGATCAGGGCGAGCGCCTCACAGAAGGCGAAGCCGAGAATCTGGTTGGCGCGGATGAGACCGGCAGCCTCGGGCTGACGGGCGAGCGCCTGGGTGCCGTTACCGAAGATGATGCCGATGCCGACGCCGGGGCCGATCGCGGCGAGGCCGTAACCGATCGAGCCGAGGTTGCCCTTGATTTCGACGCCGGCGGCGAGGGTCTGGAGAGCGGACATGCCGGTTCTTCCTTCTCTTTCAATGTCCGGTGGGGGTTGGCCACCGGGTGCTTCAGGAGTGGGGTGCTCAGTGGCCCTTGGCGAGAGCGCCCTGGATGTAGCTGCAGGCCAGCAGCACGAAGACGTAAGCCTGAACAGCCTGGATGAAGAGTTCGAAGGCCGTCATCACGAGGACCATCACGAACGACACGCCCGCGTAGGCGATGCCGATGCCGTTGAGCATGTACCAGCTGGCGATCGTGAAGAGCAGCAGGAGCGTGTGGCCCGCGAACATGTTGGCGAAGAGTCGGACCGCGTGCGTGAACGGCCGGACCAGGAGGTTCGAGAAGAACTCGATGGTCATCGAGAGCGGCAGGACCCCGCCGAGGTTCTTGTCGTAGCCCGTGAAGTTCTTGAGGGCGCCGACGAACCCGTGCTTCTTGAAGGTCAGACCGACCCAGAGCAGGTAGACGATTCCGGCGAGGACCGCCGGGTACGAAATGATCGCCGTCACGGGGAACTGGGCAATCGGGATGATGGACCAGAGGTTCATCATCCAGATGACGAAGAACAGGGAGACCATCAGCGGGACGTACTTCTCGCCGTCGCGCTTGCCGATCGTCTCGTAGACGATGCCGCGGCGGATGAAGTCGTATCCGGCCTCGGCCGTCATCTGGAGCTTGCCGGGCACCAACTTCGGCTTGCGGAAGGCGGCCCAGAAGAAGCCCACGATGATCACCGAGCCGAGCAGGGCCAGCAGCATCGTCTTGTTGAAGTACAAGTTGCTGTCCGCGTCGCCCCAGAGGGGCTCGAACAGGAACGAGTGCAGGCCGGGTGCCGGAAAGCCACAACCGTCGAAGAGGTGGCAATCGGTCTCGAAGGCGAGCACCTGTGTCGGGTCAGCACTCACCGCGGGCTCCTTCAGCGTGGCGCATAGGTACGGCAACCTCGTTGTGTCGGCGCGGCGCGCAGCCGCGGTTCGGCACTGGACTGGTGTTTCGGATGTGTGAGCGGCAGTCAGGCATGTGAGCCTCGCGATCGAGCAGGCGTCAGCTCACATGCACGCGCCCGCAGTGCCGCAGTTGGAACCGGACGATAGCAGGGTCCTGACCCCGCACTTATTCCGCCCCTACCCTTCACGCGTCGGACCCCGGTTTCCCGGCCTTGTCGGCCTTCTCGGATTCGGGTTCCACGTAAAGGATCTTCGCCTTCATGTGCGCACGCGCCTGTGCGCCGATCCACACGAGGGTGGTCGCGACCAGGGTGATCGCGAACGCCTTCGGGTTGAACAGCGAGGTGTTCTTGAATACGGCGACGAAGATGAACAGCAGCAGGAGCTGTGCCGTGTAGAGCGCGAGCCCCATCGCCTGGAACAGGTGGGGCATGGACCTCGCGGTCCGTTGCAGGACCAGAAGTCCGATCCCCATGAAGAGGATGACCACGACCGTCCCCACGATCGCGCCCAGGGCTCCCTTGCCACCGGCGACGCCAGCGCTGATCGCGGCGGCTACGGCGCCGGCGACAGCGGTGGGTACGGCGGTCTGGAGGAGAGTCCGGACGTCGTTGGACGGCATGGCGGCAGCTCCGCTTGCAGGGGGTGGGCAGTGTGTCGTCATGGACGAGCGTAGGCCCGGTCCGAGTCGATGCCTCGGGCCGATGGACCGTGCTACATCAGGTCCTTCGGCTCTGTCACCGGGCTTCGTGAACGGTATCACAAACTATTTGATGAGGTCTTTACCTAGAAAGTGTGCTTGCTGTCACACGTGAGGGCTAACGAGCACGCGTGAGCGGGGCACGGCGTCACTTTGTCTGCTAATGGGCGCCACTGCCCGATTCAGTGACGGGTGGAACCGGCCGCCCGACGGTCGGTCGTACGCGAACGGTGGCCGATCGCGGTCGCCCCGTTGACGCCCGAGACGCCCGCGGCGACGGGAGCCCCGGCAGCCGACTCACGCGCCTCTGCCGCACCTCCGGCCCCCTCGGCCCCATCCGTCCCCATCTGGCCGTCCACGGCCTCCTGTTGGCCCTCCGCGGCCTCCTCCGACGCGGCGGCACCCGGCCCCTCCGGCAGACGCCGTCTGCGGCGGTAGCGCGGCGGCACGAAGCGTTCCGCCCAGCGCGGGGCGCGCGGGGTGAACCGGGGCATCAGTAGCAGGATCAGTCCGAGCGCGCTCAGCCCCACGATCACGATCACGATCCACAGGGACGTCGAGTGCACCGAGTAGCCCACCGCGCCGAACGCGATCAGCGCCGACCAGAAGTACATGATCAGCACCGACCGGCTGTGCGAGTGGCCGATGTTGAGCAGCCGGTGGTGCAGGTGGCCCCGGTCCGCCGCGAACGGCGACTGGCCGTTCCAGGTGCGCCGGACGATCGCCAGCACCAGGTCCGCCGCCGGGATCGCGATGATGGTCAGCGGCAGCAGCAGCGGGATGAAGACCGGGAGCATCGCGTGGGTCGCCTGGCGCTCACTGCCCTCGAAGATCTTCATGGTGTCCGGGTCGACCTGCCCGGTCACCGAGATCGCGCCGGCCGCGAGCACCAGGCCGATGAGCATCGAACCCGAGTCGCCCATGAAGATCCGCGCGGGGTGCATGTTGTGCGGCAGGAAGCCGAGGCACATGCCCATCAGGATCGCCGCGAACAGCGTCGCCGGGGCGGCGGCCTCGATGGTGTGCCCGTACCAGAGGCGGTAGGTGTACAGGAAGAACGCGGCGGCGGCGATGAGGACCATGCCGGCCGCGAGCCCGTCCAGGCCGTCCACGAAGTTGACGGCGTTGATCGTGATGACGACCAGCGCCACGGTGAGCAGCGTGCCCTGCCACGGGGTGAGGGCCACCGTGCCGACGCCCGGGATCGGCAGCCACAGGATCGTGAGGCCCTGGAGGACCATGACGGCGGCGGCGAGCATCTGCCCGCCGAGCTTGATCAGGGCGTCGATCTCGAACTTGTCGTCGAGGACCCCGATGAGCCAGATCAGCGCCGCCCCGGAGAGCAGCGCCCTCGGTTCGCTGGAGAGCTCGAAGACCCCGTCGAGGTTGGCCAGGTGGTTGGCGACGATGAGCCCCGCGCACAGCCCGCCGAACATGGCGATGCCGCCGAGCCTCGGGGTCGGTTCGCGGTGGACGTCGCGCGCGCGGATCGCGGGCATCGCCCCGACCGCGATGGCGAACTTGCGCACCGGACCGGTGAGCAAGTAGGTCACAGCGGCCGTGACACAGAGTGTCAGCAGGTAATCACGCACGGGCTGCCCCACAGATATCGCCGGCCATCTCAGCCCACACCTTAACTAGACAGGTCCCATGGTTGAGGACACGAAGCTGTCCGCGATGGTTGCACGACACCGCTCGGGAAGATCATCGAGGGCCCCCGCAGGAAGCCCGCCGCAGGGTCAGTGGGGCGCGGAGACGCCGGTCAGCGCGGTGACGACCGGGTCCAGGGCCTGACTGATCTCGTCGCCGATGGACCGGAAGAAGGTGATCGGGGCGCCGTACGGGTCGTGGACCTCGTCCGCGTCCGGGGTCGGGGCCAGCAGCCAGCCGCGCAGTGCCGCGGCGGCCCGGACCAGGGCGCGGGCACGCTCGACCACGCCCTCCTCACGGGCGTCGGGCAGGGTGGCCGGGTCTATGGCCCGCACCAGCCTGGTGAACTCCTTCAGCGTGAAGGTGCGCAGCCCGGCCGAGTGGCCCATGGAGATGACCTGGGCGCGGTGGTCGCGGGTGGCCGTGAGCACGAGGTCGGCACGGATCACATGCTCGTCCAGCAGCTCACGGCCGGTGAAGCCGGTGGCGTCGGCGCCGAAGTCGGCGAGGACCACTTCGGCGTTGGCCTCCATCGGGGCGCCCTCATGACCCCAGGTCCCGGCGCTCTCCACGATCAGCCCGCCCTGGAGCGGGTCCCCGAGCCGGTGCACCAGGGCGTGCCGGGTCAGCCGCTCGGTGATCGGCGAGCGGCAGACGTTGCCGGTGCTGACGTGGAGGATGCGGAAAGTGTCGGGCCGCCCCGCTATGCCACGCCCCTCGGGGGCGGTCAATTGGCCACCTCGAGGTCGGGGACCACCTTGCGCAGCTCCTCCGCCGAGATCGCTCCGGCGCGCAGCAGGACGGGCACCTTGCCGGTGACGTCCACGATGGAGGAGGGCACGATGCCGGGGGTCGGGCCGCCGTCGAGGTAGACGGAGACGGAGTCGCCGAGCATCTCCTGGGCCGCGTCGCAGTCCTCCGGCGAGGGGTGGCCGGTCAGGTTGGCGCTGGAGACGGCCATCGGGCCGACCTCGGTGAGGAGCTCGATGGCGACCGGGTGCAGCGGCATCCGGACGGCGACGGTGCCCCGGGTGTCCCCGAGGTCCCACTGGAGCGACGGCTGGTGCTTGGCGACCAGGGTCAGGGCGCCCGGCCAGAACGCGTCGACCAGCTCCCACGCCTGTTCGGAGAAGTCGGTGACCAGGCCGTGCAGGGTGTTCGGGGAGCCGATGAGGACCGGCGAGGGCATGTTGCGGCCCCGGCCCTTGGCCTCCAGGAGGTCGCCGACCGCCTCGGAGGCGAAGGCGTCCGCGCCGATCCCGTACACGGTGTCGGTGGGCAGCACGACGAGCTCGCCGCGGCGGACGGCCGACGCGGCTTCGCGCAGCCCCGTCGTGCGGTCGGTCGCGTCGTTGCAGTCGTATCGCCGTGCCATCAGCCGGCCTCCTCAAGCATGTACGGGTAGGGGTGCGGGGCGCGGGTCACGGCATCGCCTTGCGGGCGGTGGCGAACCGGGGTCGCCGGTTGAGGTCGGGGTGGTCGGCCGCGTCGGCCCAGCCCCGTTCCTCGGTGAAGATCCAGGGCACCTGGCCGCCCTGGGTGTCGGCGTGCTCGATGACGACGAGGCCGCCGGGGCGGAGCAGGCGGTGCGCGGTGCGCTCGATGCCCCGGATGGTGTCGAGGCCGTCCTCGCCGGAGAACAGCGCCATCTCGGGATCGTGGTCGCGCGCCTCGGGCGCCACGTACTCCCACTCGGTGAGCGGGATGTACGGCGGGTTGGAGATGACCAGGTCGACCTGGCCGTCCAGCTCGGGCAGGGCGGTGAGCGCGTCGCCGCGGTGGACGGTGACGCGGGAGTTCTCGGCGTTCTTCCGGGTCCACTTCAGGGCGTCCTCGGAGAGCTCCACGGCGTGCACGCGGGAGCGCGGGACCTCCTGGGCCATGGCGAGGGCGATGGCGCCGGAGCCGGTGCACAGGTCCACGATCAGCGGCTCCACGACGTCCATCGCGCGGACGGCGTCTATGGCCCAGCCGACGACCGACTCGGTCTCCGGGCGGGGCACGAAGACGCCGGGCCCGACCTGGAGCTCCAGGTAGCGGAAGAAGGCGCGTCCGGTGATGTGCTGGAGGGGTTCGCGGGCCTCGCGGCGGGCGATGGTCTCCCAGTAGCGGGCGTCGAAGTCGGCGTCCGGCACGTTGTGCAGCTCGCCCCGCTTGACGCCGTGGACGAAGGCGGCAAGTTCCTCGGCATCGAATCTCGGTGAGGGAACACCGGCGTCGGCCAGCCGCTGGGTGGCCTGGGCCACCTCGGCGAGCAGCAGGTTCATCGCGGTTCTCCGTACGGGTTCACGAGCGGGGCGGGGCGGGTGGTGGGCTCAGGCGGCGGCCAGCTTGGCGGCGGAGTCGGCGTCGACGCACGCCTGGATCACCGCGTCCAGGTCCCCGTCGAGCACCTGGTCCAAGTTGTACGCCTTGAAGCCGACGCGGTGGTCCGAGATCCGGTTTTCCGGGAAGTTGTACGTCCGGATCTTCTCGGAACGGTCGACCGTACGCACCTGGCTGCGACGTACGTCCGAAGCCTCCTGCTCGGCGGCCTCCTGGGCGGCGGCGAGGAGCCGGGAGCGCAGGATGCGCATGGCCTGCTCCTTGTTCTGGAGCTGGCTCTTCTCGTTCTGGCAGGAGGCGACGACGCCGGTCGGCAGGTGCGTGATGCGGACGGCGGAGTCGGTCGTGTTGACGGACTGGCCCCCGGGTCCTGACGAGCGGTAGACGTCGATGCGGAGGTCGTTGGCGTGGATCTCGACGTCGACCTCCTCGGCCTCGGGCGTCACGAGGACACCGGCGGCGGAGGTGTGGATGCGGCCCTGGGACTCGGTGGAGGGCACGCGCTGCACGCGGTGCACCCCGCCCTCGTACTTCATCCGGGCCCAGACGCCCTGGCCGGGTTCGGTGGCCCCGTTGCCGCCCTTGGTCTTCACGGCGACCTGGACGTCCTTGTAGCCGCCGAGCTCGGACTCGGTGGAGTCGATGATCTCGGTCTTCCAGCCGACGCGCTCGGCGTAGCGCAGGTACATGCGCAGGAGGTCGCCGGCGAACAGCGCGGACTCGTCGCCGCCCGCCCCGGCCTTGATCTCCAGGAGCACGTCCTTGTCGTCGCTGGGGTCCCGGGGGACGAGCAGGAGGCGGAGCTTCTCGGTGAGCTCCTCGCGCTGCTGCTCCAGCTCCTTGACCTCGGCGGCGAAGTCGGGGTCGTCGGCGGCGAACTCGCGGGCGGTCTCGATGTCGTCACCGGACTGCTTCCAGGAGCGGTACGTCGCGACGATCGGGCTCAGCTCCGCGTAGCGCTTGTTGAGCTTGCGCGCGTTGCCCTGGTCGGCGTGGACCGCGGGGTCGGCGAGCTGCTTCTCGAGATCGGCGTGCTCACCGATCAGTTCCTCGACCGCCTCGAACATCTCGGGCTCCTGGTTCCTTCGCTCGTCGTGCCTGCCGGCCGGTGGGTGCCTGCCGGGGCCGGGATACGGAGACCCCGTGCCCGGACCGGAAAAAAACGCCGGCCACGGCGCCCCCGGGAAGAGGGCACCGCGGACCGGCGCGGACGGCTCGCTACTTGCCGGCGGCCTTGGCGCCCTTGCCGAAGCGGGCCTCGAAGCGGGCCACACGGCCACCGGTGTCGAGGATCTTCTGCTTGCCCGTGTAGAACGGGTGGCACTCGGAGCAGACCTCGGCACGGATGGTGCCGCTGTCCAGCGTGGAGCGGGTGGTGAACGACGCGCCACAGGTGCAGCTGACCTGCGTCTCGACGTACTGGGGGTGGATGTCGCGCTTCAAGGGTGTCTCCTAGGTTCGGGAGGGCACCGGGTCGTACGCGCGGATTGCGCGTCCGTGAACCGGGGCCGACGTACCAGTCTGCCAGGACCGGCCGTATCTCCCAAAACCAGGGTGGACGGCCGGGTATTCCCCCCGTACACGACCGGGGGGACGGGTCACCGGACGATCTTGCCCGCGTCGCCCTTGTCGCCGGCCGACTGCTTCGTCGCCGATGCGGGGACCGGCTTGTCGGCGTTCAGGGCGTCCCAGACCTGCTGGTCGGCCTTCTCCAGCGGGACGACGCGGTTGGGGTCGGCGGGGTCGTACTGGACGGGCAGGGTCACCATGTTCACGTTGTCGGAGCCGAGGCCCTTGAGGCCCTTGGCGAAGCCGGCGAGCTTGGTGACCGAGCCGAGGTCGGAGTCGGTGGTGACCGCCTTGGTGGCGGTGTCCGCGATCCCGTAGAGCTTGGTGCCGTCGAACACGCCCACGCTCTTGACCTGCTGCATCAGCGCCTTGATGAACGCCTGCTGGAGCTGGATGCGGCCGAGGTCGCTGCCGTCGCCGACGCTGTGCCGGGTGCGGACCAGGCCGAGGGACTGCTCGCCGTCCAGGGTGTGGGTGCCGGGCTGGAGGTCCAGGTGGCTGTCGGGGTCGTCGATCGGCTTGGTGGTGGTGATCTCGACGCCGCCGAGCTTGTCGATGAGCTTCTTGAAGCCGGTGAAGTCGACCTCGATGTAGTGGTCCATGCGGATGCCGGACATGGATTCCACGGTCTTCACCGCGCAGGCCGGCCCGCCGACCTCGTACGCCGTGTTGAACATGGCGCGCTGCTGCCCGGCCACCGGATCACCGCTGACGTCGCCGGTGCAGTCGGGCCGGGTGACGAGGGTGTCGCGCGGGATGGAGACCACACTCGCGGTCTTGTGCCCCTTGTTGACGTGGACGACCATCGCGGTGTCGGAACGGGCCCCTCCGCCGTCCTCGCCGTACTTGCCGTTCGCGCCGGAGCGGGAGTCGGACCCCAGGACGAGGATGTCCTCGGAGCCGTTGTCGACGTTCTCGGGGCGGTCCTTGCCGAGCGCGGTGTTGATGTCGACGGCCTGGAGGTTGCCGTTGAGGTGGACGTACGCGTAACCGAGGCCCGCTCCGCCCACGACGACCGCGCCGGCCAGGCCCCAGACGGCTATCCGCGTGGCCCTGCGGCCGCGGGACGGCTTCTTCCGGCGTTTGCCGGTGGCCCGTATTCGGCCGTTGCTCCCGCTTCGCTCGCTCATGGGTCTCCCTCGTTCGGTCGGCTGCTGTCCGGGTACCCCCTCGTGCAGTGGTGGCGACATGAAGCGTGGCACAGGCCGCTGTGACCCCCCGAGAACCCCGGAACGGCCCGCACGACCGCGGGAACGGCCGGTATTCCGGCGCTCACCTGCGGTTTCGTGGCCCGTACAACGGTCGTACGGGGGTCCCGCGCGGCCGCGCCCGTGTGGTGAAGGTCTCGGAACGGCAACGGGGTACGGCACAGGGCCGCCCCCGCACCGGAAGTGCGGGGGCGGCCCTGTGTGCTGCCGGAGGGCGACGACTAGTCGTTGTTGCCCGGGGCCGGCGTCGTCTTCTGGATCTGGAGCAGGAACTCCGCGTTCGACTGGGTCTTCTTCATCCGGTCGAGCAGAAGCTCGATGGCCTGCTGCTGGTCGAGCGCGTGCAGCACCCGGCGCAGCTTCCAGACGATCCCCAACTCCTCGCTGCCGAGCAGGATTTCCTCCTTGCGGGTGGAGGACGCGTCGACGTCCACCGCCGGGAAGATCCGCTTGTCGGAGAGCTTGCGGTCGAGCTTGAGCTCCATGTTGCCGGTGCCCTTGAACTCCTCGAAGATCACCTCGTCCATGCGCGAGCCGGTCTCGACCAGCGCGGTGGCCAGGATGGTCAGCGAGCCGCCGTCCTCGATGTTGCGCGCGGCACCGAAGAAGCGCTTCGGCGGGTAGAGCGCGGTCGAGTCGACACCACCGGACAGGATGCGGCCGGAGGCCGGGGCGGCGAGGTTGTACGCGCGTCCCAGGCGGGTGATCGAGTCCAGCAGGACGACCACGTCGTGACCCAGCTCCACGAGGCGCTTGGCGCGCTCGATGGCCAGCTCGGCGACCGTGGTGTGGTCCTCGGCGGGGCGGTCGAAGGTCGAGGAGATGACCTCGCCCTTCACCGACCGCTGCATGTCGGTGACCTCTTCCGGACGCTCGTCCACGAGGACGACCATCAGGTGGCACTCGGGGCTGTTGACCGTGATCGCGTTGGCGATGGCCTGCAGGATCATGGTCTTACCGGTCTTCGGCGGGGCCACGATCAGACCGCGCTGGCCCTTGCCGATGGGGGCGACCAGGTCGATGATCCGCGTCGTCAGGACGTTGGAGTCGGTCTCCAGGCGGAGCCGGTCCTGCGGGTAGAGCGGGGTCAGCTTCTGGAACTCGGGGCGGCCGCGGCCCGATTCGGGCGCTCCGGCGTTGACCGAGTCGAGGCGGACCAGCGCGTTGAACTTCTCGCGGCGCTCGCCGTCCTTGGGCTGGCGCACCGCACCGGTGACGTGGTCGCCCTTGCGCAGGCCGTTCTTGCGGACCTGGGCGAGCGAGACGTACACGTCGTTCGGGCCGGGCAGGTAGCCGGAGGTCCGGATGAACGCGTAGTTGTCGAGGATGTCCAGGATGCCCGCGACGGGGATCAGGACGTCGTCGTCGGTGACGGGCGGGGCGTCGGCGAACTCGTCGCGCCCACGACGGCCCCGGCGGTCGCGGTAGCGCCCGCGACGGCCGCGACGGCCGCCCTCGTCGTCGAAGTCGTCCTGCGGGCCGTTGTTGCCGCCCTGGTTCTGGCCGCCGCCGCCCTGGCCCTGGCGCCGGTTGCCGCCCTGGTCGTCGCCCTTGCCGCGCCGGCCGTCGCGCTGACGCTCGCGGCGCTGCTCGCCCCCGCGGTCCCCGCGCTGGCGGTCGCCGCGGTCGCCGCGGCGGCCCTCGGCGTTGTCCGCGCCGGACTCGGCCTTGGACTCGGCGGAGCGGTCCTCGGCGGGCGCCTCGTGCTTCTGGTCCTGCTTCGGCTCGTCCTGGGCGCGGTCCTGGCCCTGCGCCTTGGCGTCCGGCTTGCTCTCCGGGCTGCCCGCCTGCGCGGTGGCGCGGCGGCGGCGACGCTCGCCCGCGGGCTGGTCGTCGCTGGCCGGCTGGCCCGGGATGTCGATCTGCTGCTGGGCCGTGGCCTTGTCGGCGGGCGCGGCGGCCGGGGCCTCGTCGGCGCCGGTGCGCGTCTTGGAGGTGGCGCGGCGCTTCGGCTTGGTCTCGGCGGCCTCGGCGGGGGCCGCGGCGGCCTTGGCCTTGGGGGCGGAGGAGCCGCCGCCGGCCTGGGCCTCCTTGATGACCTCGATCAGCTGGCTCTTGCGCATCCGCGCGGTGCCCTTGATACCGAGGCCGGACGCGACCTGCTGCAGCTCGGCCAGGACCATGCCCTCAAGGCCGGTGCCGGAGCGGCGGCGCCGTGCGGTGGTGCCAGTGGCAGCACCTTCGGCGGGCGCGGCGCTGTCGACGCTCTTGTCGGCAGTCACGCCCATCAGATCGGTGGTGTCGCTCACGAAGGGTCCTTCCCTGGAGCGGACGTCGGCCTTCTGGCTCGGCGACCGGTTGTGCTGTCCGGCTGCGGTCCTCGGTTGGTGCGGCCCGTGCCGGGGCGGTGGTCCGCCGGATGGAACGGCGGAGAGATGAGGTGTGCATGTGCCCGGCGCGAGCATCCCCCTGCTCGGCCCACTCCTGGACGAGCGAGGGGTGTCGTGCCGGTTCCGGAGCGTGCTCGCAACTGCTCAGGCAGGCTGCTCAGGCAGTTGGGGAGGCTCCCGGAAGAAATGGTGGTCCCGAAGGGGACACGAAGCAACGCGCCTCTTGGACGTCGATTGCAGACTTGAGATTAACACTACCGGCTCCAACAAACATTCCCCCTCTCACTCACCGGCAATCACTTCTCGGCCAGTGGCCTCGCGGGCTACGAGGCCAGCGGCAGGACGCTGGCGCCCTGCGCGTCGAGAGCGAGCCGGTTGGCCGCCCAGCCCTCGCCCGCCAGTCGGGCGACCTTGTCGGCGTCGCCGTCCCCGGCCAGGGCCAGCACCGTCGGTCCCGCGCCGGAGATGACCGCGGGGACGCCCTCGGCGCGCAGCCGGCCGACGAGTTCGAGGCTCTCGGCCATGGCGGGCGCGCGGTAGTCCTGGTGCAGCCGGTCCTCGGTGGCCGTGAGCAGCAGCTCGGGGCGCCTGGTCAGGGCCTCGACGAGGAGGGCGGCACGGCCGGCGTTGAACGCGGCGTCGACGTGCGGGACGGTGCGCGGCAGGAGTCCGCGGGCGGTTTCGGTGAGCACCGGCTTGCCGGGGACGAAGACCACCGGAACGATGGAATCAGCGGGGTCCATCCTGATCGCGCGGGCGGAGGCGCCGTCCATCCAGGCGAGCGTGAATCCGCCGAGCAGGCAGGCCGCGACGTTGTCGGGGTGGCCCTCGATCTCCGTGGCGAGCTCCAGCAGCGCGGCGTCGTCCAGCCGGGCGTCACCGCCGGTCGTCACGGCGCGGGCGGCGACGATTCCGGCGCAGATGGCGGCGGAGGAGGAGCCGAGGCCGCGTCCGTGCGGGATGCGGTTGGCGCAGACGATCTCCAGGCCGCGCGGCTGTCCGCCGAGCAGGTCGAAGGCGGTGCGCAGGGACCGTACGAGCAGGTGCTTCTCGTCGCGGGGCAGGGTGTCCGCGCCCTCACCGGCGATGTCGATGTGCAGTCCGGAGTCGGCGACGCGGACGACGACGTCGTCGTACAGGCCGAGCGACAGGCCGAGGGCGTCGAAACCGGGGCCCAGGTTGGCGCTGGTCGCGGGGACGCGCACCCGGACGGCGGCGGCTCGGAAGGCGGGACCGGCCATCGCTGTGACGACTCTCCTTGTGAGGCGGCGGGGATTCCGGGGGCTGCGGGCGGGGGTTCTTCGGGGGAGCCGCAACGGCCCGGGGCACCCCGGCAGATGCGGCGGGGTGGATGGGGTACAGCTTATCGAAGGAAGGTTCTGTGGCGACATAGGGCGCACGGGAGGCGCACGATGCGTGTCGCACGCCCGCGGTGCGCTCTTGTTGCCGGAAAGGGCCGGTAGGAGCCCTTTCTGACGAGTCGTCGCGCGGTCCCCCGGGCCGTCGTCCGGACCGGCCCGGGGGGTGAGGCGTTACGTGGTTACGCCAGGCCCAGCTTCTCGGCGGCGGCGGCCGCGTCGACCGGGACGGTGACGGGCTGCGGGGCGCCCGCGACGGCCCAGTCGGGGTCCTTGAGGCCGTTGCCGGTCACCGTGCAGACGATGCGCTGGCCGGGGTCGACCTTGCCCTCCTCGGCGGCCTTGAGGAGACCGGCGACGGACGCGGCCGAGGCGGGCTCCACGAAGACGCCCTCCTGGGAGGCCAACAGCCGGTACGCGGACAGGATCTGACGGTCCGTGACCTCGTCGATGAAGCCACCCGACTCGTCCCGCGCGGCGAGCGCGTAGTTCCAGGAGGCCGGGTTGCCGATCCGGATCGCGGTCGCGATGGTCGACGGGTCCTTGACGACCTCGCCGCGCACGATGGGCGCCGAGCCGGACGCCTGGAAGCCCCACATGCGCGGCTTGTGCGCCGCCATGCCGTCCCCGGCGTACTCGGTGTAGCCCTTCCAGTACGCGGTGATGTTGCCCGCGTTGCCGACCGGGAGGACGTGGATGTCCGGGGCGTCGCCGAGCGCGTCGACGATCTCGAACGCGGCGGTCTTCTGGCCCTCGATACGGACCGGGTTGACCGAATTGACCAGCGCGACCGGGTAGTTGTCCGAGAGCGAGCGGGCCAGCGTGAGGCAGTCGTCGAAGTTGCCGTCGACCTGGAGGATCTTGGCGCCGTGCACGAGCGCCTGGCCCATCTTGCCGAGCGCGATCTTGCCCTGCGGTACGAGGACCGCGCAGACCATCCCGGCCCGGACCGCGTAGGCGGCGGCCGAGGCGGAGGTGTTGCCGGTGGAGGCGCAGATGACGGCCTGCGCGCCCTCTTCCTTGGCCCGGGTGATGGCCATGGTCATGCCGCGGTCCTTGAAGGACCCGGTGGGGTTGGCGCCCTCGACCTTGAGGTGCACCTCGCAGCCCGTGCGCTCGGAGAGGACCTGAGCGGGGACGAGCGGCGTACCTCCCTCACGGAGCGTGACGACCGGCGTCGTGCTCGTGACCGGGAGACGGTCCCGGTACTCCTCGATGATGCCGCGCCACTGGTGGGTGCCCTTGGTGGTCATGGGTCCTTACTCCCCTTCAACACGCATGATGCTGGCGACACCGCGCACGGTGTCGAGCTTGCGCAGCGCCTCGACGGTCCCGGAGAGGGCGGCGTCGGGCGCGCGGTGGGTGACGACGACGAGCGATGCCTCGCCGTCGGTTTCCTGACTGTCCGGCCGGCTCTGCTGGCGGACCGTATCGATGGATACGCCCTGGTCGGCGAAGACCGTCGCGACCTGGGCGAGCACGCCCGGCTTGTCGGCCACGTCGAGGCTGATGTGGTACCGCGTGACGACGTCGCCCATGGGGCTCACCGGCAGGCGCGTGTACGCGGACTCGCCGGGCCCGGGGGCCTCGTTGAGCTTGTTGCGGCAGACGGCCACGAGGTCGCCGAGGACCGCGGACGCGGTGGGCGCCCCGCCCGCGCCGGGGCCGTAGAACATCAGCTGCCCGGCCGCCTCTGCCTCCACGAACACCGCGTTGTACGCCTCGCGGACCGAGGCGAGCGGGTGGCTCAGCGGGATCATCGCGGGGTGCACGCGGGCCGTGACGGACGCGCCGTCGGCGGCGCGCTCGCAGATGGCGAGGAGCTTGACGGTGCAGCCCATGCGGCGGGCGGACGCGATGTCGGCGGCGGTGACCTCGGTGATGCCCTCGCGGTGCACGTCGCCGATGCGGACCCGGGTGTGGAAGGCGATCCCGGCGAGGATCGCGGCCTTCGCGGCGGCGTCGAAGCCCTCCACGTCGGCGGTGGGGTCGGCCTCCGCGTAACCGAGTGCGGTGGCCTCGTCCAGCGCCTCGGAGTAGCCGGCGCCGCTGGTGTCCATCTTGTCGAGGATGAAGTTGGTGGTGCCGTTGACGATGCCGAGCACCCGGTTGACCTTGTCGCCGGCCAGGGACTCGCGCAGCGGTCGTACGAGCGGGATGGCACCGGCCACGGCGGCCTCGTAATAGAGGTCCCGGCCGTGCTGCTCGGCGGCGGCGTACAGGGCGGCGCCGTCCTCGGCGAGCAGGGCCTTGTTGGCGGAGACGACGCTCGCGCCGTGCTCGAAGGCGGTCCTGATCAGCGTGCGGGCGGGCTCGATGCCGCCGATGACCTCGATGACCACGTCGATGTCGCCGCGTTTGACGAGGGCGGTCGCGTCCGTGGTGATCAGGGCGGGGTCGATGCCCTCGCGCACCTTGGAGGGACGGCGGACGGCGACACCCGCGAGCTCCACCGGCGCGCCGATGCGCGCGGCGAGGTCGTCGGCGTGCGTCGTCATGATGCGCGCCACCTCTGAGCCGACCACACCACAGCCCAGCAGCGCCACCTTCAGCGGACGCGTACGCATCATCCGACCTCGTTTCCTTTACACCTGTAGTACGGACCAGTCTCACTCACCGGACGGGTGTTCCCGCCACCCGTCCGGATCCTGAGATGTTTATGGGGACAGCGTGGTACGCCCCCGGAAATACGTCATCAGCCGACGTCGAGACGCAGGAGATCTTCCTCCGTCTCGCGCCGGACGATCACCCGCGCCTCCCCGTCCCGCACGGCGACGACCGGCGGGCGCAGGGCGTGGTTGTAGTTGCTCGCCATGGAGCGGCAGTACGCGCCGGTGGCGGGCACGGCGATCAGGTCGCCGGGGGCCAGGTCCGCCGGCAGGAAGGCGTCCTTGACCACGATGTCGCCGCTCTCGCAGTGCTTGCCGACGACCCGGACGAGCATCGGTTCGGCGTCCGAGGTCCGCGAGGCGAGCGCGACGCTGTACTCGGCGTCGTACAGCGCGGTCCGGATGTTGTCCGACATGCCGCCGTCCACGCTCACGTAGGTGCGCAGGCCCTCCAGCGGCTTGATCGTGCCGACCTCGTACAGCGTGAAGGCGGTCGGGCCGACGATGGCGCGGCCGGGCTCCACGGAGATGCGGGGGGTGGCGAGCCCGGCGGACTCGCACTCGCGGGTCACGATGTCGCCGAGCGACTTGGCGATCTCGTGCGGTTCGCGCGGGTCGTCCTCGGAGGTGTACGCGATGCCGAGGCCGCCGCCGAGGTCGATCTCGGGCAGTTCGACGCCGTGCTCGTCGCGCACCTCGGCGAGCAGCTGCACGACGCGGCGGGCGGAGACCTCGAAGCCGGCCATGTCGAAGATCTGGGACCCGATGTGGGAGTGGATGCCGACGAGTTCGAGCCCGTCCAGGGTGAGCGCCCGGCGCACGGCCTCGGCGGCCTGTCCCCCGGCGAGCGCGATGCCGAACTTCTGGTCCTCGTGGGCGGTGGCGATGAACTCGTGGGTGTGCGCCTCGACGCCGACGGTGACCCGGATCTGGACGCGCTGGCGCTTGCCGAGGCTCTGCGCGACGTGGGCCACGCGGACGATCTCCCGGAAGGAGTCGAGGACGATGCGTCCGACGCCCGCCGCGACGGCGCGCTCGATCTCCTCGACGCTCTTGTTGTTGCCGTGGAGGGCGATGCGCTCGGCGGGCATCCCGGCGTCGAGCGCGGTGGCCAGCTCGCCGGCCGAGCAGACGTCGAGGTTGAGCCCCTCCTCCTTGAGCCAGCGCACGACGGCCCGGGAGAGGAACGCCTTGCCCGCGTAGAAGACGTCGGCCCCGGGCCCGAAGGCGTCGGACCAGGCGCGGCAGCGGGCGCGGAAGTCGGTCTCGTCCAGGAAGTAGGCGGGGGTGCCGAACTCCTCGGCGAGGCGGGACACGGTGAGCCCGCCGACGGTCAGGGCGCCGTGCTCGTCGCGGGTGACGGTGCGGGACCACACCTTCTCGTCCAGGACGTTGAGGTCGTCGGCGGGGGCGAGGTAGTGGCCCTCGGACATGACATCGGCGTGACGGGGTCCGGCGGGGTGTGCGGATCGGCTCATCGTGTGGCTCTGCTCTCTAGGGTGCTCAGAGGTGTTCGGGCGCGCTGACGCCGAGCAGGGACAGGCCGCCGGCCAGCACCGTCCCGGCGGCTTCGGCGAGGGCCGTCCGGGAGCGGTGGGCGGCCGAGGGTTTCTCGTCCCCGACGGGGAGCGGTGGGGCGGCGTCGTGGACGTCGAAGAAGGCGGCCGCGACCGCGTCGAGGTGCCGGGCGAGCCGGTCGGGGGCGCGGTGGCGGGCTGCGCCCGCGAGTACGGCGGGGTGCGCGTCGAGCAGCGTGAGCAGGTCGGCCGCCCCGGTCGCGTCGATGTCCTCGCCGGGCCCGGCGACGGCGATCCCGAGCCGGGCCGCCTCCCGGCCGACTGCAAGGGCGCGGGCGTGGGCGTAACGCACCCGGAAGAGGGCGTTGGCCTCGGTCTGCGCGATCAGCTCGCTCCCCAGGGGGGCGCGGTCGTGCCCGGCGGCCCGGAGCAGACCCCAGCGGGCGGCGTCGGGGCCGAGCCGGGTGAGCAGTCCGGCGGCGGTGTCGCCGGCGGGGACGGGCCGTATGGAGGCGACCGCCACCGCCTCCCGGGATCCGACGCTCACCCCGAGCCGCGTCCAGTCCGGGTCCGGTGCGCCCTCGCAGCCGAGGTGTACGTCGGCGCCCTGGGCGGCCAGGAGGCGGCGGACGGCGTCGGCGGTGACGGCGGCCCGGACCTCGCGGGCGTGGACGAGCCGCAGCCGCTGTCCGGCGAGGGCGTCCCCGTACCCGTACCGCTCCCCCTGCTCCCGCACCCGGTGGACGAGGTCGCGGTGGGCGGCGGCGCCGGTGGCGGCGTCGAGCGTGAAGTTGAGGAAGCCGGGTCCGGTGATCTCGACCCCGGCGACTCCGGGGGCTCCGGCGAGCCGGTCGCGCAGGATCTCGGCGACCTCGCGGGCGGCGAGCCCTGCGGGTCCGGCGAGCTGGAGCGCGACGGCGCTGGCGTAGTCGCCGCGCCCGCCGGGCCGGGTCCTCTCCACCCGCACGCGCGCGGGCACGGGCGCGCGCAGGGCGTCCTCGCGGACCGCGCGGCGCACGGCGTGCAGCACGGTCGTGGAGAGATCGACGGGGGTCACGGCACAAGCGTAGGGGAGGGAGGGGGGCCCTTCGCGAACCGGTTTCGCCATGCGGTCAGCCCGCGGCGCTCTCCGCCCGCCCGTCGAGCGCGGCCGTCCGGCCGCGCTCCATCAGTCGGCGCACGAGCCGTACCAGCTCGGTCGGCTCGAAGGGCTTGGCGAGGAACGCGTCGACCCCGGCGGCGACCCCGTTGTCCACCTCGTACGGCGTGCACGCGCTGACGATCGCGAGCGGCAGATGCCGGGTGCGCGGGTCGGACCGCAGCCGGGTGGCGGTCTGGAGACCGTCGAGCCGCGGCATGACCACATCGAGCGTGATCACGTCGGGGCGGACCCGGTGCACGAGATCCAGACACTCGGCACCATCGCCCGCGGTCACGACCTCGAAGCCCTCCAGCTCGAGGTTGACCCTGATCAACTGCCGGATGACCTTGTTGTCGTCGACAACAAGCACGCGGCCGCATGCCCCAGACACCCTTCGAGAGTAGGCGCGCCGGAGGGGCTGCGTCCGGGTTTTGCCCACTTCCGCCCCCGGAGGAGCCCCCATAAGGATGGCCGGATGTGTGTACGAGGGGGCGCGCACCGTCACGCGATGACGCGGAATACCTGTTCACGGGCACCCCGTCGGAGCTGGTAGTGTTTCACCCGTCGCAGAGCAGCACAGCGATACGCCCCCGTAGCTCAGGGGATAGAGCATCGGCCTCCGGAGCCGGGTGCGCAGGTTCGAATCCTGCCGGGGGCACTTCGCAGGAAGTGCCGAAAAGACCCCGCCGTCAGTGGAAACACTGAGGTCGGGGTCTTCGCGTATGCGCGGGCGTATGCCGCAGCCGGAGGGCCGCCGGCGTAAAGCACCGAGGGCCGCACCTCGCCGAGTGCGGCCCTCCATCCCTCAAGCGGGGCCGGGATCGAAGATCTCGTGCCCACCGACTCGGCGCCAGACGATATGCGGCTCACCCGCGCGGACTTCATCCGCGTACTGCCAGGTGGCACGCCCGTCGGGCGCCCATGTCATCTCCATGACGGGACGTGCGCCGGCCGGGAGTGGCACCCCCTGGACCGGCTTGACCCGGAGGCCGGGCCGAAACCGCCCGTGGGCCGCGTCCGGCACGAACTTCTTGCGAACGCAGTCCTGGAACCGTGCCCGCTCCTCGGGGAGGAGCTTCTTGAAATCACGGTCGAAGCGAGCAGTCGTCTCGAAAGTCGGCAATGGGCCTCCCAGGGGTCGGGGTCAGTTCTCCTCGGCGAGGTGCGCGAACATCTCGTCCACGTCCTCATGCCGGGTGGTGCGCCCTGCGGCGATGTCCTCGCTCGCGTCACGCTCACCCGCCTGCCACCGCTCCGTCCAGAACCACGCCTGGTCCGTGCGGATCTTCCGTAGTCCGTGCACCTCGACAACGCCGTCGTCGTTGATGGCGAACTCAAGCTCGTCGCCCGGGGAGACTCCCAGCGCCTCGCGGACCCCTGCGGGCAGCGTCAGCTGCCCCTTGTCGCGCACGCCGGCATGGAACGTGGTCGCAGCCATGAGTGACCTCCCTATCCGCATTCCGTGTCTGCCTCGTGGCACCAGCGTACCCGAGCCGGCAGGAAAGCGAGAGATTCCTACTTTCGGAACTTCCGAATCCCCTCGCAGGGGCAGGCGGCCGAGAGAGGGTGTTGCCGGCTACCGGGGAGTCCAGACTCCCCCACGACGCCCGGGAACCGAGCTTCGAGACCCGAGGTCCGCAACGCGGGCTCAGGTGCCGCACGCGCAGCCCGCGGTCGCCCGGGGCTGGGCGGCGCAGCAGCCGGCTTCGGCCTCGATTGCCGGAGACTTGCCCAGTTGGTCGGCGTCGGCCTTGACGACGTAGACCTCCCAGGGCTCCTTGCCGGGGCCGTGGACCCAGACCTTGTCCTGGAGGGCATAGCAGCAGGAGGTGTCGTTCTCCTCGAACGTGGCGAGACCGGCGTCCTTGAGGCGGTCGGTGGCGGCGGTGACGGCCCGGGTGGACTCGACCTCGACGCCGAGGTGGTCCAGGCGGGTGTCCTGGCCGGGCTCGCCCTCGATCAGGACGAGCTTGAGCGGGGGCTCGGCGACGGCGAAGTTGGCGTAGCCGGGGCGGCGCTTGACCGGTTCGACGCCGAACAGCTTGGAGTAGAAGGTCACCGAGGCTTCGAGGTCGGCGACGTTGAGCGCGAGCTGGACACGGGACATGGCGGTACTCCCCGAACGGATTGATTCGATGCCTGTCGATACAAGCTTGCATCGTGGATTGAAGGGCGTCAATATAGACGCATGTCGAAACAAGAGCTCGTGGTGATCGGCCAGGACAGCGCAGAGGGATGCTGCCCGGCGCTGCTGACCGCCCCGCTGGACGAGGACCAGGCCGCCGACCTGGCGAAGGTGTTCAAGGCGCTGGGTGATCCGGTGCGGTTGCGGCTGCTGTCGCTGATCGCTTCGCGGGCGGGCGGGGAGGTCTGCGTATGCGATCTGACGCCTGCCTTCGACCTGTCGCAGCCGACGATCTCCCACCACCTGAAGCTGCTGAAGCAGGCCGGGCTCATCGACTCCGAGCGGCGCGGGACCTGGGTGTACTACCGCCTGCTGCCCGAGATGACGGACCGGCTCGCCGCGATCCTCACCCGCCCCGCCGGAACCGCCTCGTGACGACGGACGCCGCCGCACCGGCACCGGTCGCCGGACGATTGTCGTTCCTGGACCGCTTCCTCGCCGTGTGGATTCTGCTCGCGATGGCGGCCGGGCTCGGCCTGGGGCGTCTCGTGCCCGGTCTCGGGGACGCGCTGGCCGGGGTGACCGTCACCGGCGTCTCCCTGCCCATCGCGCTGGGCCTGCTCGTGATGATGTACCCGGTGCTGGCCAAGGTCCGCTACGACCGTCTCGACACCGTCACCCGCGACCGCCCCCTGCTCCTGACGTCCCTGGTCCTCAACTGGGTCGTCGGTCCGGCGCTGATGTTCGCGCTCGCCTGGATCTTCCTGCCGGACCTGCCCGAGTACCGCACCGGCCTGATCATCGTCGGGCTCGCCCGCTGCATCGCCATGGTCGTCATCTGGAACGACCTCGCCTGCGGCGACCGTGAGGCCGCCGCCGTCCTGGTCGCCCTGAACTCGCTCTTCCAGGTGATCGCCTTCGCCGCGCTGGGCTGGTTCTACCTGTCCGTGCTGCCCGGCCGACTGGGCCTTGAGCAGACCGCGCTGGACGTCTCCGTGTGGGAGATCGCCCGCTCCGTCCTCATCTTCCTCGGCATCCCCCTGCTGGCCGGGTTCCTCACCCGGCGTCTCGGCGAGAAGACCAAGGGGCGCACCTGGTACGAGACGAAGCTGATCCCCCGGATCGGCCCGGTCGCCCTGTACGGGCTGCTGTTCACCATCGTCGTGCTCTTCGCCCTCCAGGGCGACGCCATCACCTCCCGGCCCCTGGACGTCGCCCGGATCGCGCTGCCGCTGCTGGTGTACTTCGCGCTCATGTGGGCCGGCTCCATGGCCGTCGGCCGCGCCGTGGGGCTGGACTACCCGAGGACGACGACGCTGGCGTTCACCGCGGCCGGCAACAACTTCGAGCTCGCCATCGCGGTCGCCATCGCCACCTTCGGCGCCACCAGCGGCCAGGCCCTCGCCGGGGTCGTGGGCCCGCTCGTCGAGGTCCCCGTCCTCATCGGGCTGGTCCATGTCGCCCTCGCCGCCCGCCGCCGCTTCCCCGCCTCCCCGGAAGGGCCCGCCCATGCCTGAACCCAAGCCGTCCGTGCTGTTCGTGTGCGTCCACAACGCGGGGCGCTCGCAGATGGCCGCCGCCTTCCTGACCCACCTCTCCGAAGGCCGCGTCGAAGTCCGCTCCGCCGGGTCCGCGCCTGCGGCCTCGGTGAACCCGGCCGTCGTCCGGGCCATGGCGGAAGTCGGCATCGACCTCTCCACCGAGACCCCGAAGGTGCTGACCGTCGAAGCCGTACAGGCATCGGACGTGGTGATCACCATGGGGTGCGGAGACACCTGCCCCGTCTTCCCCGGCAAGAAGTACCTCGACTGGTCACTCGAAGACCCGGCCGGCCACGGGGTCGATGCCGTCCGGCCGATCCGCGACCGGATCGAGCGGCACGTCCGCGATCTCCTCGCCGAACTCCGGCCCCGCTGAAGCGAATCGAGACGGCGTGCGAGGCTTCGCCCGCGGGGACGAAGCATTCGGCTCCCACCGGCCCTGCAGCGCGTACGCAGGGTCGGCGTACGCGCTACAAGGAGTGGACAGTGCGACGCGGGCACTGTCGATGCGGTGACTCAGGCGACCGGCAGGCCCGGGGCCGGGTACGCGTCCATCAGGACCTTCACCTCCGCGCGCACCTTCGCGATCGTGTCCTCGTCGCCCGTGATCACGCGGTCGATCCACTCCGCGATCCTGGCCATCTCCGAGACGGGGACGCCCCGTGACGTCAGCGCGGGCGTGCCGAGGCGGATGCCCGACGGGTCGAACGGCTTGCGCGGGTCGTACGGGACCGCGTTGTAGTTGGCGACGATGCCCGCACGGTCCAGGGCCTTGGCCGCCGGTTTGCCCGGGACGCCCTTGGCGGTGAGGTCCACCAGCAGCAGGTGGTTGTCGGTGCCGCCGGAGACCAGGTCGTAGCCACGGGCCGACAACTCCTCGCCCAGCGCACGGGCGTTGGCCACCACCGCGTGGGCGTAGGCGCGGAAGTCCGGGGTGGCCGCCTCCTTCAGGGCTACGCCGATCGCGGCCGTGGTCTGGTTGTGCGGGCCGCCCTGGAGGCCGGGGAAGACGGCGCGGTCCAGGGCGCGGGCGTGCTCGGCGCGGCTGAGGAGCACCGCGCCGCGCGGGCCGCGCAGGGTCTTGTGGGTGGTCGTGGAGACGACGTCCACGTGCGGCGCGGGCGAGGGGTGGGCGCCGCCCGCGACCAGGCCCGCGATGTGCGCGATGTCCGCCACCAGGACCGCGCCCACCTCGCGGGCGATCTCCGCGAAGCCCGCGAAGTCGATCGTGCGGGGCACGGCGGTGCCGCCGCAGAAGATGAGCTTCGGCCGCTCGGCGAGGGCCAGGTCGCGGACCTCGTCCAGATCGACGCGGCCGGTGTCGCGGCGCACGCCGTACTGGACGCCGTTGAACCAGGTGCCGGTGGCGGAGACGCCCCAGCCGTGCGTGAGGTGGCCGCCCATGGGCAGCGACATGCCGAGCACGGTGTCGCCGGGCTTGAGGAAGGCCAGGTAGACGGCGAGGTTGGCCGGGGAGCCGGAGTACGGCTGGACGTTGGCGTGGTCCATGGCGAAGAGGGCCCGGGCGCGGTCGGCGGTCAGGGTCTCGACCTGGTCGATGATCTGCTGGCCCTCGTAGTACCGCTTGCCGGGGTAGCCCTCGGAGTACTTGTTCTGGAGCACGGTGCCGGACGCTTCGAGCACGGCGGCGGAGACGTAGTTCTCGCTCGGGATCAGGCGCAGGGTGTCCGCCTGGAGCCGCTCCTCGGCGGCCACGAGGGCGGCGAGTTCGGGGTCGGTCGCCCCCAGGGCGGGGTGGCGGGGCTGTGCGGGTACGGACGCGGTCACGGGTTCCTCCCGGGTCGGTCGCATGGCTGCGGCGTGGACCCGGATGCCCAGGCGGACGGCTCTCCGGCATGACGCCCCCGGGCGCGCCCGGGGTGTGCCGCTCCCTCGTGGTCGATTCCACTGAGCACCCCGCGAGGAGTGCGCGCCAGTCGCGGCCCTCCGCACCTTACCGGGCGGCCGGGCGGGGTGCCCGGCGGCAGGCGAACCGACCCGGTTCCCACGGCACTTGGTCGACTCTTGGTCAATGCATGTCCCCTGCATGAAGCGTTCCTCGCCAGAGTGGCGCATTACATGTGCACTTCATTCGGCACATGCTCCGTACGCGAGACCCATATCGCAGGGGGTTGTTGTTTTGATATTCAGCCGCGCCGGACGACGCGCCGGGCTGAGCATGGCAGTGACACTGCCGTTGCTCGCCGGGGCGCTCGCCCTCGGGATGCCCGATGCCAGTGCCGATGCCGGGCACGGGGGCCGGGACGCGTTGCAGGGCACCAAACCGGCCTGGGCGACCGCCTCGGCCGACCAGGGGGCCGCGTCCGACAGCACGAAGGTGGCCGTCCGGGTGCACCTGGCGGGCCGGGACGCGAAGGGGCTGGCCGCCTACGCCGCCGCCGTGTCGGACCCGGAGTCGTCCTCGTACGGGAAGTTCCTGAGCCCCGCGCAGGCACAGGCCCGGTTCGGGGCCACCCCGGAGCAGATCGAGCGGGTCAGTCAGTGGCTGAAGGCCGGTGGGCTGACGGTCACCGGGGCGAACCAGCACTACGTCTCGGCCACCGGTGACGTCGCCGCCGCCGAGAAGGTGTTCTCCACCCAGCTGCGCAACTACCGCAAGGGCGGGCGCACTTACCGCGCCCCGGCCACCACCGCCTCGGTCCCCGCCGGGCTGGGTGACGCCGTGCTCGCCGTGTCCGGTCTGGACAGCGCCCCGCACACCGCCCGCCACGACGACGCGCTGCCGCCGCCGGACGCGGTGTTCCGCAACTCCGGTCCGTTCTCCTCGTACTTCGGGTCGAGGACGGCCTCCTCGCTGCCGAAGGCGTACGGGTCGAAGGCGCCGTACGCCGTCAAGGGCTACACCGGCAAGCAGCTGCGCGCCGCGTACGGGGCCGGGAGCTACACCGGCAAGGGCGTGACCGTCGCCATCACCGACGCGTACGCCTCACCCACCATCGCGAAGGACGCCGCCGAGTACGCGAAGCGCAACGGTGACGCCCCTTACAAGCGCGGCCAGTTGAGCCAGGTGCTCCCCAAGGAGTACACGAAGACCGAGGAGTGCGGCGCTTCCGGCTGGTACGGCGAGGAGACCCTCGACGTCGAGGCCGTGCACGCGGTCGCGCCCGCCGCCGACATCGTGTACGTGGGCGGCGCCTCCTGCTACGACAACGACCTGCTGGACTCGCTGAACAAGGTGGTCGACCACCACCTCGCGGACATCGTCTCCAACTCCTGGGGCGATGTGGAGGCCAACCAGACCCCGGACCTGGCGCTCGCCTACGACCACGTGTTCCAGCTGGGCGCGATCGAGGGCATCGGCTTCTACTTCTCCTCCGGTGACGCGGGCGACAACGTCGACTCGACCGGCACCAAGCAGATCGACGTGCCGTCCGACTCGGCCTGGGTGACCTCGGTCGGCGGCACCGCGCTCGCGGTCGGCAAGCACGACAAGTACCTCTGGGAGACCGGCTGGGGCACGCTCAACGCCCCGCTGGCGGCGGACGGCCGCAGCTGGGAAGGGTTCCCCGGCGCGTACACCTCCGGCGCGGGCGGCGGCACCAGCTCCACCGTGAAGCAGCCGTTCTACCAGCGCGGGATCGTTCCGGACTCGCTGGCGCGGGCGAACGGGAAGACCCGGATGCGCACGGCCCCGGACATCGCGGCCGTCGCCGACCCGAACACCGGCTTCCTGGTCGGGCAGACCCAGACCCTGCCCGACGGTTCGCTCGGCTACGACGAGTACCGCATCGGCGGCACCTCGCTGGCGGCCCCGGTCATCGCGGGCATCCAGGCGCTGGCGCAGCAGGCCCAGCACGGGCGGCCGATCGGATTCGCCAACCCGGCGATCTACGCCCGGTACCACTCGAAGGCGTACCACGACGTGACCGACCACCCGCTCGGCGCGCGCCGTGACCTGGCGGTCGTCCGGGTGGACTACGTCAACGGCGTCGACGCGGCGGACGGTCTGCGGACCACCGTGCGCAGCCTGGGCAAGGACGCCTCGCTGGCGGCCGTGCGCGGCTACGACGACGTGACCGGCGTCGGCACTCCGGCCGCCGGCTATGTGAGCTCCTACCGCCGGCGCTGACCGCCCGGCGCTGGGACGAGGCGTGGGGCCGGCCACCGATCGCGGTGGACCGGCCCCATGTCCATTCGTACGGGCACGCGTCAGGCCGAGGCGCGCTTCCGGGACGCGGTGCTCTTCGAGCCCGTCTTCTTCGCCGTCGTCTTCTTGGCGGCCGTCTTCTTCGCGGTGCTCTTGGTGGCCGTCTTCTTGGCCGCCCGCTTGCCCGTACCGCTGGACGTGGACTTCTTGCCGCCGGTGGACTTCGGGGAGGAGGCGGACTTCTTGGCGGCGCCGCCGGAGCCGGATGCCTTCTTGTCGGTGCCGGACGCCTTGTGGTCGGCGAGGTGCGTGACGCCCGCGACGGAGTCGCCCTCCTCGCCCCGGGCCTCCTTCGCGGCCTTGACGCTGCTCTCCAGGGCCGCGAGCAGGTCGATGACCTTGCCGCCCCCCTTCGCGCCCTTCTCGGCCGGTTCCGGCGCCTCGCCCGACGCCTTCGCGGCGATCATCTCCTCGACCGCCTCCCGGTAGTCGTCGTGCAGCGAGTCCATGTCGACCTCGCCGAGGGTGTCCATCAGGGCGTCCGCGAGGTCCAGCTCCGCGTCCCGGACGGTCACGTCGGACTCCGGGGCGACGCCCTCGGGGGCCCGGATCTCGTCCGGCCAGAGCAGCCCATGCATGGCGATCACGTCGTCCACGACCCGGAGCATCCCCAGGCGCTCGCGCCCGCGCAGGGCGTACTTGGCGAGGGCCACCTTCCGGCTCCGCTTCAGGGCCTCGCGCAGCAGGGTGTACGGCTTCGCCGCCGGGACCCCATTGGCCGAGAGGTAGTAGGCCGCGTCCATCTGGAGCGGATCGATCGCGTCGGCCGGGACGAAGGCCACGATCTCGATGGTCTTCGCGGTGGGCAGCGGCAGGTGGCTCAGATCCTCGTCGGTGATCGGGATCATCGTGCCGTCGGCGTCCTCGTACGCCTTGCCGATCTCGGCGGACGGCACCTCCTCCCCGTCCAGCTCGCACACCTTGCGGTAGCGGATGCGCCCGCCGTCCTCGACGTGGACCTGCCGGAACGAGATCGAGTGGTTCTCGGTGGCGTTGACCAGCTTGATCGGGATGCTGACCAGCCCGAAGGAGATGGCGCCGTTCCAGATGGATCTCACCGGTTCACCCCTTGTATCCGGAGATACGGAGAAAGCTGCGTTTTGCGTGTGATTCTTATCGTATGACGCCGATCACCGACGTGGAGGGGCGACGGCTGTCCCTGAGCAATCTGGACAAGGTGCTGTATCCGGCCACCGGCACCACGAAGGGCGAGGTGCTGCACTACTACGCGGCCACGGCGGCCGGGGTGCTGCTCGCGCATCTGCGGGACCGGCCGGTGTCCTTCCTGCGCTATCCGGACGGGCCGGAGGGCCAGCTGTTCTTCACCAAGAACCCGCCGCCCGGTACTCCGTCCTGGGTACGCCGGGCCCCGGTGCCGCACCACGGGAGCGAGCCGTCCGAGCAGGTGGTCGTGGAGGATCTGGCCTCGCTGATGTGGGCGGCCAACCTGGTGGTGGAGTTCCACACCCCGCAGTGGCGGGCCGGGACCCCGGCGGTGGCCGACCGGCTGGTGTTCGACCTGGACCCTGGGCCGCCCGCCACGGTGGTCGAGTGCTGCCGGGTCGCGCTGTGGCTGCGGGAGCGGCTGGCCGAGGACGGCCTGACGGCGTACGGGAAGACCTCGGGCGCCAAGGGCCTGCACCTGCTGGTCCCGGTCGTCCCCACGGACTCGGCGGTGGTGTCGGCGTACGCGAAGGGCCTCGCCGTCCGCGCGGAGAAGGAGCTCGCGGACCTGGTGGTGCACCGGATGCGGAAGGCGCTGCGGCCGGGCAAGGTCTTCGTCGACTTCAGCCAGAACGCCACCGCGAAGACCACCGCCACGCCCTACACCCTGCGCGCCCGCGCCGAGCCCGCCGTCTCGGCGCCGGTCACCTGGGCGGAGATCGAGGGCTGCCGCTCCCCCGGCGATCTGGTCTTCCTGGCGGACGACATGGCGGCACGGCTCGACCGGCACGGCGATCTGCTGGCCCCGCTCTGCGATCCGGAACAGGCACGACGGCTTCCGGACTGATCGGACGGACCCGCCCCGTCCATACCGTAAGTACGCGACTCTTGTCATGTCACAGGGCAAATGCGCGCCGGGGATGGTCGGATCGTCCGAGCGGTGGTGCACACTCTGCGCAGACACTGCGTGTGTGACGTCGGCGGGGAGGCGATGGCGTGTTCGCGGGGATCGAAGAGGTCGACTGGGCCTCGATGAAACATGCCTACGGACCGGCGGACGACGTGCCGGCGCTGTTACGGGGGCTGGCCTCCGCCGATCCGGCGGAGCGGGAGCGGGCGCTGGACGGGATGTACGGGGCGGTGCACCACCAGGGCGACGTCTATCCGTGCACGCTCGCCTGCATCCCCTTCCTCTTCGAGCTGGTCGCCGACCCCTGGGTGCCGGACCGGGGCGACATAGTCGAGTTGCTGACCAGCATCGGCGGCATCGATCTGGGCTCGGACGACGAGGACGAGATCGACGAGGACGAGGCGGAGGGCGCCGCGAACTACGCGATGGCCGCGGCGGCCGTCTCCGCCGGTGCCGGTGTCTTCTTCGGGCTGCTGGCCGACGAGGACCCGGGCGTACGGCTGAGCGCCCCGCTCGCGCTGGCCGCCCTGCACGACGACCCGGCCAGGGTGCTGGCCCTGCTGCGGGCGCGGCTGGCGGCGGAGCGGGACGAGGAGGTGCGGCTCGCCCTGGTCGAGGCGGCGGGGCGGCTCGCCCTGCGCCACCGGCCGCTGGCCGGACCGGTCGCCGACTGGTTCGCCCGGCTGGTGGGCGACCCCGGCCCGCCGGGGCTGCGGCTCGCGGCCCTGGCCCAGCTGGCGCGCTGCGCCCCGCACGCGCTGCCGGGCGATGTGGTGCCCGTGGTGACGGGCCTGCTGGGGCAGCTGCGCACCTCGGCCGCCGGTCCCGGGTCCACCCGGGCGCGCCCCGTCGAGCCGCCGGGCCCGGGCGCCGAGGCGGCCCCACTGACCCTGCGGGGCCAGCTGCGGGCGCTGTCCGCCGAGGAGACGGCGGGACGGGCCGCGCCCTGGACGGCCGATCTGCTGCGCACGCTGCACGCCGGGCTCGACGACCGGGTCGCCGAGCGGGTGGCGCTCCTGGCCGACCAGCTGCGCAGCCCCGACCCCTGGCAGCGCGTGGACGCCGTCCGCATGAGCGACCGGCTGATCGGCGGCCGCCGGGGTTCGTACGCGGAGCTGGTGCGGCTGGTGGGCGAGCAGCTGGCCGCGCCCGAGCCGAGGCTCGCCGAGTCCGCGGCGCAGCTGCTGGCGGGGCTGTCCGGGCTGGCCGCCCCGGCGGCGGACGCGCTGGCGGAGCGGGTCGCGGCGGACCCCGCGGACTGGGTGCGGACCTGGCCGGACGGGCGCACCCGGCTGGGCAGCGCGGCGACGGCCCTGGCCCGGCTGGGCGACCCGCGCGTCCTGCCCGCCCTGACGGCGGCCCTCGGCCACCCCCTGGTGCCGTCCGAGCTGGGGCCCGGGGTCGCCCGCCTGGGCGAGGCGGCCCTGCCGCTGGCCGGAGCACTGCGGCAGCGGCTGAGCGAGGCGGTGCTCGACGAGCGGGCGTACGACCGGGTGGGCCCGGTGCTGGTCGCGCTCGCCGCGCTCCGGGCGGGCGCGGCGGCCCCGGAGGTGCTGCGGGTGCTGCGCGGGGCCCCGGATGCCGGGGGCGAGCGGCTGCGTACGGCGGCGCTGCGGGCCCTCGCCGCCTTCGGGCCCGCCGCGGGCTGCGCCGTACCGGAGCTGCGCGCCCTGGTGCGGCGGACCGGCACGGTGGAGGCGGCGGAGGCGGCCGGGGCGCTGTGGGCGGTGGAGGGGGACGCCGACGCGGTGCTGCCCGCGCTGATCGCGGGGCTGGCGGCCTGGGACGTGGAGGCGCGGCGGGCGGCGGTGGGCACGGTGGGGCGCCTCGGCTGGCGGGCGGCGGCGGGCGCGCCCCGGCTGCGGGAGCTGCTGTACGACGGGAACGTGTGGCTACGGGTGGACGCGGCGATCGCGCTGTGGGAGGTTTCCGGTCGTGCCGAGGAGTCCGTCCCGGTGCTGCTGACCGCCTGGGAGCAGAACCACCGGGTCCGGGTCCGGGTCGCGGAATGCCTGGCGCGGACGGGACCCGTTGGTGCAGGGTCGGACGCGGCGCGTGTGCTGCTCGCCGAACTCACCTCCGTACGCCGTCACAACGCGCCGGAAGGCGACTGCGGCAGCCACGACACCTACACCGACGAAAAGCTGCTGGCGCTCTGCCGCCGGGCGCTCCCGGGGAACACGGGGAAGGAACCGACATGATCATTTTCGGCACGCGAGGGTATCTGTACCAGCTGGCGATCCTCACGCTGGTCTGCGGCTGGTGCGGGAACCCGGCGGCGCACACGCTGCGCAAGCGGGTCACGAAGTTCACGCTGTTCTTCGTGCCGCTGTTCCCGATCTCGACCTCGTACGCCACGCAGTGCACGTTCTGCGGCGGTGAGCAGCGGATACCCAAGGACCAGGCCGAGCAGCTGCTGGCCCAGCAGATGGCCGCACAGAGCGGCAACCCGTACGGCCAGGCGCCGCAGCAGGGTTACGCGCCCGGCGCCTCGGGGCCTTCGGGGCAGGGGCAGAACCCGTACCAGCAGTAGGCGGCGCCACCCTGACCGGGCATCAGCACTAAATACACATATGAGACTTCCTTCCGAATAGGGTCGGCTGGGTCGGCCCGTCCGCCCGCCCGGGAACGGAGGAAGTCA
This sequence comes from Streptomyces sp. NBC_00523, assembly GCF_036346615.1. NCBI lineage: Bacteria > Bacillati > Actinomycetota > Actinomycetes > Kitasatosporales > Streptomycetaceae > Streptomyces > Streptomyces sp. NBC_00523. Next base: position 5,090,063 of record NZ_CP107836.1, on the reverse strand, counting down.
TGCGTCTGCGGCTGCCCGCCCTGGCGACCCTGGGCATCGTGCTGCTGGCCGGCTGCGGCACCGGCGGGGAGCTGCGGAGCGCCGGGCGCACCCCGCCCGCGAACGGCCCGGTGCGGCTGTGGCCGTCCCTCCCGCCGGCGTCCGCCGCCCCCTACGACTACGGCGAGGGCGAGACCGCGCGTATCCCCGGCATCCGGGTCACCGGCGGCGATGTGCGCCGGCTCGACCCGGTGGCGGTGGTGCGGGCGGGCCTGAAGGTGCCGCCCGAGCGGGCCGGGGAGGGCGGCGAGCTGCCGGCCGGGACGGTGAAGCTGGTCGAGGCCTGCCGGTCCGCGCCCCGGACCTGCCCGGTGCTGCCGCCGTACTTCCGGGACCTCACGGGCGACGGCCGGGACGAGATGGTCCTCGCGGTCCGGATGCCCGGCCGCCAGCTGTCCGTCCGGGTCTACATGCCGGAGTCCGGCGGGCTGACCCGGATCATGTCCACGTCGGACGCGGTCATCAGCGTCCAGCTGGCCGGGCGCGACCTCATCATGCGGGCGCCGTCGGCGATCACGGGGTACGAGTACCGCACCGCCTGGTCCTGGGACGGGCGGCAGCGCGCGATGCTGCCGACGCAGGACGAGATCCTGCGCACCCGGGACGGCGGGCGGCGGACGCCGGTGCCGCGCCCCTCCGCCCCGCGCACGCCCCGGCCCACGGCCTCCCTGTCGGCGGAGCGCCGGTGAGCCGCCGGGCAGGGGCGCCGAGGCGGCGTTCGCGGCCGCGGCTTCCGGCCTGGACGGCGACGCTGACCTGGAAGGCCGCGGTCTTCATCACCGTGATGTGCTGCGTGCTCGCCGCGCTCCTGGGCGTCCTGGTGCACACCGCGGTCACCCGTCAGACCGTGGGCCACGCCCGCGAGAAGTCCCTCGCCCGGCTGACGGAGGTGTCGCGCGCGTACGAGGCGGGCGAGGCGCTGCCGCCGCGTTCCGGGGTCGATCCGCCGGGCCTGCCGGGGCCGTTGCGGGTGCTGGCGGCGGGCGGGCGGCGCGGGACGATGACCGGCCGGCTCACCGGGCGTCCGGTGATGTGGGCGGCGGCCCCGGCGGACGGCGGGCACGCGCTGGCGGCCTGGACCGACTACAGCCAGAGCGCCCGCACCATCAACGGCCTGGACGGGGCGATCATCGGCTCCTCGGTGCTGGCCATCGGCGCCACTCTGCTGGTCGGCGCCTTCGCGGTCACCCGGGTCACCCGGCGGCTGCACCAGACCGCGCGGGTGGCCCGGCGGATCGGCGCGGGCGACCTGGACGCGCGGGTGGACGACCCGCGCACGGCGGACCCGTCGCGGCGGCAGGACGAGGTCGCCGTCGTCGCCGGGGCGCTGGACACCATGGCCTCGGCGCTCCAGCGCAAGCTCCAGGCGGAACAGCGGTTCACCGCGGATGTGGCGCACGAGCTGCGGACCCCGCTCACCGGCCTGTCCGCCGCCGCCGAGCTGCTGCCGCCGGGCCGCCCGTCGGAGCTGGTACAGGACCGGGCCCGGGCCCTGCGCGCCCTGACCGAGGACCTGCTGGAGATCTCGCGCCTGGACGCCCGCACCGAACACGTGGACCTGGCCGTCCACGAACTGCCCCCGCTCGCCGCCCGCGTGGCGCGGGGCACGGACACCCGGGTCGAGGTCACCGGGGAGCCGGTGCGCGTCGAGACGGACCGGCGGCGCCTGGAGCGCGTCCTGGGCAACCTGATCAGCAACGCCCACCGGCACGGCCGGCCGCCCGTGGTGCTCACCGTCGACGGGCCCGCGGTGACCGTGCGGGACCACGGGGACGGCTTCCCGGAGTACCTGACATCGGGCGGCCCGCAGCGCTTCCGCACCGAGGGCGGCGGCAAGGGGCACGGCCTCGGGCTGACCATCGCGGCCGGCCAGGCCGAGGTGATGGGCGCGGCGCTCACCTTCGGGAACGCGCCGGACGGCGGCGCGGTGGCCCGGCTGACGCTGCCCCGGTACGAGGGGCCGGACGGCGGGGAGCGGCGCGAGGAGCCATGAGCCGCCCCGCACGCGCCTCGACATAACCGACATACCACCCGCGTCTTGCTACGTTGCGGGGCATGACCGCATCGACGGCGGACGCACCCCCGCCCGAGCTGCGCCTGCCCCGGCGGCGCGGCGTGGAACTCTCGCTCCTCATCGGGGCCGTCCTGATCTCCGTCTGCGGCTACGCCGCGGTCGGGCTCGCCCACGACGACGCGGTCCCGCCCGATGTCGCGGGGTACGGCGGCGGGCTCGGCCTGCTGGCGCTGCTCGCGCATCTCGCGGTACGGCTCCGCGCCCCGTACGCCGATCCGCTGCTGCTGCCGATCGCCGTCCTGCTCAACGGGATCGGCCTGGTGCTGATCTACCGGCTCGACCTGGAGACGCCGGGCGACCGGGCGGCGACGACCCAGCTGATCTGGTCCACGATCGGCGTCGCGTTCTTCATCGCGGTCGTGGTGTTCCTGCGCGACCACCGGATCCTCCAGCGGTACGCGTACGTGTCGGTGGCCGCCGCGCTGGTCCTGATGATCGTGCCGATCTTCTTCCCGGCGGTGAACGGGGCGAAGATCTGGATCCGGGTCGGCGGCTTCTCCTTCCAGCCCGGCGAGTTCGCCAAGATCCTGCTCGCGGTGTTCTTCGCCGCCTACCTCGCGGCGAACAGCAACGCCCTCGCGTACACCGGCCGCACGGTCTGGAGGTTCCAGCTGCCCACCGGCCGGGTGCTCGGCCCGATCGTGGCGATCTGGCTGCTCAGCGTCGGCGTGCTGGTCCTGGAACGCGATCTGGGCACCTCGCTGCTGTTCTTCGGGCTGTTCGTGATCCTGCTGTACGTGGCGACCGGGCGCCGGGGCTGGATCGCGGTGGGGCTGCTGCTCGCGGCGGTCGGCGCGTTCGTCGTCGGCTCGTTCGAACCGCATGTGCACAGCAGGGTGCAGGACTGGCTCGATCCGTTCGCCTCGATCGACGCCGGACGCGGTCCGGGCCAGCTCGCCCAGTCGCTGTTCGCCTTCGCGGCGGGCGGGATGCTCGGTACGGGGCTGGGGCTCGGGCACTCCGTACTCATCGGCTTCGCCGCCAAGTCGGACTTCATCCTGGCGACGGCGGGCGAGGAGCTGGGGTACGCCGGGCTGACCGCGCTCTTCCTGCTGTACGCGCTGCTGGTGGCCCGGGGGTTCCGGGCGGGGCTCTCGCTGCGCGACGCGTTCGGGCGGCTGCTCTCGATCGGCCTCGCCTCGATCCTGGCGCTCCAGGTCTTCGTGATCGCGGGCGGGGTGATGGGGCTGATCCCGCTGACCGGAATGGCGATGCCGTTCCTGGCGCAGGGCGGTTCGTCCGTGGTCACCAACTGGATCATCGTGGCGCTGCTGATCCGGGTCAGCGATCGCGCCCGCAGGCCCGCGCCGGACCCGGTGGAGACGGGGGTGGTGGCGTCGGTCCCGGCGGGCTCGTCGCAGTCCCCGGCCGAGGGGGACGACCGGTGATCCGCTACATCCGGCACGCCGCCGCCTTCTGCCTGCTGCTGCTCGTCGCGCTGCTGGCCAACGCCGCCCGGGTCCAGGTCTTCGAGGCCGACACGCTGGACGACAACCCGGCCAACCGCCGTAACACCATCGCCCGTTACGACCAGCCGCGCGGCAACATCCTGGCAGACGGGCGGCCCGTGACCGGCTCGAAGGACACCGGCGAGCAGCTGGCGTACGAACGGACCTACCGCTACGGGCCGCTGTACGCGCCGGTGACCGGCTACGCCTCGCAGACGTACGGCACCACCCTGATCGAGAACGCCGAGGACGGCATCCTCGCGGGCACCGACCCGCTGCTCGCCCCGCTCCCCCTGTGGGGCGAGGTGAGCCGGACCCAGCAGCCGGGCGGGGACGTCGTGACCACGGTCCGGGACGCGATGCAGCGTGCCGCGTACGAGGGGCTGGGCAACCGGCGGGGCGCGGTCGCCGCCGTCGAACCGTCGACCGGGCGCATCCTGGCCCTGGTCTCCACGCCCTCGTACGACCCCGGGCGGCTGTCCGGGACCGGCGCGGCCGTCACGGGCGCCTGGCGGGAGCTGAACGACGCGGAGAGCCGGCCCATGCTCAACCGGGCGATCCGGCAGACCTATCCGCCGGGCTCCACGTTCAAGATCGTGACGGCGGCGGCCGCGCTGGACGCGGAGGTCGTCACCGATCCGGACGAGGAGACCGACACCCCGTCCCCGTACGTCCTGCCGGGCACCTCGACCGTGCTGCCCAACGAGTCGCGCGGCTGCGAGAAGGCGTCCCTCGCGGACGCGATCCGGGTCTCCTGCAACACCGTCATGGCGCACCTCGGGGTGCGGGTCGGGCTCGACGGAATGGTGGACGCGGCCGAGCGGTTCGGCTTCAACGACACCGGGCTGAAGATCCCGTCCGGGGTGGCGAGGAGCAACTTCGACACGGAGATGAGCGACGACCAGCTGGCGCAGTCCTCGATCGGCCAGTTCGACACCACGGCGACCCCGCTCCAGATGGCGATGGTCGCGGCGGCCGTCGCCAACGGCGGGGAGCTGATGTACCCGCACCTGGTGGAGCGGACGACCAAGCACGACGGGGCCACCGTCCGCACCACGGGGTCGACGTCGTACCACCGGGCGATGAACCCCATGACGGCGACCCAGCTGCGGCAGATGATGGTCGATGTCGTCCAGGACGGTACGGGCGGGAACGCGGCGATCGACGGGGCGACCGTCGGCGGCAAGACCGGCACCGCCCAGCACGGCGTCGACAACTCCGACCTGCCGTACGCCTGGTTCATCTCCTGGGCGCAGGCGGACGGCGCTCCCCGCCCGGCGGTCGCGGTCGCCGTCGTCGTGGAGGACGCCGAGGCCGACCGCGCCGACATCAGCGGCGGCGGCAGCGCGGCCCCGATCGCCCGTGCCGTGATGGAGGCGGCCCTGGAAGACTGAGCCCATGGCCGATTCCGGGGAACTGCGCGCGGTGCTGGCCTCGATCGACCGCGAGGACCCGGGGCTCGGCGCCTTCCTGGACGTCTGGCCCGAGGAGGCGCTCGCCCGGCTCCCCGCCGCGTCCCGCCTTCCACTGGCCGGGCTCCCCTTCGCGGTGAAGGGCCCCACCGGCCTCCGCTCCTACGCGGCGCGGCGGCTGATCGCCGCGGGCGGGGTCCCGGTCGGCTCGACCTCCGTGCCCGGGCCGGGGACGCACTGGCAGACGTGGGGCCTCGGCAGGCACGGCCGTACGGTCAACCCCTGGCGCCCGGACCGGACCCCGGGCGGTTCGTCGGCGGGCTCGGCGGCGGCGGTCGCGGCGGGCCTGGTGCCGCTGGCGACGGGCAGCGACGGAGCGGGGTCGGTGCGCATCCCGGCCGCCTGGTGCGGGGTGTTCGGCCTGAAGACGACGAACGGCCTGCTGCCCTCGCCGGACCGGTCGGGGCTCGCGTCGGCCGGGGTGCTGGCGGCGTCGGCGGCAGAGGCGGAGACGTATCTGCGCTGCGTACTGGACGGGTACGCGGGTGTTTCGCCGGTGCTGCCGCTGTCCGCCGCCTACAGCCCGGACCTGGGCTTCGCCGAGACCGAGCCGGAGGTGGCGGCCGTGGTGCGGGGTGCGGTGCGGCGGCTTGAGGCGGCCGGGGTCGTGCGGCTCACCGAGGGTTTCGATCTGCTGGACCCGGCGGCGGCCTGGCTGGCGGTGCGGGGCGGGGACGTACGCCCGCCGGAGGCGGAGGTGCGCGCGGAGAACGACAGGCGCCTGGACGCCTTCTTCGCCCGGACGCCCCTGCTCCTGACCCCGGTCACGCCCAACCGTCCGCACGGCCACGAGGGTCCGGGCGCCACCTTCTCGACCGCGCTGACCTGGGCGTTCAACCTGAGCGGCCATCCGGCGGCGAGCGTGCCCGCCGGGTTCACCGGGGACGGCTGCCCGGTGGGGCTCCAACTCGTCGCCGCCCGGGGGCGGGACGCCGGACTGCTGGGTGCGGCGGGGGCGGTGGAGCGGGCGCTGTGGGGTCCGGGTGAGCCGTTCGCACAAGTACGCGGACGCCGTGGATGAGTACGTGTACTCAGGGCGGCCCGACGGCCGGGACGGCAGCCTTGATCCCGACAGCCACCCCCTGAAGGAGCGCCACGATGCGTACAGCCAGCCGTCCCCGTTCCCTGCGGACCACCGCCGCCCTCACCGTCGGCAGCGCGGTGTTCGCGCTGCTCACGTCCGCGTGCTCGACGGCGGACGCGGTCTGCTCCGGCGGCGAGTACCCGGTGCTGTACGTCGGCAGCACGGGCAGCGCCTGCGTGAAGGACGGCGAGGAGCCGCCCAAGGGGTACGCCCGCTACCCCGAGGGCAAGGTCCCCCAGCACGTGGACGACAAGTGGTGGACGTACTGGAACGAGCACAGCCTCGACAAGGACGGGAACATCATCGAGGTCTCGCAGTAACGGCCGGTCAGCCGGCCGCCGCCCCCGACCCGATCGGCTCGCGCATCTCCTTGCGGACCTGGGCCGCCTGACGGGCCGCCTCGGCGAGGTCCACCTCGTCGGGGTCCTGGAGCGCGGTCTCCTCGGTGACGACGGCGACGAAGGAGGCGGTGTTGTCATCGCCCCAGGCGCACATGGGCAGGGTGCTGGTGACGCCGCCGTCCTCGGAGCGGACGACCTCGCAGGCGACGGTGATCCCGTAGCCCGCGGGCGTGAACTCCCGCGCGGGCACCGCCACGGTCATGCCCTCGGCCTCGGCGGCGCCCTTGAGGATCGTGTCGCGGGAGAACTCGGGCTTCTTGATGCGGCCCCACATCCCCGACACGATCAGCGTCCCGCCGTCCTTCGACGCGTACTGCGTGACCACGGCCCTGGGGTCGCGGATGGTCGGGTCGTACGTCTCCTCGATGTCCTTGCCGTCCGTCGCCGAGGTGTCGGCCTGGAGGGTGTAGTCGCCCTCAAGCAGGGTCTTCGGCACGGTCAGCTTGTACTCGGCGGCCGGGAACCCGTCGGACCCGCCGGACCCGCTGGACACCGGCAGCTTGTCGTCGGCCTTGTCGCCCAGCTGTACGACGCCGAAGACGACGCCGCCCGCCACCAGGAGCGCCCCGGCGACGGCCGCCGCGATCACCCCGGGCCGGGTCCGCCGGGCCGGCGGCGGGAACCCGGGGCCACCGGGGGGCGCTCCCCACGGCTGGGGTGCGGCGGCCTGCGGGGCTCCCCACGGCTGGGGCGCGGCGCCCTGCGGGGCTCCCCAGGGCTGCTGCTGGGCGTACGGGTTCGGCTGGGGCTGCGGCGGGCCGTAGGGGCCCTGGGGTGCGCCGTAAGGGTCCTGCGGGGGCGGGGGCATGCTCATGCCGCACAAGCTACGGCATGCGCGCGCGACGCCTTCCGGGGCCTGCCCGGCCGGGGGCCGGAGGCGTCGTCGTGCGATTCTCGGGCCATGAACGACCACCGCCCCGTCTCCGTGGACTGCCCGCCGCCCGGCTCACTGCGCGCCGTGCCCGGCCTGGCCGCGCTGCTCACCGACTACCACCTGTGCACCGAGGCGGAGAAGGGCGCGCCCGTCCCCGACGCGTCCGGGCTGCCCGATCGCTACCGGTGGGAGACGGAGGACCCGGACCGCGCGTTCGCGGACGCCACCGTGCTCGTCGCCCGGGACGGCGGTGCGGCGGTGGGCTGTGTCGTGGTCACCGGCCCGGTCGACGGGGCGGCGGAGATCAAGCGGCTCTGGACGGACCCCGCCGCGCGCGGCCGGGGCGTGGCCTCCGCGCTTGTCGGCGCCGCGCTGGAGCGGGCCGGGCACGCGGGCGCCCGCACCGTGCGGCTCTCGGTCTGGCGCTGGCGCACCGGGGCCCTCGCGCTCTACGAACGCCTCGGCTTCGCCGTCGTTCCGTCATGGGACGAGCGCGCGGACCTCGTCTGCATGGAGCGGCCGCCCGCGTAGGGTCACCGCCCCGCCGCCGCGTCGATCGCGGCGGCGGGGTACGGGGTGCGCCGGCTCTCCTTCAGAAGGCTGTGGTGGAAGGCGTCCAGGGCGAGGGCGGCCGGGGCGTGGCGGTCCAGGAGTGCGGCGGCTTCGGGGGGTACGGCGGCGGGGCGGGTGCCCGCGAGCCAGGCCCGGAGGAAGGCGGCGTCGTACACCTCGTCCGACAAGTGGTGGCGCAGCAGGTCGCCCGCGACGTAATGGCGGTCGTACGCGCGGTGCGCGGCCAGGAACGCGGTCTCCTCGGCGGAGAGTTCGAAGGCGGTGCTGAGCGCGAGGCCGAAGTCGGCGAAGCGGATCGACCGGCCGTCGGTGAGCACGTTGCGGAAGTGGGCGTCGAAGTGGACGAACCCATGCGCGCCCATGAAGTCCGCGCCTCGTGTCAGGGCCGCGTCGATCCGGGCGTACGGCGGTGCCCCGCCGCCCCGCGCGGCGTCGGCGCGGCGGTCGGCCAGCCAGGACCCCAGGGTGTGCGGCACGTGTTCCAGGAAGAGGACCAGGCTCGCGGTGGACCGGCCGATGGCCTCCAGCCTGGTGCGTACGGCGGGGTGGCCCTCCCAGTGGGCCACGGCGCCCTCGATGCCGCCGAGCGCGTCCATGTACCCCTGCGGCGGGGTGTCGGGCAGGACCCGCCAGTGGTACGTCAGCGGGAAGTCCGGGTGGGCGCCGTCGAGGACCCAGCGCGTGGTGAGGATGTGCGCGGCCAGTTCCCGCCAGGCGCCGAATCCGGCCGAGCCGATCCCGTACTGGTAGAACAGCGGCAGCCCGAAGAGGTTGGCGGTGGACCGCACGTGTTCCGGGCGGAGTTCGAGGTCGGTGAGGGGCACCCGCTTCACGAAGACGCGGGTGCCGTCGACGTCCAGCTCCGCCGCCCGGCCGCCCAGGCCGGAGCTCAGCGGGGTGGCCGCGGCGACTTCCCGGCCGAGGCGGCGGTCGCTCAGCAGCGCGAGCCGGGTGGCCACCGCCGCGTGGACGGCCGCGCGGCCGCCGTCAGGCTTCTGCCCCATCGACCCCGCCCTGTGCGATCGCCTCGGCCACTTCCGCCACCCTCGCCCGCTCCTCCGCCTCGAAGCGGTCCTTGTCGAGCTGTTCGGCGATCTCCTCGTCCTGAGCCATGAGCAGGTCGAGGCTGGAGTCGCCGAGTTCGAGGACGCCCATGTCGACGTAGGCCTTCTGGAGCCGTTCGCCCCACAGGCCGATGTCCTTGACGCACGGGACGATGCGGCTGAACAGCAGCTTACGGAAGAGCTGGAGGAATTCGGAGTGCTCCGAGAGCTCCTTCGCCTCCTGCTTGCCGACGCCGAAGTTCTCCAGGACCTCGACCCCGCTGAGGCGGTCGCGCATCAGGTAGCAGCCCTCGATGACGAACTCCTCGCGCTCGCGCCGTTCCGCGTCGCTGAGCTGCTGGTAGTAGTCGCGCAGCGCCATCCGCCCGAAGGCCACGTGGCGGGCCTCGTCCTGCATCACGTACGCCAGGATCTGCTTGGGCAGCGGCCGGGTCGTGGTGTCGCGGATCATGCCGAACGCGGCCAGCGCCAGGCCCTCGATGAGGACCTGCATGCCGAGGTAGGGCATGTCCCAGCGGGAGTCGCGCAGGGTGTCGCCGAGCAGGCCCTGAAGGTTGTGGTTGACCGGGTAGAGCATCCCGATCTTCTCGTGCAGGAACCGGCCGTATATCTCCGCGTGCCGGGCCTCGTCCATCGCCTGGGTCGCGGAGTAGAACTTGGCGTCCAGGTCGGGGACGGCCTCCACGATGCGGGCGGCGCAGATCATCGCGCCCTGCTCGCCGTGCAGGAACTGGCTGAACTGCCAGGAGGTGTAGTGCTGCCGCAGCTCGCCCCGGTCCTTCTCGGTCATCCGCGCCCAGTGCGGGGTGCCGTACAGGGGCAGGGCCTCGTCGGGGGTGCCGAGCGGGTCGGTGGGGTCGACCTCCAGGCTCCAGTCGATGCGCTTGTTGCCGTCCCACTGCTTGTCCTTGCCCTTCTGGTACAGGGCGAGAAGGCGCTCGCGGCCGTCGTCGTAGTCCCAGCTGAAGCGGGCGGCGCCGGTGGCGGGCACGGTCCAGAGCGGTTCCTCGGGGGCGGTGGTGTAGAGGTCGTGGGTCGACACGGACGGCTCCTTCGCCTCGCGACTGCCGGGAAGTCGGCGGGCTCCCCGCTCAGTTGGCAGGTTCACACGTTGGTAGACGCGCGGTCAACAAGTCGCGCACAAGGGATTGACGGCCTTGCTGACAAGCAGTCTCATAGGGGGTGACCATCGGTAACCCATGGGTGAGGTGCCTCCGCGATGACGACCGTGTCCGAAAGCGACCTGCAGACGCTCCGCGACGCACTCGGCCCGCTGCGCGGCCGCGAGCAGATAGCCGAACGGCTCCTGGAGGCGTCCGCCAAGCACTCCTTCGACCCCGACAAGGAACTCGACTGGGACGCCCTGCCGGAGGACGGCAAGTGGTTCTGGCCGCCCGAGCTGGTCTCGCTCTACGACACCCCGCTGTGGCAGCGGATGTCGCACGACCAGCGGCAGGAACTCGCCCGGCACGAGGCCGCGTCCCTCGCCTCGCTCGGCATCTGGTTCGAGATCATCCTCATGCAGCTGCTCGTCCGGCACGTCTACGACAAGCCCCCGACCAGCAACCACGTCCGCTACGCGCTCACCGAGATCGCCGACGAGTGCCGGCACTCGATGATGTTCGGACGCATGATCACCTGGGGCGGCGGGCCCACGTACACCGTGCCGCGCCGCTACCACAACATGGCGCGCGTCCTGAAGAGCGTGTCCACGACGCCCGGTTCGTTCGCCGGGACGCTCCTCGGCGAGGAGATCCTCGACTGGATGCAGCGGCTGACCTTCCCCGACGAGCGCGTCCAGCCCCTGGTGCGCGGGGTGACCCGCATCCACGTCATCGAGGAGGCCCGGCACGTCCGTTACGCCCGCGAGGAGCTGCGCCGCCAGATGGTGACCGCGCCGCGCTGGGAACGCGAACTGGCCCGCGTCAGCTCGGGACAGGCCGCCCGGGTCTTCTCCGTCTGCTTCATCAACCCGCAGGTGTACGAGAACGTCGGCCTGAACCGCCACGAGGCGGTCGCCCAGGTCAAGGCCAGCGGACACCGGGCGGAGGTCATGCAGACGGGTGCCAGGCGGCTGACCGACTTCTTCGAGGACATCGGTGTCCTGAACGGGGTGGGGCGCCGGCTCTGGAAGAGCTCGGGCCTGCTGGCGTGACGGTGGGTGCGCTTAGGCTGGGTGTCATGACCCCAGCCGCCGCCGCGCCGCCCGGCCGCGCGTACCGAAGACTCAGCGTCGAGGAACGCCGCACCCAGCTGCTCGGCGCGGCCCTCACGCTCTTCGCGCACCGGCCCCCCGACGAGGTCTCGCTGGACGAGGTCGCGGCGGTGGCCGGGGTGTCGCGCCCACTGGTGTACCGCTACTTCCCGGGCGGGCGGCAGCAGTTGTACGAGGCGGCGCTCCGCTCGGCCGCCGAGCAGCTGAAGCTGTGCTTCGCCGAGCCCCCCGAGGGCCCGCCGACCGAGCGGGTGACCCGCGTCCTCGACCGCTATCTCGCCTTCGTGGACGAGCACGACGCCGGTTTCAGCGCCCTGCTCCGGGGCGGCAGCGTCGCCGAGACCTCCCGGACGACCACCATCGTGGACGAGGTGCGGCGCGCGGCGGCCGAGCAGATCCTGTGCCACCTGGGCCACGGCGAGCACAGCGAACCCGCGCCCCGGATGAGCATGATGGTGCGCACCTGGATCGCCGCGGTCGAGGCCGCCTCTCTGATCTGGCTGGACGAGGGCAAGCGGCCGGACGCCGCCGAGCTGCGGGACTGGCTGGTCGACCAGTTCATCGGCCTGCTGGCCGTCACCTCGTCCTCGGACCCGCAGACCGCGGCCGCCGTGGCCGCGCTGCTCCCGCTGGAGACCGCGGAGGGCCCGGCCGGGCGGCTGGTGGACCGGCTCGCCCCGCTGACCGGCGCGGTCGCGCATCTGCTGCCGCCGGAGTGATCGGTCAGACTGGCCGGGTGAGAAGTGAGAACACCGCCTTCGTCGGCGGCCCGCTGGACGGCCGGGTCCTGCCCGTCCTGACCGGCGCGACCGGCCACCCGCCCAAGTGGTACGAGGTCCCCGTCCCGGACGCGGCCGGCGGACCGCCCACGGTGTACGCGTACCGCAGGACCCCGACCGGTCACACGAAGCGGCTGGGCATCCAGCGGGGCTGGATCTACGAGTACGCCCCCGAGGGGCGCGAGCGGCCCCGGTGGCCGTGGTCCAAGCCGGGCGGTAAGCCGCAGGAACCGCCCCATTAGGGCCTGCCGTCCCGCTGCCGTCGTCGCCCGGAGGGCGGCCGGGCGGCGTCTGGTGCGTGCGATCGCAAGGCGCCGGGAAGTCCTCGTAGCGGAGCTACTAGGGCTTTTCGGCAACGCCGCGAGCGTGCGTGCCAGACGTCGCCCGGCAGACGGCAGCGGGACGGCAGGCCCTAAGATCGAACGTCTGGTCCCCGGGGACGGGACGGGACGGTCACAAGGGGGGATGCGCCATGGAGGCGCCGCGTCAGGACGAGCCACGCCGTTTCGGTCCGTACACCGTGCTGGCCCGCTTGCGTGAGACGGCCGCCGCGGTGCAGTACCTCGCGCACGGTACGGACCCCGCCGGGCTCGTCGTGGTCACCGCCGCCCGGCCCGGGCTCGCCGCCTCGCCCGCCTTCCGCCACCGCTTCGACGCGGAGGCGCGCCTCGCGGGCCGGCTCGCCGGGGGCTGGGTCGACGGGCCGCTGGAGACCCGCGCGGACGGGGCCGACGCGCCCTGGACCGCCGCGGCGTACGTCCCCGCGCTGACCCTGGCCGAGGCCATAGGGGCCGCGGGGCCGCTGCCCGGGCGTGCCGTGCGGATACTGGGCGCGGGCCTCGCCGAGACCCTGTCCCGGGTGCACGCCACCGGCGCCGTGCTGCACGGCCTGGCTCCCGGGACCGTGCTGCTCGCCGAGGACGGCCCCCGGCTCACCGCCTTCGGCCCGCTGGGCGCGGCGGCCGAGGCGTCGGCGGGCCCGGGCGGCCGGCTCTCCGTACGGCTCGGCTATCTGACCCCGGAACAGCTCGCGGGCGAGGAGGCGGGCCCGGCCTCCGACCTCTTCGTGCTCGGCCTGCTGCTCGCCTACGCGGCGACCGGGACGACCCCGCTGGCGGACGGCCCCCCGGCCGAGGCCGCCGACCGCATCGCGCAGGCCGCCCCGGAGCTCGGCGGTGTCCCCGACGAGCTGCGCGACCTGATCGCCCGCTGCCTGGCGAAGGACCCGGCCGACCGCCCCACGGCGGGCACGGTGGCCGCCGGACTCGCCCTGGAGGGCGCGTCCGCCCTGGCCGCGTCCGGCTGGCTCCCGGAGGAGCTGGGGGCGGCGGTGTCCGAACAGGGCGCCGAGGCCCGGCGGCTGGCGGCCGCGCCCGAGAATTCCGTGTCCATGAAGAACGCGTCTGTGGAGAACCCCGTGTCCGATCAGTATCCGGTGTCCGACGAGAACCCCTCGGGCGCCCGGGGCGCGCATGCCCCGAAGTCGTACGGGGACGTCTGGGACGCCGTCGCGCCCGCGCCCCGGCCGGCGCCCGAGCCCGAAATACAGGACGCCGTGCCGCCGCACGAGCCGACTCCGGTGCCCGCGTGGCAGCAGCCGACGGTCGCCGGGGGCAGCACGGTCCCGGACGCGTCCGCCGTGCCGGACACCCGGACCACGCAGCTCGGGGCGATCGGGCAGCCGGGGCAGCCCGCCCCGCCCGCCCAGCAGGGGCAGCCCGCTCCGTGGCCGGACCAGTCCGCGTACGGGTACCCGCAGCAGCAGCCGCAGCCGCCGTACCAGCACCAGGCTCCCCAGCCCATCCCCGTACCGCTGCCGCCCGCGCCCATCCCGAACGTCGCACCGCCCGCCGAGCCCCGGCGCTCCGGGCCCAGCCGGCGCGGGCTGCTGTTCGGCGCGGTGGGCGGCGTGGCCGGGCTGCTCATCGGCGGCGGGACGCTGTACGCGCTGACCTCCGGCGACGATGACGACAAGCCGGGCCCGGACCCGAAGCCGGCACCGACGTCGGGCGGGCCCAGCGTGGCGGGGTCCGCCCCGCAGCCCCAGTGGGTCTACAACCACCCGGACTCCGACCCGCTCCCCCGGACCGCCGCGGTCTGGAAGAACCGGCTGCTGGTCCTCACCGACGACAGCCAGGCCAGCGCCGTCGATCTGCGGACCGGCCGCAGGCTGTGGCAGAACGCGGACGGCGCGAAGGGCCAGGCGGCGCTGGCCGCGGGCGACGAGTTCTGCTTCGTCGCGACGCCGACGGAGTTCCTGTGGCTGTCGGCGAAGGACGGCAAGGCCGCCCACCGGGTTCCGTTCTCCGACGGCTTCCAGGGCGTGCCCGGCATGACGATCCGCACGCTGATCGGGTCGGAGGGCGCGACCATCTGGTTCACCGGCTCGCACCGGACCACCGTGAAGGCGCCGAAGCCGAAGAAGGGCCAGAAGCCCGGCAAGGACCAGCAGGTCGTCAAGTCCTACCTGTTCGGCTACGACATCGTGCAGCGCAAGGAGCTGTGGCGGACCCCGGTGCCCAACGCGGTGGGCCCGATCGCGCCCGTGCTCCGCCTGATCGCGATCCGGCCGGACGCCATCGTCGTACGGCAGGAACGTCTGACGCTCACCCCGGCCGACCTGAAGGCAGCGAAGAACAAGGGCGTCTTCCGCAGCTACGACCGCAAGACCGGCAAGGTCCAGTGGACCCGGCAGTTCGGCAACGTCAACCTCGGCGGGGCGGCGGTCGGCGACAAGGACGGCATGCTGTACGCGGCCGAGGGCAGCGGCCTGCGCGCCTTCGAGACCCCCGGCGGCAAGGCCCGGTGGACGCTGAAGGCCACCACGAACGGCTCCGTCTTCGGCCCGTCGCTCACGGCGGGCGATGTGCTGTACACCACGAACCGCAACCACATGGTCGGGGCGGTCGACCGCAAGAGCGGGAAGCCGGCGTGGCAGCGCTCCACGGAGGCGGCGGGGACCGGCTCCGCCGTGCTCTCCGTCAGCTCCACCGGCGACACCCTGCTCGCGGCCGACACCGGCCAGGTCACCGCCTTCTCGACCTCGGACGGCAAGCGGCTCTGGAAGTTCCAGGACATCGGCGACCAGGGCCCGGAGGGCGAGACCGTCAACGCCGGCTACCAGGTGCTGGCGTACGACAAGACGGCGGTCGTCCGGCGCGGCCGCAACGCGTACGCCTTCCCGGTCGCCTGACGGCACCTCCCGGCCCGCCACCCGCCGCCTTCCGGGCGAAATCCGGAGGGCGGCGGGGGCCTCCACGGCCGTGGCTTCTTGCATCGCCCCGTCGCACGGGTGAGCGTATGGACGCATTGCGCTCACTCATGGGGTAGTCGCACGATTCACCCCGGTTCCGGAGGTGATGTCGTGTCGTCGGGCACCCTGGTGCGTTCCCTCGGTACGGCGGCGCTGGCCGCCGTCGTCGTGGTCTCACCCGCCACCGCCGTAGCGGCCCCCTCGCCCCCGCCACCCGCACCCGGCGCTCCGGCCGCCGGGGTCGCCGGGCTGCTGACCGAGTTGCAGCGCCTCTACCAGCAGGCCGAACAGGCCACCGAGACGTACAACGGCACGACGGCCGAGCTGAAGAAGCGGGCCGCGCAGGCGAAGAAGCTCGACGCGGCCCTCGTCACCGCACGCCGCTCGCTGACCAGGGGCCGGGACGCCGCCGGGCAGCTGGCCCGCGAGCAGTACCAGGGCCGGTCCGAGCTCTCCGCGTATCTGCGGCTGCTCCTGATGCGCGACCCCGAGGCCGCCCTGACCCAGGGCCAGGTCATCCAGCGCCTCGCCGCCGGGCGGATGGCGGCCGTGCAGCGGCTCGGCGCGGCCGAGAAGCGGGCGGACCAGCTGGCGAAGGAGTCCCGCAAGGTCCTCGCCGAGCAGCGGACCCTGGCCGCGCGGAAGAAGAAGGACCGCGACACCGTGCGCACCCGGCTGAAACAGGTGGAGGCGAAGCTCGCCTCGCTCAGCGCCGACCAGCTCGCCGACGTCTCGGGGCTGGAGCGGAAGAACACGGACCAGGCCCAGAGCGCCCTGGTGGCCTCCGGCGCGCTCTCCTCGTCCCGCCCGCCGACCGCCCAGGGCGGCGAGGCCGTCGGGTACGCGGTCCGGCAGATCGGCAAGCCGTACGTGTGGGGCGCGGAGGGTCCGGGTTCGTTCGACTGCTCCGGGCTCACCTCGCAGGCGTGGGCGAGCGCCGGCCGCGTCATTCCGCGCACCTCGCAGGAGCAGTGGCGGCAGCTGACCAGGGTCCCGATGAACGCGCTGCGCCCCGGCGACCTGGTGGTCTACTTCCCGGAGGCGACCCATGTGGCGCTGTACATCGGCAACGGCCTGGTGGTGCAGGCGCCCCGCCCCGGCACCAGCGTGAAGGTCTCGCCCGTGGCGTCCAACCCGGTGCTCGGCGCGGTCCGGCCCGACCCGGACAGCACGCCGCTCGCCTCGTACCAGGGCCCGGAACTGCCCAAGGGAGCGACGGACGGTTCGGACGAGGGGTACGGCGCCTCCTCGGCCCCGGGCGCGTGACGGCCGGGGCCGGGAAGCCGCGGGCTCAGGCGGCCGGGCCCGCCACCGAGGCGAGGTAGGCGTCGGCCTTCTCGGGCTCGAAGAAGAAGTTCTCGAAGTCGGCCGGGTCGTTGAAGCCGTTGGCGAAGCGGTCCGCGACCGGCTGGAGCTGTCCGGCGGCGCCGATCAGGTTCAGCACGTGCTCCGGCGGGACGCCGAGCATGGCGTTGGTCCACTTGGTGACGTGCTGGGCGGTGTCCCAGTACCGGTCGAACGTGGCCTGCATCCACGCCTCGTCGAACGCGCGGTCGCCGTGCTCCACGATCGCGTCGAGGTAGGCGGCGGCGCACTTGGACGCCGAGTTGGAGCCCTGGCCGGTGATCGGGTCGTTGGCGACGACGACGTCCGCGACGCCGAGCACCAGGCCGCCGCCGGGCAGCCGGCCGACCGGCTTGCGGACGGTGGGGGCGTAGCGGCCGGCGAGGGTGCCGTTGGCGTCGGTCAGCTCGACCTTGGTGGCGCGGGCGTACTCCCAGGGCGTGAACCGCTCCATCAGCTCCAGGGTCTTCGCCAGGTGCTCGGAGGGGTCCTTGACGCCCTGGAACGCGTCGAGCGGCCCGCCCGGGACGCCCTCCCAGAACAGGATGTCGGCGCGGCCGGAGGTGGTCAGGGTCGGCATCACGAAGAGCTCGCCGACGCCCGGGACCAGGTTGCAGCGGACCGCGTCGAACTCCGGGTGCTCCGGGCGCGGGCCCATGCCGTGGACGTAGGCGACGGCCAGCGCGCGCTGCGGGGCGTCGAACGGCGAACGGGAGGCGTCCCGGCCGAACATCGAGACCAGCTCACCCTTGCCCGCGGCGACCATCACCAGGTCGTAGGTGCGGGAGAAGTAGTCCAGGTCGGAGACGGCCGCGCCGTGGATGACGAGCTGTCCGCCGCGCTGGGCGAAGGTGTCCATCCAGCCGGCCATCTTGACGCGCTGGTCCACGGACTGGGCGTATCCGTCGAGCTTGCCGACCCAGTCGACGGCCCGCGAGGAGTCGGGGGCGGCGACCGAGACGCCGAGGCCCTCGATGCGGGGGGCCTGGGACTCCCAGAAGTTGAGCTGGAGGTCCCGCTCGTGCTGGAGCGCGGTGTGGAACATGCACTGCGTGGACATGACCCGCCCGGAGCGGATCTCGTCGGCGGTGCGGTTGGACATCAGGGTGACTTCGTACCCCTTGGACTGAAGTCCCAGGGCGAGCTGGAGCCCGGACTGACCGGCTCCGACTATCAGTATCTTCCGCATCGCGGTTCTCCGTTGTGTGTGATCAGAAAGGCTCTGGGCCGTGTCCGGAAAGTCCCGTCGTACGCCCGCGGGCCAGGCGGGAATTTCCGGACACGGCCTAGGCCGGGGTGGCGTCGAGGGCGTGGCCGACGAGGGCCAGCAGGGACTCGACCACCGTGATCCTGTTGCGCGCGTCCATGATCACTATGGGCACGTGCGCCGGTACGGTCAGGGCCTCCCGGACGTCCTCGGCCTCGAAGCCCGGCGTCCCCTCGAAGTGGTTGACGGCCACGATGTACGGCAGTCCGCAGCTCTCGAAGTAGTCGAGGGCGGGGAAGCAGTCGGCGAGGCGGCGGGTGTCGGCCATGACGACGGCACCGATCGCGCCGCGCACCAGGTCGTCCCACATGAACCAGAACCGCTGCTGGCCCGGGGTGCCGAACACGTACAGCACGAGGTCGTCGTCCAGCGTGAGCCGGCCGAAGTCCATGGCGACGGTCGTGGTGGCCTTGTCCGGGGTGGCGCTGAGGTCGTCGGTGTCCTCGCTGGCCCGGGTCATCATGGCCTCGGTCTGCAACGGCGTGATCTCGGAGACCGCGGTCACGAACGTGGTCTTGCCCACGCCGAAGCCGCCCGCGACCACGATCTTCGTGGCGATCGGGGCCCGGGTGCGGTCCAGCTGCCAGGGCTGGAGCTTCTCCTCGGGCTGCTCCTCCGGGCCCGGCTGCCGCGGTGCGAACAGCGACTCAGAGACGGCGGAGTCCATCGAGCACCCTTTCGAGCAGTGCGCGGTCGGGCTGGCCGGTGCCGTGCCCGGTCCCGTACACGCGGATCTTTCCCTGGTCGGCCAAGTCGCTGAGCAGCACCCGGACCACGCCGAGCGGCATCTTCAGCAGCGCCGAGATCTCGGCGACGGTACGCATCCGGCGGCAGAGCTCGACGATGGCCCGGAGCTCCGGCATCAGACGGGTCGCCAGATTGCCGTTGGTGAGCTCGCGGCGCTCCTCGGGGGCCTCCAGCGCGGCGACGAACGTCTCCACCAGCAGGACGTGCCCGAAGCGGGTGCGGCCGCCGGTCAGCGAGTACGGGCGGACCCGCGCGGGCCGTTTGCCGGCCCCCCGGACGGGCAGTTTGCGGGCGGGTCCGGCTGCGGCGTGGCTCACTGGGCGCTCTCCATCGATTTGCGCAGCTCACTGCGGAGTTCGGGGGTGAGTACGTGTCCGGCGCGGCCGACGAACAGCGCCATGTGGTACGCGATGACGCCCATGTCGCAGTCGGGGGCGGCGTGCACCCCGAGCAGCGATCCGTCGCTGATCGACATGACGAAGACGCTGCCCTCCTCCATGGCGACCATGGTCTGCTTCACGCCGCCGCCGTCCATCAGCTTCGCGGCGCCGACGGTGAGGCTGCCGATGCCGGAGACGATGGTCGCCAGGTCGGCGCTGGAACCGCGCGGTCCGCTCTGCGGGGCCGCGGGCTCGGCGGCGTTGTGGTGGCCGGGGTCGGAGGACAGCAGCATCAGCCCGTCGGACGAGACGACGGTGACCGAGTGGACCCCTGGCACCTCCTCCACGAGATTGCTCAGCAACCAGTGCAGGTTCCGGGCCTCGGTGCTCAGCCCGAATGTGCTGGGCGCAGTCAACTGCGTGCCTCCTCGACTGTGTCCCCCGTCTCTCCGGTCCGGCCGTCGCTACGGCCTGCCGGCTCGGCGTGCTCGGTACGTGTGGGGCTCGCGCCCTCGGCGAGTTCGGCCTCGACGTCGCGGCGGCCGTCCCTGGCGCCCTGCTGGAAGCCGCCGAGCCTGCGCCGCAGGGCCTCCTTGTCGACGCTGCCCCGCCGCTCGGCCACGGGCGCCCCGGCGGGCCGCACGACCTTGGGCGTCCGCTTGGGCAGCCCCTTGTCGGTGACCGGGTCGGCCTCGGGCCGACGAGGCGCGGGCACGGTGTCCGTCGGCGCGGGGGCCTCGGTGGCCACGGGGGCCGGGGCCTCGTCGGCGGCGCGCTCGTGGCGGTCGGGGCCGATGGCGTACGGGTCGGCGTCCGCGGGCTTGGGGGGCCGCGGGAGGCGGACCTGGAGGGTGCGCTCGGGGTCGGTCTCGGCCTCCGGCTCGGGGGCGGGCTCCGGCTCGGGGGCGGCGGCGGGGGTGGCGGCTGCGGGGGCCTCATCCGCCTCCGGGACCGCGGGCGCCTCGGGCGCCTCAGCGGCCACAGGGGCCTCCGGCGCCTCGACGGCCTCGGGGGTCACCGGCGCCTCCGGCGCCACGGGCGGCTTCGCGGCCCCCGCGAGGGCGCGTTCCGCTGCCGCGATCATCGGGTCGTCGGAGGTGGAAGCGGTGCGCCCCGGCAGGGTGTTTGAGTTGGCCTCGGCCACCGAGCCCGGCAGGTTCAGCGTGGGCGCGTCGCCCGGGGCGGTGACGGGCGGGGGCGTCGCCGCCGGGAGGGCCTTGGGCAGCAGGGCCTCCGGGAGGACGACGACCGCGGTCACCCCGCTCCCCTTCTGCTCGCGCAGCTCCACGCGTACGCCGTGCCGGGCGGCGAGCAGCGAGGTCACCTGGAGGCCGAGCCCGGCCCCGTCGGCGTTCTGCTCGCCGGCCTCGAAGAGCGCCGGGTCGGCCAGGCGGGTGTTGAGCTCGCCCATCCGCACGGACGACATGCCGATGCCCTCGTCCTGGACGGAGAGCATCACCTCGCCGCTCTCCAGGAGCCAGCCGGAGAGCTGGACGTGGGAGTCGGGCGGGGAGAACGAGGTGGCGTTCTCCAGGAGCTCCGCGACCAGGTGGCTGAGGTCGTCGGCGGCGAACCCGGCGACCTGGGCGTGCGGCGGCAGGGACTGGATGGTGACCCGCTCGTACCGCTCGATCTCGCTGACGGCCGCGCGCAGGACGTCGACCAGTGGGATCGGGCCCGGGTGGCCGTGTCCGTGGTCCGCGCCCGCGAGGACCAGCATGTTCTCGCTGTGGCGGCGCATGACCGTGGCCATGTGGTCGAGCTTGAAGAGCGTGCCGAGCCGTTCCGGGTCCTGCTCGCGCTCCTCCAGGGACTCGATGACGCCGAGTTGCCGTTCGACCAGGCCGAGGGTGCGCAGCGAGAGGTTGACGAAGGTGTGGTGGACGGTGTTCTTCAGCTTCTCCAGCTGGGCCGTCAGGTCCGCCGCGTGCACCTGGAGTTCGGCGCGCTGCACGGTGAGCGCCTCGCGTCCGGCGAGCAGTTCGGCGCGCTCGGTCTCCAGGCTCTCGAAGCGCACGTTGAACTGCTGGAGCAGCTCCTGGAGGCGGCCGTGGAGGGCGTTGATGGAGCGGACGGTCTGGGCGAACTCGTCGTTGCGGCCGGTGTAGCGGACCGGTTCGGCGGTGGCGGGTTCGGCGGCGAGGCGGGCGGCGCCGATCCGGAGGACGGCCAGCGGCTGGGTGAGGGTGCGGGCGACGGCGGTGGAGACGGCGACCGCGACGAGGAAGCAGGCGCCGAGGAGCGCGATGCGCAGTTCGAGGGCGGTGACGTCGTCGTCGCGGAGCTGTTCGAGGCCCCGGACCTGGGCGGTGCCGAGCGCGGACTCCACGGAGCGCATCCGGTCCACGCGGGCGGCGAGGGCCGCGGCGACCTTCTTGTCGCTGACCTTCAGGTCGGAGTCGGACAGCTCGGGGCGGTCGGTCAGCTCGGCGAGGTACTTCTCGGCGCTGTTGACCTCGGGCCCGGTGACGGTGGAGGACAGCTTGTCGCGGGCGGTGGCGCCGGCGGACTGGTCGAAGTCGGCGAGCGCGGAGAGTTCGCCGACCCGGGCCTGCTGGGCAGCGGCGCTCAGCGCGTTCCGGGTGCGGTCCTCCTTGGTCTCGCCCTCGTCCTCGCTCTGCACGGGCAGCCCGGTGAACGGGTCGATGCGCGGCGGTGCCGGCTCCGGGCGGGGCACGGCGAGCGCGGCGAGCAGCAGCCCCCGGGCGGCCGACGCCTCCTCGGTGGCCCGGCCGAGCGCCTGCGGGGTGCGGGTGGCGTCGGCGGCGCGCGGCGGGGTGGAGCGGGCGAGCTCGTCGGCGAGGCCGTGGAGTTTGGCGATGACCTCGGAGTACGCCCGGTGGGCCTCCAGGGCCGTGCCCTTGCCGCTGATCGCGTCGCGGCGCAGGGACGGGATGGTGGAGAGGTCGCGCAGGAGGTCGGCCGGGGCCGCCTCGCGGATCTCGTCCACCTGCTGGTCGACGCGGGCGCCCCGGTTGCCCGGCTCGCCCTCCCGGCCGCCCGCGATGTAGACGGTGACCTCGTCGCGCTCGTCGGCGAGGGAGTGGGCCAGGGAGATCGCCTGCTGGTTCAGCTCGGCGAGGGTGACCAGGTGCTGCGAGTCGGTGAGGTCGGACGAGGCGGCGAGCACGGCCGGTGTCCCCGCCGCTATGGCGGTGATCCCGACGACGGCGACGCCCGCGACCAGCCGGCTGCGGACGCGCACACGGCGACCGCCCTCGGCCTGGGTCGTCGGCGCCGCCTCGGAACCGCTGTTGCTGCCGCCCTTGCTCCGAGGCCGCTTCTTCTGCACCGGTGCTCGCAATCTCGACTCGTCCGCCCTTGAAGCAGAGGTGACGCACGGTCACATGAACGAGCGTCCCGCCCCCTGGTACGGCTCCCGACCATTCCAGTGCTTTTCAGGAGGGGGCGCGCATCAACCGCTCCGCCACACGAACGAGTGAACAACACTCCCGAGTTGGCGAACAAGTCTCCCCAGCGGGCCCCGGCGCCATGCGTGGACACCGGCTGGAACTTCCGCCCGGGCTTTGGCAGGATGCCCGCCCGCACCTCGGTGCGGAGGGATTCCTTCCGCCTCGTCCACCCTTCTGACCTGCTGGTACACACCAATCTCCGTGCGGTGCAGGCGCGGTGAAGGCATCGTGCAGACTGGCCGTATGCGTATCGAACTCGCGACCGCCCCCGGCACTCAGGACCGCCCGAACGAGGACTGGACGGCCTCGGTCCTCCCCGCTTCCGGTCGGGGCGGCGGGCTGGTGCTGCTGGACGGCGTGACCCCGCCGAAGGGCGATGCCGGTTGTGTGCACCCGGTTCCGTGGTTCACGGCCAGGCTGGGCGGGGCCCTGGTCGAACTGTCCGGTTCGCGGCGGGATCTGACCTTGCGGGAGATCCTCGCGGAGTCCATCCGGCGCACCGCGGACGCCCACCGCTCGACCTGTGACCTTTCTCACGTACGTACGCCACAGGCAACCGTCGTCGTGGTGCGTTGGGACGAGGCCGAGGTGGAGCACCTGGTGCTGTCCGATTCGGTGCTGCTCCTCGAAGCGCCCGAGGGGGACGTCCGCGCGGTCCTGGACGACCGGCTCGACCGGCTGCCCCGGGAGTTCCTGGTCTCGGACGCGGTGGCGGACGCCCGGGCGCGCAACAAGGAGGGCGGCTTCTTCACGGCCGCCGCCGACCCGGCCGTGGCGGAGCGCGCGGTCACCGGGCGGACGCCGCGCGCCGGGGTGCGGGCCCTGGCCGCGATGACGGACGGGGCGAGCCGCTGGACGGAGATGTTCGGCGCGGGCGACTGGGCGGAGTGCCTCGGGATCCTGGAGAAGGAGGGCCCGCAGGCGCTGATCGACCGGGTCCGCGCCCTGGAGGACGCGGACACGGAGCGTAAGCACCTCCGGGGCAAGACCCACGACGACGCGACGGCGGCGTACGTCCTGCTGTAGGCGGCCGCGGCCCCTCCCCCGGGCCCTCAGTCCTCGGCGCTGGCGTTCAGCTGGTGCAGCAGGCGGGCGAGTTCCGCGACCTCGGCGCGGTCCCAGTCGGCCAGCTTGCGGACGTAGCGGTCGCGGCGGGCGTCACGGACGCTCCGGAAGCGGGCGAGCCCTTCCTCGGTGAGGTGCACGAGAAACGCCCGCCCGTCGGCGGGGTCGGGCTCGCGCGCGACGAGGCCGAGCGTCTCCAGGGCGCGGAGCTGGCGGCTCATGGTGGCCTTGCCGACGCCGAAGTAGGCGGCGAGATCGGTGGCCCGCTGCCGGCCCGCGGATTCCAGGCGTACGAAGAGGCCGTAGGCGGCCGCCTCCAGTTCGGGGTGCACCTCGCGCGCCATCTCGCCGGAATTGGCCCGCGCCCGGCGCAGAAAGACGGCCAACTCCAGCTCCAGGGACAGGAATTCGTGGTCCACACCACTTCCCCCGGCAGTGCTGGGTTCACGTCCGCTTTCGCTCCCGTGCACGTCAACTCCCCTCAAGAGCTTTCCCGCAGATGAAAGTTTCTTCCGCCGACGGCCATCACCGCAGCTCCGCCAGTATTTCGCAGGAGTAGACCAACGGCGCCGCCCAGGCCCTCTTCCGCCGCACGGGTCTACGTGCGTAGCGTCATGCATGGCATGTCCACACCATGGCATGCCGCCGGGGTCGCCGTGCGGCGCCTCCCGGGTCGGCAGATCCCCCCACCGAGGTCTCGGAGGCACGCAATGCCCGTGCACAGATCCGGCTCCACGAAGTCCCGCCGCTCGCGCTTCGCCGCGGCCGGCACGCTGCTCGCAGCCCTCTCCCTCCTCATCGCGCTCCCCGGCGCCTCGAACGCGGCGGGCGGCGACCCCACCGCACCCGCGCGCGGCACCGCCACCATGGGCATGGGCGTCATCGCCCACGACGGCAAGGGCGGCCTGCCCGTCGAGGGCCGCGCCGCCCAGACCGAGGGCGTCGACGTGGCCAGCTACCAGGGCAACGTCGCCTGGTCGACGCTCTGGAACAGCGGCGTGAAGTGGGCCTACACCAAGGCCACCGAGGGGACGTACTACACGAACCCCTACTTCGCGCAGCAGTACAACGGCTCGTACAACGTCGGGATGATCCGCGGCGCGTACCACTTCGCCACGCCCGACACCACGAGCGGCGCCGTCCAGGCCAACTACTTCGTGGACCACGGGGGCGGCTGGTCCAAGGACGGCAAGACCCTGCCGGGCGTGCTCGACATCGAGTGGAACCCGTACGGCGCGCAGTGCTACGGCAAGACCGCGGCCCAGATGGTGTCGTGGATCCGCGACTTCGTGAACACCTACAAGGCGCGCACCGGGCGCGACGCGGTGATATACACCGCGACCAGCTGGTGGAAGGACTGCACCGGCAACAACGGCGGCTTCGCGACCACCAACCCGCTGTGGGTGGCCCGCTACAACACCACGGTCGGCGAGCTCCCGGCCGGCTGGGGCTTCTACACGATCTGGCAGTACACGTCCTCCGGTCCGACAGTGGGCGACCACAACCACTTCAACGGCGCCCTCGACCGCGTACAGGCACTCGCCAACGGATAGCGGCGCCCCCTCCCCGCGCGGCGCGAAGCCCGGTGACGCACCCCGTCGCCGGGCTTCACCGCGTTCCGGCCACCCCACTATGAACCCGGTGTATACCCCGCAGGTATAGTCGCCGTTCCAGGTCGCACACCAGTGCGTTCGTTCACCAGAGGGAGTGGCACGCCGTGCCCAGTAAGAGGAAGTCCATCGGTACGGGGTTGGCCGTCGCTCTTGTGACAGCGCTCACGCTCACATTGAGCGGCTGCTCGATGGAGACCACCGCGCCCGGCTCGGCCCGCGACGACGCCGCTTCGGACGCCAAGGCGCCGATGGGCCCGGTGGACTGCCGCAAGGCCAAGTGCATCGCCCTGACCTTCGACGCGGGCCCGGCCGAGGACACGCCGCATCTGCTGGACATCCTCAAGGAGAAGAAGGTCCACGCGACGTTCTTCCTGCTCGGCAAGAACCACGTCAAGAAGCACCCGGAGACCGTGCGGCGGCTCGCGGCCGAGGGCCACGAGATCGCCAACCACACCTGGTCGCACAAGATCCTGACCGACCGGAAGCCGGCCGAGATACGCGCCGAGCTGGAGAAGACGCAGAACGCCATCGCGGACATCACCGGCAAGAAGCCCCGGCTGATGCGCCCGCCGCAGGGCCGCACCGACGACACGATCTCCGGCATCTGCAAGGACCTCGGGCTCTCCCAGATCCTGTGGAGCGCCACCGCCAAGGACTACTCGACCACCGATTCCGCGCTGATCAAGAAGCGGATAGTCGACCAGGCGAGCAAGGACGGCATCATCCTGCTGCACGACATCTACAAGGGCACCGTGCCCGCCGTGCCCGGGATCATCGACACCCTGAAGAAGCAGGGCTACACCTTCGTGACGGTCCCCCAGCTGATGGCCCCCGCCGAGCCCGTCCCGGGCACGATCTACCGCCCGTAGGCACGGCGGTACGCGGAACGGCCCGCGCGCCCGGGCCGTTCCGCGTCCATGGCTCCCGTTACGCCGCCTGGGCCGCCGGAATCCTGTGCTCCGCCGTGGCCGGGGCCAGGGCGATCTCCAGGACCTGGCGGACGTCGGTGACCGGGTGGACCTCCAGGGTCTCCAGCACCTCGGCCGGGACGTCGTCGAGGTCGGCCTCGTTCCGCTTGGGGATCACCACGGTGGTGATGCCCGCCCGGTGCGCGGCCAGGAGCTTCTGCTTCAGGCCGCCGATCGGCAGCACCCGCCCGGTCAGCGAGACCTCACCGGTCATCGCCACATCCGTGCGGACCAGCCGGCCGGAGAGCAGCGAGGCCAGCGCGGTCGTCATCGTGATGCCCGCGCTCGGGCCGTCCTTGGGGACCGCGCCCGCCGGGAAGTGGATGTGCACGCCCCGGTCCTTGAGGTCCGCGACCGGTAGCTCCAGCTCCGCGCCGTGCGACCGGAGGAAGCTCAGCGCGATCTGCGCGGACTCCTTCATGACGTCGCCCAGCTGGCCGGTGAGGGTCAGCCCGGACGCCCCGGTCTCGGGGTCGGCGAGCGACGCCTCCACGAAGAGGACGTCCCCGCCCGCCCCGGTCACCGCGAGCCCGGTGGCCACGCCGGGCACCGACGTACGGCGCTCGGCCGGGTCCTGGGCGGACTCGGGCACGTGGTGCGGGCGGCCGATGAGACCGCGCAGGTCGTCCGCGCCCACCGTGAACGGCAGCTCGCGGTCGCCCAGTTCGCTCTGGGCCGCGACCTTGCGCAGCAGCCGGGCGACGGCCCGCTCCAGGTTCCGTACGCCGGCCTCGCGGGTGTACTCGCCGGCCAGCTTGCGCAGCGCCGGTTCGTCCAGGGCGACCTCGTCCTTCTCCAGACCGGCCCGCTCCAGCTGGCGCGGGAGCAGGTGGTCGCGGGCGATGACGACCTTCTCGTCCTCGGTGTAGCCGTCGAGCCTGACCAGCTCCATGCGGTCGAGCAGCGCCTCCGGGATGGCCTCCAGGACGTTGGCGGTGGCCAGGAAGACGACGTCGCTGAGGTCGAGCTCGACCTCCAGGTAGTGGTCGCGGAAGGTGTGGTTCTGCGCGGGGTCGAGGACTTCGAGGAGGGCGGCGGCCGGATCGCCCCGGAAGTCGGAGCCGACCTTGTCGATCTCGTCCAGGAGGACGACCGGATTCATCGAGCCGGCCTCCTTGATGGCGCGCACGATGCGTCCGGGCAGCGCCCCGACGTACGTACGCCGGTGGCCGCGGATCTCCGCCTCGTCCCGGACACCGCCGAGCGCGACGCGGACGAACTTGCGGCCCATGGCGTGCGCGACGGACTCCCCGAGCGAGGTCTTGCCGACGCCGGGCGGCCCGACGAGGGCCAGCACCGCGCCGCCGCGCCGCCCGCCGACGACGCCGAGGCCGCGGTCGGCCCGCCGCTTGCGGACCGCGAGGTATTCGGTGATGCGCTCCTTCACGTCCTGGAGCCCGGCGTGCTCGGCGTCCAGGATCTCCTGGGCGCCCTTGATGTCGTAGGCGTCCTCGGTGCGCTCGGTCCAGGGCAGTTCGAGGACGGTGTCGAGCCAGGTCCTGATCCAGGAGCCCTCGGGGCTCTGGTCGGAGGCGCGCTCCAGCTTGTCGACCTCCTTGAGCGCCGCCTCGCGGACGTGCTCCGGCAGGTCGGCGGCCTCGACGCGGGCCCGGTAGTCGTCGGACTCGTCCTCCGGGTCGCCGTTGAGCTCGGAGAGCTCCTTGCGTACGGCATCCAGCTGGCGCCGCAGCAGGAACTCGCGCTGCTGCTTGTCGACGCCCTCCTGGACGTCCTTGGCGATGGACTCGGCGACATCCTGCTCGGCGAGGTGTTCGCCCAGCCACTGGATGGCCAGCTTGAGCCGGGCGACCGGGTCGGTGGTCTCCAGGAGGCGGACCTTCTGAGCGGTGGTGAGGAAGGGCGAGTACCCCGAGTTGTCGGCGAGCGCCGAGACGCCCTCGATCTGCTGGACCCGATCCACGACCTGCCAGGCCCCGCGCTTCTTCAGCCAGCTGGTGGCGAGCGCCTTGTACTCCTTGACCAGCTCGGCGACGGCTCCGGGCAGCGGGTCGGGGACGGATTCGTCCACCCGGACCCCTTCCACCCAGAGGGCGGCGCCGGGGCCGCTGGTGCCCGCTCCGATGCGGACCCGGTCGCGGCCCCGGATGAGGGCGCCCGGGTCACCGTCGGAGAGCCGCCCCACCTGCTCGACGGTGCCGCGGACACCGATCCCGGTGTACGTCCCGTCGATGCGCGGGACGAGCAGCACCTCGGGCTTGCCCCCGTCCTCCCGGGCGGCGGCCTGCGCGGCCTCGACGGCGGCGCGCACCTCGGTGTCCGACAGGTCCAGCGGCACCACCATTCCCGGCAGCACGACCTCGTCGTCGAGCGGCAGCACGGGCAGGGTGAGCGGTGTGACGGCAGTGGACTCAGTAGCCATGATCTCCCCTTCGGCAGTCAAGTTGAGCTATACCGGCTCAATGCTTGTGAGCCCCGCAATGTTCCCCAGGCGTTGTTCGCTCTGAGCGATCAGGTGTGCCGCCACGCGTTGTCCGCCGGGGCGGGCGCTCCGGGGGCGTTGTCAGTGGTGCCTGTCACGATGCGCGGAGATCGATCCACAGGGAGACGCATATGGGTACGTGGGACGTGGGCCCGTTCGACAACGACACCGCCGCCGACTGGTGCGGAGGGCTGGACGACGCCGCGCCGGAGGCACGCGGGGCGATGGTCCGGGCCGCGCTGGCCGAGACGGCCGGCACCACCGACTACCTGGACTCGGACGTGGCCAACGAGGCGATAGCGGCGGCCGCCCTGGTCGCGGCGCAGTGCCCCGGGGGCGCCCCCGCCGACTCCGCGTACGGCCCGGACGAGCCCCTTCCGGACCTGACCGGCCTGCGCGAACTCGCGCTCCGGGCGCTGGACCGGGTCCTGACGGAACCGTCCGAGGCGCTGGAGCTCTGGGAGGAAGCGGAGGACGGGCCCTGGCACACGGGGATCAACCAGTTGCGCGGGACGCTTATGCCCCGGCCCTGAACGAGCCCGGCGAGCCCTTGCCGCCCGCCGGATATTCCGTGGAGCCCGCGCGCCGCGCCGGACAGGATGGCCGCATGACCGAGACCCCGCTCCCCGTGCAGGCCCTGATCGTCGTGGACGTGCAGAAGGACGGGGTGACCGGCGCGGGGGCCGTCCCCGGGGCCGGTGTGCTGCTGGACCGTACGGCGGGGCTGCTGGCGCGGGCCCGGCGGGCGGGCGCGGTCGTCGTCCACCTCCAGAACGACGGCGACCCCGGGTCGGGCGACGAGCCGTTCACGCCGGGCTGGGCGCTGCATCTGCCGGTCGTGGACGGCCCTGCGGAGTCCGTGATCCGCAAGACCTGGGACGACGGCTTCAAGGACACGGCCCTGGGCGCCGTCCTCGCGGACGCGGGCGTGGACTCACTGGCCGTCTGCGGCGTCATGTCGGAGATGTGCGTCCAGGCGACGGCCCGGACCGCCCTGGAGCTGGGCTACCGGGTCGTCCTCCCGTACGACGCCCACGCCACGCACGACGTCCCGGCCGCGCCCGGGATCAGCGGGGCGGTCCCCGCCGCCGTCGTCTCCCGGGCCGCCGCCTGGGCGATCAGCGCGGACGCGGACGTCACCACGCCCGCCTCGGCCGTACGGTTCACGGCGCCGCCGGGGGCGTGAACCGGGCGGCGGGCGACCGCCGATAGAGGGGGTGTGAGCGACTTGCGCCCCTCGGGGGACGACCGGACCGACGAGGCGCTGCTGCGTGCCGTCGCGCAGGGGGACACGGCCGCCCTGGCCGCGTTCTACGACCGGCACGCCGGCTGGCTCCTCGCCCGGCTGAGCCGCCGCTGCCCGGACGCGGAGACCGTGCGGGAGGTCGTCCAGGACACCTTCGTGACGGTCTGGCGCTCCGCCGCCGCGCACCGGGGCGCGGAGGCGGGCGGCTGGCTCTGGGTGATCGCCGCCCGCCGCCTGGTGGACGCCCAGCGCACCCGGGCCCGGACGGAACGCGCGACGGCGGCCGGGCAGGCGGGCGACACCCGGTGGACCGCCCCCGCACCCTCCGCCGAGGACCGCGTCCTGGCCGGCCTGGAGTACGGGGACGTGGGCGCCGCGCTCGACCGGATCTCGCCGGAGCTCCGGGAGGTCCTGCGCGCCACGGTGGTCGACGGCCTCACCACCAGGGAGGCCGCCCGGCTGCTCGGCATACCCGAGGGCACGGTCAAGACCCGGGCCATGCGGGCCCGCCGCGAACTGCGCGCCGCCCTCGACCGGCTGGTCGCGGAGAACGGCCCCCTGGGAGGCACGGCATGACGACCTGGCACGTGACGGACGAGCTGGTCCGGCGGTACGCGGAGGGCACGACCCCCGAACCGGACGCCTGGTCCGTCGAGAAGCACGTCGAGTCCTGCACGGGGTGCGCGGAACGCGTGTCGGCCGCCGTACGCGACCGGGGCGCCGGAGCGGCGACGCTGGACGCGATCCGGGCGGCGGTGCTGGCGGAGGCGGTTCCGGTGCCCGGCCGCCCGGGGCCGGGACGTCCGGTGCCCGGCCTCGGCGCCTGGCGCGGCCGCGCGCCCGGGGCCGGGCCTGCGTGGCGCCGCCTGTCGGGACGCCGCCGCTTCGGCCGGGTGGTGTGGGCGGCCGGACCCGCCTTGCGGGGGCCGTGGACCGGGGCCCTGGCGCTCGTGGTGTGCGCGGCCGTCGCGCTCGCGTACGGCGGCGGACTCGGTGGTTCCGTGCGGGCCTTGCTGCTGCTCGTCGCGCCCGTGCTGCCGCTCGCCGGCGTCGGGGTCTCGTACGGGCGCTCCGCCGATCCCCTGCACGAGATCATCGCCACCTCCCCCGGCGGCGGGCTGCGGCTGCTGCTGACCAGGACGGCCGCGGTGCTCGGGGTGACCGTCCCGGTGCTCGCCCTGGCCTGGGCGGTGCTGCCCGCCTCGGCCGGCGGCCCGGGGCCCCTGGCCTGGCTGTTGCCCGGGCTCGCCCTGACCCTCGCGGCCCTGGGGATCGGCTCGTACGTCGGCTGCCGCACCGCGGCCCTCGTCGTCGCGGCGGGCTGGGCGGCCGCCGTCACCGTACCGGCGCTCGACACGTCCCCGTCCGCGCTGCTCGACGGAACGCCGACGGCGCTCCGCTACTTCGCGGGGCTCCCCGCACAGGGCGCCTGGGCGGTGGCGGCCGTGCTCGGCGCGGCGCTGCTCGTCCTGCGCCGCCGATCCTTCGACCACCTGGAGACGTCATGAGCGTGAACAGCACCGTGGAGGTGTCCGGGCTGACGGTCCGGCACCGCCGCAGGACCGCCCTGGACGCCATCGATCTCGCCTTCGGGCCCGGAGTGCACGGGCTCCTCGGCCCCAACGGGGCGGGCAAGACCTCACTGATCCGGGTCCTGTCCACGGCCGCCGCGCCGGACGCCGGGCGGATCGAGCTGCTGGGCTCCGACGTGGGCGCGGCGTCCGACCACCGGGCCCGGGCGGAGGTCCGGCGCAGGCTGGGCTATCTGCCGCAGGAGTTCGGCCATTACGCCGGGTTCACCGTCCGCGAGTTCGTCGCCTATGTGGCGTGGCTCAAGGAGATGGATTCCACGCGGGCGGCCGCTGCCGTGGAGCGCGCGGTGGACCGCGTGGGCCTCGCCGACCGGATCGACTCCCGGATGAAGACGCTGTCCGGCGGCATGGTTCGGCGCGTCGGCATCGCCCAGGCGATCGTCAACGAGCCGGAGCTGCTGCTCCTGGACGAGCCGACCGCCGGGCTCGACCCGGAACAGCGGGTCGAGTTCCGGGCCCTGATGCGGGACCTGGGGAAGGACGCGACGGTCATCCTCTCCACGCACCTGGTGGAGGACGTGGTGGCGGCCTGCGAGGACGTGACGCTGATCGAGGCGGGCCGCGTCGCGTACCGGGGGACGACGGACGAGCTGGCGGCCCTCGGCAAGGACGACGACGATCCGGACCCGCTCCACGGCAGCCCGATCGAGCGGGGCTACACGACGGCCCTGCGCTCCCACCGGGCGACGGCGGGCGCCCGATGACCCTCACCGAGACTCCCGCGCGGCGCAAGGCCCCGAGCCCCGCGCTGCGGGCCGAGGCCCGGCGCGGCATCGGCCCGTGGACCGGGCTGTCCACGGCGCTGACGCTCGGCGTGACCATGGCCGCGAAGGCCGACGCCTGGCAGGGCGACTGGACCGAGACCCAGGGCCTCCTGCACTCCGGCGCCACTCTGCTCGCCGGCCCGCTGGTGGCCGCGGCGGCCTGTTGGCAGGGGGCCCGCGACCACCGGCGCTCGACCGATGAGCTGTGGCGCTCGACGCCGCGTGCGCGGTGGCAGCGGACGGCGGCCGCCGTGCTGCCGCTCGCGCTGTGGGCGGTCGCCGGGTACGTGGTCGCGCTGGCCGGTTCATCGGCGGCCACCTGGCCGTACGCGGGCGGCGGCGGCCCGCTTCCCTCGCTCGTCGTCGTGGACGCCGCCTTCCTGGCGGCCGCGGCGCTGCTCGGGTTCTCCGTCGGCGCGCTGTGCCGGTGGCGGCTGGCCGCGCCTGTGCTCGCCGCGTTGATGTACCTGGTGCTCGGGGTGCCGAACTACGCGGAATCCCCGGCGCGGTACCTGGACCCGGCCGAGCAGTACGCGCTGTGGGACCAGCTGCCCGTGTGGTGGTTCGCCCCCGCCGTGGTGGCCTGGACCTGCGGACTCGCGGCCGCCGCGTTCACCGCCGTCGCGGCCCGGCGCCGGCTCGCCGCCCTCGTGCCGCTCGCCGTGGCGACCGCCGTCGCCCCGCTGATCGTGTCCACGGGCGACGGCATGTTCCGGGACGACCCGGCGGCCCACCATCTCGCCTGCACAGAAGGCAGCCCGCAGATCTGCCTGAGCGGGCGTCAGGAGCACCTGCTGCCCCAGGTCGCCGAGGCGCTGTCGGGGCTGACGGGACGGCTGGAGGGGGTGCCCGGCGCACCGAAGCGCTACGTCGCCCGGCTGCCCCTGCACGGCCCGGACGAGGCGTGGATCCCGCCGCCCAATCCCGGCTGGTACCTCCTGCGCGGGCGGCTGCGGGACACCGAGGACTACGCCTGGCAGGTGGCGGCCAACATGACGGCGCGGGACTGTTCGCGGCACTACGAGGACGCCGACGGACGTGGGGTGGGCGCGACGGACGGCGCTGTCGGAACCTGGCTCGCCCCCGCCGGGCTCGCCCCCGGCACGGAGAAGTCCCCCGAACTCCGCCGCCTCGAAGCCATGCCCAAAGCCGAGCGCCGCGCCTGGCTCGGCCGCTACATGACGACGCGTACCAGCTGCGCCTACTCGGAGGTGCCGGTCCTGTGAGCCTCCCCGTCCTCTACCTCCGCTCCCGCGCCCTCCCCCGTACCGCCGCGGCCCTCGCCTGTACGGCCCTGCTCGCGGCCTGGGCGGCGCACTGGCTCCAGGCACAGCCGGCCTTCGACCACAGCGCCCGCGTCCCCGTCCTGGTCCTGGCCCCGCTGCTGGTCTCGTCGGCCATCGGGACGAGCCTGTACGCCGCAGCCGACGAGCTCGACCGGACGGCGGTCCGGCGCTGGTGGCCCCGACGGCTGGCGCACCTGCTCGCGCTCACCGTCCCGGCCGCCGCCGCCCTCGCGCTGGCCGTCCCCGGGCACCCGGAGGCGTTCGGCGCGCCCGGCATGGTGCGCAACGTGCTCGGCACGACCGGGATCACGGCCGCCGCGGCCGCCCTGATCGGCGCCCGGCTCAGCTGGCTCCCGGTCACCGTGTACACCGGCGCGGTCTACCTTGCCGCGCCGCGCGCCCCGGGCGGAGCCGCCTCCGTGTGGGCCTGGCCGATGCAGCCGGGGCCCCAGGTGGGGGCGTGGGCCGTGGCTGCGGCGGCGTTCGCGGCGGGGGCGGCGCTCCACGCCGTACGCGGGGCGCGCCGCGAAGGCGGCTGACCGAGGCAGTCCTCCGTACGAACTCGCTGGCACCCGCCCGCCCCCGCGCGACAGGATGGCCGGGACAGCCGCCCCGGCCACCGGAGATCAGTGCCATGCCCCACACGTTCGGCCCCGACGCCGACGCCCCCGTCACCCTGGACCGCCGCGAGGGACCGTACGGGGAGGTCGTCCTGCGCCGGCGCGGGGAGGACTTCGAGATCATTGCCAACGGGTGCTTCCTGATGGACACCTCCGACGGGCGCTCCGAGCGGCTGCTGATCGACGCCGCGCTCGCCGCGCTCCCGGCCGGCCGCACCGCGCCCGCCGTGCTCATCGGGGGGCTCGGCGTCGGGTTCTCGCTCGCCCGGGCCGCCGCCGAGCCCCGGTGGGGCCGGATCGCGGTCGCCGAGCGGGAGGAGGCGATCGTGGACTGGCACCGGCAGGGGCCGCTGGACCGGATCTCGGGGCCCGCCCTCGCCGACCCCCGCACGGAGATCCTGACGACCGACCTCGTCGCGTATCTGCGGACGACTACGGACCGTTACGACTCTCTGTGTCTGGACATCGACAACGGGCCGGACTGGACGGTCACCGAGGACAACAACGACCTCTACTCCCCCGCCGGTCTCGCCGACTGCCGGGCGCGGCTCAACCCGGGCGGGGTGCTCGCGGTCTGGTCCGCACAACCATCCGAGGCATTCGACCAAGCCCTACGGAATGCCGGGTTCCAGGGGGTTCGGGCGGAAGAAGTGGGCGTTGCCCGAGGTGTGCCGGACGTGGTCCATCTCGCAATCCGGGACGCGTGAGATCCCCCCTGCGGGTATCGAAAGCCCCCGAACGCCCGGGGGCCAAGGCCCACAAGCACGACACTCCGCCCCGCGCGGGGGCCTCGCGGAGCGGTCCGGCCTTGCACCCTGCGTAGCCGGAAACCCTCCGCTGCCTCTACGCTGCTGACCGATAGCGGGATCACCCACGAAAATCACGAGCGAAAACCGTACGTCCGGGGGAATGGCCTCCGTGAGAACGGGCAGGGGCGGGGCGATGGAACAGACACACACCACCCACAGCGGCGTCGCGGCCACCCCGGGCGCGCAGCGCCGGGTGCTGGTGGTCGAGGACGACGCCACGATCGTCGATGCCATTTCCGCCCGGCTGCGGGCGGAGGGCTTTCTCGTGCAGACCGCGCAGGACGGCCCGGCCGCCGTGGACGCGGCCGAGGCGTGGCAGCCGGACCTGATGGTGCTCGACATCATGCTGCCCGGCTTCGACGGCCTGGAGGTCTGCCGCCGGGTCCAGGCCCAGCGGCCGGTGCCGGTGCTGATGCTGACCGCGCGCGACGACGAGACGGACATGCTCGTCGGGCTCGGGGTCGGCGCCGACGACTACATGACCAAGCCGTTCTCGATGCGTGAGCTGGCCGCCCGGGTGCACGTGCTGCTGCGCCGGGTGGAGCGGGCCGCGCTGGCCGCGGTGACGCCGCGCAGCGGCATACTCCGCCTCGGCGAGCTGGAGATCGACCACGCGCAGCGCCGCGTGCGGGTCCGCGCCGACGACGTGCACCTGACCCCGACCGAGTTCGACCTGCTGGTCTGCCTGGCCAACACCCCGCGCGCGGTGCTCTCCCGGGAGCAGCTGCTCGCCGAGGTGTGGGACTGGGCGGACGCCTCCGGCACCCGGACGGTCGACAGCCACATCAAGGCGCTGCGCCGGAAGATCGGCGCGGAGCGCATCCGTACCGTGCACGGCGTCGGCTACGCGCTGGAGACCCCCGCGCCATGACCTCGCCCGGACCGGGGCTGCGGCCGTTCTCGATCAAGGCCAAGCTGGGCACCCTCGTGGTGGTCTCGGTGTTCATCACCACCGGGCTGATCATGGTGGCCTTCCGTACGCGGACCGAGCTCCGGTTCATCACCGTGTTCTCGGTCATCGCGACCCTGCTGATCACCCAGTTCGTGGCGCACGGCCTGACCGCGCCGCTGGACGAGATGCGCGCGGTGGCCCGGTCGATCTCGCACGGCGACTACACGCGGCGGGTCAACGGCGCGGGCCGGCGCGACGAGCTCGGCGACCTGGCGCAGACCATCAATCTGATGGCCGACGACCTGGCGGCCGTGGACCGGCACCGCAAGGAGCTGGTGGCGAATGTCTCGCACGA
This sequence comes from Streptomyces sp. NBC_00523, assembly GCF_036346615.1. Taxonomy (NCBI): domain Bacteria; kingdom Bacillati; phylum Actinomycetota; class Actinomycetes; order Kitasatosporales; family Streptomycetaceae; genus Streptomyces; species Streptomyces sp. NBC_00523. Next base: position 5,053,986 of record NZ_CP107836.1, on the reverse strand, counting down.
GCTGCGCACGCCCATCGCGGCGCTGAGAGCCGTCCTGGAGAACGTCGTGGACGGGGTGTCCTCGGCCGATCCGGAGACGATGCGGACCGCGCTGAAACAGACGGAGCGCCTGGGCCGCCTGGTGGAGACGCTGCTCGACCTGTCGCGGCTGGACAACGGCGTCGTCACGCTGAAGGCCAACCGCTTCGAGGTGTGGCCCTATCTGTCCGGGGTGCTGAAGGAGGCGAACCTCGCCGCCGCGCACCGCCGGCTCTCCTCCGGGTCCGGCAACCACTCCCGTACGGACGTCCATCTGCACCTGGACGTGTCGCCGCCCGAGCTGACCGCGCACGCGGACGCGGAGCGGCTGCACCAGGTGGTGGCCAATCTCATCGACAACGCCGTCAAGCACAGCCCGCCGCACGGCCGGGTCACGGTGCTGGCCCGGCGCGGCCCGCAGCCGGAGTCCCTGCACCTGGAGGTGGTGGACGAGGGCCCGGGCATTCCGGAGTCCGAGCGCCACCGGGTCTTCGAGCGCTTCAACCGGGGCGACGTGGCCTCGCCGCACGGCCCGGGCAGCGACGGCGGTACGGGGCTCGGCCTGGCCATCGCCCGCTGGGCGGTGGATCTCCACGGCGGCCGGATCGGAGTGGCCGAATCTGCTCGCGGCTGCCGGATACGCGTCACTCTTCCGGGGATTCCGCAACCGCGAGGTTGACATAGGGTTCGAACCGGAAGGCCGCGTTCTACGTGTTCCGGGAACGGGATACGGTCGAGGCGGCCGCTGCGGCGGCCTCGCGTACCCGGAGCGAAGCGGAACCATGCTTGTTTCCCGCCATTTCCAGCGCCGAAACCCGGCTTTCGATGTGACTTGCACGACGAAGACCTCCCCGGCCTGCAAGGAACGGCCGCGGAGGCGTAGCCTTGATTCCCGCTGTCCATCACCTTGCGAAGCGGAAGAGGGCGGTCACCGCCGTGTCGTCTCAGTCCCCCAGTAACTCGAGCATCTCGACCGACCAGGCCGGCCCGGGCACCAACCCGGCCGCGGCATTCGGCGCCAATGAGTGGCTCGTCGACGAGATCTACCAGCAGTACCTCCAGGACCCGAATTCGGTCGATCGTGCCTGGTGGGACTTCTTCGCCGACTACAAGCCGGGCAAGACCGGCACGGCGGACAAGCCCGGCGCCGCAGCCGCGGGGGCTGCAGCGCCCGCGGCCCCGGCCGCCCCCACCACCGCACCGGCGGCCCCGGCAGCTCCGGCGCAGCCCGCCGCCCAGGCCCCGGCGGCGCCCGCCGCCCCGGCCCAGGCAGCCCCGGCCGCGCCCGCCGCGCCCAAGGCTCCGGCGAAGGCCGCCCCGGCTCCGGCCGCCAAGGCCCCCGCCACGAAGGCCAAGGCCGCCGCGGAGACCGAGGCGCCGGGCGGACCGGAGTACGTGACGCTGCGCGGCCCGTCCGCCGCAGTCGCGAAGAACATGAACGCCTCGCTGGAGCTGCCCACGGCCACGTCCGTGCGCGCCGTCCCGGTGAAGCTGCTCTTCGACAACCGCATCGTCATCAACAACCACCTCAAGCGCGCCCGCGGCGGGAAGATCTCCTTCACGCACCTCATCGGGTACGCGATGGTGCAGGCGCTCAAGGCCATGCCGGCCATGAACTACTCCTTCGCGGAGAAGGACGGCAAGCCGACCCTGGTCAAGCCGGAGCACGTCAACCTCGGCCTCGCCATCGACCTGGTGAAGCCGAACGGCGACCGCCAGCTGGTCGTCGCGGCCATCAAGAAGGCCGAGACGCTCAACTTCTTCGAGTTCTGGCAGGCGTACGAGGACATCGTCCGGCGCGCCCGCAACGGCAAGCTCGGCATGGACGACTTCACCGGCGTCACCGCCTCGCTGACCAACCCCGGCGGCATCGGCACCGTCCACTCGGTGCCCCGCCTGATGCCCGGACAGGGCCTCATCATGGGCGTCGGCGCGATGGACTACCCGGCGGAGTTCCAGGGCACCTCGCAGGACACCCTGAACAAGCTGGGCATCTCCAAGGTCATGACCCTGACCTCGACGTACGACCACCGGGTCATCCAGGGCGCCGCGTCGGGCGAGTTCCTGCGCATCCTCTCCCAGCTGCTGCTCGGCGAGAACGAGTTCTACGACGAGATCTTCAAGGCGCTGCGCATCCCCTACGAGCCGGTCCGCTGGCTCAAGGACATCGACGCCTCGCACGACGACGACGTCACCAAGGCAGCGCGGGTCTTCGAGCTGATCCACTCCTACCGGGTCCGCGGCCACGTCATGGCCGACACCGACCCGCTGGAGTACCACCAGCGCAAGCACCCCGACCTGGACATCACCGAGCACGGCCTCACCCTGTGGGACCTGGAGCGGGACTTCGCGGTCGGCGGCTTCGCCGGCAAGTCGATGATGAAGCTCCGCGACATCCTCGGCGTCCTGCGCGAGTCGTACTGCCGCACCACCGGCATCGAGTTCATGCACATCCAGGACCCGAAGCAGCGCAAGTGGCTCCAGGACCGGGTGGAGCGTCCGCGCCCCAAGCCGGAGCGCGAGGAGCAGCTGCGCATCCTGCGCCGCCTCAACGCCGCCGAGGCGTTCGAGACGTTCCTGCAGACCAAGTACGTCGGCCAGAAGCGGTTCTCGCTGGAGGGCGGCGAGTCCGTCATCCCGCTGCTCGACGCGGTCATCGACTCCGCCGCCGAGGCTCGCCTCGACGAGGTCGTCATCGGCATGGCCCACCGCGGCCGCCTGAACGTCCTGGCGAACATCGTGGGCAAGTCGTACGCCCAGATCTTCCGCGAGTTCGAGGGCAACCTCGACCCGCGCTCGATGCACGGCTCCGGCGACGTGAAGTACCACCTGGGCGCCGAGGGCACCTTCACCGGCCTGGACGGCGAGCAGATCAAGGTCTCGCTGGCCGCCAACCCCTCGCACCTGGAGGCGGTCGACCCGGTCCTGGAGGGCATCGCCCGCGCCAAGCAGGACATCATCAACAAGGGCGGCACGGACTTCACCGTCCTGCCCGTCGCCCTGCACGGCGACGCGGCCTTCGCGGGCCAGGGCGTCGTCGCCGAGACGCTCAACATGTCGCAGCTGCGCGGCTACCGCACCGGCGGCACCGTGCACGTGGTGATCAACAACCAGGTCGGCTTCACCGCCGCCCCGGAGTCCTCCCGTTCCTCCATGTACGCCACCGACGTGGCGCGCATGATCGAGGCGCCGATCATCCACGTCAACGGCGACGACCCCGAGGCCGTCGTCCGGGTCGCCCGGCTGGCCTTCGAGTTCCGCCAGGCGTTCAACAAGGACGTCGTGATCGACCTCATCTGCTACCGCCGCCGCGGTCACAACGAGGGCGACAACCCGGAGTTCACCAACCCGCAGATGTACACCCTGATCGACAAGAAGCGCTCGGTGCGCAAGCTCTACACCGAGTCCCTGATCGGTCGCGGCGACATCACCCTGGAAGAGGCGGAGCAGGCGCTCCAGGACTTCCAGGGCCAGCTGGAGAAGGTGTTCGCCGAGGTCCGCGAGGCCACCTCGCAGCCCGCGCAGCCGCACGTCTCCGACCCGCAGGCCCACTTCCCGGTCGCCGTGAACACCGCGGTCTCCGCCGAGGTCGTCAAGCGGATCGCCGAGTCGCAGGTCAACATCCCCGAGTCGATCACCGTGCACCCGCGTCTGATGCCGCAGATGCAGCGCCGTGCCGCCTCGGTGGAGAACGGCACGATCGACTGGGGCATGGGCGAGACCCTGGCCATCGGTTCGCTGCTGATGGAGGGCACCCCGGTCCGGCTCGCCGGCCAGGACAGCCGCCGCGGCACCTTCGGCCAGCGCCACGCGGTCCTGGTCGACCAGGTCACGGGCGAGGACTACACCCCGCTCCTCTACCTGACGGACGACCAGGCCCGTTACAACGTCTACGACTCGCTCCTCAGCGAGTACGCGGCGATGGGCTTCGAGTACGGCTACTCGCTGGCCCGCCCGGAGTCGCTGGTCATCTGGGAGGCCCAGTTCGGTGACTTCGTCAACGGCGCGCAGACCGTCGTGGACGAGTTCATCTCCTCGGCCGAGCAGAAGTGGGGCCAGACCTCCGGCGTCACGCTGCTCCTGCCGCACGGTTACGAGGGCCAGGGCCCGGACCACTCGTCCGCCCGCCCGGAGCGCTTCCTCCAGATGTGCGCGCAGGACAACATGACGGTCGCGATGCCGACCCTGCCGTCGAACTACTTCCACCTCCTGCGGTGGCAGGTGCACAACCCGCACCACAAGCCGCTGATCGTCTTCACCCCGAAGTCGATGCTCCGCCTCAAGGCGGCGGCGTCGAAGGTGGAGGAGTTCACCACCGGCGGCTTCCGCCCGGTCATCGGCGACGACTCGGTCGAGCCGAGCGCCGTCCGCAAGGTCGTCTTCTGCGCCGGCAAGGTCTACTACGACCTGGAGGCCGAGCGCGAGAAGCGGGGCGTCACGGACACCGCGATCATCCGTCTGGAGCGCCTGTACCCGCTGCCGGGTGCCGAGATCCAGGCCGAGATCGCCAAGTACCCGAACGCCGCGAAGTACCTGTGGGCCCAGGAGGAGCCGGCCAACCAGGGCGCCTGGCCGTTCATCGCCCTGAACCTGATCGACCACCTGGACCTGGCCGTCGGCGCGGACGTCCCGCACGGCGAGCGCCTGCGCCGCATCTCGCGCCCGCACGGCTCGTCCCCGGCGGTCGGCTCGGCCAAGCGCCACCAGGCGGAGCAGACCCAGCTGGTCAACGAGGTCTTCGAGGCCTGACCGGCAGCCCGTACGCCCGAGGGGCCCGTCCCGCGCACCCGCGCGAGGCGGGCCCCTCGGGCGTGGGGGCTCAGGTGACGAGCGGTTCGGACTCAGCGGGATGCCGGCAGCCAACCGTCCTGGACGGCGTGTACCCCCGCTTCGAAGCGGCTGCGAGCATCAAGCAGTTCCAGAAGCGACGCAGCGGTGCGCCTGGCAGTGCGCGGTGAGACTCCCAGACGTTTCGCTACGGCTTCGTCGGTATACCCCTGCGCAAGCAGGGCCAGTACGGCCCGCTCCTGTGCCGGAATGCCGTCCCCGCCACGCTGCGCGGTGATGCCCAGCGAAACCGCGTTACCCCACACGCTCTCGAACAGCGCGCACAGCGCGGCGATGGTGCCCGCTCCCTTGAGGACCACGGCCCCCGCCAGTGCGTTGTCGGTGTCGATGGGAAGCATCGCCTGGCGTCGATCGACCACAACCATCCGAATCGGCAGGACCGGGGCCGTACGAACCTGCCCACCGAGGCTGTTGAGCCAGGTGACGTAGGCCAGGGTGGGGCGGTGATGACGGATGCTGTCCAGATAGATCGTCCGCATGCGCACTCCCCTGTTGAGGAGAGCGGCGTTCGGGCCACGGCTGGCCTCCAGGTCCGCGGCAGTATGGGCGCCACCCGGAGCGAACGTCGCGATCTCTTCCTTCGCGGATTCCGCCAACAGTGCCAGCCGGTCTCGTATGGCGTCGGGCCCGATCAATCGCTCGGATTCCTGGTCATTCATACGTGGATGCAACCCAGACCATGCAGCGACCAGCTGCGCCGCTGCGGCACGGGAGGATTCCACGCGCAACTGCTGAGCCGTCAGCTCAGCCTGCTGCCGTGACAGCAACGCTTCCATCGCGCTCTCCGGGCTGACTGCGTAATACCCAACGCCGTCCCGCACCGTGGGCTGTACCAAGCCCATCTTTTCGAGCTGGTTCAGGCTTTCACGGACTCGCTGCTCCGTCAGATCGACATGGGCAGCCAACTCTGCCACAGCGACGCAGGGATACCTGATCACGGCCCGGTATATGACCTCTGCCTCTGCATCGAGCCCCAGGACATCCAGCACTGCGAGAGCCCCCCTCCGGCGGCACGCGACAACAAGCGTCCAAAATAGGCGAACCTTACAGACATTGCGTAGCAACAACCGGCCACTTCACGCCACCGATGCATACGTCTACCTTGGGCGCTTGTGGCCCATAACGCCGAGATTCACATCCTGGATTTTGCACCTGATCTGCGTATATATCGGGACCTCAAAAGCGCTTAGCCACTCCCACACCTGTCTGAAACCGCCCCTCTCGCAGCAGTTGAAAACGTCAGTGGAGCACAACACTGTCCCCACGTGAACGCCCCTGGCGCCCTGCAAGCGCAGTGCGGACAGCTTTATGCCACTGCATAGTGTGTCCACCCCCCATCCGTTCCCATCCGACTCCCGGTCAGCCACAGTGGCACCGGCGTGGTCGAGCGACGCTGACAGATCCACAAGATGCCTAGAATCCATCGCCTCCGAGGGAGAAGATCCGTGGCATTCGTCAACCTCGCAGAAATCACCGCAGCCGCCTTGGCTTCCCTTTCGGCTGCGAGTGAAGAGATCTCCGCAGCAGACGCTACGGGGGACGTCACCTGGGGCGGCTAACCCCCCCTGAGGTTCGCTAGTCAGCAACCTTGCCGTCAGATATTCAGCCTGAGAGGAAATGACACATGAAGGCTTCAAGGAAGACTCTGGTCGCCGGCGCCGCATTGGCGGTTGCTCTGGCGACGCCGGTGGCGGCGGAGGCAGCACCCGCTCCCGTTACGAGCAATCTGGCCGACCTCAGCGCCACATCGCTCGACCAGCTGAGCAACATCAGCCCCACTGGCGTTCTGGCACGTTCGCTGGACCGTGTCAGCCAGGACGCCGTCGAATCCGGCCCCATACGGCCGGGATTCACCAACAGCATCGGCGAGTGATGGCGGTCGGGTTGGGCTTCGTGTCGGACAGGCCGTTCGCGTACTGGAAGAAGGGATGAAAGCTATGACCGAGATCAAGTCGCGCGTGGCACCTGTCGACAAAGCGATGTGGGCCGCCCGGGCATACGCGCGGTCCTCCAAGAGGACGGACGGCGTAGGCGGCGTACCGTCCGGCACCCAGCCCAACCCGACACGCGCATGAACGACGTGACCGCTCCCGCAGGGCGGATACGCGCGAATGAAGTCCCCTTCCGGGAGTTCATTGTGAAAGTCCACAGTCGGTGCAACATCGCCTGTGACTACTGCTATATGTACGAAGCGGCAGATCAGAGTTGGCGGTCGCGACCAAAGGTGATATCCACTGGAACGATCACCGCACTGGCCAACCGGCTTGCCGAGCACGCGCGGGACCACGCGTTGGAATCGATACGAGTCGTGTTGCACGGCGGCGAGCCGTTGCTGGCCGGCCGCGACACCCTGGAAGACGTCGTGACGGCAGTTCGGGCCGCCGTTCCGGTCGAGGTCAACTTCGCCCTGCAGACCAATGGAGTCTTGCTGACGAAGGCCAACCTCGACCTGCTCAGCAAGCACCGGGTCGGTATCGGCGTGAGCCTGGATGGCGGGCCGGCTCATCACGACCGGCACCGCCGGTTCGCAAATGGCCGGGGTTCGTACGACGACGTGGAGCGCGGCCTGCAAGCTTTGGCGGCGGACGCGTACCGCCCGCTCTTCCGCGGCCTTCTCGCCGCCGTCGATCTGGCCAACGACCCCGTTGAGGTGTACGAGGCGTTGGCGGCCTGGAAACCCCCGATTATCGACCTGCTGCTGCCTCACGGCACCTGGGATACGCCGCCGCCTGGACACGTGCCGGGAGAGACTCCATATGCGGACTGGCTGATCGCGGTCTTCGACCACTGGTACAAGCAGCCGGAGCAACCCACCCGAATCCGACTGTTCGAAGAGCTGATCGCCCAGTTGCTCGGCGGGACCGCGGTGAGTGAGGTGTTCGGCACCGCGCCGCTGGACTTCGTCGTCGTGGAGACTGACGGCTCGATCGAACTGATGGACACGCTCAAAGTGGCCTACGACGGGGCACCAGCAACGGGTCTCAACCTGAGAAACCACTCCTTCGACGCGGTTCTGGCACAGCCGGCAATGCGTGCCAACCAAGCCGGGGAAGCAGCACTGTGCGAAACCTGCCGGGCCTGCCCATTGGTCAAGGAATGTGGTGGCGGGCAGTTTGCGCACCGCTACCGAACCGGTAGTGAATTCGCCAATCCATCCGTGTACTGCGCTGACCTGGCCAAGCTGATCACTCACGTGCACAGTCGGCTGGCGGCAGACATCGCGCAATTGACCATTACAGGGAGCGGCTCGTGATCACCACGCACCAGTTGGACGCCGACGCCTTCGAGGCCCTCGCCTCGGGCTTCGGTGACGCGGCGGCGGTGCACATCCTGCGCAGCGGCCAGCTCAGTCGGCGCATGCTGCTGTTGCGCTGCCTGCTGGACGCCACCGACAAGCAGTCGGTCCGGGACAGCGGGTTTCACGATGGTCTCGCGCTGCTGACGACGATCCAACAAGATCACCCGGACGTGGTCGAGGATGCTCTGCTGCACCCCTTCCTCGGGGCCTGGGCTTCCGAGTGTCTGCGGGCGTTATCAGCCCACGGAGCTGCTTCCATGGGTACGCGGCTGAGCTACTTCGGCGCTCTCGCAGCGGTAGCAGCGATTCGGGCCGAGGCCACGCACGACGTCCGGCTACCGGTCGACTCGGGTGCCATATTCCTGCCCACTCGGGGACGCCTGGACGCTCTCCAGGGTGACACGGCGCAGGTACGTGTGGACGGTGGATCGGTCAGCGTCAACGGCCGATCCGCCCAGGAGAACTGGCAGCACGTTCACCTGCTGGAAGCGACCAGCGGCGGGAAGCACCTACGCCTGAGCCTGGACGACCTTGACCCATACCGCAGCAGTCTCGGGGAACCCGCCGGCCGCCAGAGTCCCGAAAGAGTGGACCACTGGAAGCGGACTCTGAGCGAAGCCTGGGAACTTTTGGTGACCCACCACAGCGCCCATGCCGACGCGCTGTCCGCAGGACTGGCCATCATCACCCCGGTGGATTGCGCGCCGGGGGCGGTGAGCTCCAGCTGCTCGGTCAACGAGGCGTTCGGTGCGATGAGCGCATCCGCGTACGACGACCCGGTGGCTCTGGCTCTGCTGATGGTCCACGAGTTCCAGCACATCAAACTGGCAGCAATAGTGGATCTCGTCCCCCTGCACGATCACACTCATCCCGGTCTCTTCCATGCTCCTTGGCGTCCCGACCCTCGGCCGCTGGGCGCGCTGCTTCACGGTGTGTACGCGCACCTGGGCGTCGTGGACTTCTGGCGCGTCCAGCGCACAGTGGACGATGCCGAACACTCCCACTATGAGTTCGCCCTCTGGCGTGAACTGACCACGCTGGCCCTGCCCCAGCTTTCCGACCACCCTGGCCTCACTGACGAGGGCCGACGATTGGTAACTGGGATAGCCGGCACCGTGGCCGATTGGCAGGCGGACGAAGTGCCGAGCTCAATCGCCCTCCGCGCGCACAAGGACGCACTCGCCAAGTCTGCGGCCTGGCGGGAACGCACAGGCCTGACTACGGTCCACGGAGCCATGGTTTCCTGACACCGACAGGGGCGTTCCCGACCTCGCCCGGCCCGCGCATCTCACGCGATGCGCGGGCCGGGCGAGGTCGCGGCCGGCTCCGCACAGGCCGCACCCCGCACCCGCCGGCCATCACCGCCGGCATGCCGTCAGATGATCTGGGGCTCGAAGTCCCAGTACGGCCGGTTCCGGGAACGAGCCGAGACGGTGTGTACGTGCTGCGCACCGAGTGTGGTCGCCAGGTCGTCCAGCGCCTCTGACTCGACCTTATCCGCCCGTTGCCTGTCCCGGACGCCGCGCAGGTCCGCGGCGTGGGCGATGCGGGCGGAGAGCGTCAGGGGGTGAGTACGCCCCAGGACCTCGATGGCACGTGTGACCAGCGAGTCGGTAAGCGTCACAGCCCCTTCCACGTCACCGACCAGGTTACGCACAGCCGAGGCGTTGATGGCGCAACCCAGCGTCCAGGGATGGTTCTCGCCGACAAAGCGGTCCATGTCTGTGAGCGCCTCCTCCAGCAGATGGAACGCCTGTTGGCGCTCCCCGACGCTGCGGAGGATCAGGGCATGGTTGGCGCGGCTCCCCGCCACGTACGGGTGCTCCTCACCCAGCATTTCCACGTAGCCCTGGACGACCTTCTCGCTTATGGTCCTAGCCTGGTCGATGTCACCGTGCTCGCGAGCGAAGAAGCTCTGGCTGGCGGCGAACATCATGGTCAGCGGGTCGCTCTCACCGAGCACACGTTCGGCGCGTTCCAGTACGTACGTGAACGCGCTCGCCGCGTCGTTGCGCTCGCCGGCACGATACTGACAGAGCGCCAGGTTGTGCTCGGCGCGCAATGTCTGTGGGTTGTCGGCACCCATCACGTTCCGGTGAACGCGGGCGCTCAGAGTCTGGATCGACTGGGCCTCTTTGTACCGGCCCAGGAGGCGCAGGTCTGTCGCATAGTGGACCTCGGAGTAGAGCGTCCAGGCATGACGCGGTCGCAGCAGTTGGCGGCGCGCTTCGAGGGTGCGGCGGTTGAGTTCCAGCGCATCCTCGTAGCGGCCGAGGAGGCGCATGGACGTGGCGAGGTTGTTCTGGGCGTCGAGCGTGCGGGAATCCTGTTCCCCCAGCAGTTCCTGATACTGCGTCAGAATCCAGCTCGACAGCTCCTGCGCCTCCGCGTACCGACCGAGCCCCCGCAAGTCTGCCGCGAGGCCACCGGCCGCTCGGATGTGCTCCAGGTCCTGGGGTCCGCGTTCGGCCCGCAGGTGTTCGACTGCTGCGCGTTCGATGGCCTCGGTCCCGGCGTAGTCGCCCACGGCACGCAGCAGGTTGGCGTAGTTGTAGCTCAGGTCCCAGACGCGCGGATGGTTCTCTCCGAGCAGTTCGCGCCAGGCAGTCATGGCACGCGAACCCAACTTTATGCCGGCGCGGTACTCGCCCGAGAGATACATGTAGCGCAGGCAGTTGAGGACGAGGTTGTGCACGGCGGGGTCCGTGCTGCGCAGGACGTCGGCCCACTTCAGGTGTGGGGTGATCTCGGCGTAGCGGGGCCAGAGCCGGGTGTCCGTCGGACGGCCGGGGTCTGCGGCGGCGAGTGCCCGGCGGACGACGTCGATGAATTCCTGCCGGTCCTGGTCCGGCATATCCTTGCGGACGATTTGGTGGACCATGCGGTGCAGATAGACCGACTCGCCCGAGGACGCCTCGTCCACGTCGGACTCGTGGGACTCGAGCCGCACCACGGAGTACTGGCGCAGCTGGCCGATGGCCCTGTTCCACAACAGCGGGTCGTTCATCAGCCCCGAGAGCTGTTCGGGCAGCTCTCCGGAGGGCATTTCCTTCAGCAGCCGTACGGGGATGGAGCCGGGTGCGAAGAAGCTGCACAGGCGCAGCAGGTCGACGGACTCGGGGACGGTGTCCCGGAGCTTGTTCAGCAGTATCGACCAGGCGGTCTGGAAGGCGAGCGGGAAGTCGGCGGAGACCTTGACGACGTCCTGATCGATGCCACCGTTGAGGAGTTCGATGTACTCCTCAACGGACATGTCGGAGTCGTTCAGCCAGCCCGCCGTCTGGTCCAGGAGCAGCGGAAGGTCTTCCAGGGCATCGGCCAGCTGGTCGGCCTCGGCCGGGGTCAGGCGCGGGGCGCGGCGGCGGATGAAGGCCACGGACTCGTCGCGCCGGTAGACGGGCACCTCGACCAGGTTGCTGTTGTGCTCACTCCACTCCGGGTTGCGGGAGGTGATGAGCACGTGCCCCGGCCCGGTGGGCACAAGGTCCCAGATCTGGTCGGGTTCGTCGGCGCCGTCCAGAATGAGCAGCCAGTGGGAGTGCGGGTTGCCCCGGCGCAGCGAGTCGCGGACGGCGCGGAGCCGTTGGCCGTATTCGGCACCGGTGGACAGGCCCAGTTCCGGGGCGAGTTCGGCGAGCTTCTGCCGGAAGAGCGCACGCCGGTCGGCGGGGACCCACCAGACGACGTCGTACTCGGAGCCGAAGCGGTAGACGTACTCCGCGGCGAGCTGGGTCTTGCCGACCCCGGACATGCCATGGAGCGTCACCACGCCCGCACCCGTGCCCGCTTCCTGAAGCGCCTGGTACGTTTCGGCCAGCAGCCGCTCGCGGCCTGTGAAGCGGGTGTTGCGGCGCGGCACCCCGCCCCAGACCTCGGGGATGTCCGCCGGGTAGCGGGGTCCCGGACGCGCGGCGGCGTCCTCGGGGAGCGGGTCGGCGGGCAGCCCCAGGCGGACGAGCAGCCGGCGCTCCGCCTCGTCCGCACCCACGTTGGTCAGATCGGCGGCGGCGAACACCGAGGTCGCGCCGGGCAGGGCTGCGGTGGTGATGGACGCGGCGGCAAAGCGGTCCGGGTCGGGCACGACCACTTCGCGCAGGGCCCGGTTCCACTCCTCGTGGCTGCGCGGCCCGAGCTGGAAGTACCAGTCGCTGAGCAGCACCAGAATCTGTCCCCGCGCGAGCATCAGGTCGCGGAGCGAGTCCTCCAGCGGCACGTCGACCGGTGGGTCCCAGCGCTGTTGGACGACCGTCACTCCGCGCCGTTCCAGCCGATCCGCGATCCACGCCGCCCAGGCCCGGTTGTACCCGGCGAAGCTCAGGGTGATGGTCTGCGCCCCGATTGCTCCAACTTGCTTACGCGTAGCGGGCATTGAACCGTCTCCCTGACCTCGTTGTGAGCTCTTTCAAGATACACCGGGGCATGCTCGCACCGGTCGCGATCGCGTGGCCGCTCAACTCCTGGATGAGTCGTTCCTCTGCTGCCATATCACTTTGGCGGTGGTCACATACGCCTCCGCACGCGCAAGGTGACCCGTGGGAGGCGGCGAATCCTCCAGACGGTGGTAGAGGGTGATCATCTCGTTGACGACCGTCCGGCCCTCGGGGGTGAGCGCCGCCGAGCCGGCCAGCACCGGCAGTACGGCCCCCACCTGCTGCCGGCAGCGCGCGTGCTCCGCCCAGGCCTGGTCCCGGTGCGCCACGCGCCGCGCGTGCAGCGCGAAACGCTGCCAGTAGTCGGCGAGCGCGAGGTGCGAATAGGCGCCCTGGAGCAGCCCGTCGAAGGGCCGGGGGTCGGGGCGCCAGGGCGCGAAGTGCCGTGGCGTCGCGTCCTCGTGGTGCAGCGGGACGAGGGCGCAGAGCGCGGAGAGCTTGGTGTGCTGGAGCTCGTGCACGAGCGTGGAGGCGAAGTACGCGGGGGTGGCGGGCTTGCTGCTGAGGACCGCGCCGAACGCCTCGCGCCGGGTGCCGCTGCAGTGCGCCGCGCTGCGCCCGGTGGGCCCGGAGCCGGGCGGCGGCCCGAGCGGGACCATGCAGCGCAGCAGGACCGTGGCCTCGGTGAGCCGGTGCTCGCCGCCCAGGCGCAGCAACGGCTCGACCCCGGACCAGGACTCGATCCACGCCTTGCGCTCCCAGTCGTCGATCTGGGCGGCGCCCCCCAGCCCGTGCGTCTCGGCTCCGTCGCCCCGCGTCCGGTACGGATCGAGGTCGTCCAGCGCCACGGGGCCCGCCCCGGGCACCACGGCGGGCAGCATGACCAGGGGCACCCAGCGGGGGTCCGCCGAGCTCGTTGCGCCGTCCTGCTGGACGCGGACGGTGAAGGGCGCGCCGTCGGCGGGCCGTACCGTCAGCTCCCCGCCATGGCACTGGAGTTCGACCGGGCCGGTGTCCGCGCGTACGGCGCCCAGCGTGGGCAGCGACAGGTACCCGCCGCGGGGGCCGAGCCGCACCCGGAGGTCCACCCCCGCCCGCACCCCCGCCGCGGCCACCAGCGCCGTCAGGTGGGCCAGGTCGGCCAGCAGGTCGGGCCCGGCCGGCGCCTCCGACGTCAGCCCGCCCAGCAGCCGCTGCGCCCAGGGCCCGGCCATGGGGTGGAACAGAACCGTCCGCACCGCTTCCCGGTCCGCGTGTTCGGCGGCTTCGAGGAGGGCCCAGTCCGCGCGGAGCCGGTCCAGCAGCGGGGGTGGGCACACGGTGGCCGGGGCGGCCTCCGCCGCGTCGAGCACGGCGCGCAGGAGGACGAGGCGGCGGGTGTCCTGGTCGCGGACGAGCAGGCCCAGCGAGGCGGCGTCGCCCTCGGTGCGGCCGAGCTCGCGCAGGACGTGGTCGGGGACGGCAGAACTCATGGGGGGTCTCCAGCGGTTGCATCGGCCAGCCGGTCCGCGATGTGGCGGATCAGCCGTTCGAGGTCGGCGCAGTAGACGGAGGGGTTCCGGAAGCCGTTGTCTGCGCGGTAGCGGTGTGCGTAGTGGCCGCCCCCGCACACGGTCAGCAGCGGGCAGGCGCGGCAGGCGGCGGCGAGCGCGCCGGCCCCCGCCTGGCGGGCGGCCACGCCCGGGTGGCGCAGCGCCTCGTCGAAGGTGTGGTGGAAGACGTCGAGGCCGGTGGCGGCCGCGCCGTCGTACGCGGACTTGAGCGAGTCGACCTGCTCGATGGAGCCGTCCGTCTCGACCACGACCGCGTTGACAGGGTCCAGGCCGAGGGATTCGGTCGCGGCGGGCAGCCCGAGGAGCAGCGCGAAGCACTCCTCGAACAGCCGGATCCTGGTCTCCCGCCGGGGCGCCCCCCACCAGCGGTCGAAGACCGTGCACAGCCAGTCGCCGTACGGGGTGGGGCGCCCCGGACCGGGAGCGGCGGAGAGGCCCGGCGGCGGGCTGGACCAGTTGCCGTGCGGCAGCAGGAGGTCCAGGGCCGGAGGGCGCAGGGCGAGCAGTGACTCGTACATCTCCAGCGGGTCGGTGTCCGGGTCCACGACGGTGAGGATGCCCGCGTACGCCTCGGGGTGGTGGTCGGCCAGGAGCCGGGCGCCCCGGGAGGCGGCGGGCCAGGAGGGGCGGCCCGCGTGGTCAAGGCGCAGGGTGTTGTGGGCGGCGAGCCCGCCGTCGAGGCTGATGCCGACGCGGATGCCGTGCCGGGCGAGCGTGGTGACGGCGGGGCCGGTGAGCAGGGTGGCGTTGGTCTGCACGGTTGTGTGGACGGCGCAGTCCGCCGGCACCCGTTCGCGCACCGCGTCGGCGAGGGCGGCCAGCCGGCCCGGCCCGGCGAGCAGGGGTTCGCCGCCGTGCAGGACGAGGGCGACGCTCCCGAGCCCGTGGGCGGCCGCGTGCTCGGCGATCCGGGCGGTGGTGCGGTCGAGGACGGCGGGCGACGCGGCGGACGGCCGGTCGCGCCAGGTGCGGTCGGGGCCCTCGTACAGGTAGCAGTAACGGCAGGCCAGGTTGCAGCGGCCGTGCACCTTCACGATGAACTGCCCGAAGGGCACCGGGTGCGCACGGGCATCACCCTGCGGCGCCGGTTCCGCGGACCGCTCCCCCCGCGGCGTCGTCCGTCCAGCCATTCGAGCACCCCCGTGCTGTACGCCGGCCGGGATGGCCCCGCTGTCGGCCCGGGGTGAGTGTCCCCGTCGTACGGCGGACGCAGGCCCGGCCCGGGCCATGATGTCCTGAACGGGCACACCCCCCGGCCGAAACCGTGCGGTACGACGCTCAGAACGCGTTGGTGAACCCCCAGAGCATTTCCTTCGGCTGCTCCGCCCGACCGCGCAGATCGGCCACCACCTCGGACAGCACCGGGTGGTCCATCGTCCTCAGGGTCGCCAGGTCCAGGCCCAGCAGGTCCGGCAGTTCACCCGTGCCGGCCGTGCCCGTTCCCTCGTATCGTGTCGACTCGCTCATCACGCCTCCCCGTACCGCAGCACCGGGCCGGCCGGTGACCCGCTCGCCGTTGAGCGCGTCCCGCCGGTCCCGCATCCCTGACCTGCCTTGTCGTGCCCCGCCCTACGTGTACGCCGGGGCCCGGGCCACGCTCGCCGTCGAGCGCGCCGCTCTCACCGCTCCAGCTCCGCCAGCCGCTCGGCGGTCGCCTCACCCGCCGCGCCGCCGGTGTCCGGCAGTTTGCGCCACTCCTGGCGGGCCGCCCGGTACGCGTCGCGCGCGGCCCGGGGGCGTCCCGCCCTCTCGTACGTCATACCCCGCCAGTGGTTGGCTGTAGCAGCCAACTCCACGGCTTCCTGGAGATGTTGTGGACTCTCCTGCTCCGTTTGCGCCTCGGCGGCCGCGTCGGCGGCCGACCGGAACGCCTCCGCGGCCTCGTCGCGGCGGGCCGGGCGGTCGAGGACCCCGGCCGCCTGGAGGAGGGCCCGTCCCAGCTCCAGCCAGCAGCGGGCGGCGGTGAGCGGGGCGGTGGCCTCCTCGGCCGCCAGCTTGAAGAGGTACTCGGCCTCCCGCAGGTCGACCCGGTCCGCCGTGGCGCGGTGGCGCAGCATCAGGGCGCGGCCCAGCATCAGCAGGCGCTCGGACTGCTGGGCGCCGCCGGCCGGCATCTCGGAGCGGCAGTCGCGCAGGACCCGGACCGCCGCGCCGATGTGCGCGCGGCCGTCCGGGAGTTCGGCGCGGCGCAGCAGCGTGGCGCCCCACTCGGCGAGCAGGTCGGTGTAGGCGCGCGAGTCGCGGGGGATGCCCCGGGCCGCGCGGGCGAACCACTCGGCGGCGGCGACGAGTTCGGCGGGGTCGCCGGTGTGTTCGTAGCGGGCGGCCCGGACCCGGCCGGCCCGGGTCTGGAGCTGGGCGCGCTGCCGCTGGTCGCGTACGGTCTCCAGCGACTGGGCGGTGAGGGTGGCGGCCTCCTCCGGCTCGGCGCCCGAGGCGAGCAGCGCGTCGACCAGGTCCAGGACGATGCGGACCTCGGTGCCCATGGTCTGCCCGGTGCTCTGGGCGAACGCGGTGCGCAGGGACCGGGCCGACTGGCGGGCGTACTCGCGGGACTGTTCGCCGTCCTGGGTGGCGCGGGCCAGCTTCAGGAGGGTGCGGCCGTGCTGGAGGGGCAGGACGGCGGGTCGGTTCTCCTGGTCGGGCCAGGCGTCGGCGAACGCTTCGAGCATGCCGCAGGCGCTCTGGAGGAGGGCGGTGTCGCCGTCGAGCCGCCACTGCGCCTCCAGGGCCCGGACGCGTTCCAGGGTGAGGCGGAGGGCTTCGCCGGGCTCCAGGCCGGGGCTGGCGCAGGCCGCGGTGTACTCGCGGTCGGCGCGCCGCAGCAGCTCCAGCGCGCCGCGCCGGTCGCCGCGCCTGCGCCGGTCGTCGGCGGCCGCGTGCAGCACCTTGGCGAGCACCGCGCGTTCCCGTACGGCGCCGGGGCGGGCGGCGGCCCGTTCCGCGGCGCGTTCGGCCTCTTCCAGCAGGTCGGCGCCGCCCTGGACCTCCCACAGGCGCAGCACGCAGCGCGCGTACTCCGCCTGGAGTTCGGTGTCGTCGGAGGGGGCCCGGCCGTGCTCGGCGGCGCCCCTGAGCAGCTGTACGGCGTCGATCAGGCGCTGCACCATCTTGTCGGTCTCGAAGTGGCGCACGAGTTCCCGCGCGCGGCGCACGGCGAGGCCGGCGGCCTGGGGGTTTCCGGGGGTCTTGGGCTCCCGGGCGACGAATCGTGGCGGTACGGGCATGAATCGCTCCAGTACGCGGGCTGCGACTTCGGCAAAGGCGTGGGGGACGCGTGGGCCCCCGGGTGTCTCGTTCCCCCCGTTCCCGTCGTTCTCCTCACTCTCGTCGGCTTCGTCCGTGTCCCCGTCGGCGTCCCGGGCGGGGAGGGGCCAGGGGGTGCCGTGCCCGGCGTCGCGGGTGGTGCCGTCGCCGAGCTGGGCGTAGGCCAGGGCCGGGAAGTTGGGCCCGCCCTTGCCGAACCGCTGCTCTATGTACTGCGAGCAGTGCTTGAGTACGAGGAGGGCCTCGTCGCGGCCGAGGGGCCCGAGCAGTGCTTCCTGCACGTCGGGCTCGAAGACGTACCACTGGCCGCGTCCGGTGCCGCCCTCCTGCCGCTTGAGGAGTCCGCTGAGCAGGACCTCGGCGAGTTCGGAGGGGCCGGAGTGGGGCAGCATCGTGCGCTGGACGAGTTGCATGACGGGGAGGTAGAGGGGGGCCGCCGCGAGGTAGACGGCGAGCTGTCCGGCCGCCGGGGAGGCCGTCGAGCGGAACCGGCTGACCAGTTGCAGGGAGGACGGGGTGTCGCCCGGGCGGCGGGCGGGGGCGGCGGGCTGGTCGGCGCGGACCCAGCCGACCGCGCCCGGCACCGAGGCCGCGCCGGTGCCGGAGAGCAGCCGGGCCCAGGCGGCGAGCGCGTCCGCGACCGGCGGCAGCACGGGGACGGCGAGGGCGCCGGGGTGGGCGGGGCCCGTTCCGGCGTCGCCGCTGACCTTGAGGAGGGTGGCCCCGGCCGGACCCTCGCCCCGGGTGAGCGAGCCGAAGGTGACCGGCAGCCGGGTCCGGTTCCACATGCGCTGCGGCAGCGGCTGGAGCACGGCGACGGGGGCGAGCCGGGCGAGCTGGTGCAGCAGCCGGTGGGCGTGTCCGGTGCGCCAGAGGGGGCCCGCGCAGTCGCTGACGACGACGGTCACCCGGCGTCCGGTGGGGTCGCTGAGCCGGTCCGCCGAGTGGAGCGGGGCGGCGGCGGGGTCGGGGCTGCGGCTTACCGTGCAGCCGCCGTCGGGACCGGGGTGGAGGTAGCGGATCTGGACGTCCCGGAACGCACCGATCCGGGCGAAGATCTGCTGGAGTTCCTCGAACAGCCGGTCCCAGACCAGCATCGAGGAGGAGGCGTCCATCACGCACTGGACGACGGCGTCGCCGCGCCGGACCCCCCGGAAGACCGGCATGACCACGCCCCCGGCGCGGGCGCTGCGTTCGGCGGTCGCCGACTCGTCCAGGACCTGGCGCAGGGGTGCGGAGACCGGGCGGTAGCGCTGCAACGGGCGCAGTGCGCGGGTCAGTTCGAGGTGAGCGGGCAGCACGGGCGCGGCCGGTACGCCGAGGGGCAGCACGGCGGCGCGGGCGTCCGCGCCGGACCGCACGCCCGTCGGGTCCGGTGCCGTGTCCGGGTCGCCGGGCCGCGTGCGGCCGGGGACGGGGTGCAGGGAGATCCGTTCACCGTCCCCCGGTGCGGGCGTCTCCTCGCGCCGGGCGTCCGGGTCCGTGTCCGGGGTGCGGGCGTCCGGGGTGGTGGTGCGGCGTGGGTCGGGGCGCTCCGCGGCGGGGCGGTGGCCGAGGCGGCGCGCGAGGTCCCGGCCGGCGCCCTCCTCGTCGGGCGCGGACGCGCCGCGGGTCCACCGGGCCAGCCAGAGGGCGTCGCAGAGCTGCTCGACGTCCGGGTCGAGCCCGGCGCCGCGCAGCCGCGCGACCAGCTCGGGCAGTAACCCGTCGTCGTGGAGCTCCGGGGCGCCGGGCCCGCCGCCGCCACCGTTCTCGTCCGCCGCACCGGACATCAGAACCTCACCTCGGCCGGTCGAGTCGCTGGATGAGCAGGTCGGCGAGCCGGTCGCGGCCCGCCGGTGACGCGGCGTGCGTGAGGTATATGGCGTTCAGCAGCTGGTCCGTGGCGAGGAGTTCGGTGCGGGAGCGTTCCAGGAAGTGGGCGATCAGGTCGTCGCTGGCGCGGGCGGCCTCCTCGCCGAGGTGGGCCTTGACGAAGGAGGCGAGGCGCTTGTGGTCGGGGCGGCCGAGTTCCAGGTGGATGCAGCGGCGCATCAGCGGGGCCGGGAAGTCCCGCTCGCCGTTGCTCGTGAGCACCACGAAGGGGAAGGCCCGGCACTGCACCCGGCCGCCCTTGATGCGGACCTTGTTGCCGTCGTGGTCGAGGACGTCCGCCTCGCCGTCGGGCAGCCGGTCGGCGATCCGCTCCAGCTCCGGGATGGCGAACTCGCCCTCCTCCAGGACGTTCAGCAGGTCGTTGGGGAGGTCGATATCGCTCTTGTCCAGCTCGTCGATGAGCAGGACGCGCGGCCGGTCCGAGGGCAGCAGGGCGGTGCCGAGCGGGCCGAGCCGGATGTAACTGCCCACGCTCTGGGCGGCGTCGGCCCCTTCCGCGCCGCCGGCCGCCGCGTGCGAGGCGATCTGGACGTCCTGGAGCCTGGCGATGGCGTCGTAGTGGTACAGGCCGTCCTGGAGGGTGGTGCGGCTGACCACGGGCCAGCGCAGCACCTTGCCGAGTTCGAGCTCCCGCGCCACGGAGTGGGCCAGGGTGCTCTTGCCCGCGCCCGGGTCCCCGGTGACGAGCAGGGGGCGCCGCAGGTACAGCGCCGCGTTGATCATCTCCAGTTCCTCGGCGCCGGGCCGGTGCTCCTCGGCGACGCGCCCGGGGATGCCGAGCCGCCGGTCGGCGGACTCGCCGCCGTCCGCCCCGCCGGGCCCGCGGCCTCCGGTGAAGTCGCGCCAGGGCGGCGGGGGCGGCAGCTGGGGAACCTCGTCGTGCGGTTCGCCGATGCCCCGGTAGATGAGCCACTCGCTCGGTTCACTCATAGCGTGTCCCTCGTTGTCACTCGTCCGCCAGGGGCGGCCTGCGTCGGACGTGCCCTACCGTAGCGATCCGGTTCAACACCCGTAAGAGGAAGGCCAGTTCGCTTACACGACTGATGCTTTGCACGGTGGCTCACGGCGCCTCCAGGAAGTCGGAGCCCGGCAGCGGACGGTGTGGGTCGTCGTAGTAGAGGGCGGCGCCGGCGGACCAGTACATCTCCGTCCGCCCCGCGCTCACCCCGCGTCTCAGTTCGTGGATCTTCCACGGCAGCCGGTCGTGGGTGCGGGTGTCCGACACCGCCTCGACCACGCGGCGGTGGAACTCCTTGCAGACCGTGTCGCCCTCCGCCGTGCGCCGCTGGAGCAGCGCCACGCCGAATCCGCTGTCGAGCAGCCGCACCACCCCGGCCGTGACGTCGGGGTCCGGGTTGCCGTAGCGGCACAGGACGGGCACGGTCTCGTGGGCCAGGGTGCGCAGCCGCGCCGACTCCGGTACACGTACCCGCAATTCGTCCTCGCAGTCGACGACCTCGGCCCGGATCGCGGCCGCCAGACCCGCGTCCCACCGGGCGGGCCGCTCGTCGGCCGCCCCCGGGTACGGGCTGCGCAGCACCACAGGGCGTACGGCTCCGAGCCGCATCCCGGACGGCGGCAGCTCCCAGTCGTCCACCGGAAGGCCGAAGAGCGCGGGCGCGACGACGACCTGGAGCATGGCGGGGCTGTCCGGTTCGTCGCACCGGCGGAACGCCTCGGTCAGCGCGGCGGCCAGCCGGTCCGGGACGGTGCCGAGCGGCACGCCGCGGCTGTCCTCGTCCACGGGCTCCGCCTCCCCGGCCCGGCGGTCCACGGCGACCCGCCAGTCGTACTGGTCGCGGGCCCAGCCCTGGAGGTCCACATGGAGCACGACGCAGTCGCGTTCGCCGTAGAGGACGGGGTCGCCCGCCGGGGCGCGGGCGGCCCGCTGGCGGTTCTGTTCCAGACGGAGGCGGATCGCGGCCCACTCCACGTCGAGCTGTCGGCGCAGGTCGCGGGGCAGTTCGGTGTCGGCGATGCGCTTGACCCAGCCCCAGAGCGCCTTGGCGTTGCGCACGGAGAGCTGGCCGCAGGGGCGGTCGGCCGCGAGGACGCCCATGCAGTAGCGGACGATCAGCTCGAACCGCGCCTCGCGGTCGCGGGCGCGGGCGTCGTACAGCGCGCCGAGCCCGTCGCGCCAGCCGCGCGGGGCCGGGCGGTGGTCGCGGGCGTACACCCCGGGCAGCCGGTCGAGCAGGGTCAGCAGCGACCGGGTGCTGGCCGGGGGCGGCAGTTCGGCGAGCCGGCCCAGGAGTTCGGCGCGCAGCTTGGGTCCGAGGATGCCGCCGGGCGGGTCGGGCAGGTCGCTCTGCGCGTCGGTCCAGGTCCGCTCGGTCCCGGCGGAGCTGGTGTGCCGGTCGGCGTGGTAGCGGTCGTGGGCGTGGAAGACGGACTGGTATATGTCGTCGGTCTCGGTCTCGACGGGCCCGGCCGGCACCTCCAGGGTGCGCAGCCGTTCGACGCCGACGGCGGTACCGCCCTGGTGGCCGTTGATCTGCGACTTGATGACGCCGACGACCTCGCCCCGGGCGAGGTCCACCAACGGCCCGCCGGACATGCCTAGTTCCACCCAGTCGCCGTCGATCCTGACGACCTGTTCGGCGTCGCCCGATCCCCCGTACGAGCCCTTGACGACGCAGACGCCGCTGCGGTTCTGGAGCCCGCCGCCCTGGACGGGCGCCCAGCCCACGCAGCGGACCTCGCGGCTGCGGAGCATCGCCTCGGACCGCTCGGTGACGTACACGCAGGGGTGTTCGACGGGGCGCTGGAGCTGGATGAGCGCCAGGTCGGGGGCGGGCCAGCCGCCCGGGCCCGGGGGCCGGGTGCCGGGCAGGGCGGCGACGACGCGGCCCGGCACCTCGGTCAGTTCCGCGCTGTAGCGGTCCTCCTTGAACCACACGCCCACCATGCCCGCCTCCCCCCGCATCGCCACGTGCGCGCACGTGAGGACCCAGCTGGGTGCGACGAAGAAGCCGCTGCCCAGGAAGTCCCCTTCCGGCCCGTCCTGGGCATACCCGGACGGCGGGCGATGGATGCGTACGGTGGCGTCCTGGACGAGGTCCATGAGAGCGGCCTGAGCGGGGCCGAGGGCCCCCTCTGCGCCCCCCTGTTCCCCGAAGGTCATGCCCCGCCGCCGTCGGGGCCGCCCGCACCGCCGGGATGTGCCGGTGCGCCGGGGGGTGCCCCGGCGGGCGGACGGCCGGGAGGTGCGCCGGCGCCCGGTGGCGCGGCGGGGGGCACGGAGGGCGGGGTCGTCTGCGCCGGTACGGGGGCGGGCGGGGGCGCGTCGATGGGCGGCCCGCCGCCGTTCCAGGTGAGGGTGACCGTGATGGCACCCTTGGCCTCGCCGTCCGCGAGCAGCCCGACGATCTTCCCGGCCTTGGCGGTCAGCTCGATGCCGAACTCGACGCTCACCTGGTCCGGCCGCACCGCCCGCAACGGCACGGCGAGCGAGCGCGCGACCCCGGTCACCACGGAGTGCAGGCTCTCGACCCGGGCCTGCACCTGGTCCGCGAAGTCCCCGAACCCGGTGTCCGTGTAGGTCGGCCCACCGCCGGACCCCGGCCCGGTCAGCTCCTCGGCCCCGGAGATCCTGGCCCAGACCGGTGTGCCGTCCGGCAGCTCAATGCGCGTAATACGGGACCCACTGTCACCCATGACACCCCCCGTTCACCAACTACCCGCAGATTAACGGCCGTAACGGCCCGGGGCGAGGCACTTCGACCAGGACGCGAGCGGCACGCCGGAAAGGGCCCGCCCCGCCGGGCCGCCGGTGGCCCGGCGCACGCGGCAGCCCCACCCCGCCCCACCACTAGACTTGCGCCATGTACTTCACCGACCGCGGTATCGAGGAGCTGGAGAAGCGGCGAGGCGAGGAAGAGGTCACTTTCGAGTGGCTCGCCGAGCAGCTTCGTACGTTCGTCGATCTCAATCCCGACTTCGAGGTGCCGGTCGAGCGCCTCGCGACCTGGCTGGCCCGTCTGGACGACGACGAGGACGAGGACGAGTAGGGGTCACTCCCCGCCGGGGCGGCCCTCGCGGACGCGGTCGTACGCGAGTCCCAGCGCCCCGTGCGCCATCAGCAGCACCCCGGCGAACGCCCAGCCGCCGCTGCGCCGGGCCGCTCCCCACAGGGCGAGCGGCAGTCCCGCCGCGAGCTGGGCCCCCGCGAGCGCCCGCGCACGCGGGCCCCGCACCCACGGGCCGAAGCGGCTGCTCTCCACCGCACCCAGGTCGACCTTGACCGCGTCGCGCCAGCCGGGCCATTCGATGCGCTCGGCGTGCGCGTCCAGCCCGGCCGGGAGCGCGAGGCCGGTGCGGGTGAGCACGGCGAGCAGCCCGCGCAGCCGGGCCCGGGCGTCGGCGTCCGGGTCGGGCCGGGTGAGCGCTTCGAGCGACTGCACGTCCAGTACGGGGTCGAGCCCCAGCCGCTCGGCGAACGTACGCATGGCCTCGTCCTCACCGGCCGGGGTGCCGTCCGCCAGCCAGACGTAGCCCACGGGGCGGCGGAAGCCGGAGGCGAGCGTGTAGCCGGCCCGGTCGCCGTCCCACCACAGCGCGAGCACCGGCCAGGTGGAGCCGACGGCGAGCGCGGTGGCCCAGCCGCCCAGCACCCGGTCGACGGGCTCGGCCCGCTCGCCATCGCCCGCCCTGGCCCGGCGGCCGCCCTGCCAGGGCTCCCCCTCCGGCACGAGAACGCTCCAGCCCGGTCCGGCCGGTGCGAGCAGCAACGGTTCGCGGAGCAGTTGCGCGACCGGGCGCACGGCGTCCGGCACGGTCCGGCACAGCAGCAGGGCACCCACGGGTGAGGTCGCGTCCATGCCTTACACCGTAGGCCACCTTGTCCCGGCTTGTGGGGTTTTGCGCACCCTCCGCATCCGCGCCCGCACCCCTTTTCTTGACTTCCCGAAGCCGCGATATATCGTGTTCTTCAAGAGACGCGATATGTTGCGTCGCCAGTGCTATCGGGAGGTCAGATCCATGCCTGTCTCGACGTGGGCCGTCGCCGAGCCTCGGAAACTGGCCTTCGAGGAACCCGTGACCGCGCTGAAGGTGCGCGTCGTGAACGGCACGGTCAACGTGGTCGGCACCGACGAGCCGACCGCGCGCCTGGAGGTCTCCGCCATCGAGGGCCCGCCGCTGGTCGTGACGCAGGAGGACGGCGTCCTGACCGTGGCGTACGAGGACCTGGCCTGGCAGAACCTGCTGAAGTGGTTCGACCGCAAGGAGTGGCGCCGCACCGCGGTCGTCTCGCTCGCCGTCCCGGCCGGCTCCTCGGTGGAGGTCGGCGTGGTCGGCGCCGGGGCCTTCGTCTCCGGCGTCCGCGGCCGTACGGAGGTGCGCGGCGTCACCGGCGACACCACGCTCGTCAAGCTCTCCGGGCCGGTCGGCGCGGAGACGGTGTCGGGCAGCATCGAGGCCCAGTCCGTCACCGGGGACCTGCGCTTCAAGTCGGTCTCCGGCGAGCTGACGCTCGTCGAGGGCGCGGGCGCCTCCGTGAAGGCGGAGTCCGTCAGCGGCGGCATGGTGCTCGACCTGGACCCGACCGGGAAGCCCACGGACATCCGGCTGACCACGGTCTCCGGCGAGATCGCCATCCGCCTGCCGCACCCCGCCGACGCGCGGGTGGAGGCGAACACGGCCAGCGGTTCCGTCTCCAACGGCTTCGAGGACCTGCGGGTCAGCGGCCAGTGGGGTGCGAAGAAGATCACCGGCACGCTGGGCCCCGGCACCGGCACCCTGCGGGCGACGACCGTATCGGGGTCGATCGCGCTCCTGCGCCGCCCGCCGGCCGAGGAGGAACCGTACGACGCCGAGCCGACCGGAAAGGTGCTCTGACATGCCCCCCGTATTCGCCCACGGCCGCCTGCGGCTGTACCTCCTCAAGCTGCTGGACGAGGCGCCCCGGCACGGCTACGAGGTGATCCGCCTGCTGGAGGAGCGCTTCCAGGGCCTCTACGCCCCCTCGGCCGGCACGGTCTACCCCCGGCTGGCCAAGCTGGAGGCGGAGGGCCTGGTCACGCACGCCACGGAGGGCGGCCGCAAGGTCTACTCGATCACCGACGCCGGCCGCGCCGAACTCGCCGACCGCACCGGGGAGCTGGCCGATCTGGAGCTGGAGATCCGGGAGTCGGTCTCCGAGCTGGCCGCCGAGATGCGCGACGACGTGCGCGGGGCCGCGGGCAAGCTGCGCAGCGAGATGCGGGCGGCGGCCGACGAGTCGCGCCACACGCCGGGGGCCGCTCCGGGCGCCGCTTCAGGCGGCAAGGACCCGTTCGGCGGGCTCGGTGACTTCGGTGACCACGAGACGTGGCGTACCGCCAAGGACGAGCTGCGCAAGGCCAAGCAGGAGTGGAAGGAGCAGGCCCGCCGCGCGAAGGACGAGTCCCGGCGCGCCCGCCAGGACGCCCAGCAGGCCCGCCGCCAGGCGAAGGAGGCCCAGGACCGGGCGCGCGAGCAGATGCAGAACGCCGCCCGCCAGGTCCAGGAGCACTTCGCCCGGGGCGACTGGCCGGCCGGGGTCCGCGAGGGACTGGCCGAGATCACCGGCCGGCTGGGCGGCTTCGCCGGTACGGGGAGCTGGGGGCCGTACGTGAAGCCGGACGCCGCCGGCACCGACCCCGAGTGGGGCCGGGACGCGGGCGGCACGGGTGACCCGGCGCGCGATCTGGACCGGCTGCTCGACCGCTTCCGCGACGAGATCCGCGACGCAGCCAGGGACCACGGGGTGACGGAGGCCCAGCTCGCGGAGGTCCGCCGCCACTTGGCGACGGCGGCGGCGCACGTGGGTGCGGTGCTGCGGGGGGACGGGGACAAGTAGGTACGGGGGCCGGTCGCCCGGCCCCCGTACGCCTGCCCCCACCCCCGCAGGGTCAGCTCGCCTTGCGGTCCTGGCCGTCCGCGCCGCCGTTCCCGTACTGCGCGCGCTCGACCGAGGCGTACGTCGCCCCGTGCTCCGCGAGCACGTCGGCGACGGGGCCGGGGGTCGCGGTGAGGGCCAGCAGGAGGTGTTCGCCGCCGATGGACCGGTCGCCGCGCCCGAGCGCGACGCGCAGCGACTTCTCCAGGACCTTCTTCGCCTCCCGGGAGAAGGACGGGCGGCCCGCCCGGCGCCGCCGCCCGCCGTCGCCCCGCAGGGCCCCCTCGCCGTGCGCCTCCTCGATGCGCGAGACGACGGCGGTGAGGTCGATGCCGATGTCCGCGAGCGCGTCGGCGTCGGCCTTGCTCATGCCGCCGCGCCGGCCGGCCTCGGCGAGCGCCGCCTCGACGGACTCCCTGCGGTCCACGAGGCCCAGCGCGGTGAGCGCGAACGCGGCCCTTCCGCCCTCCTGGTCCAGCAGGGCGAGCAGCAGATGCTCCCCGGTGACCGTGGCGGCCCCGGTGCGCCCGGCGTGTTCCACGGCGCCGGTCACCGTGGCGCGTGCGTCCTTGGTGAATCGCTCGAACATCAATGCCTCCCGTACTTCTTGTGCACGGCCTGCCTGCTGACGCCCAGTTCGGCGGCGATCTCCTGCCACGACCAGCCCTTGGCGCGGGCGCTTCTGACTTGTACGGCTTCCAGCTGCTCCAGCAGCCGCCGCAGCGCGGCGACCGACCGCAGCCCCACTCGGGGGTCGCGGTCGCCCGCCCGCTCGGCGAGATCCGTTGCTTCGGTCATGATGTCAACTTACGTTGACACGCGGGTCTTGTCAACCGTTGTTGACAGTGAGCACGATCTTCCCGAACTGGTCGCCCGCCGCGAGGCGTTCGAAGCCCTCCCGGGCACGGTCCAGGGGCAGCACCTCGTCGATCACGGGGCGCACGCCGGTCGTGGCGCAGAAGGCGAGCAGGTCCTCCAGCTCGTCCTTGGAGCCCATGGTCGAGCCGACGACCTTCAGCTCCAGGAAGAAGATCCGGGTCAGCTCGGCGTGCGAGGGGCGGTCTCCGCTGGTGGCGCCGGAGATGACCAGGGTGCCGCCGGGGCGCAGCGACTTGACGGAGTGGGACCAGGTGGCGGCGCCGACCGTCTCGATGACGGCGTCCACCCGGTGCGGCAGCCGGGCGCCCGCCTCGAACGCCTCGACGGCGCCCAGCTCGACGGCCCGCCTGCGCTTGGCCTCGTCGCGGCTGGTGGCGTAGACCCGCAGCCCGGCGGCCCGGCCGAGCACGATCGCGGCGGTCGCGACCCCGCCGCCGGCGCCCTGCACGAGCACGGAGTCGCCGGGGCGCACCCCGGCGTTGGTGAACAGCATCCGGTACGCGGTGAGCCAGGCGGTCGGCAGGCAGGCGGCCTGCTCGAAGCTCAGCTCCCTGGGCTTGGGCAGCACGTTGTACGTGGGAACGGTGACCCGCTCCGCGAACGTGCCCTGATAGCGCTCGGTGAGGATGGACCGGGGCTCGTCGGGCCCGACCCCGTGCCCGGTCTGGCCGATGACGGAGTGCAGGACGACCTCGTTGCCGTCCTGGTCGATCCCGGCGGCGTCGCAGCCGAGGATCATCGGCAGCTTGTCCTCCGCGAGGCCGACGCCGCGCAGGGACCAGAGGTCGTGGTGGTTGAGGGAGGCGGCCCGGACGTCGACGGTGGTCCATCCCGGCCGGTCCTGCGGGGCTGGGCGGTCGCCCAGCCCCAGACCGTTGAGGGGGTGGGCGGGGTCCAGGGCGGCTGCGTAGGCGGCGAACATGCCGCCGACGATAGGCGTCACCGTACCGACACGTAACCGCCTGCGACTGTGACCCGCGCCGCTGATTCCGGGGCTCCGCCCCGGGCCCCGCGCCTCAAACGCCGGCGAGGCTGAAAGTGGCCGCGCGGCCAGAATCAAGCCCCTCCAGCGATTGAGGAGCGGGGGTACGGGGGCAGCGCCCCCGGGAACGTCAGCGTCGGGCCACGCCCTCCGCGCGGGCCGCCGCCGCCACCGCGGCCGTGACCGCCGGGGCGACCCGCTCGTCGAACGGCGACGGGATCACGTAGTCCGCCGCCAGCTCATCGCCGACCACGTCGGCCAACGCGTTGGCCGCGGCGATCTTCATGCCCTCCGTGATCCGGGACGCCCGCACCTGCAGCGCCCCCGCGAAGATCCCGGGGAAGGCCAGCACGTTGTTGATCTGGTTCGGGTAGTCCGACCGCCCCGTCGCGACGACGGCCGCGTACTTGTGGGCGATGTCCGGGTGGACCTCCGGGTTCGGGTTGGCCATCGCGAAGACGAAGGCTCCCGGCGCCATCGAGGCGACCGCCGCCTCCGGCACCGTACCGCCGGAAACGCCGATGAAGACGTCGGCGCCCGCCAGCGCCACCTCCAGGGGGCCCGAGATGCCTGCCCGGTTGGTGAGCTCCGCCAGCTCGCGCTTGACGTCGGTCAGGTCCTCGCGGTCCCGGCTCACGATGCCCTTGCGGTCCGCGACCGCCACGTCGCCGAGCCCCGCCTCCAGCAGGAACTTGGCGATGGCGACCCCGGCCGCACCGGCGCCGGAGATCACCGCGCGCAGGTCGCCCAGGCTCCGCCCGGAGAGCTTCGCGGCGTTGCGCAGGGCGGCCAGCGTGACGACGGCCGTGCCGTGCTGGTCGTCGTGGAAGACCGGAATGTCCAGCCGCTCCTGGAGCTTCCGCTCGATCTCGAAGCAGCGCGGCGCCGAGATGTCCTCCAGGTTCACCCCGCCGAAGGAGGGGGCGAGCCGGACGACGGTCTCCACGATCTCGTCCGCGTCGGTGGTCGCGAGCGCGATCGGCACCGCGTCCACCCCGCCGAACTGCTTGAAGAGGATGGCCTTGCCCTCCATCACGGGGAGGGACGCCTCGGGGCCGATGTCGCCGAGGCCGAGCACCGCCGTGCCGTCCGTGACGACGGCGACGACCTGCGACTTCCAGGTGTAGTCGTGGACGAGCTCCGGCTGCTCGGCGATCGCGCTGCACACCTTCGCCACGCCCGGCGTGTACGCGAGGGACAGGTCGTCCCGGTCCCGGATCGGAACGGTGGCCTGCACGGCCATCTTGCCGCCCCGGTGGAGCGCGAAGGCCGGATCGAACGGCTCGTCGGTGGTGCTGTCGGTACTGCTGTCGCTGCGAGGATTGACGATCTCCGCTGCCATGGTGTTGACCCCTTAAGTCTTCATCGTTTGAGGGTGGCCACTCCTGGTTGAGGAGGGGTGGGCGGACCCGCGTACGTGCCCTGCGCCTGGCGGTTGGCCCGCCCCGGCAGGGGGAGGTACGTACGCGCGGGCGCGCCGCACACGCGCCCTGAGCCCCGGATGAGGGGTGTAAAGGTCTTTCTTACCGGACGGACCTGGTCACGGACGAGTCCATATGCGCTCCGTGACATGACTCATAGTGGGCTGCCATTTCAACAGGTCAGCCTCGTGCCGTAGCTGAGTCCGGCACGCGAGACGCGCCGCAGATCCTCCGGCGGTGAGAAGCAAACCCCATAAAAGGTCCGGCCTTGGTGTACCGGCCTCAAGAGGTTCGGGGATCGCCCGTTACCCGATTTTGACATGCCGGGCCCCCTGTTCGGGCTAATCCGCATGGCAACATGCCGTAATCACACAAGGCGGCGACACCCGACGCCGTGTGCCATTACCGCCTGGCGAACCGTCCCCACCTGCCGGAGGAACCCGAACATGACCGCACGCTCCACTCGTCGTACGGCCGCGACCACCCGCATCGCCGCGGTCGGCGCCATCGCGGTCGCCGGCACCATGCTGCTGACCGCCTGTGGCGACCAGACGAAGAACAACGACTCCGGATCGACCAAGGCGAGCACCGGCGCCACCGCCGGTAAGACCTCCCCCGCCGACCTGCTGCCCGCGGACATCAAGTCCAAGGGCGTCATCCGGGTCGGCTCCGACATCGCCTACCCGCCGGTCGAGTTCAAGGACAAGTCCGGCGCGACCGTCGGTATCGACCCCGACCTCGGCGACGCGCTCGGCAAGGTGCTGGGCGTCGAGTTCAAGTTCGAGAACGGCACCTTCGACACCCTGGTCACCGGCCTGCGCGCCAAGCGCTACGACGTCGCGATGTCGGCGATGACGGACAGCAAGGAACGCCAGGAGGGCATCGACCCGGAGACGAAGAAGAAGGTCGGCGAGGGCGTCGACTTCGTGGACTACTTCACCGCCGGTGTCTCGATCTACACCAAGAAGGGCGACGACCAGGGCATCAAGACCTGGGCCGACCTCTGCGGCAAGAAGATCGCCGTCCAGCGCAACACCGTCTCGCACGACCTGGCCAAGGACGAGTCCAAGAAGTGCGCCGGCGGCAAGAAGATCGCCATCGAGACGTACGACACGGACCTGGAGGCCCAGACCCGTATCCGCTCGGGCGGCGCCGACGCCGGCTCCTCCGACTTCCCGGTCGCCGCGTACGCGGTGAAGACCTCGGGCGGCGGCAAGGACTTCCAGATCGTCGGCGACCAGGTCGAGGCGGCCCCGTACGGCATCGCCGTCGCCAAGGGCAACGACAAGCTCACCCAGGCCATCAAGGCGGCCATGGACGAGATCATCAAGAGCGGCGAGTACGACAAGATCATCGCCAAGTGGGGCGTCGAGGCCGGTGCGGTCACCGAGGCCAAGGTGAACGGCGGGTCCTGACCGGATCCGGCGCTGAAAGGCATCAGCCGTGACTGACATCAAGAAGAAGACGGGTCCGGCCGACGAGCCGCCCGCATCCTCCGCCACGGCGGCGGCACCCGCGCCGGAGGCCATCCGGGCCATCCCGGTCCGGCACTACGGCCGGTACGTCGCGGCGCTGGTCGCCATCGCCCTGCTCGCGTCCCTCGTCTACGCCTTCAGCCAGGGCAAGATCAACTGGGGCGCGATCCCGGACTACTTCTTCGACGACCGCATCATCGACGGGGTCGGCCAGACGCTGCTGCTGACCGCCCTGTCGATGCTGATCGGCGTGGTCGGCGGCATCCTGCTCGCCGTCATGCGCCTGTCGAAGAACCCGGTGACCTCGTCCATCGCGTGGTTCTACATCTGGTTCTTCCGGGGCACACCCGTCCTGGTGCAGCTGTTCGTGTGGTTCAACCTGGGACTGGTCTTCGAGTACATCAACCTCGGGCCGATCTACAAGGACTACTGGTCCAGCTTCATGACGCCGCTGCTCACGGCGCTGCTCGGACTCGGCCTCAACGAGGCCGCGTACATGGCGGAGATCTGCCGGGCCGGTCTGCTCTCGGTGGACGAGGGCCAGACCGAGGCGTCGCACGCGCTGGGCATGAGCCACGCCAAGACCCTCCGGCGCGTCGTGATCCCGCAGGCCATGCGGGTGATCGTGCCGCCCACGGGCAACGAGGTCATCAACATGCTGAAGACGACCTCGCTGGTGGCGGCCGTGCAGTTCTACGAACTCTTCAAGAACGCCCAGGACATCGGTCAGGCGTCCGGGGCCCCGGTGGAGATGTACTTCCTCGCCGCGGCCTGGTACTTGATCATGACCTCGGTGCTGAGCGTCGGGCAGTACTACCTGGAGCGGTACTACGCGCGTGGATCGAGCCGCAGCCTGCCGCCGACCCCGTTCCAGAAACTGAGGGCCACCGTGCTCTCGGTGGGCCGCCCGAAGGGAGGCATCGCATGACCGCGATGGTGAAGGCCGAGGGCGTCCACAAGTCCTTCGGCGCCGCGCACATCCTCAAGGGCATCGACCTGGAGGTCGCCCCGCGGGAGGTCTTCTGTCTGATCGGCCCGTCCGGTTCCGGCAAGTCGACGTTCCTGCGGTGCATCAACCACCTGGAGCAGATCAGCGCCGGACGGCTGTACGTCGACGGCGATCTGGTGGGCTACCGCCAGAAGGGCGACAAGCTCTACGAGCTCAAGGACAGCGAAGTCGCCCTGAAGCGCCGGGACATCGGCATGGTCTTCCAGCGCTTCAACCTGTTCCCGCACATGACCGCGCTGGAGAACGTCATGGAGGCGCCCGTCCAGGTGCGCCGCGAGTCCAAGGCGGTCGCCCGGGCCCGTGCCGAGCGGCTGCTCGACCGGGTCGGCCTCCGCGACAAGGCCGGGAACTACCCCTCGCAGCTCTCCGGCGGGCAGCAGCAGCGGGTGGCCATCGCCCGGGCGCTGGCCATGGAGCCGAAGCTGATGCTCTTCGACGAGCCCACCTCGGCGCTCGACCCGGAGCTCGTCGGTGATGTGCTCGACGTGATGCGGGGCCTCGCCGAGGACGGCATGACGATGATCGTCGTCACGCACGAGATGGGCTTCGCCCGCGAGGTCGGCGACGCGCTGGTCTTCATGGACGACGGCGTGGTGGTCGAGTCGGGCCACCCGCGCGACGTCCTGTCCAACCCGCACCACGACCGGACGAAGTCGTTCCTGTCGAAGGTGCTCTAGGCGGTACGGCGAAGGGCGGTACGGACCACGTGGCCCGTACCGCCCTTTCGCCTTCCCCGGTCACTTCCTCGGCAGCAGCTCCGGACGCAGCATCAGCTCGCGCAGCTGGGCGCGGGTGAGCGGCGGGGTCTTGAGGAGCGGTCCCGGCGCGTCGTCGGACTCGAAGCCGGTGCTGTCGCGTACGGCGAGCACGCTTCCGTCCGCGAGGGTGAGCCGAGCGACCAGCTCCGGGCCCCACTGCGGGGTGCCGTCGCCGTAGCTCATGTCGTCGCTCCAGATGGTGAGCACCCGCCCGCCCGACAGCTCCTCGCGGACGCAGTCGGTACGGGCCGGCTCCCCGTTCCCCGGCTTGCACAGGTCTTTGACCTCGGCGCCGCCGCCCAGCTTCTCCCGTACGGCCTTCGCGTCCCTGACGTCGACGGTCAGGTAGCCGACACCGCCGTCCCGGCGGACCGAGTACTGCCCGTCCAGCGGCCCGGTCCTGGAGGGCTCGGTCGGCGGCGGTGAGGCGTGCTTGATGATCTCGGCGAACGACACCTCGTCGAGCCTCTCGATGTCGGTCGGCAGCAGCTCGATCAGCAGGACGTCCCGGGGCGTGCCGCCGGGCTCCTCGGCCAGCGACCCCACGGACGAGGTCCGCGGGGAGGCCGGCCCCGAGGAGAGCTGGGGCACGACGAACGCCCCCGCCGCCACCGCGCACACCCCCGCCACCGACACCGCGGTCCGACGCCGCCACCGGACCCGGCCCGCCTTCGCGTACACGGCCTCCGTGCTGATGACCGGCTGCCCGGCGTCCTCGGCGGCCCGCCCCAGCAGCTCACGCACATCGTCGCTCATACCCCTACCTCCGCCATCTCGGCGCGCAGCGCCGCCAACCCCCGAGCCGTGTGGCTCTTGACCGTGTTCTCCCGCATCCCGAGCATCGCGGCCGTGGCCTCGACGCTCAGGTCCTCCCAGTAGCGCAGCACCAGGACCGCCCGCTGCCTGGGCGTGAGCCGGGCGAGCGCCGCCCGTACCGCCAGGCCGGTGTCCGTGTCGGGTGCCTCGGCGGCCCGCTCGGGCAGTTCCCCGTACGCCTGCTCGCGGCGCCAGAAGCGGCGGCGGCCCGCGATGAAGGTGTTGACCAGGGTCTTGCGCGCGTACGCCTCGATGTTGTCGAGCCGCCCGTACCGCCGCCCGCCCAGCACCACCTTGACCAGGGTCGTCTGGACCAGGTCCTCGGCCTCGTGCCGGTCGCCGCAGAGCAGGAACGCGCTGCGGAACAGGGCGGTGCGCCGGCCCTCCACGAAGGCGTGCAGCGCGGCGTGGTCATCGCTCCGCATCCGGTTGTCCCTCCCCCGGCCCGCGGACGCGGACCGTCTTAACCCTTCCAGTGCGGTGGCCGGCCCGGCGGGTTGCGGCGTGTACGAGGATATTTTTCGGGCGCCGCGACCTCCCGGACGCCCCGCCCCACCCTCGTAATACCCTGTACGCTGAGCGACCCATTACGCCCGCTGCGCACCGCCCCTGGACCGACGCCGTAAGGACACCTCGTGGAACTGGCCTATTACGCGGACTACGCCGTGCGCCTGGTCAACACCGAGCAGCCGGCCCGGAACACGGACACCCTCACCTCGGTCGACGCGGTCCGCGAGCTGTTCGGCCCGAGCGGCTCGGCGGCCCGGCGGGCGACCGACGCGGACGTGACCCGGTTCCGTTCGGTACGGGCCCGGCTGCGCGCGGTGTTCGAGGCGGCCGACACCGGGGACGAGCGGCTGGCGGTGGACCGGCTGAACTCGCTGCTGATGGAGTTCCCGGTCAGCCCGCAGATCTCCGGGCACGAGGAGCGCGACGAGGACGGCCGGCCGGACTGGCACATGCATCTGGCGGACCACCCGTCCAACGCGACCGCGGGGTACGCCGCGATCGCCTCCATGGGCCTGGCCTTCCACCTCACCTCGTACGGCGTGGACCGGCTCGGGCTGTGCGAGGCCGCGCCGTGCCGCAACGCCTATCTGGACACCTCGACCAACCGCTCCCGCCGCTACTGCTCGGACCGCTGCGCGACCCGGGCGAACGTGGCGGCCTACCGGGCCCGCAAGCGCCTGGAGACGGGGCGCGCCGCCGAGACGGGGCGCAGCGCGGAGACCGCCCAGGTCACCACCCCGCGCACCGAGCGCTGATCCTTCGTCAGCGGCCGGTACCGCGCCCGGACCCGGGCCAGCACCAGCTCCTCGGGCACCGCCCCGTAGTCCGTACTGTCCCCGCCCGCGTAGCTGTTGTCCCCCAGCACCCACCAGCCCCCGGCCCGCCGCTCCACGGCCCGCTTCACCACCAGCAGGTCCTGCTGGAACGGGTGGCGCAAAATCACCACGTCACCGGGGCGCACCGGCGCCCCGTACTGCACGAGCAGCCAGTCCCCGTGATGGAGCGTGGGCACCATCGAGGGCCCCGTCACCTCCACCACCTGGAACGGCACCCGCCCCGCCAGCCCGCGCACGGGCTGCTCGTCGGCCGGCTCCGGCACCTCCGGCACCTCCCTCATCTCCGTTTCTCACAGGGTTTCGTACATTCGGCCACGGGACCCACACTCATCCCGGACTTTTGACCTAAGCCCCCGGGGGCACTCGCAAAAACAGGCTTCTCACGGAGTAATGTCCCACCTGAGAAGACGATCACGAGGAAGGACAGCTCAATGCTTTCCCGCCTGTTTGCCCCCAAGGTGAAGGTCAGCGCCCACTGCGACCTGCCCTGCGGCGTGTACGACCCGGCCCAGGCCCGCATCGAGGCGGAGTCCGTCAAGGCCGTCCAGGAGAAGTTCCAGGCCAACGAGGACCCGCACTTCCGGGCCCGCGCCGTGGTCATCAAGGAGCAGCGCGCCGAGCTCGCGAAGCACCACGTCTCGGTGCTGTGGAGCGACTACTTCAAGCCCCCGCACTTCGAGAAGTACCCGGAGCTGCACCAGCTGGTCAACGACACCCTGAAGGCCCTCTCGGCCGCCAAGGGCTCGACCGACCCGGCCACCGGCCAGAAGGCGCTGGACCTGATCGCGGAGATCGACAAGATCTTCTGGGAGACCAAGAAGGCTTGATCTCTGGTTAGGCCGTCTGACCTGCGGTTTCGCTGGTCATGTCGCCTACCGGTCCGCACCCGGTCCGCAGGCCGCCGAGAACGGCGTCCATCACGGACCGGGTGCGGTCTTCTTCCCCCGGCCACAGATGCGCGTAGATCCGCAGCGTGATGACGGCGGACGCGTGGCCGAGGACCATCTGGACCTGTTTGACGCTCGCCCCGCCCGCGATGAGCGCGGAGGCGTAGAAGTGCCGCAGGTCGTGGGTCACCATGTGCGGCAGCTCGACGGGTTTGCGGCCCTCACGCTTGGCTGCTTCGCTCTCCCCCGCCTGGAGCGCCCTACGTGCGCAATTCCACTCGGTTTTCCAGCGGCGGTAGTTGAGCGGTTCCCCCTCCTCCATCGTGAACAGCCACTCCGTGGAGGGGCGCGCGGCGAGGTGCCCGAGGAGCGCGTCGGTGACGACCTCCCCGACCGGAACCGTGCGCCGGGACTTCGTGGTCTTCGGCGGGCCGATCTTCCCCGACTGGAGCCGCTGCCGCTCCACGCGAATGCTCCCGGCCTTGAAGTCGACGTCCGACACCTTCAGGCCCAGCAACTCACCTATGCGCAAGCCTGACCCTGCGAGCACGACGACGGCCGCGCGGATGTAGGGCGGCATCACGCGCGCCATCGCCTCAACCTGAGCGACGGTGGGCGGGGTGACCTCCTCGTCCGGCATGACCGGAAGGGTGATCCGGCGGCACGGGCTGGAGGCGATGACCTTGTCGTCCACCGCCGCCGTCATGACGCGCACGAGGACGTCGTGGACGTTCCGGACGCTGCCGGGGCCGAGTTGGTCGGACAGGTGCTTGAAGAGCACCTGTATGTCATTACGGCGTATCGCCGCCAGTGAGCGGGCGCCCAACGCCGGTACAAGGTGGAGCCGGAGCGCGTTATCGGTGATGCGCTCACCCGCCTCGCTCGCGATGAGCGAGCCCTGCCACCTCTCGGCGTACTTCTGGAACGTGATGCGACCGGCGCGCGGGTCGACGTACTGACCGGTGACCACGCTGGTCGTGACTTCGTCGAGCCAGCGCTGGGCGTCGAGCTTCCGGTCGAAGTGGCGAGCGTGCTCCTTGCCGTCGAGATCACGGTAGCGGGCGCGCCATTTGCCGTTGGGGCGCTTCTGTACGTTCGCCAAGTGGCTTCTCCTCTGTGCTGGTTGTCAGTAGTGGCCCCCGTCCTCGATGTCGCCGCTGAGGACGCGCGCGTCTCGCTCGTCCCCCATGAGGCGGAGGCACTGCTCGTGAATCGCCCGCGAGCTGTCCGGGTGGGCCTTGATGTGGCCGGCGACGGCGACCACGGCACGGTGCAGACGGTCGCGGGCGTCACGGGTTTCGTAGAACGCTTCGACGGCTTCCTGGACGAGCCGTCGGCTGTCGACGTCGAGCCCTTCGAGGGGCGGCGACATCAGTTCTTCGAGGGGGAGCTCGAAGACGCGGGAGAAGGCGAGCGCCTCGTCGAGGTTGATCCGGCGACGGGGTGAGCCGTTCTCGATGCGCCAGACGGCCGTCTGGTTCATCTTCACGCCGGCTCTGGTCACCCGTTCGGCCAGCTCGGTCGTGCTCCACCCTCTGACCTCGCGCTCCAGGGCCACGCGGCCCGCCACGTTGCCTTCGCTGTAGAGCAGCGGCACCTCGCCACTCTCGGGCTTCTCGCTTGCCATCGAACCTCCATCGCGACCGTCGCTATCCAAATTGAAACACGGGCTTCCCGGTTTGGCTAACCGCCGATCATGAGGTACTGATTATGCAGATCGAATCACCACCTAGCCGAATGGGAACGCATGCGATACCTGACGACCGCCGAGGTAGCCGAGCGCTACCGCACCGCCGAGAGCACCGTCCGCTACTGGCGCCATCTCCAGAAGGGACCGCGCGGCATCAAGGTCGGCAAGCGGGTGCTCTACCCCGAGGCCGAACTGCTGCGCTACGAGCGGGCGCTGATCGACGGCGGAGACGAGTGGGGCCTGGCCTCATGAGCCGCCGGACCGCCCGGACACAGGAACGGCCCTCGGCGCGCCTACGCCGAGGGCCGGAGATCCCCTTGCACCTCGGCCATCCCTGAACGAACTGGTCGGGGGCGAGACCTTGCCCGTCTCGTCCCCACCTGAGAGGAACATCTATGAAGGACCCTACGTCCCCCGCCACCTCGAAGGCATCCGGTGTTGCCTGGCCACCGATCGCGGTCCCGGGCCAGGGTCTGCCTCGCGACCGAGAAGCGCGCCCCGCCATCGGAGGCCCGCCCGCCGATGCTCCGAGCCGGAGCTCACGCGATTCGCGACCTGCCGAAACTAGTGCCCCGACAACAGCGTCGGACAGCGCAGGCATTCCTGCTCCAGGCGGACCAGAGTCCCAAGATGGCGGCGGGCCGGCAGGCGAAGGCAGCGCGCTGCTGGACGATCTCCGCACGGCGATCGGGCGGTACGTGGTGCTGCCGAGCGACGAGGCCCTGACCGCCGTCACGCTCTGGGTCGCGGCCTCCCACATCCAGCCCGGCCTCCAGCACGCGCCACGGCTGGCGGTCGTCGGACCGACCAAGGGGTGCGGCAAGTCCCGTCTCCTGGACGTTCTCTACGAGACCGTCCACCAGCCGATGATGACGGTGAACACCTCCCCGGCGGTCGTCTTCCGCGTCATTGGCAAGAACCCGCCGACTCTGCTGGTGGACGAGGCCGACACCATCTTCGGCCCCAAGGCGGGCGACAAGGAGGACCTGCGCGGCCTGCTGAACGCAGGGCACCAGCGCAACCGGCCCGCTTGGCGGATCTCCGGGCCGGAGCACAAGCCGACCGCCTTCCCCACCTTCGCGATGGCGGCGCTGGCCGGCATCGGTGACCTGCCGGACACGATCATGGACCGCGCGATCGTCATCCGGATGCAGAAGCGGAAGCCGGGCGAGCGGATCACCCCGTTCCGTTCGCGGTACTCCGTGCCGGAACTGCACGCGCTTCGCGACCGGCTTGCCAACTGGCTGGTCCCGCTGCGCGGCACCGTCGCGGGCTCGGTGCCGCAGATGCCCGTCGAGGACCGCGCCGCCGACACATGGGAGCCGCTCGTCATCGTCGCCGATCTCGCCGGCGGGTACTGGCCCGCGCGGGCACATGCGGCCTGTCTGGCGATGACGCGCAACGAGGTGGTCCAGGACGAGCAGACGACGTTGAAGACGCGGCTGCTGCGTGACATCCGCCGTGTCTTCGACCAGGAGGCCGGCAAGGAGGCTCTGCGCAGCCAGGACCGTCTCGCGGTGCTCATTCAGGACGCCGAGGCCCCATGGGCGGAGTACGGCACGAAGGGGCTGAACGCGTACCACCTGGCGAATCTGCTGCGTGACTTCGGTATCAGCCCGGCCAACTACCGTTTTGAGAACGGCAGGCAGGCCAAGGCGTACGCCCGCAACCAGTTCGTGGACGCATGGGCCCGCTACTGCCCCGACCCCGCCCTGTCGGCACCCACCGCCAAGGTCCCGGCACATCCGACCCGGGGCAGGCCGCCCGCCCCTCCGTCCGGGACGCTGCCCACCGGCCCGCCGGGAGGGCCCGCAGGCCCCAGGCCCACTCGCTGACACCAGGTCCGCATCAATCCGTCGCATCCGTCCCCGCGCAGGTCAGCGCGGGGACGGATCTCCTCGGCGTTACGGATCACTCCGTACCTGCCTCCGTCTCCGTACCTGTGCTGACCAGCCACGCGACGGATGCGACGGATGCGACGACGGGCCACCCCACACGACTGACGGAGCACCACCATGCCCGAATCGAACGCCGACGACCCCACCTCCCGCCGCCGCAGGAAGTTGTTCAGGCTCACCCGACGACCAGCAGCAAGCTGGAGCGAACGAGCCTCTAACGAGGCTTCGTCCGCGCTTGCCCCCGCCTCAGGGATGGCGGAGGACAAGGCCGAGCGCCAGGGGGCGCCCGAGCCGAAGGAGGGGGTGGCCGAGGACTCCGGCCGGCCCTCAGCCGACTCCGCTCCTCCCAGTAGTCCGGCCGATGCCCCACCGCTCGTCGAGCAGCTCTCCTGGCGGGATCTCGACGCCCCTGCCCTGCCCGCGCAGATGAACCGCAAGCGCACCGTGGAGAAGCGCGACCAGGAGAAGACCATCCGCTTTACACGCACCGCAGTCCAGGTGATCAGCGCCGCCGCTCACCAGCGCGGTCAGAGGTTCGCCGGATTCGTCGGAGACGCGGCCCTGGCTGTTGCGCAGGGCAAAGCGGAGATGGTCGGCAGTCCGGAGGACGATCCACTGCGCCCGCTGATCGAGGCCGTCGAGGCGCACACGGTCGCGCTGAACCGCATCGGCGGCAACCTCAACCAGATCACCGCAGCCATCAACCGAGGAACCGTGCCCGAGCGCGCCGAGGAGGTCCTCGACCGCGTCGAGCAAGCAGCACAGACCAGCTTCCACCTCATCGACCAGCTCTTGACAAACGGCACGGTTCATGGTTCCTGACGTCTCCACCGGCTCCGACAGCCGCGGACTGATCGCCTATCTCTTCGGCCCTGGGCGCCGCGACGAGCACACCAACCCCCACATCGTCGCCGCCTGGGACATGGCCGGCGCTCCCGACCCCGGCCGCGACCCGGCAGCCACCTACTCCCAGCTCGCCAGGCGACTCGACCACCACGTCGACCTCCGCACCCGCGAGCTGGGCGGCAAGAAGCCACCGCAGCACGTCTGGCACTGCCCGGTCCGCACCGCCCCCGGCGACCGCTACCTCACAGACACCGAGTGGGCCGAGGTCGCCCGCCGCGTCGTGCACGCCACAGGAATCGCCCCCGAAGGCGACGAGAAGGCATGCCGATGGATCGCGGTCCGGCACGCCGACGACCACATCCACATCATGGCCACCACCGTCCGCGCTGACGGCCGCATACCTCGAACCCACCGGGGCGGGCAGAGGGCACAAGCCGAATGTCGAAAGATCGAGAAGGAAATGGGGCTCCGTCAACTCATGAAGGGAGATGGCACCGCGCCCAAGACTCCGACTGGTGCCGAGCGCGCCAAGGCGGAGCGCCAGGGCCGTGCCGTGACCACTCGCGCCTGGCTGCGCGAACAAGCCCACACCGCCGCTGCGGCGTCACGCAACGAGGA
Source organism: Streptomyces sp. NBC_00523 (assembly GCF_036346615.1). Lineage (NCBI taxonomy): Bacteria > Bacillati > Actinomycetota > Actinomycetes > Kitasatosporales > Streptomycetaceae > Streptomyces > Streptomyces sp. NBC_00523. The sequence goes on along the minus strand of NZ_CP107836.1, from coordinate 5,013,273 downwards.
GGACTACTTCTCGATCTTGACCGATCTGGGCATCACGGTCCACACCCGCATCGGTCCCGAAACCGGTGACGTCATTGGGTACAGCCTTTCAACCTCCGGTGACACTGCTGCCGGTGAGCCGGTTAAGTTCGGCGGCTCCAAACTCTCACCTGACCTGTCGATCCACCGCCTGCGCGAACGCTTCACCTCGCAGCCAGACGCCCCCTTGACCGCGCCACCGGCCCATCCGTGGCGCCAGGCCGAACGCTCTCTGCGCATCGCACACGCTGCCATCACGGACCCGAACGGTGACGTGCACCGGGCTCAGGGCGAAATTGCGGCATTCGGCGACTTCCTCCACACATCAGCCCTGCACGTACCCCATCCTCTGCGCGCTGAGATACAGGCCGCGGCCAGCGCATTCAATCGCGCCAACCGGTCCATGATCCGCGCCGACCACCGGGCAGGGTACGCCCTGCGCAAGGCAGGACAGGAACTTCTCTATGGCACCAACAGCGCGGGCGACTTCGTCATCGCCGTACTCGCCGCCACCGTCCACTTGGCCCTCGCCGCCTCCCACTGGCACGAGCAGCGCGAGCACCACCAGCAGGCAGCCGCCGCCCAGCAGGCCCACGCCCGCCTCCGCAGCACCTACGAGGCACAGGCTGCACCCATCCTGTCCGAACTGATCCGTCGTACCCCGCCCACCGAAACCGTCGCGCGCTACGAGGGCGTCCTGCGGACGACTCTCCCCGCCCAAGCCGAACGAATCCTGGCCGACCCCGCGTGGCCTGCTCTGACCACTGCCCTGCGCCGTGCAGAGGCTGGCAGCTACTCGCCGGCCTCTGTTCTCACCGCAGCCGCTGAAGGACGTGAACTCGACACCGCCGACCACCCTGCCCAGGTGCTGATCTGGCGGCTCGACAACGCGTCAAACCGACGACTCGCAGCCGCGAAGGCAAGCAGCACAATGGCTATAGAGCCGAGCACGCTGGCGGTCGTGCCTGCCGACACCAAAGTTCCTCCCTCGCGTCGGCGTGGGCGATGATGCCCCAACCGGGCGGTCGGATTCTCGTCAAAGTGACATGCTGGACACTTCACTGGAACAAGGGAGTTGGGCTCATGCAGTGGACCGTCCATGGCGAGCGGCAGATCTACAACAACCCATGGGTGAATCTCTGGCTTGTCGACGTTCAGCAGCCTGACGGTCGGCGGTGGGAACACCATGTGGTCCGGATGCGGCACCTGGCCGTAGCGGCCGTGGTCGACGACCAGAAGCGCGTGCTGATGATGTGGCGGCACCGGTTCATCACCGACACCTGGGGCTGGGAGCTTCCGATGGGTCTCATCGAGGCCGATGAGACCCCGGAACAGGCTGCTGCCCGCGAGGCCGAGGAGGAGACCGGCTGGCGGGTGAAGGGCGTCAAGCCGCTCGTGTACGCGCAACCAGCGAACGGCATCACGGATTCCGAGCACTTCGTCTTTCGTGCCGAGCCCGCCTCGTATGCGGGCCCACCGACCGAATTGAACGAGTCAGACCGAATCGAGTGGGTTCCGATCTCGGAGATCAGGGGCATGATCGACCGTCGCGAGATCGTCAGCAGCGGCAGCCTGGTCGGTCTGCTGTATCTGCTGCTGGACGAGGCGACCGGCGGCTCGTAAGGGTCAGCCGAGGGCCTCACGCATGCGTTGCTCGAAGGCGAGGACGGGGGCTTCGCGTGCGTAGGGCAGCATTCGGCGGTGAAGCTCTTGGACGTGGCCGCTCACTCGTGGCGAGTCAATGGCTGCGGCGAGGTCGAGGGCGAGGCCGGCGCTGGTGCATGCCTCGTCGAGTTTGCCCAGCTGGAGCTGGGCGCTGGCCAGCCAGTAGGCGTGGAAAGCTCGGCCTCGCTGCTGGTCGGTATTTTCTCGACGCAAGCCCTCGGCGATGAGGGGTTCGGCGCGGGCTGGTTCGCCGAGGCGCGCGTAGGCGATGCCTGTGTCGACGAGGAGTTTCGTCTCGTCGAAGTACTGGACCCAGTCAGGCGCCTCGGTCTCATGTCCCCGTGAGCGTTCGTACTGCGCACGGGAGCGATCAACGGCCTGGTGGCAAGCCTGAGCATCTCGAAGGGCAGCGTGGGCGAACGCTTCACGCAAGTGCAGCATCGACATGACGAGCGGCTGTTCCCCGGCGGCGCGGGCGGCGTCCTGGGCACGGCATGCAAGGGCCACGGCATCGCTCGGGTTGCCGTCGTAGGTGGCCAGAAGGCTCATGCAGGACAGCACATTGGCCATGAAGAGGCTGTCGCCTTGGGTGTGGGAAAGCTTGAGCGCTTGGGTGAAGTAGGTGCGGGCGGTGCTGTACTGACGGGCATCGAAATAGGCCCAGCCGGAAAGCCGTGCCAGCTCGGCCGCGACCCCTTGGAGGTCGTGCCGTAACCCAGCCTCGGCAGAATCGAGTAGACGGCCGACATAGCGCAGATGCCCCACGACGGCCGGCCGCAGGGTCGCGCCGCCGTGTGCGTTGTCGCGCCGCCAGTAGTCCTGGACCGAGGAGCGCAGGGCCGTGAGGGTGGAACGGGATGCGCGGCCGTCGACCAAGGCAAGTAGGTCATCCAATTCCTCTGCCGTTTCGGTGCGCTGAGGCTCGCGTGGTACAGCAGGAAGTGGCTCGGGCGGCCTCTCCTCGGTGATGGAGGAGGCAGGGATCTCCCAAGGGCGGTGGGCCAGGCCGAGCATTGCACCGGGGATGCGAAGGCCGTCAGCGACGCGTTCGATCACGTCGATATGTGCCAGGCCGCGTCGCCCCGCCATGATCTCGCCGACTCTGCTCGGCGTCATGCCGCACAGTGCCGCGACCCGCGACGGATAGATCCCGGCCTTGACCTTGACCAGCCGGAAGATGCGGGCGAAGTCCCTGCTGCGACAGGCTTCCTGCCACTCCGCACTGGCCAGCAGTCCGGCCGGCAGAGCCCGGTGTTCCTGCGAGCGTGCCACTCATCCCCCTCACTCGCCCGTACGGACGGGCTGCCATGGGACCGACTGCCAAAGAGATTACCCACGTTGGGTAACCACGGTGACCTGACTCTGTGATCGTCGCGGCAGTGAACTTGTGTCTCACAACCCGCCCGCGACGAGGGGACGCGATGCACGCGATGACGACGTACGACCGACAGACCACCCCGTTGCGGTGGCAGATGCAGTTCAGCCCGGTACGCAAGTGCGTGCCTCTGGCCCGCGCCCTCGTCTCCAAGACGCTCGCCAGCTGGGGATACGGCCAGGAGTGCATTGACCGGGTGGTCCTCGTCTGCGGAGAGCTCTCTGCCAATGCCGTCGAACACGGCGGCAGACGAGGACACCTCTTCGAAGTTCGACTGACGGTTGACGGCCCACACTGCCTGGTCGAAGTCTCCGATGCTGGCCGCACCCCTCCCCGCCCCATCCAGGCCGGGGAGGACGACGAAGGCGGCCGGGGCCTGCTTCTCGTCGCAGCGCTCTCTGAAGAAACCGGCCACCACGACCGCCACCCGATCGGCAAGACCGTCTGGGCCCGCCTGGTCCTCAGCAGCCCGAGCGAGGAGTCCACATGCACGAGCTGATCGCTGCCCCGTACCTCGACCACCACCTCCTCGTACGGCCGGGCAACCCGAAGGCAGCACGCGTTCCCGCCTCCCGGTACGACGAACTGCACTCCGCATCGGGTACCTCAGCAGTGCCCGCGTGGCTGGCCGACGTGGCCCGTCAGGCTTGGAAGATCGATCTCAGCGACCGACGCCTCGATGAAACTGTGCTGGTTCGTTCCCGCTCTCCATATGCATACGGGCGCGCCTCGTACGAGCTGAACCTCGGCTGCAACTACGACTGCGAACACTGCTACCTCGGCCTGAAGCAATTCGCCGGCCTGGAGTGGCCTGAGCGTGAGCGCCTGCTGCACGCCATCAGGGACTCGGGGGTGCTTTGGCTCCAGCTCACAGGCGGTGAGCCGATGATCGACAAGCTGTTCCCCGAGACGTACCGGCTGGCGTACGAGCTGGGCATGATGGTCGAGATCCTCACCAATGGCTCGCGTCTCGCCGCACCGAAGAACCTCGCCCTGCTGACTCGCTTGAGGCCGAACCGGATCACACTCAGCCTGTACGGGGCCACCGCAGAGTCCTACGACGGGCTGACCCGGCGCCGGGGCGCGTACCGCATGTTCGTTAAAGGACTGGGTGCAGCCCACGAAGCTGGGCTACCCCTCGATCTGGCCTTGATCATCACGCGGCACAACGCCCACGAGGCCGACCAGATGCGCGCCTTCGCCGGCCGCTACGACCTGCCGTACCGCGAATACACCCACATGTCGCCGACCATCTACGGCGGCGCGGAAACCCTCGCCACCCAGGCCCCGGACCACCTCGCAGATCGCGAACCCTTCAACGGCTGCAACGCCGGCCACACCTTCTTCCACGTTGACCCGCACGGCATGGCGACCATCTGCAAGGTCGGCCGTGACGAGGCGATCCCCCTCATGACCACGGGAGTCGAGGGCCTGAGCCGCCTCGGCGGCATCGCCGACTCCCTGATGCTTCGCACCGGTGGCTGCACCGGCTGCCAGCTCTCCGGCACCTGCCGGGTCTGCCGGCCGCTGGCCAAGGTCTACCAGGAGGCGAAGGCACCACTGGACAGGTACTGCCAACACGCGACTACAAGGAGCTGAACCATGACCGCCGTAGCAGTCGAGATCGCCCCCATCCGCCCGCCGTCCGAGCCTGATGCGGAGATCGTCCTCATCGACGACGTGGACGCCTTCGCTGCGGCCACCACGCCCGGCTGCGGGGACGACAACCCGTACAACTGACCATCCCTTCAGGGGCTTTCGGCGGCACCTCGCGCCGGAGGCCCCTGTTGGCGCGTAGATCTGGAAACCTGACGGCCATGCCCGCACCCTCCATCACCTTCGCCGGTCTCCCCTCTGGCGCTCGTACCGCCATCGAAGCCGAGATTGGCTCGATTCTCAGGGTCGAAGACGTCAGCACCGGTCTCAACAGCTCCCTCTCCGCGCTCGCACACACCGCCGACGGAGCCGTCTTCCTCAAGGGCCTGCGCGCCGACCACCGCTGGGTCTGGACGCAGCAACGCGAGGCAGACATCAACCCGTACGTGACCCCGCTCGCCCCGCGCCTGCTCTTCCACGTCATCGCCGGCGGCTGGGATCTCCTCGGCTTTGAGGCCATCGACGGCCACCATGCCGACTACTCCCCAGGCTCCCCCGACTTGCCCAAAGTGACCGGGGCCCTCAGAGAGCTCTCCTCTCTCCCTTGCCCTGACATCGAACTCCGGCGCGCCGAACAACGCCTGGCTGGCTACGTCGCCGATCCCGCCGACGCGAAAGCTTTCGCAGGAAACGCGTTGCTTCACACTGACTGGAACAACCACAACGTTCTCATCACCCACGACCGCGCCCACCTCGTCGACTGGGGCTGGGCCACCCGCGGAGCCGCCTGGCTCGATCCGGCTCACTGGATCATCTGGCTCATCGCGGCGGGCCACACGCCAGCCAGCGCTGAGGCGCTGGCCGGACGCCTCCCTGCCTGGAGATCAGCATCCCCACGAGCCGTGAATGCCTTCGCCCTGGCCAGCGTCAACCTCTGGGCCCAGATCGCAGGGGCCGCCCCAGATGAGTGGACAAAGACTCTGCTCGCTGCCACAAAGCTATGGCAACGACACCGGAATGGTCACTCCTGACGGGATCCGCCTTGCGACTGCTTGACCGAGCGTCAGGGCCCTTCGCCGAGGGCACCGACACGGTCACCACTCGCCGCGACCGAACGGAACCCGTTCCTTGTCAGCAGCTACGGGCAACACAGGTGTCAACGTGATGAGGGAGGTATGGGGCAGCGCACAGCAAATCTCATTGCTCATGTTCGCCCACAGGGGGACGGCTACGATTCTCGATGGCCCGCCGATCGACCGAACGGTGTGCCTGGCCGCGCCGCATGGGAGGAACGCCTTGACGCCTCACCACCTCCGCTTCGCCCCACAAATTCTCGCCCGACTCGGTGAAGAACTGGTGCCACACGCCGACTTGGGCATCATGGAACTCGTCCGCAACGCCTACGACGCGGACGCCACCCACTGCCAGCTACGGACGAGTGAAGCCGAGCAGCCCGGCGGCACGCTAATCGTCTCGGACGACGGCGATGGAATGACTGCCGAGCAACTCGCGAGCGGATTTCTCCTTATTGGAAAGTCCGGAAAATCGTCGAGCACTCACACCGCCAAACTTCGACGCAAGGTAGGGGAAAAAGGGCTGGGAAGAATTGCCGCCCTTCGACTCGGCAGGAAAGCAACCATTCGAACGCGCTCCGTGGATGATCCCGACTTCGAGCACACCCTAAGTATCGACTGGGATCGAATCGACAGCGCCGAGGCAGTGGAAGACGTCCCGCTGGAAGTCGCAACCCAGCGATGCGAGGGGGAAAGCGGCACAACCGTCGAGATCACTGGGCTCCGCCACGGAATCAGTCGACAGGACGCCGATCGTCTAGCGCGGTCGGTTCTTATGCTTACGGGACCATTCACCTTTGCGGATGGATCAGAGTTTCGGGTTTCCTGTGATTCGCCAGAGTTCGAGTACCTTTCGAAGGTAATCACGGGGGATCTGCTCCAATGGGCAGAATTCCGCCTGGTAGCCGAGCTGGACGAGCTGGGAAAGGCTTCCGCAACCCTGTATAACTGGCGCGGCGAAGTCATTAAGGCAGCGGGACACGATGATGTGAGCAGGAGGCGCCAAGGGCGCGGAAATCGTGACGCCCCTCTCACCTTCTCGGCGCCAGCGGCTAAATTCGAAATGTGGATGTTTAATCTTAATCCTGGAGCCTCCAAAGAGGTTCGCCTCACGCAACAACCCACACCAGATATTAAAACGTGGCTTAGACAGGTGGGAGGGGCTCACCTGTACCACAGGCAGCTGCGTGTACAGCCCTACGGGGACATCGGAAATGACTGGCTGCTCATCAACCTGAGGCGTGCTGCGAGCCCTGAGGTGCGCCCGTCCACAAATAACTCAGTGGGCCGCATCCAGGTGGAAGACTCGGACGACCTCCTTCAACCGAAGACGGATCGCAGCGGCTTCGTCGACAACCTGGCTTTCCTAGAACTGCAGGAGTTCGCAAAGCGCGCTCTGGACTGGTCGGCGGATCAACGACTCGAACTTCGAGAGCAGCGTCGCATCGGTGCGGCGCCGAAAGCTCGTGATCGGGTCAAACAAGCCGAGAAGCAGTTCCAGAACCTGCTAGAGGCTATCAGCCCAAAGGAATCCGAGGCACCGACGCTAGATGGATCCGCCGATTCCGCCGTACTGGAGTCCTTCACGGCCGGAGCATCAGAGGTATTTGACTCGCAGCGACAGGAAATCGAAGCGCTCCGCGAAGACCTGCTCCTATATAGAACTTTGGCTACAGTCGGCACCAGCACTGCGGTCTTTGCCCATGAAGCGATGAAACCAGCGGCGCGCATCATCAATGAAGTCAAAACAGTCAGTCGTCGAGTTAAACAACATGTCTCAGAGGACGAGTATAAAGAACGCTTCCACTCGTCGGTTGAGAACTCAATCGACAGCGCCAAGACTCTGGAGACCTTCGCACGACTTCCGTTGACTCTCCTCACAAAGAACAAGCGGAAGATCACTGACGTCAATTTCGATCGAGAGTGCCCACCCATCGTTCGACTGTTCTCCCGCTATCTCGACGAGCGGGGAATTCAGATCGAATACGATCTGGATGCGGAGGGGGCGATCGTTCGCAGCACGATCGCCGACATCGAGTCGATCCTGTCCAATCTGATCGTGAACGCTGCGCATGCCTTTACTCGTACGGACGCCGTCCGGCCCGAACGCATGGTCCGCGTCCGAACCCGCCTGGTCGTGGAGGGAGGAACAACTCGCCTTTGCCTCTGTGTCGATGATTCAGGGCCTGGAATCAAGGAGATCTCACTGAGCGCGATCTGGCTGCCGGGCAAAACGACGCGCGACAACGGGACCGGGCTGGGCCTCACGATCGTCCGAGATATCGTCGCTGACCTTGGGGGTACCCAAGAAGCGCGTGAGCACGGGGAGTTGGGTGGAGCACGTATCATGGTCTGGCTGCCGGCCCAAACCGCCGGGAGCCAAGGTGTATGAGCTGGGGGGGCAGTGAGCGTACGTCTGTTGACAGAGGGATCGTCGGTCGTAGTCATCGATGACGACGTCAATGATGCAGCTAGCCTCGTCCCAACACTCGAGGACGCGGGTTTCCGCGCGGAGATGATCACCCACTTTACGCCAGGCCAGGACGCCGACGCGTTTCTTGCCTCCCTGGGCAACCGCTACGACGCCGTGGTGTGTGATCACATTCTTGCCGGGCGCGGCAACGTCCGCTTCACAGGCGCAGAGCTGGTCTGTAAAGCCAACCGACGCGCAGGTACACCGTTGCCCGCCGTGCTCATCAGCAGCCATGTGAACACTGAGCAGAACGGCGCGATCCTGCGCTGGCGGGAGGGCATCCCGAGCGTTGTCGACAAGACTGATGCTTCTGACGAGGTGGTCGAAGCGCTCCAGTACACGCTGAATGAGCTAGCAGGAAACCTTGCCCGGGAGCGTCGAGCCTTCGCGACACCGATTGAAGTCCTTGAGGTACAGCCGGGGGGTGAGGAACCTAAGGCAAAGGTCGTCGTGGTCGGCTGGAAGATCGACTCCTCCGTGTGGATGCCGTTGCGCCCCATTGAGGAGGCTACAGGGCTCCGTCCGGAGGAACTCTGCGGTCGGTGGCTCGAGGCCGAGGTGAACTGCTACGCGAAGGATGCCTCCGACCTCTTCTACCGCAACATCATCCTCGCGCCCGATCTGCCGCAGGAGTGGCTCAGCGCATGACCGACCTACCCCCTTCCCCGGCGTTGCCTCTCGGCCAGCAAGCAGAAGAAGACTTAGCCGTTACCGTGCTGGACGTTGGGCACGGCAACTCCGCGGTGGTACGCGACGGCTCAACCTGCGCTGTCATCGACGCAGCCCCTGGCGACATTGTCCAGCGCGAACTCGATCGCGTTGGATGCCAGCACATCGAGCACCTGATCATCTCGCACTCGGACCAGGACCATGCCGGAGGCGGGCCGCAGATCTTGCTAGACCCGCTGCGCACGGTCGGCATTGCCTGGTTCAACCCTGATGCGAAGAAAAACACCCGCATCTGGGATCGATTGATCCGGGCCGTTTACACCCGTTACAGGCGCGGCGGCTTCGGCGGACATCAGATGCTGCACACGGAGACACCGCAAACGCTGTTTTGCGGCCGGGCGAGGCTCGAAGTCTGCCATCCAAGCTTCTTGATGGCCGGCACCGGCCCAACGGAGAACTCCGTGGCCTTCGGCAAACTGGACACCAACACCGTGTCCATCGTGGTCCGCGTGCACCTTGACGAGAAGCCTGCCGTACTCCTCGCAGCTGACATGGACGCGGTGGCACTCAAGCATATTCAGGAGAACGGCCAGCAGCTCTCGGCGCCAGTCCTGGTCTTTCCCCACCACGGTGGACTCCCAGGCAAGGCCGACCCGCAGTCTTTCGCCAAAGGGTTGACGGAGTTGGTAGCCCCTCAGCTGGTCATCTTCTCAATCCGGGGGGGCCTGCGCCCGGCCAATCCCAACAAGGCGATCATGGAGGGCGTGCGGTTGGCAGCTCCGGCAGCCCACATCGCATGCACTCAACTGTCCGTGCATTGCCACGAAGAGAAGCAACTCGTTACCGATCGGCATCTGGCGGTTCTCCCCGCAGCGGGCCGCAAGTCCGGCAGGGCCTGTGCGGGCAGCGTGACCGTGTCACGCGTCGAGGCGGGACTGCGCTTTGACCCGCCGTTGGAGGCCCATAAGTCGTTCGTCGACGGCGGTTCCGTGACTAACCCGCTCTGCCGACTCCCGTTCCCGGGCCCGCGCAAGGCTCCCGACAGTGTCGGCATGTAGGAAGTGGCTGGTGGGGCGTAGGGCGCCAAGATTTGACGACCCGTTCCCAGCGCCCCTGTCCCTGCTGCAGAATGACACCGCAGCCAATCCAGATACTTGATCCAGGACGTCATCCCTTCCGGATCAGCAGGAGGGGAACACATGAGTATTGCCGCCTATGACGCCTACGCACGTCAACTTGAGACCCTGGTGACCGACGTGGCCGCAGGCCGCTGGAGCCGCGTGGCAGACGACGTGACGCATGCTCTCAACGGCCAGGCGTCGGCGGAACTGCGCCGCATGGTCTCACGAGCCGACCGCCGTGCTAGCGGATCCTTCTTCACCACCGGCGGAGTCCGACAGTCGTACGAGCAACTATTGACACGCAGCACGGCATCCGTGCGGAGCCGAGTGATATGGGATCCCACCTGTGGCGGCGGCGACCTCCTCATCGCCGGCACCGCGCAGTTTCTCCTGGGGGCGACGCCAGCGGAGACTCTCACCGTGTGGAACCGACGAGTCCGGGGCCACGACCTGCACAATCCCTTCGTGACGGTGGCGCGCATGCGGCTGGTCCTGGCGGTGCTGGAACGCCATCGCGCTGTCGGATCCGATGCCCCGCTTACCGAACAACGATGGCGTAATGCCTTCCCGCAGGTACAGGTCGGCGATGGTCTGAACGCCTTGCGTCAAGTGTCGAATAGCCGTGGCTTTGGAGGCCAACTACTTCTAAACCCTCCGTACGGCATGGATGCGGCACTCCCCGGCTGTACCTGGTCGACGGGCAAAACGTCTTTGGCGGCGACGTTCACTGCTCAGGCGTCTGCCGCGATGGCCCCAGGCGGGAAACTTTTCGCAGTCCTGCCCGACGTACTACGCAGCGGAAGCCGCTACCGAGCATGGCGAGGCCAACTGACCGAGCGGCTGGTGTTGGAGGAGATCCGCCCGCACGGACTCTTCGACGACCATACCGACGTAGACGTCTTCTTGCTCTCCGCCGTACGGAGAGCAGGTGGCCACCCCGGGGCGGCCGCCTGGTGGCCGCCGTCCGCCGCCACCACGAACAGGAGCATTGCCGACCATTTCCGTGTCGGAGTCGGTCCTGTCGTCGACAACCGAGACCCTCACGACGGGCCGGAGGTCCCCTACCTCACGGCGAGGGAACTTCCGGGCCAAGGCAAGATGGACCTTCCACTGCGAAGGCGCCGCTTTGACGGGCGCTTGCTTAATCCCCCCTTTGTGGTGATGCGCCGTACATCCCGGCCAGGGCAAGGGGCTAAAGGAGGTGCCCGTGGAACAGGGATCCTCATTCAAGGTGACCAGCCGGTGGCCGTGGACAACCACCTGATTGTGGCTGAGCCGTTGACAGGTGGCGCGGCCCGTTGCCAAGAACTACTGGAAGTGTTGGACGGACCGAAAGTCGTCCATTGGCTCGACGAGCGCATTCGCTGTCGCCACCTGACAGTGACCGTTGTCCGATCACTCCCCTGGGACTGACCTGGCGCCAGCCCTCACGTCGCCACCGGCCTGCGACGTCCGCCCTGTGGGAGCTCACCCATCCGCGCCCTCACGCAAGCCCGATCTCCTTGCGAACGCGGCACGGCTGAAGCCCTGGCAGATCTTTTACAGATCCTGTCTCATCCGCAACCACATGACCGCGCCCTCCAACGTCATCCTTACGTTGGAGAGTGGGCTCCGCAACCGTCAGAGCCACCGTTACAGCGTGCATCAATGGACCAGCGGACGTGCCTTCCAAAGGAATGTGAAAGAGACAGGCCAGCGCAAGTACGGGCATTCGATCTACCGGCCTGGGCAAGAGCCTGACCACTCGTCGATGGAAGCGGCTATGGGCGACATCGAAGGGCAGGCCGCCACCGTCGTCAAGGAACTTGTGCAACGCCGTGAGCGTGCCGTGTGCGAGCATGCGCGGGAGGCTCTGGCTTGGCTGTTGGCCCTGCAATGGCAGCGCAGCCGCTTTCTACGGCACGTCGTCAACGAGTCCATGGGCGTCGACGACTACGACGTGACCGAGGAAGAGATCCAGTCCAGCATGATGCGCCTGATCGCCCAGTCGGTAATCTGGCCATGGCAGGCACGCAACGACGAGGATGCCCACTACAAAGACCAGTGGAACCACCTCGTGTCGGTCCTGCTATCAGACGGCATGCACTGGGCGTGCTACCGGCCACGCGGCGGCGGACTGATCGTCAGCGACAACCCTCTGTGCATGTCAGGGATCGTGGGCACCCCACCTCCCCGCATACCTACCGGCTTCTTCGATCATGGCGTTGGTATCGGTTTCACCAACTTCCGGCGGATCACAGTGCCGCTCGGCAGCAGCCTCGCCCTCATCATCTCCCGTGACCCGGACGAGGTATCCCGCCTGGATGTGGCCGCCATCAACCGGCTCACCGTGTTTAACAGCCGGGAGTTTGTGGCGCACTCTCCCCAGTGGAAGCAAACCCACCCTAAGCTCGCACGGGAGCTGCCTGGCCTGCTGAAACGGCAGCAACTGGTCGCGCCAGCATTCCTCCAGGGCTATACGCCCGGATCCACGGCGTAAGCGAAGCCAGCGCCGCCCTGGTCCGCGACGACCTCTCTGGACGGCACCACGTCTCGTGCGTTGCATGATGCAGCACGTAACCGATCAGTGCCACGTTGAAAGCGCGCACTGAGTCGCTGCCGAGCCGACATCAGTCCGCACACAGTCCGCGAGACACCCGATCAAGTCCGTCATCCCCCATCGCTAGCCATCAGTAAAAGGCCAGGTCAGCGCCCCGCAGGAATGATCCCCGCAGGTCACCGACCCGGCCCGTTACTAGGAGACCAAGAAGGCCTGATCTCTGTTTAGAGGCCGTCTGACCTGCGGTTTCACTGGTCGGACTCCCTAACGTGCCGCACCCGGTCCGCAGGCCGCCGAGAACGGCGTCCATCGCGGACCGGGTGCGGTCTTCTTTGCCCCCGGCCACGTAGAAGTGCCGCGGGTCACCATGTGCGGCAGCTCGACGGGCGGTAGTGACCGCCTCCGCCTCATGGGCGCCGAGCGAGACGCCGGCCTCCTTGGCGGTGGAACACGAGGGCCTTCCGGGTTCGGTACAGATGCCGCCATCCGCACCGACCCGGAAGGCCCTCGCTCGGTCAGGATCGCGCCACCGTGAAACCTGTCACCAACCCTCCAGGACAGAAGGTCTAGTTGAACGGGTCCAGCGTGATGTACGCCTGCTGCGGGTCGCCGTCGTGCACGAGTGATTCGTGCGCGCCGACGTCGTCGAAGGCGAAGCCGTACGCCTTGCCGTCGGCCATCTGGGCGTGGATCTTGGCGGAGTAGTGATTGGTGACCGCGTCCTTGTAGAAGTTCGCGTCATTCGCGTCCGGCTGGTTGGGGTTGCTCAGCAGCGTCGACCTGTTGTAACCGGCGCAGAGAGTACGGGAGATGGGTCCCCGGACCAGGTCGTTGGGCGCGTCGAGGAGCTTGTAGCAGCCGAAGATGCTGTCCGAGTCGGGCTTCTGGAAGCTGGTGACGACCGCTCCCGAACTGTTGGTGAAGTTCATGGTGTTGCCCTGGACCCGTCCGAAGTACTTCGTGTTCGGCTGGTCCGCGAACGGCTGGACGGTCAGCGTCTGCGAGGAGTACTTGCTCCATACGCGGTTGACGTAGTCGTTCATGACGGAGGCCGGCAGCGCCCCTGCCTCGATGCCATGGCCGGGTGCGAGCGCCCGCAGGATCGTCCCGTCGGAACGGGTCCTGATGAGCCCGCCCCAGCCACCGGACTGGCTGCGCAGGGAGTCGAAGAACGCCTTGTAGCCACCGGGCTTGAGGTGGCCCGTACTCAGGGTGGTGCCGTTCGGGCGCTTCACCCCGACCGCGTAAGGGGCGGAGAACATGTCGACCTGGGTGCTGTTGATCCACAGGCCGGCGTCGTTGAGCGTGTACTCGGTCCAGTTGAAGAGGATGTTCGCGTTCGGGTCGCTCGGGTTCTGCACCGCGGGCTGCACCAGACCGCCGGTGGTGAGCTTGAAGACCAGCTTCTGCCCGTAGGAGAAGTAGACCCGGCCGGAGAACTTCGGCATCCGGATCGTCTTCGCCTGCCCGTTGGCCGGCCCGGCGATGGACGCGTCGGGAGCGGGCGTCGGGGGGTTGCCCCCGGCGGGCCACGGATGGAAGGTGCCGTTCGCGTTGGCCCAGCCCTGGCGCCCCGAAGAGAGTTCGGTGCCGATGACGTAGACGTAGACCTGCTCGCCCCGCCCTGAGTTGTTGGTGAGCGTGAGCGGGATGGTCGCGGGGACGGCCGCGGCCTCGGTGGCGGCGGTGACCTGGGTGGCGACGAGGCATCCGCCCGCCAGCGCGAGCGCTGCGACCAGGGCGGCGGCCCTGGGGCGGCGGGCTCGGCGCGTACGGGGTGCGGAAGGAAGGTTGGCAGACAAGCTCTACTCCTCATCCGGAAGGCCGTGCTGCGGAGGTAGCCGGCGCGAGACGCCCGAAGCAGCTTTGAGAGCGCTCTCACCAGAGTTCCTGGAGCGTATCGATGGGTCAGGGACACGTCAATCGGCTGGTCTGGACCAGAATTCCCTTGATCTGCGCCCTCGGCCCTCGGCGAGGGCCCGGACAAGGCGGCCCCGGCCACGGCGTTCCCTTCGACCTCCTTGAGAAGGCATGATCTCCCGGCATCTCGCAACTACGAGTAAGGAAGAAGCTGCTTGGACGTCTTCGTGTGTGCCGAGTGCGGTACGGAGCTGACGGCGCCGGTGTCCCGGGTCGCCCTCCCCGTCCACACGCACTATGGAGCCTGGGAGGAACTCCATCCGCCGCTGATGGAGCCTGCCACGTACGCCGTGGACCCCCGGCCCACTGGACCGCCCTGGAGGTTGTGGGAGGAGGTCGGGGAGGACGAGGCCGCGCGGCAGGGTGTTTACGCCCCCGTCCCCGCGGTCTCCTTCGGCGCGCGGAACAGGATCGTCATCGCCCCCGGCGACTCACGGTCCATGGTCCTGATCCCCGAGAGGTGCGCGGGCTACTGCCAGGGGCTGGACGGCCGGGACGGTCCCAATCTGGCGTGCGAGGGGTGCGGGCGGGCCGTGGCCACCCGCATGGACGACTGCGGATCATGGCAGGAGGTGTGGCTGGAGCCGGACGCGGTCGCCCGCCGCCCCTCGGGACACCCGGCCGGTCCGGCTCCTGGCTGGGCCGATCTGGAGCGCGCCGAACACCGCGTCACACCCGTCGAACCCGACGGGTCATGGAGTCGCCGCTGGGAGGCGGCGGTCGGGGTAGCGCTGGCCCACCTCGTGGCGACCACCGAAGGGTGCCCGGTGACGCTCCCTTCCGGCCCCGTCGCCGACCTGCTGCGTCACGCCGTCGACCGCTACCTGCCCCCCGGGCCCGGAGCCCGGTCCGTGGGGCTGGCCGGCCCGGGGGTCCCCACACCCCGGCTCCGCCCCGACGTCCTCCTCGTCCCCCGCCATCCCCTTACGGGCGCGCCCTGGCGCCCACTCGGTGACGACGACGCCGTGGCACCGCTGGACAGCGGAGTCTGGGCCTACCTCGCTCACCCGGGCGAGACCTCGCCCCTGCCCGCGACGGGGATTCTCCCGGAGGGCGTACTGCGCGACGACTACCCCCTGCCGCCGCGCCCTTGGCGCCCGCTGACGCCCCATCGCCGCGCTTTCACGGACACGTTGGCCGGGCTGCCCGCCGTACGGAGCCCCCGGCTGCGCAGGTATCGCGACGAGTCCCGACGGCCCTGAGCCCGGCACGGACCGACGCCTTCAAAGGGAAGGCGGCCCGCCTGCTCCGGGATCCGGCGTGGAACACCGGCGGCCGGGCCCCCGCCGACAGGGGTCCGGCCGCTTAGGTGGTGCGGAGTCAGGTCAGCACTTGCCCGCCGGGCGGTCGCGCTTGACCAGGTTGGTGTAGCCGGTCGTGCCGTCCAGCCACAGGACGCGGGTGCCCTCGTCGGCGGAGGCGAGTGCCTGCTCGCCGCGGTTGCAGGAGACGCGCTGCGGGCCGCCCTTGCCGTCGGGCGCGACCTGGTACAGCTTCATCATCGTGTCGTTGGCCCACCAGGTGGCCGGGAGGACGGTCGAGACGTTGACCGCGTCGTCCGAGGCCGTCAGGGAGTAGGCGTAGAGGGCGCCTTCGCCCGACTCCGGGGTGACGGTGACCGGGTTCGAGCCGTCGAGGTTCGCGCGGCGCACCGCGGCCTGGCCGTCGTCGGTGATGTCGTCGTCCTCGATCCAGAAGACGCCGTCGTCGGTGATCGCGGTCTGGCCCACGCCCATGGCCGTGTCGGACACCGGCATCTTCGTCGTCCTGCCGGTGGCGCCATCGAAGACCCGGACGTCGAGCGTGGCGTCGCCGTTCGTGTCGGGAGTCAGCGCGACGTAGGAGATCTTGCCGTCCCTGATCGAGGGCAGGCCCGAGACGCGGTACGGAAGACCGCCGTCGACCAGGCCGACCTCGCCGGTCTTCATGTTGACGTAGCGGACGTTCGTGACGCCGAACTGCGGGTTGGTCGCGGTGTACGCGACCCAGTCGCCGTTCACGACAAGGCCCGAGATGTTGCTGCCGATGCCGTCGATCATCTTGGTGAGGCCGCCCTTGACGGGACGCGCCATGATCCGTACGGCGTCGTAGGCATAGTCGGCCCAGACCACCGTCTTGCCGTCCGTGTTGGCGTAGACGTTGTAGTCACCGTTGTTGGCGCTGACCAGCTGCGGCCGGCCCTTGCCGGAGGTGTTGCCCAGCCACACCGAGTACGGCTCGCTGCCGTCCTCGTTGGAGCGGGAGACGGCGTACTTGCCGCCGCCGGCGCCAACGCCGGTGCCGGCGATGTTGACCTTGGAGAGGATCGTGTCGGTGTCGACGCCGAGGGCCTTCTCCCAGCCGGGAACGATGCCGTGGGCGTCGAAGGACCGCTTGACGATCTTCAGCTGCGCCTTGGTGGCGCCCAGCTCCTGCGCGGCGGCGATGACCGCGGCGCGGCCCTCGGTGAAGCCGTCCAGGGGGGTCATGTACGCGGAGAGCGCGCGGTAGACGATCTGGTCGGCGAGCTCCGCGCCGAGGTCCTGGCGCATGTCCCACAGGGCGCCGGAGAAGATCGTGGAGTTGAGGTGGACTCCACCGCTGTCACCGCCGTACGTGACGCCGATGAAGTTCTTCGACGTGGTGGCGCCGTCGTTCAGGTCGCGCAGGGCGCACTCGCGCGGGCTGAGCGTCGTGCACAGGTCCTCGCCGAGGAGACCGGCGTCCGGGTCGTCCATCGACTGGCCGTTGGCCTCCAGGTCGATGGCGTTGCCGAAGTAGTCCGCGAGCGCCTCGTTCATCGCGCCGGACTGGCCCGCGTAGACCAGGTTCGCGGTGTGGGTGACGACGCCGTGCGTCATCTCGTGGCCGACGACGTCGGTGTCGGCGGAGAAGGTGCGGAAGTCGCCGCCGCCCTGGCCGTACACCATCTTGGTGCCGTCCCAGAAGGCGTTGTTGTACGGCTGGCCGTTGCTGACGACTCCGACCAGGGAGTAGATGAAGCCGTCCTTGCCGTCCAGGCTCTTCCGGCCGAAGTGGTTCTTGTAGTAGTCGTAGACCTTACCGGCCGCCCAGTGGGCGTCCACGGCACCGGAGTTGGTGTAGTCCTCGCCGAGCTCGGGGCTCTCCGGCCGGAACGTCTTGATGCCGACGGGCCAGCCACCGGATGCGCTGGACGCCTCATGGCCGCGCGCGTCGTACGTGGCGATCATGGGGCCCTCGTACGGGGAGTCTGCGGCCCGCTTGCTGTAGTCGATCATCTGCAGGGCACCGGTGGTGTCCTTGTACAGATTGATGTCGACCTTCTGGCCGTTGTAGCGGACACCGCTGCCCTTGACGATCAACTGGTCGGCGGCGTCGGTGGAGGCGTCTGAGGGGGCCGTCGCACCCTGCGTCGCGCCGGCGGTCGTGTTCTGCGCGCCGAAGGTCTGGATGCCGCTGTACTGCATGACGGGGAAGCCGGAGTGCCCGTCGATGTACACCTCCTGCTGGACCGCCGAACCGTCGGCCGGGTTGGTGCCCGTGACGGTGATGTGGCGGGTCAGCACGCCGGTGCCCTGCGGAAGGATGGTGACGTCGCCGGCCGTGCCCTTGAAGTCGGCCGTGGCGGCCTTCTGCCCCTTGGCCGGGGCGCGGAGGAGGCCGTCACTGTACTTCGCGGCGACCGCGCCGACCGCGCGCTCGATCGCGGTCTTCTCGGATACCTTCGGGGCGACCGTGTCCAGCTTCAGCTTGGTGAAGTAGTTGCCGGAGGTGCCGGTGACGGCGCGCTTGCCGTCCTTCTTGGTCATCCGGACGAGGTACTGGCCGCCGAGGACCTCGACGCCCTTGTACTTCTGCTGGAGGCGGACCGTCTCCTTGCCGCCCTTCTCGGTGGTGGTCCCGACGGAGGCCAGGTCCTGGGCCGAGGTGTCGGCGATGTGGTAGCGGCCCTTCTTCGCCTTGAGGTGGCCCCGGGCCGCGTCGGCCGCGCTGCCGGTGGCGGCGACCTCCTCGTGCAGACCGGTCACGAGCGAGGGGGTGTCGGTCTCGCTGCCGGGCGTGGTGTCGGACGCGGCGGGGGCGGCCGCGGCGGTGTCGGCGTGCGCTGCCGGCATGGCGGTGGCCATCAGGCCCGCCGTGGCCAGCAGCGCGGCTATGCCCTGGCCGACAACGACGCCGGTGCGGCGCCCCTGGGAGCCAGCTGCTCGTCTGCGTACTGAAGTCCGCACGGTGTTCCTCCGGTTGCCACAAAGGCGTGAACGGTTATCGGATGCCGACATGGAAGACCCGGAGCGGGATGTGAACAATGCGTTCCACCTGCAGACTTCTGTACGTGCACACTTGTGTGGCCTACAGGCAGCGGCGAAAATCGGCTGGTGAAATGGGCTGATCTGGACGAACAGTGGCAGGCCCTCGGGCTCGGCGCGGACGAACTCCGGGTGTACGAGGCGCTGTTGAACACCCCCGGCAACACCACCCGGACCGCTCTCGCCCAGGGCGTCGGTCTCTCGCCCCGGCAGCTCCGCCACGCGCTGGACCGCCTCGCCGAGCGCGGCTTCACCCGCCCCGCCCGGGGCTCCGGGCTGCCGGTCCCGGACGCCCCGGCCACCGCGCTGCGCAACCTCATCCATCTGCACCAGGCAGAACTCCTGCGACGCGAGGCGGAGTTGGAGGAGCTGACCGGCTCCGTGGACCGGATCGCCGCGCAGCTCATGTCCGCCTCGCACACCCCGCGCACCCTGGGGATCGAGACGCTGCGGGGGCGTAAGGCGATCGCCGAGCGGGTCACCTCGCTGGTGGTGTCCGCGACCGAGGAGGTGGCCCTCCTGGACCGCCCCCCGTACGCAGCGAGCGAGCCGGACGGCATGCCCGAGCCGATCAACATGGCCGAGCCGGTCCGGCGCGGGGTGCGCGTGCGGGCCGTGGTCGACCGGGAGGGGCTGAGCTTCCACGGGCGGGCGCGCGGGCTGAACGTGCTGGCCGCGGAGGGGGTGCAGATCCGGCTCGGCATGGCCCTGCCGACGAAGCTGATCACCGTCGACCGCCGGATGACGCTGCTCCCGCCGACCGACGCGGCCGACCCCACCGCCACCGCCCTGGTGGTCAGCGACGCACTGCTGAGCAACGCGCTGGTGCCGCTGTTCGAGGCGGTGTGGGAGCGGGCCGTACCGATCGGCTCGGTCGACAACGGCCAGGTCACGGACGAGGACCGGGAGCTGCTGACGATGCTGTCCTCCGGCCTGAAGGACGAGGCGATAGCCCGTCGCCTGGAGGTGCACGTCCACACGGTCCGCCGACGCATCAGCCGCCTGATGCAGGAGCTGAAGGCGGAGACCCGCTTCCAGGCCGGCGTACAGGCGGCTTCGCGTGGCTGGCTGACGCTCTAGCGTCGGGCCGGCCCCCTCAGCCCTCCCGCCGCGTCCGCAGGAACGCACCCGCGAGCACCGCTCCGGCAAGGACCAGCGCCGAGTTGACCAGGACGGCGACCGAGACCCCGGACAGGATGCCGGACGGCCCCGTGTCGCCCAGCGCGGTCATCCGGGCGGTCGCGACGGCGCTCATGACCGGGATGCCGAGGGTTATGCCGACCTGCTGGGTCATCGTGGCGAGGCCGGTCGCGAGGCCCTGCTCCTCGTCGGGGAGGCCCGAGGTCGCGGTGACCATGAAGCCGACGATCATCAGCATGTTGCCGATGCCCCCGATGAACGTGGCGGCCAGCAGCAGCCAGATCCAGGCGCCCGACGTCCCGAGCGCCACCAGCGAGAGCGTGGCGAGGGCCTGGACGACTCCCCCGGCGACGATGGTCCTCCGGTTGCCGAAGCGGCCCACCGCCCGGCCGCCGAGGGTGCCGCCGATCACGGTACCGATACCCAGGACGCCGAAGGAGAGACCGGTCGCGAGCGGGGTGTAGCCCAGGACCTCCTGGAGGTAGAGCGTCAGCAGGAACACCAGGGACGTCTCGGTGACGAAGGCGATGAGCCCGGTGGCGTTGCCCCAGATGACGCTGCGGCGCTTGAGGATGCGTACGGGGACGAGCGGCGCGGTCGCCCGCTTCTCCACGAACCAGAAGGCGACGAGCAGGGCGAGCCCGGCGAGGAGCGCCGCGAGGGTGGTGGGGGTCGTCCAGCCGGTCGCCCCGGCCCGGGTCAGCCCGTAGACGAGGAGCAGCAGGCCGCCGGTGACGGCCGCGGCGCCGGGGACGTCGAGCCGGGGGCGCTCGGCGGGGCGGGAGTCGGCGATGACGGCCGGGGCCAGGGCGACGACGAGGGCGGCGACCGGCACGTTGACCAGGAAGGCCCACCGCCAGGAGAGCAGGTCGGTGAGGAGCCCGCCGAGGATCGCGCCCGCGGTGAACCCGGCGGACATCAGGGCGCCGTTGAGGCCCAGGGCGCGTTCGCGCAGCGGGCCCTCCTTGAACGCCGTGGTCAGCAGGGCGAGCCCGGCGGGCGTGACGGCGGCGGTGGCGAGGCCCTGGAGCACGCGGGCGGTGAGCAGGACCTCCGGCGAGGTGGCCAGGCCGCCCAGCAGCGAGGACAGGCCCAGGACCGCCATGCCCGCGATGAACAGGCGCTTACGGCCGACGAGGTCGGCGACGCGCCCGAACAGCAGCGTGAAACCGGCGGCTGCGAGGGCGAACGCGGTGGCGATCCACTGGAGGTCCCGGAGCGCGAAGCCGAGCCCCTCCCCGACGACGGGCAGCGCGACGTTCAGGATCGAGAAGTCCACGGCGATCATGAACTGCGCGCCGAGGAGCAGGGCCAGGACGAGCTTCTGGCGCCCGGTCATCCGGGCGGACGGCGGCGGTACGGAGGCGGTGGGTGCGGGGCGTGACGGGGTGCGACTGGGCGCGGACATGGTCGTCCCTCCTCGGACGGAAGCTGAACGGCGAAGCTGAACCGCGAAAGCTAAACGGTTCCGTGGTTCCGTTAAGATGGAGTGACCGTAGCAGAGGAATGCTCGTTAATGGAACTGGAGTCCCGTTATGGCTTCCGAGAGCGTGGAACCGGGCACCGTACGGCCCGGCGGGCGGACTGCCCGGGTGCGCGAGGCCGTCCTGCGCGCGGCGGGCGACGCGCTGGCCGAGCACGGCTTCGACCGCCTCGACCTCGCCGATGTGGCGCGCCGCGCGGAGGTCGGGAAGACGACCGTCTACCGGCGCTGGGCCTCGCCCACCGGTCTCATCGCGGACCTGCTGGACGACATGGCCGAGCAGTCGTCGCCGCGCGCGCGGACCGGCTCGCTGGAGGGTGACCTCAGGGCGAACGCGCGGCTGGTGCTGAAGACGCTGACCGATCCGCGCCAGGGCGCGCTGTTCCGCTCGGTGATCGCGGCGGCGACCTGCGATCCGCGTACCGCCCAGGCGCTGCACCGCTTCTACGCGATCCGGGTCGAGGAGTGGGCCGGCTGTGTCACCGAGGCCGTCGAGCGGGGCGAACTGCCGTCCGGCACGGACGCGGACGAGGTCGTACGCGCGGTCTCCGCGCCGCTCTACTACCGCCTGCTGGCCAGCGGCGACCCGCTGGACGAGGCGGCCGCCGACCGCGCCGCCGACGCGGCGGTCCTGGCGGCGAAGGCGGGGGCGTACGTGAGGTGAGGGTGGGGTGCCTTACGCAGGGTGAGGGCGGTGCGCTTACGGAGGCGGGGGGCGCGCTTACGGAGACGGGCCCGGGGCCGCTGGGTCGCCCCCCCTTCTCACTCCGCGAGTGCCGCCCGCAGCCGGACCGCCCACGGGTGGTCCGCGCCCTCGGCCAGGGTGATCGTCTCGGCCAGCCAGGCGCGCCCGTGGTCGTCCAGAACCGGCAGCGCCTCCTCGAAGTCCCGCTCGTCCTTGGGCCGCCGGGACTTGGACTTGTAGAGGAGCTGGATCTCGGGCGCGAGGTAGGGCACGCCGTCCGGCGCGACCCGGCCCAGCCGCTCCAGCGGGAGGCGGACCCGGGGGTCGCGGCGGAACACCCAGTCGTCGCCGTCCGTGTCGTCCAGCATGAACTGCAACCGCCACGGCTCGTCCGGCCCCGGCCGGCACCAGATGTCGTGGACGGCGGCGGGCAGGGTCTCGCCGGGGCGCCAGGGCCGCAGTGTGCCCGGCGGATCGGCGGCCCACCACTCCCAGCCGGCCAGGACCCGCTGCGCCTCCGCCTGGTCGCGGCGCAGCAGGAGCACATCGATGTCCCCGTGCTCCCGGTAGGCACGGCCCACCGCCAGCTCGACCGCGTACCCTCCGGCGATCCACCACGGGGCGCGCAGCGGGGCGAGCAGGCGGACGGCGTCGGCGAGCGGCGGCGGGTCCCAGACGCCCCAGGGGGTTTCCGTGCGCATGGCGGTCAGCCCTGCTTCAGGAGGTGGCGGTAGCTGTCGGGGTGTTCGCGCAGATAGGTGGCCAGGTCCGTGGCGGGGCGGCCGGTCAGGGTCGGGACGGCGTCCGAGACGGTGTCCATCTCCCCGGCCGCGATGGCCTCGTACGAGGTGACCCAGCCGGCCACCTCCCAGTCCTGGGCCCCGTAGCCCGTCCGTGAGGCGTACGCCTCCTCGCGGGTCTCCGGCACATAGCTGACGGCCCGTCCGGTGACCCGGCTCAGCTCCTCCGCGGCCTCGGCGAGCGTGAACGCCTCGGGGCCGGTCAGGTCGTAGGTGCGGCCGTCGTGCGAGGGGCCGGTCGCGTCGGTGTCCGCGAGGAGCACGGCGGTCGCGGCGTCGGCGATGTCCTCGTGGGCGACGGCGGCGACCCGGCCGTCCCCGGCGGGGCCGCGCAGCACGCCGTCGGCGCCGGTCATGGCGGGGAGCCCGGCGAGATACCAGCTGTCGCGCAGGAAGGTGTACCGGACGTCGGCGGTCCGGATGTGCGCCTCGGTGTGCCAGTGGTCCCGGGCGAAGGTGAACGTGGCGTCGGGGGCGGCGCCCAGGAAGGAGACGTACACGATGCGTTCGACGCCGGCCGCGACCGCCGCGTCCACCGCCGTCGTGTGCTCCCGGACCCGGTCGGGGCTCTCGTGCGCCGAGACGAGGAACAGGGTGTGCGCCCCGGCGAGGGCGCGCCGCATGGCCTCGCCGTCGCCGTAGGGCGCGGGCGGTGCGAGGTCGGCGCCGGGGAGGACGGGCAGCCGGGACGGGTCGCGGCCGAGCAGCCGGACGGGGACGCCCGCCCGGACCAGCCGGGTCGCGACGCGGCCGCCGAGCGCGCCGCTCGCTCCGGTGACGGCGGTGGGGGGACCGCTGGTGACGGGCCCGGAGGCGGAATCGGGGCTCATGCGGGGGTGCCCTCCTCGGACGGCCAGGGACGCACCTCGACGACCGCGTCGACGGGAAGCGGTCCGTAGATGTGCGGGAACTCCTCGCCGCCCGGCACCGCCGCCTCGTACCGCAGGGGCGCGGTGAGCCGTGCGGGGTCGATGACGAGGACCACGAGCTCTTGGTCGGCGGCTCCGGCCCGGCTCTCCGCGCCGTACAGGAACTCGGCCACCCCGGGCAGCTGGTGGGGCAGCGAGCAGTGGATGAAGCCCTCTTCGTGCAGGGTGCGGCCGCGGGTGGACATCTCGTACGTCCCGATCCCGCGGGCCGCCTCCCAGAGCGGTCCTTCGGTGAGGTGCAGCAGTTCGGCCATGGCCCGAGGCTAACGCCGCGACGGGCCACGGCGCGGAGCCTGTGGATAACCGCTCGCCGCGTCGGCGCGGCGGCCAGGTCCTCAGCCCGCTAGGCCCTGTCGTCACATTCCCGTCGTCCGCCCGGCAGACGGGAATGTGACGACAGGGCCTAGCAGCTTCGCCTCCGTCTCCGGGGCGAGGCCCACGGCGGGGCGGTCGGGGCGCTGCGGAGCCGTACCGCCCAGCTCGCGCAGCCAGGCCCAGGTGTCCGCGACGGTCTCCTCGACCGGGCGGCAGCGCAGCCCGGCCGCGTGGGCGAGCCCGACGTCGCCCTGGTGGAGGGCGTCGTACGTCTCCCCCGGCGGCAGCCACACCGGCAGGTCGGTCCACGGCTCGACGCCCGCCGCGAGGATCTTCTCCGCCGGGGTCCAGCGCAGTTCGGCGTCCGAACCGGTGGCGCGCACACAGGCGTCGAGCAGTCCGCCCATGGTGGTGTGCCCGGGCCGGCTGACCAGGTTGTACGGGCCGTGCAGCCCGCGTTCCGCCGCGTCGAGCACCCACGCGGCGAGGTCGCGGGCGTCGATGTACTGGATGTTCGCGTCCGGGGTGCCGGGGGCCAGGACCGGGCCGCCGCGGGCGATCCGGTTCAGCCACCAGGGCAGTCGGCCGATGTTCTCCCAGGGGCCGAGGATCAGGCCCGCCCTGGCCAGGAGGGCGCGGTCGCCGAAGGCGTCCTGGGCGGCCAGTTCGCCGCCGCGCTTGGCCAGGGCGTACGACTGGTCGTCACCGGCGTCCGGCGAGGCGCCCGCCACGACGGGGCCGTCCTCGGTGAGGCCCGCCGGGGTCGGGTAGTCGTAGACGGAACGGCTCGATATGTATGTATAGCGGGCGGCCCGGGCGGAGAGCAGCCGGGCGGCGTCGCGCACCGCCGAGGGCGCGCCGCTCCAGGTGTCGACCACCAGGTCCCAGGTGGGACCGTCGGCGGCGGCGAGTGCGGCCAGGCCGTTCTCCGCGGTGCGGTCGCCGATGATCCCGTCGGCCCCGGGCGGGGGCGCGTGGTGGCCCCGGTGGAAGACCGTGACCTGCCAGCCGCGCACGAGGGCCGCCTCGGTCACGGCCCGCCCGACGAACTCCGTACCGCCCAGCATCAGAAGCCTCATGTCCCCGACTCTGCCCTGTCGCGGCCCGGTCCGGAACGGCCCACGCTCTCGGCTGAATCGCCCGGAGGCGGGAACTCCGTCCGCCCGGGCGCCTCCTCCTCAGGACAGGGCCAGCGGGCTGCGGTGGCGCAGCAGCCACTGGTGGTATCCGGCCACCCGTCGCGCCGCGTCCCGGTAGGCGGCCTCCAGCTCCGCGTAGACCGCGGTCATGTCCGCGCCGGGCCGGGAGACAAGGAGCAGCCGGACCGCGAGCGGGTCGTCGCGCAGCGGGCGGATCGCCATGTCGTCGCGGGGGCCCGAGGTCGGCTGGCAGGGGGCGACCGCCTCGCCGAGGACGACGAGGGAGGCGGCGGTGAGGTAGTCGCCGTGGAGCACCACGGGCGCCAGCCCGGCTTCGCTGAACATCCGGCGCAGCCCGTCCCATTCGCCGTCCACCGTGGGGTCGACCATCCACCGGTCGGCGGCCAGGTCCGCCAGATCCACCACCGGCAGCGCGGCGGCCGGGTGGTCGCGGGCCATGGAGACGAACTGCGGTTCGCGGTCCACCAGGACCCGCTGTTCCAGCCCGTCCGGGACGGCGAGCGGGCAGCCCTCCACCTCGTGCACGAAGGCCACGTCGAGCCGTCCGGCGTCGACCGCGCGGAGGAGGGCGTGGGCAGAGACGTCGACCCTCAGCGAGATGTCGGTCCCGGGCAGCCTCACCCGTAGTCGGCGCAGCCAGCCGCCGATGACCCGGCTGGCGGTGCAGCCGATGCGCAGCCGGGGCCCTTCGACGGCCGCCGCCTCCGCCTTCGCGTCGCTGACCAGGGCGCTCATGCCGTGGACCAGGGGGCGGGCGCGGCTGAGGACGGCGCGGCCGAGGAGGGTGGGGCGGCAGCCGGTGCGTTCGCGGCTGAAGAGTTCGGCGCCGAGCGCGTTCTCGATCCGGCGCAGCTGGGTGGTGAGCGCGGGCTGGCTCACGCCCAGGGTGCGGGCCGCCCGGTGCAGGCTGCCGCTGTCGGCGATGGCGCACAGCGCCCTGAGGTGTCTCACCTCAAGCTCCATGGTGCCGAGATTAGGGCGGGCCGTCCGGGCGCACCATGGGCCGTAATCCCGTCAAAAGCGAGCAATTCAGCGTCGGTTGGGCATGGGAACCGCAGACGTGCACGAGATGTGCACACGAGGGCGATAGGGCCGCGTTATCACCGGCTGACATCATCCGCGCGGGCTCCGCTTCCCCGACACTCTCTCCGTACCGCCCCCGTCCGAGTCCGATCATCGGACGGGTTCCTCTGACAGGTAACTGGTAGGAGACCCCCCACATGAGACACCCCAGGACCGTCATGTCGGCCGTGCTCGGACTCGGCCTCTCGCTCGCCGCCGCGTTCGGCACGGCCCCCGCCGTCGCCGTTCCGGACACCGCCGCCACGGCCCCCCACGTGGCGTTCACCGGCCCCTCCGACTCGCACGAGAGCGCCGCCGCCAACAAGGCGTTCTTCGAGGCGGTCGCGAAGTCGGTGGCCGAGAAGCGGGCCGCCAACCCGGGCGCCCAGTCCGTCACCATCGTCTACAGCACCGCGAACGCCCCGAGCTTCCGCACCCAGATAGCCAACAGCGCCTCGATCTGGAACGGCTCGGTCTCCAACGTCCGGCTCCAGGAGGGCTCGAACGCCGACTTCTCGTACTACGAGGGCAACGACCCCAGCGGCTCGTACGCGAGCACCGACGGGCACGGCAACGGCTACATCTTCCTGGACTACGCGCAGAACCAGCAGTACGACTCGACCCGGGTCACCACCCACGAGACCGGGCACGTGCTCGGCCTGCCGGACCACTACTCGGGCCCGTGCAGCGAGCTGATGTCCGGCGGCGGCCCCGGCCCGTCCTGCACCAACCCGTATCCGGACGCCAATGAGCGCAGCCAGGTGAACTACCTCTGGCAGAACGGCTTCGCGGCCGCGCTCGCGGACGCCCGTTCCTGACCCGTTCCGCTCGCACACGCGCCGATGGGCCGCCCCGCAGAACGGGGCGGCCCATCGGTGTGCCGTCAGCCGGTGCCGTATTCGGTACGGACCAGGGTCAGCAGTTCGTCCACCGTGAGCCCCAGGCCCCGGGCCTCGCCGACGGTCTCGCGGACCCGTTCGAGGAGGCGGGCGCGGTGCGGGGACGCGCCGTCCGCGATGGCCGCGCCCCGGCCCCGGCGCAGCTCGATCAGGCCCTCCTCGCGCAGCCGCTGGTAGCCCCGCAGCACCGTGTGCACGTTGACGCCGAGCGATTCGGCCAGGACGCGGGCGGCGGGCAGCCGTTCACCGGGGGCCGCCGCGCCTTCGGCCACGGCGCGCCGCACACAGGCGGCGATCTGGTCGCCGAGCGGCACGGTGGAGGTGGGGTCGACCCGGAAGAGCATGGTCAGTGGTCCGTTCGGCGCTGGTCGATCAGGGTGTTGAGGAGGGCGGCCCCGGTCGCCGAGTCGTCCACGGTCACCGCGAAGTCGCGGCCGTTCGTCAGCCGGGCCACGATGCCCTCCCCCGACCGGATCATGACACCGCTGCGCCCGGGCCGGATGCGGTACCCCCAGCCGCCGTACTCGGTGAACGGGCGGATGTCGCGGCTGGCCGCCGCCTCGATCCGGTCCAGCGGGACCCGGACACGCGGCCAGGGGAGCAGCCCGGAGACGGTGATCCCGCGCCGGTCCACGATGACGTACGGGCGGGCGAAGGTCGCGATGAGCAGCCCGAGGACGAGGGGAAGCAGGGCGAAGGGCCAACTGGCCGTGAACAGCGTGGCGATACCGGTGCCGATGACCAGAACCGCGGTGAGCGGCAGCCACCAGGACCCGGCGCCCCGGCCCCACCCGGCGACCTCCCCGGCACCCAGGGGGATGCGCTCGCCACTCCCCTCGGGTCCGTCGTCGGCGACCGGTTCGGGGACCGGCGTCAGCATCGCCACGAGGTAGCCGATCCCGAAGGCGACGACGGCCGCCCCGGCTGCGGCGGCCAGGTGCCACAGGGGGAAGTGGACGTCCTGCCCCCGGCCCTGCGCGTCCTCGACGGCGTCCACGTTGATGAGGAGCACGGCCCCCATGAGGTAGCCGAGGAAGGCGGCGAAGGCGTACCCGAGGGCGACTGTCACCCGGTAGGCCGCGCCGGCGAACTTCCCGAACCCCGTCATCAGCGCCCACAGGAGACCGATGCCGAGCAGGACGAGTGTGGTGGCGACCAGGTACGAGGTCTGGCCGGAGTAGTCGTCCACCCGGCCGTTGCCCACGAAGTGGCTGGCCAGCCGGTCGGGCAGCCGGTCGCGGCGGGTGGCGAAGAGCAGCAGGTCGACGGCGAGCGCGAGCAGGAACGGCAGGGCGGTGAGCACCACGCGGCCGACGGATTTCAGGTTCATCAAAACCTCCCTTGTTCGCATGCTAGTAGAACAATGAAGGTGACGGCAATCAGGTATGCGGTACGCGGGTGGGATACGCGGGACGAGACGGCGGCTGGGCGCCGCGACGGTCAGGCCGTTTCGAGCGGGAACGCTCCCCGGTGGCCCGTGCCGGCGCCCCCCGTCGGCCGGGGTTCGAACTCCCGGCAGCTCCAGACCTCCTGGACGAAGCCGGTCCGCCGCTCCCACAGCCCGAGCACGTCCTGCTCACCGGCCGTGCCCCGGTACGCCTCCTTGGCGCCCCGGAAACAGGCGAGCCCGCCGGAGAGACCGCGCGCCGGCTCCGGGGCCGGGAAGTAGTCGGAGAACGCGCAGGCTATGCAGGTCCGCAGGCGGACCCCGGGCGGCAGCTCCCGCTGGATCGTCGCCAGCGCGGACCCGAAGTCGCTCTCGGCGCGCTGCGAGCCGAAGGCCGCCCCGCCGAACCGGAGTTCCAGGTAGAGATACGGGTCGGGCCTGCGCAGCGAGAGCAGGCAGCTCAGGGTCGCCTGCCGCTCCACGCCCTCCGCCATGACGGGGAACGGCAGGTCCCACTCCAGGACGCAATCGCCCAGGACGCCGTCCGTCAGCGCGAACAGCCCCTGCTCGGCCGGTCCGGCCGCCACCGGGCGCAGGCCGCCGAAGCTGCCGCCCTCGAAGTCCACGCCCCGGACGCGGAGGCGGAGTTGCTGCCCGTCGGTGGTGAGGATGACGGCGTCCGATCCCTGCCGGTCCCGGTACCACCCTGCCCACGACTCATCTGTCATGAGCAGGGACTGTAGCCCCTGCCTCCGACACCGCCCCTGCCGCCCTCCGCTTGGCCCGCGACGCCCCTCAACACCTCCTTCCGGCGGGCGGTTTGTCAGTGCTTCCGGCGGGTGACGAACTCGGCCAGGGCCAGCAGATCGCCCGCCGCCGAGAGGTCCGGGACCGCCCTGGACAGGTGGTGCACGGCCCGCGCCATGCGGTCCGCGGCGCAGCCCTGCGCCCAGTCCCGGCCGCCCGCCCGGTCCACGGCCTCCGCGGCCCGGCTCACCTCGGCGCGGGTGTTCATCGCGCCCCGGTACAGCTCGGCGAGCTCGGCCGCGGCCGGGCCGCCCGCGGTGAGCGCGGCCACCACGGGCAGCGACTTCTTGTGGGCGCTGAGATCCGCGCCGACCGGCTTCCCGGTCTGGGCCGGGTCACCCCAGATGCCGATCAGGTCGTCGATCAGCTGGAAGGCGAGACCCGCCTCCCGGCCGAAGCCGTCCATGGCCCGGACGGCCCGGTCGTCGGCGCCCGCGTAGAGCGCGCCCAGGGCGCAGGCGCAGCCGAGCAGCGCGCCGGTCTTCGCCGTCGCCATGGTCAGGCACTCGTCCAGCGACACCTGGTCCGGGTCGCGGTCCTCGAAGGCGCAGTCGGCCTGCTGGCCCGCGCACAGCTCGATCACGCAGGTCGAGAGCCTGGCCGAGGCGCCGGGCGACATCGCCCTGCCGTCCTCGGCGAGCAGCCGCTGGGCGAGGGCCAGCATCGCGTCGCCCGCGATGACGGCGTCCGGGACGCCGAACACCGTCCAGGCGGTGGCCCGGTGGCGGCGGGTCTGGTCCTCGTCGATCACGTCGTCGTGGAGCAGGGTGAAGTTGTGGACGAGCTCGACGGCGACGGCGGCGCGGACCGCCTGTTCGGGGTCGCCGCCCAGGGCGCGGGTGGCCGCCAGGACGAGCGCCGGTCTGATCGCCTTGCCCGCGCCGCCCGCAGCCGGGCTGCCGTCGGCGTGCTGCCAGCCGAAGTGGTACATCGCGACCCGCCGGATCGAGCCGGGCAGGGAGGCGACCGCCGCCCGCAGGTGCGGGTCCACGAGGGTCCGGGTGTACTCAAGGAGCGCCGCGGCCTCGTTGCCCTCGGTCGCGGCGTCTGTTCGGGTCATGGTCAATCGGTCACCCCTGTCGTTGCCGCCCCGCCCGGCCGCTGGCGCGGCGGGGCCGGGGACGTGGGTGGTTGCTGGGAGCGGGCGGCCGGGGGCCCGGACCGCGAGGGGTCCGGGCCCCGTGGCTCACCGCCAGCGGCTGACCTCGACGTTCTCCAGGACACCGAGGGCGTCCGGGACGAGGATCGCCGCGGAGTAGTAGGCCGTCACGAGGTAGGAGATGATCGCCTGCTCGTCGATGCCCATGAAGCGCACCGAGAGGCTGGGCTCGATCTCGTCCGGGATGCCCGTCTGCTGGAGGCCGATGACGCCCTGCTCGGACTCGCCGGTCCTCATGCAGATGATCGACGTGGTGCGGGCCTCGCTGACCGGGATCTTGTTGCAGGGGAAGATCGGGACCCCGCGCCAGGCCGGCACGTGGTGCCCGCCGACGTCCACGCTCTCCGGCACGAGACCGCGCTTGTTGCACTCGCGGCCGAAGGCGGCGATGGCGCGCGGGTGGGCGAGGAAGAGCTTGGAGCCGCGCCGCCGCGAGAGCAGTTCGTCCATGTCGTCGGGGCTCGGCGCCCCGTCGTGCGGCTGGAGCCGCTGGCCGTAGTCGCAGTTGTTGAGCAGGCCGAACTCGCGGTTATTGATGAGCTCGTGCTCCTGGCGCTCGCGCAGCGCCTCGACTGTGAGCCGCAACTGCTGCTCGGTCTGGTTCATCGGCTGGTTGTAGAGGTCCGCGACCCTGCTGTGGACCTTCAGGACGGTCTGGGCGACGCTCAGTTCGTACTCGCGCGGCGCCGCGTCGTAGTCCACGTACGTGTGCGGGACGACGGCCTCACCGACGTGGCCCGCGGAGAGGTCGATCGCCGCCTCGCCGTACTTGTTGGTGCGCTGCTGCGGGACGGACAGCAGCCCGGCGAGATGGCTGCGCAGCGGATCGGAGCGTTCGGCGAGGTTGAGCACGTCGGCCCGCCGCAGCGTCAGCACCGTGCACGCGGTGACGGCACGGGCCGTGTACTCCCAGACGGCGTCGCCCTCGATGAGGGAGTGGTCCCCGAAATAGGCCCCGTCCGCGTGGACCCCGAGCACCGTCTCGTCCCCGTAGGGACCGGTGCCGACCTTCTCGACCTTGCCGTGCGCCAGCAGGTAGACGCGGTCCGCCGCCTCGCCCGCCGTGGCCAGGAGCTGCCCGGCGGGGATCTCGCGCTGCTCGCACCTCCTGGCCAGCTCGGCGAGCGCCTCCTCGTCCTCGAAGTCCCTCAGCGCCGGGAGCTCACCCAGCTCGGCGGGGATGACCGTGACCCGGTCCCCGGTCTGCACGAACGTGACCCGGCCGTCCCCGACCGAGTAGCTCAGCCGGCGGTTCACCCGGTACGTGCCGCCCTGCACCTGGACCCACGGCAGCATCTTCAGCAGCCACCGTGAGGTGATCTCCTGCATCTGCGGAGCGGACTTGGTGGTCGTCGCGAGGTTCCGCGCGGCCGCCGTGCCGAGACTCTGCTGCGGCGGCACCTGCACGTTCTGAACCTCTTCACCAACGGACATCTGTCGTCCTCTCGATCTATCGGCTGACCTGCGGGAAGAACACTTCCAGCACGAGGACGGGGCACGCCATTACACAAAAGAGTGTGACTAATCGGGCTTTGGGCGGGGCACAACGCTGCGCGATGCCCACCGGGCACCCGCGCCATGCTTCGCGCCGGCTTAAATTTGGATCCGGAATGCCACTTACCTAATCTGGCCACCATGCGGCTGACCAAGTTCACCGACGTCGCGCTGCGCGTCCTGATGCGCCTCGCCGTCGTGAAGCACGAGGACCCGCCGACCACCCGCGAGGTGGCGGCGGTCATGCAGGTGCCGTACTCGCACGCCGCGAAGGTCGTGGCCCGCCTCCAGCACCTCGGCCTGGTCGAGGCGCGACGGGGCCGGGGCGGCGGGCTCACCCTCACCGAGGCGGGCAGGAACGCGTCGGTCGGCGCCCTCGTCCGCGAGCTGGAGGAACCCGGCGACGTGGTCGACTGCGAGGGCGCCACCCCGTGCCCGCTCCGGGCGGCCTGCCGGCTGCGCGGCGCGCTGCGCGAGGCACAGGAAGCCTTCTACGCCTCCCTGGACCCGCTCACCGTCGCCGAGTTGACCGCCGCACCCACCGGCCCCCTGCTGATCGGCCTCAGCGTCGGGCCGCCCCCCGGGGACTGACCCCCGCCGCACCGGGCCGCCGGCCAGGTGTCTACACTGCCGTTAAATACGCATCCAAGATGCCAATTCAAAATCCGAGGAGTCACCGATGCTCTCCGAGTCGTCCACCGCCACCGTCCGCGCCACCCTGCCCGCCGTCGGCGCGGCCATCGGGGACATCGCCGACCTCTTCTACCGCAAGCTCTTCGCCGCCCACCCGGAGCTCCTGCGCGACCTGTTCAACCGGGGCAACCAGGCATCCGGCGCCCAGCGCCAGGCGCTCGCCGGCTCCATCGCCGCCTTCGCGACCCAGCTGGTCGAGCAGCCCGACACCCGCCCCGACGTGATGCTGAGCCGGATCGCGCACAAGCACGCCTCGCTCGGGGTCACCCCGGGCCAGTACGAGGTCGTCCACATCCACCTCTTCGCCGCGATAGCCGAGGTCCTGGGCGACGCGGTGACCCCCGAGGTCGCCGCCGCCTGGGACGAGGTCTACTGGCTGATGGCCAACGCCCTGATCGCGATCGAGGAGCGGCTGTACGCGGAGCAGGGCGTCGTCGCCGGCGACGTCTGGCGCGCGTGGGAGGTCGTCTCGCGCACCGAGGAGACGGACGACGTCGCCCGCTTCCGCATCCGCCCCGCCGACGGCTCCCCGGCCCCCGCATTCCGCCCCGGCCAGTACGTCTCCGTCCAGGTCGAACTCCCGGACGGCGCCCGCCAGATCCGCCAGTACAGCCTGTCCAGCGCTCCGGGCTCGGCGCTCCGCTCGATCACGGTCAAGCGGGTGCACGGCAACGACGCCCCGGACGGCGAGGTCTCCCGCCACCTGCACGCCCGGGTCCGCGCCGGTGACCGGCTCCGGGTCTCGGCCCCGTACGGCGACCTCGTACTGAAGTCCGACGAGGCCCCGCTGCTGCTCGCGTCCGCGGGCATCGGCTGCACCCCGATCCTGTCGATGCTGGAGCACCTCGCGGAATCGGAGCACCGCGCCCCGGTCACCGTCGTGCACGGCGACCGCTCCCCCGCCGACCACGCGCTGCGCACCGACCACACCGCGCTCACGGCCAAGCTGCACGACGCCGCCGCCCACTTCTGGTACGAGAACCCGGAGGACGGCCACCCCGCCGACCGGACCGGGCTCGTGGACCTGAGCGGCCTCGCCGTCGCCCCCGGCACCCACGCCTACCTCTGCGGTCCGCTGCCCTTCATGCGCGCGGTCCGCACCCAACTGCTCGCCAAGGGCGTCCCGGCCTCCGACATCCACTACGAGGTGTTCGGCCCCGACCTGTGGCTCGCCTCCTGAGCCACCGTGTGTCCGGATCGGCTCGCACAGGATCCGAACAGGGCCCCGCCGTCGCTCCGCGACCGGTCGGGGCCCTGTTCGGCCGGGTAGAACCGCTCCAACCCGCACAAAAGGAGCCGGTGATGTCCTCACCCATGTCCGCGAGCGCTTTTCTCGCCGCCCTCAAGAAGGAAGGGCTCACCGTCGTCGAGGTCGGCGACTGGCGCAGCCACAACCGGAACCACAAGGGCCCCTGGGGCCCGGTGAACGGGGTGATGATCCACCACTCCGTCACCAAGGGGACCGACGCCACGGTGAAGATGTGCCGCGACGGCCACCCCGACCTGCCGGGCCCGCTCTGCCACGGCGTCATCGCCAAGGACGGCCGGGTCCATCTCGTCGGCTACGGCAGGACCAACCACGCGGGGATGGGCGACGACGACGTCCTGCGCGCGGTCGTCGCGGAGAAGAAGCGCCTCCCCCACGACAACGAGGCCAACACCGACGGAAACCGGCACTTCTACGGCTTCGAGTGCGAGAACCTCGGCGACGGCAAGGACCCCTGGCCCGACGCCCAGCTCGAAGCGATCGAGAAGGTCTCGGCGGCCATCTGCCGGCACCACGGCTGGACTGCCCGGTCGGTGATCGGCCACCGCGAGTGGCAGCCCGGCAAGGTGGACCCGAAGGGCTTCTCGATGGGCGACCTGCGCGACCGCATCCACGACCGCCTCAAGTGACCGACGGGCGGCGACCGCCGGTCACAATGGGGGCATGTGCGCCCCGTCTCCCGCATCCCGGCTGCGCCCGCTGCTGCCCTCGCCCGTGCAGCGGGCCGAGGACGAGCGCTTCGCCCGGCACGGGGTGACGCTGCTGCTCAAGCGCGACGACCTCATCCACCCGGATCTGCCGGGCAACAAATGGCGGAAACTCGCGCCCAATCTGGCGACCGCCGCCGGGCGCCCCGTGCTCACCTTCGGCGGTGCGTACTCCAACCATCTGCGGGCGACCGCCGCCGCCGGGCGGCTCCTCGGATTCCGCACCATCGGGGTCGTACGCGGTGACGAGCTGGCCCACCGCCCGCTCAACCCGTCGCTCGCCCGGTGCGCCGCCGACGGCATGCGGCTGCACTTCGTGGACCGGGCGACGTACCGCGCCAAGGCCGACCCGGCGGTCCTGGCCGGGCTGCTGGAGGCGTACGGGGACTGCGAGGTCGTCCCGGAGGGCGGCAGCAACGCCCTCGCGGCCCGGGGCTGCGCCGCGCTCGGGCGCGAACTGCGGGGCGTGGCCGACGTGGCGGCGGTGGCCTGCGGGACCGGCGGCACCCTGGCCGGGCTCGCCGCCGGACTCGCGCCGGGGCAGCGCGCGCTCGGCGTCCCGGTCCTGCGCGGCGGCTTCCTGGGCGAGGCGGTGCGGGAGCTCCAGCGGGAGGCGTTCGGCGGTCCGGCGGGCGACTGGTGGCTGGACGAGCGGTTCCACTTCGGCGGCTACGCCCGTACGACACCGGCCCTGCACGCCTTCGCAAAGGATTTCGAGGACCGGCACGGGCTGCCCGTGGAGCGACTGTATGTGGCCAAAATGCTGCACGCGCTCACCGTGCTGACCGATGAGGGCGCCTTCCCCGCCGGGACCACGCTCGCGGCGGTGATCACCGGCCGCCCGAACGAGGAGACTCAGCCCTCCTCGCGGTAGGCCGCCGCCTCCTCCAGGTCCAGGCGGCGCAGCAGGGTCCGCATCATCTCGTCATCGATCCTGCGCGCGTCCCGCAGCCGTACGAAGACCTCCCGCTCGGTCTCGATCATCTCGCCGGCCAGCCGCCGGTAGGTCTCGTCCGCCGACTCCCCGGTGACCGGGTTGGCCGCGCCGAGGCGTTCCCAGACCGCGTTGCGGCGGCGCTCCAGGACGGTCCGGAGGCGGTCCGCCAGGGGCTCGGGCAGCCGGTTGCGCTCGTCGGTGAGCAGCTCGTCCAGGCGGGCCTCGGCGGCCGTGGACGCCTCGTTCTGGGCCTGCGCCTCGGCCAGCGTGTCGGCCTGCCGGTCCCGGCCCGGGAGCTTCAGCACGCGCACCAGGAGCGGCAGCGTGAGCCCCTGGACCACCAAGGTGCCGATGACGGTGGTGAACGTCAGGAAAAGCACCAGGTTGCGGGCCGGGAAGGCGTCGCCGTCGGCAGTGACGAGCGGGACGGAGAAGGCGATGGCGAGCGAGACGACCCCGCGCATCCCGGCCCAGCCGACGATGAGCGGCGAGGTCCAGTCCGTACCGCTCTCCCGCTCCCTGATCCGCCGCGACAGCCACCGGGGCAGATAGGTCGCCGGGTAGACCCAGACGAACCGGACCACCACCACGGCCAGGAAGACCAGCACCGCGTACCCGAAGGCGTCCGCCACCGAGTACGTGCCGAGCCCCTTGAGCACGAACGGCAACTGGAGGCCGATCAGCGCGAACACGGCCGACTCCAGGACGAAGGCGACCATCTTCCAGACGGCGGCCTCCTGGAGCCGGGTGGCGAAGTCGACCTGCCAGGACCGGTGGCCCAGGTACAGCGCGACGACGACCACGGCGAGCACCCCAGAGGCGTGCACGCGCTCGGCCGCCGCGTACGCCACGAACGGGATGAGGAGCGACAGGGTGTTCTGGAGCAGCGGCTCCTTCAGGTGGGTGCGCAGCCAGTGCAGCGGGACCATCAGCAGCAGGCCGACGCCGACGCCCCCGACCGAGGCGAGCAGGAATTCCCGCGCCCCGCCGCCCCAGCTGATCCCCTCCCCCACCGCGGCGGCGAGCGCCACCTTGTACGCGGTGATCGCGGTGGCGTCGTTCACCAGGGACTCACCCTGGAGGATCGTCGTGACACGCGCGGGCAGCCCCACCCGGCGGGCGATCGCCGCGGCCGTGACGGCGTCCGGCGGGGCGATCACGGCGCCGAGCACCAGCGCGGCGGTCAGCGGCAGATCGGGCACCAGCAGATAGGCCAGCCACCCCACCGCGACCGTCGCGAACAGGACGTATCCCACCGACAGCAGGGCCACCGGCCGCAGGTTGGCCCGCAGGTCCAGGTAGGAGCTGTCCACGGCGGCCGTGTAGAGCAGCGGCGGCAGCAGCAGGGGGAGCACGATGTGCGCGTCCAGGGTGTACGACGGCACCCCCGGCACATACGAGGCGATCAGGCCGGCGGCGACCAGGAGAAGCGGGGCCGGCACCGGGGTGCGGCGTGCGAGGCCCGCTGTCGCGGCACTGCCCGCGACCAGCGCCACCAGGGGCAATGCGTCCATCTCATGATCCTCGCATCCGTCGTAACCTGGCCATCATGAGTGGTTGCCCGCATGTACCGGACCTGCCGCGCCCCGAGCCCGCGCCCCTCGGTGAAACCTGTCCCGAGTGCCTGGCGGCCGGCACCCACCCCGTGCAGCTGCGGCTGTGCCTGAGCTGCGGCCATGTCGGCTGCTGCGATTCCTCGCCGGGGCGGCACGCGACGGGGCACTTCGAGCAGACCGGACATCCGGTCATGCGGAGCTTCGAACCGGGCGAGAACTGGCGTTGGTGCTTTGTCGACGGTTCGATCGTCTGACGTCCGGGTACGTCAAACCGGCGCGCGTTGTTCGTAATTGAGCGACGCAGACCCCTAGGCACTGTGCGTACTCATGGATCTACCATGAGTGACAGTCGCAGGAAGGGGTTCCGGCGACACGGCATCATGGATCGCGATAGCGTCGCCGGACCGAGAACCGAAGACGTACCGCATGGCTCCGGGCGTTCTCCCGGAACCTCGAATGAGTTTGTGCCACCTTGGAGGTGAGGGTGTCCCAGATCGCAGGCGAGCCCGGGAATCAGGACTTCGTAGAGGTCCGGCTGCCCGCTGCGGGTGCCTACCTGTCGGTGCTGCGCACGGCCACGGCCGGTCTCGCAGCACGCTTGGACTTCACTCTCGACGAGATCGAGGACCTTCGCATCGCGGTGGACGAGGCGTGCGCGATCCTGCTCCAGCAGGCCGTGCCCGGTTCCGTCCTCAGCTGCGTGTTCCGTCTCATCGACGATTCACTCGAGGTGACGGTCGCGGCCCCCACCACGGACGGCCGCGCCCCGGAGCGCGACACCTTCGCCTGGACGGTGCTCTCCGCACTGGCCGGAAAGGTCGACTCCTCGGTCGCCGACGACCGTACGGTCAGCATCAGCCTGTACAAACAGCGCGGCGCGGGACCCGGGCCGGCGTGAGCAACGGGAACGGGGACGGTCCTGTGCGGGACGAGACGATCCGACCAGGGGTGGTGCGTGCGGCAGGCATCCCGGAGCAGCAGGCCCTGCCTCATCCGGTGGACGGGGCGGAGCTGCCCCGTGCGGTGGACGGGACGGACGGGCCCGCCGGCATTACGGTCGCGGTGGAGCAGTCGCAGGCGGAGCGGGCAGGCCAGATGAGCGAGCACGGGCACCACGATCCAAACGACCGCAGCGAGGCGCGGGCGTTGTTCATCGAGCTGGGCAAGCTCGCCGACGGTTC
Source organism: Streptomyces sp. NBC_00523 (assembly GCF_036346615.1). Taxonomy (NCBI): domain Bacteria; kingdom Bacillati; phylum Actinomycetota; class Actinomycetes; order Kitasatosporales; family Streptomycetaceae; genus Streptomyces; species Streptomyces sp. NBC_00523. The sequence continues at coordinate 4,974,895 of NZ_CP107836.1, read as the reverse complement.
GCCGGAGCGGGCGGAGCTGCGCAACCGGCTGGTGCGGATGCACCTGCCGCTGGTGGAGCACCTGGCCCGCCGCTTCCGCAACCGCGGGGAGCCGCTGGACGACCTGACCCAGGTCGCCACGATCGGGCTGATCAAGTCCGTCGACCGGTTCGACCCGGAGCGGGGCGTCGAGTTCTCGACGTACGCGACGCCGACGGTCGTCGGGGAGATCAAGCGCCACTTCCGCGACAAGGGCTGGGCGGTGCGGGTGCCGCGCCGCCTCCAGGAGCTGCGGCTGTCGCTGACCTCGGCGACGGCGGAGCTCTCCCAGCTGCACGGCCGCTCGCCGACGGTGCACGAGCTGGCGGAGCGGCTGGGGATCTCCGAGGAGGAGGTCCTGGAGGGCCTGGAGTCGGCCAACGCGTACAGCACGCTCTCGCTGGACGTGCCGGACACCGACGACGAGTCGCCGGCCGTGGCGGACACGCTGGGCTCCGAGGACGAGGCGCTGGAGGGCGTCGAGTACCGGGAATCGCTGAAGCCGCTACTGGAGGACCTGCCGCCGCGCGAGAAGCGGATCCTGCTGCTGCGGTTCTTCGGCAACATGACCCAGTCGCAGATCGCGCAGGAGGTCGGCATCTCGCAGATGCACGTCTCGCGTCTGCTGGCCCGCACGCTCGCGCAGCTCCGCGAGCGGCTGCTCGTGGAGGAGTAGCGGGTGCTTTTACGCGGAAGAGGCCGCCGGGTCGTCCCGGCGGCCTCCTCGTGTGTCCGGGAGCCCTCAGGCGTCCTCGGTGTCCGCTTCGGGCGTGCTGCCCGGCCTGCGGATGCCCAGGGCGTCGATGGTGGCGGGCCTCACCAGCTGGTAGAGCGCGGTCAGGGCGACCGCGGCGAGGACGATGCCGGCCGGGATCAGCACGCCGTGGGAGCGCAGCAGCGTCCAGGCCACCGGCAGCGCGATGATCTGCGTGATGAGCGCCGGGCCCCGGCTCCAGCTGCGGCGCAGCAGCAGGCCGCGGGCGGCGAAGAGCGGGATCAGGCCGAGCGCGATGACGGTGAGACCGCCCATCTCGGCCTGCTCGGGGCTGTCGGGCTTGCCCAACAGGCCCATCACCAGCATGTAGATCCCGCCGATGACGAGGGCCGCGCCCTCCAGGCCGCTGAGTGCGGCCACCAGCGTGATCCTGGCCGGTTTCGCCGGCTCCGCCAGGGGCGAGGGCGCGTTCTGCTGAGTACTCACCCTTGCAGGTTGGCATCCCGGACCCGGCGAAGGAAAGCCGGGGTGGTGCGCGCCACCGCCGCACATCCGCACCGTCACGGAGCGTGAGGTCCTGCGGCCAGGACTTCGGGGGTGTACCTCGCGGTAGGTAGGCTGGCAGTCATGCGCGCACTTCTTGTGGTCAATCCAGCCGCCACCACCACCAGTGCGCGGACCCGTGACGTGCTGATCCACGCGCTGGCGAGTGAGATGAAGCTGGAGGCCGTCTCCACGGAGTACCGCGGGCACGCCCGTGACCTGGGACGGCGGGCCGCCGACAGCGACGACATCGACCTCGTGGTGGCGCTCGGCGGTGACGGCACGGTCAACGAGGTCGTCAACGGCCTGCTGCACCGGGGCCCCGATCTGGACCACCTGCCGAAGCTGGCCGTGGTGCCCGGCGGCTCCACCAATGTCTTCGCGCGGGCCCTCGGGCTCCCCAACGACGCGGTGGAGGCGACCGGCGCCATTCTGGACGCGCTGGCGAACCGGACCGAACGCACGGTCGGCCTCGGCCTCGCGGCGGGGACGCCGGGCACGGAGGACGAATCCGTTCCGGAGCGCTGGTTCACCTTCTGCGCCGGCCTCGGATTCGACGCCGGGGTGGTCGGGCGGGTCGAACAGCAGCGGGAGCGCGGCAAACGTTCGACCCATGCCCTGTACGTGCGCCAGGTGCTGCGGCAATTCCTGGAGGAGCCGCACCGCAGGCAGGGCGTGATAACGCTCGACGTGCCCGGCGAGGAGCCGGTCACCGATCTCGCGCTTTCCATAATCTGCAACACGAACCCGTGGACGTACCTGGGGAACCGGCCGGTGTACGCGGCCCCGAAGGCGTCCTTCGACACCGCGCTCGACGTGCTGGGCCTGCGGAAACTCTCCACGGCGGCGGTCGGCCGCTATGCCACCCAGCTGCTCATGTCGAGCCCGGAGAAGGGTCCGCGGGGGAAGCACGCGGTTTCACGGCACGACCTCACGGACTTCACCTTGCATTCAAAGGTTCCACTGCCCTTCCAGATGGACGGTGACCACCTCGGGGTGCGTACGAGTGTGACGTTCACAGGCGTACGCCGTGCACTGCGTGTGATTGTGTGAGTGGAAGGGACCAAAGTCCTTTAACTCGAACGTTTGGACTGGCCTCCACCCTCTAGAAGTACGGCTGTGACCTAGCCGACACCGAGGAATCAAAAAAAACTTTCCTGAAGGGGTTGTATCCGCCGCCGAGGTTTGCGAATCTCTACATGGCGATCGGGACGGCCCGCAACAACGGCCTCCACTGAGAGCCAGAACCCCTCCTCACTGCACAGGACCACAACCAGTTCATCTGGGCGTCGGGCCTACACCTGCGGGGGGATTCGTGAAAGCGTTCACATTCACAAGCCACAGTACGTAACACCAAGGAGAGGTAGCAGCCATGGACTGGCGTCACAACGCCGTTTGTCGTGAGGAAGACCCGGAGCTGTTCTTCCCCATCGGCAACACCGGTCCTGCGCTGCTGCAGATCGAGGAAGCCAAGGCCGTCTGCCGTCGCTGCCCCGTCATGGAGCAGTGCCTGCAGTGGGCGCTCGAGTCCGGCCAGGACTCCGGCGTCTGGGGTGGCCTCAGCGAGGACGAGCGCCGCGCAATGAAGCGCCGCGCCGCTCGCAACCGGGCGCGCAACGCCAGCGCCTGACCGACGCCACCGCTACGAACCTCAGCGCAGGCGGCGCGTACAGCGCGTACGCACCACCCCGCCCCCCGAGTCGCAGCGCGCAGTACCCCCGAAGCGCATGCTTGACCAGAGAGCCCGGACCGTTCACCAACGGTCCGGGCTCTTCGGTGTGTTCGGGGCCCGCTACTTCTCGCTGCGGACCGGGATGTCGAGGACGACCTGCGTCCCGCGCTCCGGCGCCGGCACCATGCCGAACGTGCCGCCGAGCTCGCCCTCGACCAGCGTGCGGACGATCTGGAGGCCGAGGTTGCCGGCCTTCTGCGGGTCGAAGCCCTCGGGCAGACCGCAGCCGTCGTCCTGGACGGTGATGAGCAGCCGCCCCTCGGTGGGCGAGCCTCCCCGGACCGCCGACACCTCGACGGTGCCCGACTCCGCGACGGAGAAGGCGTGTTCCAGGGCGTTCTGCAGGACCTCGGTGAGGACCATCGAGAGCGGCGTCGCGACCTCGGCGTCGAGTATCCCGAAGCGTCCCGTGCGGCGGCAGGTCACCTTGCCCGGCGAGATCTCCGCGACCATGGCGATCACCCGGTCGGCGATGTCGTCGAACTCCACCCGCTCGTCCAGATTCTGGGACAGCGTCTCGTGGACGATGGCGATCGAACCGACGCGCCGCACCGCCTCGTTGAGGGCCTCGCGGCCCTGCGGGGAGTCCATCCGGCGGGCCTGGAGGCGCAACAGGGCGGCGACCGTCTGGAGGTTGTTCTTCACCCGGTGGTGGATCTCCCGGATGGTGGCGTCCTTGGTGATCAACTCGCGCTCGCGGCGGCGCAGTTCCGTCACATCGCGCAGGAGGACCAGGGAGCCGATGCGGACGCCCTTGGGCTTGAGCGGGATGGCGCGCAGCTGGATCACCCCGCCCGCGCACTCCACCTCGAACTCACGGGGCGCGTAACCGCTGGCCAGTTTGACCAGGGCCTCGTCCACCGGGCCCCGGGACGGGGCGAGTTCGGCGGTGATCTGGCCGAGGTGCTGGCCGACCAGGTCGGAGGCGAGGCCGAGGCGGTGGTAGGCGGAGAGGCCGTTGGGGCTGGCGTACTGCACGACCCCGTCGGCGTCCAGCCGGACCAGGCCGTCGCCGACGCGCGGGGACGCGTCCATGTCCACCTGCTGGCCCGGGAAGGGAAAGGACCCGGCGGCGATCATCTGCGCGAGGTCCGAGGCGGACTGGAGGTAGGTCAGCTCCAGCCGGGAGGGGGTACGCACGGTGAGGAGGTTGGTGTTGCGCGCGATCACGCCGAGCACCCGGCCCTCCCGGCGTACGGGGATCGACTCGACCCGTACGGGCACCTCCTCGCGCCACTCCGGGTCGCCCTCGCGCACGATCCGGCCCTCGTCCAGGGCGGCGTCCAGCAGCGGGCGGCGGCCGCGCGGGACCAGGTGGCCGACCATGTCGTCCTGGTAGGAGGTCGGGCCGGTGTTGGGCCGCATCTGCGCGACGGAGACGTACCGCGTGCCGTCGCGGGTGGGGACCCACAGGACGAGGTCGGCGAAGGAGAGGTCGGAGAGCAACTGCCACTCCGAGACCAGCAGGTGGAGCCACTCGAGGTCGGTGTCGCTCAGAGCGGTGTGCTGGCGTACGAGGTCGTTCATGGAGGGCACGTGTGCGAGCGTACCCGTGGATGCGTGCCCGTCCGAACCGGAAGCGCCGCCCGTACGTGCAGTGAACCGGGGCCGACATTGGCGCCGCGCATGGATGGACACGGCCCAGTGGTCTAGTCCACAATGTTTGATGTAAGACCTCCGCTCTCCCCGCACAGGAGAGCGGAACGAGGTACCCGCGCTCTCTGCCCTGACTGCGCAGGTGCCTCTCCCCCGGCCGGGGGCACCGCACACCGCCGGCCGAGCCGGCCGCCCGCGAGGGCGGCCCTACTCCGGGCTGCGGTGCTGGTCGGGCTGAGGGTCCCGGCCCGGCGCCGCGGCCCGCGGGTTCTTCCGGGGCCTCCCGGAATTCAGCGGGTCTCGGTGACCTTCGCGAGCGCGCGCGGCGCGTCCGGGTCCTGGCCCCGCGCGATCGTCACCTCGTACGCCAGCATCTGGAGCGGCAGGATCTCCAGGACCGGCTGGACCTCCTCCGCAACGCCGGCCGTCGGCAGCACGAACCCCGCGGACGCCGCCGCCACCTGGGCCGCGGGCCCGACGACGAAGAGGTCGGCGCCCCGGCCGCGCAGCCGGTCCAGGACGGGCTGAAGGGCCTCGCCGCCCCGGCCGTCGGTCACCACGGCGATGACCGGCGAGATGTTGTCGACCATCGCGAGGGGACCGTGCAGCAGGTCCGCGCCGGAGTACGAGAGGGCCGGGATGTAGCTCGTCTCCATGAGCTTCAGGGCGGCTTCCTTGGCCGTCGGGTAGCCGTACCCCCGCGAGGTGATGACCATGCGCTCGGCGAACCGGTAGCGCGACGCCAGGGACCTCACCTCGTCCTTGCGGGCCAGCACCTCCTGTGCGAGGTCCGGCAGGACGGTGGCCGCCGCCCCGTCGCCGCCGCGCAGCCCCTCCACGAACAGGTACAGCGAGAGCAGGGACGCGGTGTACGTCTTGGTGGCCGGCAGCGCCTTCTCGGGCCCGGCCAGGATGTCGATGTGGTACTCGGAGACGGCCGCGAGCGGCGAGTCCGGGTTGTTGGTCACCGCCAGGGTCACCGCGCCGGCCTCCCGGGCCGCCTTGGTGGACGCCACCAGGTCGGGCGAGCCGCCGGACTGGCTGACGGTGATGACCAGGACGTCGCGGAGGTCCGGCTTCGCGCCGTACGCCGTGGTGGTCGACATCGAGGCCAGTCCGCAGGGCAGCCCCAGCGTGATCTCCAGCAGGTACTTCGCGTAGAGCGCGGCGTTGTCGGAGGTGCCGCGGGCGGTGAGCAGGACGAAGCGCGGGTTCCTGGCCGCGATCAGCCCGGCGGTCTCGCGGATGGCGGGCGCGCCGCGCTCCAGGATGCGGCGGAGCATCGCGGGCTGCTCGGCCATCTCGCCGGACATGATGCGGCCGGGCCACTCGCCCTCACCGGCCGGGTACGTGGCGGACATGTCTGGTACCTCCCGGGGGTTGCGCTGGCTCGCCCAAGTCGAACACGGGGTGCGCGGGGGCCGCCAGCGGGCGGCGGCCGGCAGGGCGTCCGCGTACCGGTACGGGCCCCTGGGGGCGGGGCGAGTCTGCTAGATTGGGACCTTGATTGGTCTATACCACATATCGTCACTCTCGATCGGATCGGCAGGCCCCGCGTGGAAGTTGTCATCGTCCCGGACGCCAAGGCAGGCGGCGAACTGATCGCGGGGGCCATCGGCACCCTGCTCGGCCGCAAGCCCGACGCCCTTCTCGGCGTTGCCACCGGCTCTACCCCGCTGCCCATCTACCAGGCCCTCGCGGACCTGGTCCGCTCCGGTGCCGTGGACGCCTCGCGCGCCCGCGTCTGCCAGCTGGACGAGTACGTCGGACTGCCGGCGGGCCACCCGGAGTCGTACCGCTCCGTGGTGCTGCGCGAGGTGGTCGAGCCGCTCGGGCTCTCCGAGGCCGCGTTCATGGGCCCCGACGGATCCGCCGAGGACGTCCAGGCGGCCTGCGAGGCGTACGACAGGGCGCTGGCCGAGGCCGGCGGCGTCGACCTCCAGCTGCTGGGCATCGGCACCGACGGGCACATCGGCTTCAACGAGCCGTGCTCCTCGCTCGCCTCCCGCACCCGGATCAAGACGCTCACCGAGCAGACCCGGGTCGACAACGCGCGCTTCTTCGACAACGACATCGACCAGGTGCCGCACCACGTCATCACCCAGGGCATCGGCACGATCCTGGAGGCCCGCCACCCGATCCTGCTCGCGACGGGCGAGGGCAAGGCGGACGCGGTGGCGGCGACGGTCGAGGGACCGGTCGCCTCGATCGTGCCCGCGTCGGCGCTCCAGCTGCACCCGCACGCGACGGTGGTCGTGGACGAGGCGGCGGCGTCGAAGCTGAAGCTGGCGGACTACTTCCGGGCGACGTACGCGGCGAAGCCGGCCTGGCAGGGGCTGTAGTTCCGTACGCGAGAGGGCCGGGACACCACACGGTGTCCCGGCCCTCTCGTATGCGCGGGGTCAGCTCCCGGCGATGATCTCCGCCGCCGCCTGGCCGCAGACGCGGGCGGCGCCGTGCGTCGCGATGTGCAGCGCTCCCCGGGGCTCGGCCTGGGGGACGCCCATCTCGACCACGACGGTGTCCGGGCGCGCCGCCAGCAGCGCGTCCAGGGCCTTGGTCATCCACGCGTGGCGGTGCGCGTCGCGGACCACGGCGACGATGCGCCGCTCCCCCGCCGCCCGCAGCGCGGCCTCGGCCGGGGCCTCGGACTCGCCGTCGTAGGTGTCGGTCCCGGTGCCCGGGACGAGCCGGGTCAGCTCGGCCGCGAGGCCCCAGGGGGTCTCGTCGCCGACCGCGATGTTCGCGACCGGGGTGAAGGCGGCCACGTACGCCGGACCGGTGAGCGGTGCGGCCTCGCCGGTCACCGTCACCGCGCGGCGGGCGGCCACCAGACCGATGTCCGAGGCGATGCCGGTGGTCTGTGCGGTGCCGGGCGCGGTCCCCTCCTGTGCTGCCGCGCCCGGCTCCCGTACAGCCCCCCGTGCCTCCCGCGTCCAGGACGCGAGGGCGCGGACCCGGGCAGCGGCATCGGCGAGCCGCTCCTCGGGAAGTTCACCGGAACGCACCGCCGCGACCAGCGCGTCGCGCAGCCGCAGGACGGTGCTGTCGTCGTCGAGCCCGCCGCCGACGCAGAGCGCGTCGGCACCGGCCGCGACGGCGAGGACGGAGCCGCGTTCGATCCCGTACGTCGAGGCGATGGCCTGCATCTCCACGGCGTCGGTCACGATGAGCCCCTGGTACCCCAGCTCCTCGCGCAGCAGACCGGTGAGGATCTGGGGGCTGAGGGTGGCCGGGCGGTGCGGGTCGAGCGCGGGCAGCAGGATGTGCGCGCTCATCACCGACTTGGAACCGGCCGCGATAGCCGCCCGGAACGGGACGAGCTCCCGGGCGTGCAGAGTTTCCAGGTCGACGTCGATGCGGGGCAGTGCGTGGTGCGAGTCGACCGCGGTGTCGCCGTGCCCGGGGAAGTGCTTGGTGCAGGCGGCGACCCCGGCGGCCTGGAGGCCCTCGACGTACGCGGCGGTGTGCCGGGCGACCAGGTGCGGGTCGGCGCCGAAGGAGCGGACGCCGATGACGGGGTTGCCCGGGTTGGAGTTGACGTCCGCGGACGGGGCCCAGTTGAGGTTGACCCCGCACGCGGCGAGCCGGCGGCCCAGTTCGTGGGCGACGGCCCGGGTCAGCTCGGTGTCGTCCACCGCGCCGAGCGCCAGGTTGCCGGGGAAGGACGAGCCGTGGCGTACCTCGAGGCGGGTGACGTCGCCGCCCTCCTCGTCGATGGCGACGAGCACGTCGTCCCGCTCGGCCCTGAGCTGGGCGGTGAGCGCGGCGAGCTGTTCGGGCGTCTCGATGTTGCGACCGAACAGGCCGACGGAGGAGAGCCCTTCGCCGACCCGGCGCAGCAGCCACTCGGGTGCCGTGGTGCCGGTGAAACCGGGCTGCAGCACGGCGAGCGCGTCACGAGTGACGGTGTCCGTGGTGGAGGTGAGGGTGGTCATGGGGCGGCGTTATCCCTTCACGGCGCCGGAGGTGAGCCCCGCGGCCATCTTCTTCTGCACGAACATGAAGAAGATGACGACCGGAAGAGCGATCATGGTGGACGCCGCCATCAGGGCGCCGTAGTCCGTACCGCGCTCGCTGGTGAACGTCATCAGCCACACGTTGAGCGTGTACTTGGAGTTGTCGTTGATCAGGATGTAGGCGAAGAGGTACTCGTTCCACGCGTTCACCAGCGCGAAGATCGACGCGGCGGCCAGGCCGGGCGCGAGCAGCGGCAGGATCACGCGGCGGAAGGCGCCGAAGCGGGTGCACCCGTCCACCATGGCGGACTCCTCCAGCTCCACCGGGATGTTCACCACGAAGCCGCGGATCATGATCGTCGCGAACGGCAGCGTGGAGACCAGGTAGACGACGATGAGGCTCCAGTACTCATCGATGCCGCCCATGGCGTTGAGCTGGGCGTAGATCGGGATGAGCATCGCCGTGGGCGGCAGCATCTGGACCAGGATCATGATCAGGACCAGCGGCTTGCGGCCGAAGAAGCGGAACCGGCCGATGGCGAGGGCCGCCAGGGTGGCGATGATCATGCCGCCGACGACGGCGGTGATCGTGACGATCAGGCTGGACTGGACCGCGGTGCCGAAGTTCGGCTGGTCGACCGCCTTGACGAAGTTGTCGAAGGTGATCGAGGAGGGCCACAGGGTCTGGTCGTACGAGCGGATCTCGCGGCTGGGCCGCAGGGCGCTGACGACCAGCCAGTAGACCGGGAAGACCATGACCAGCGAGATGCAGAGGCCGAGGATGTTCAGGCCGACGCGGGTCTTCTTGCGGTCCGGGCGCAGGACCTGTGGTGTGTCGGTCGTGGTGCTCATTCGACCTCTCCCGTCTTCATGAGCTGGCGCAGGTAGTACACGGCCACCGCGGACAGCAGGATCACCGTGATCAGGGCGATCGCGGTGCCCTGGCTGAAGGAGGTGGACTCGAAGGCCTTCGAGTAGGAGTAGAGGCCGAGGGTCTCGTACTCGGGCTCGGGCTTGCTGCCGCGCAGCAGCCAGATCTGGCCGAAGACGTTGAAGTCCCAGATCACCGACAGCGTGGCGACCATGGAGAAGACCGGCTTGATGACCGGCCAGGTCACGTAGCGGTACACCCCGAAGCTGCTGGCGCCGTCGAGGGACGCGGCCTCCTCCAGTTCCTGCGGGACCTGGGTGAGGGCGGCGTACAGGGTCACGACGACGAAGGGGATGGCGCCCCAGACGACCAGCAGCGTGATGATCGCGAAGCCCTGGACCGGGTCGAGGTACCAGTTGTGGCCGAGCCAGTCGTCGCCGACGACCTTCGCGATGAGGGTGTTGATGAGGCCGTAGTCGGAGTCGGCCATGAACCGGAAGATGGAGGCGGCGACCATCAGCGGCATCGCCCAGGCGGCGATGAGGCAGAAGGTCAGGATGAGCCGCACCCAGTTGGACAGCCGGCGCATCAGCAGGGAGATCAGGAGACCGATGCCCATGGTCAGCGACACGCAGACGGCCATGAAGACGACGGTGCGGAAGGTCACCCACCAGAACTCGGAGTCACCGAGGATGTTGGTGAACTGGTCGAAGCCGACCCAGGGTGCGGGATCACCGGTCCACAGCTCGCGCCGGCCCATGTCCTGGAAGGACATGATGACGGTCTTGGCGAGCGGGTAGAGGTAGACGGCGGCGATCGCCACGATCGCCGGGAGGATCAGGAGGTAGGGCAGCAGTTCGCCCTTCTTCCGCTTCCTCTTCTGCTTCAGGGGTGCGTTGCCGCCCTCATCGGACAGCGGGCTCCCGTCCGCCTTGGGATCACGTGGTACGGGGACCGGTGGCCCGGCGGCCTTGGTATCGGCGGCAGTCACGTGGCTGACCTTCCATCGCGGGTCCGAGGCGGGCCCCGGATAACACGGCGTGCTTGAGCAAAAGGGGGCGGGGACCCGGCGCAGTGCCGGGCCCCCGCCTGGCGATCAGAAGGCTCAGGCCTTCTTGTTGATCAGTGCGTCGATCTCGCTGTCGGCCTTCTTGGTGGCGTCGGCGACGGACGTGCCCTTGAGGATCTTCAGGAGCATGTTCTCCAGAATCTCCTCCTTCTCGATGGAGGCCCAGCCCGGAGCGATCGGCGTGAACCAGGCGTCCGGCACCGCGTTGGCGATGGCGGCCGTCTCGGGCTTGGCCTTCAGCGGCTCAAGCTGCTTCTCGTTGTTCGGGAGGATGTTCTTCGACGCGAGGACGTCCATGGACTTCGCGTTGGTGAAGAGGGAGATCCACTCCTCGCCCAGGTCCTGGACCTTGGACTTGGAGATGGTGGCGAGGTCGGAGCCGCCGATGAAGGACGGGAGCGCCTTGCCGTTCGGGCCGGGCATACCGGCCGTGGCGATCTTGCCGTCGAGCTTCGGGTTGCCGTTGTCACCGGTGGTGACGCTGCCGGCCTCCCAGGCCTGGCCGTAGATGACCGCGGCCTTCTCGTTGGCCATGACGTTGGCGTGGTCCTGCTCGTCCTTCGTCTGGTCGGCCTTGTTGTACTTCTTGACCAGGTCGACGAAGTGCTGGATGCCCTTCTGCGCCTCGGGGGTGGAGAGGGTGGCCTTCCACTCCTTCGAGCCCTCGTCGTACTTCGCGATCTGGCCGCCCTCGGCCGCGACGTAGGACATGGCGGCGTACCAGTAACGGCCCGGGTAGTACAGGGACGAGGCGCGCTTGTCCTTCTTCGCGAGCTCGGCCTGGACCTTGTCCATCGCCTTGAGGAAGTCGTCCTCGTTCTGCGGGAGGACGTCGCTGCCGGTACCGGCCTTCAGCATGTCCTTGTTGTAGACCGCGAGGCGGGCTGAGGCGTAGTAAGGAACGCAGTAGATCTTGCCCTCGTAGGAGCAGGTGTCCTTCAGACCCTTGATCCAGGTGTCCGAGTTCTCGTACTTCGAGGTGTCGATCTCGCCGAGCGCGCCGTTGAGGATGTACTGCATGGTCTCGGTGTTGCCGAGTTCGACAACGTCCGGGAACTTGTCGCCACCGAGGGAGGTGTCGAGCTTCTTGACCTTGTCAGCCCAGCCCTGGTACTGGATCTTGACGTTGACGTTCGGGTACTTCTTCTTGAACTGGGCGTTGACGTCCTTCACCAGTTCGGGCCAGGTCGACTGGGCCTCGCCCATGAGCCAGACAGTCAGGTCTTCCTTGCGGTCCTTCGGGTCCTTCGAGGACGTCTTGTCGTCCGAACCACACGCCGCGATGGAAACCAACATGCCCGCGACGCCGATCGCCGCGATGAGCTTGCGCTTCACGCCACCCTCCTCAGGGATGCTGCAACCCCCTCCCCACCGCGCGAGAACGTCGACGAGTACCTCTGGGGCTGGGACCTGGTCTTTAATGGTTTAGACCAGTACCGGGAGCTTGGCCTAGACCTTTAGGGGTGTCAAGGGTGTATAAGAAGTGCACTCGCGTCCGTTATAGGACCGACACCTGAGGGAGGGCGACGAGCCGTGACCGGACCGTGCCACCATGTGAGCCGCGACAGACGGAGGAGCCGGTGACGGCAGCAACGCAGCAGTCGGGAAGGCGGGCCATGGGCGCCGACGGGGGCAGTTCGGAGAACGAGACGGGCGCGGGCGCCGGGACGCGCACCGCGCGCGTACCCAAGTACTACCGGCTGAAGCGACATCTCCTCGACATGACGGACACCATGCCGCCGGGCACCCCCGTCCCCCCGGAACGGACCCTGGCGGCCGAGTTCGACACCTCGCGCACCACCGTGCGCCAGGCGCTCCAGGAGCTGGTCGTCGAGGGCCGGCTGGAACGCATCCAGGGCAAGGGCACCTTCGTCGCCAAGCCGAAGGTCTCCCAGGCCCTCCAACTCACCTCGTACACCGAGGACATGCGCGCCCAGGGCCTCGAACCGACCTCGCAGCTCCTGGACATCGGCTACGTCACCGCCGACGACACCCTCGCCGGACTGCTCGACATCAGCGCCGGCGGCCGGGTCCTGCGCATCGAGCGCCTGCGCCTGGCGAGCGGTGAGCCGATGGCCATCGAGACCACGCACCTCTCGGCCAAGCGCTTTCCCGCGCTGCGCCGTTCACTGGTCAAGTACACCTCGCTCTACACCGCACTCTCCGAGGTGTACGACGTCCGGCTGGCGGAGGCCGAGGAGACCATCGAGACCTCCCTGGCCACCCCGCGCGAGGCCGGGCTGCTCGGCACCGACGTGGGCCTGCCGATGCTGATGCTCTCCCGCCACTCGCTGGACGAGCAGGGCGAACCGGTCGAGTGGGTGCGCTCGGTCTACCGCGGCGACCGCTACAAGTTCGTGGCCCGCCTGAAGCGTCCGCTGGACTGACCCGTCGTACGCATGTGCTCCGCGAACGGCCCCCGGAACCGCCTCCGGGGGCCGTTCGGCGTTCCCGCCACCCGGCTTGGACTGGACCAACCCCCGGACGTTTGCGGCCATTGGGGCCATCCGCCCGTCCCCTGACGACCGTTGCCGGACCGCAATGCGGACGGGGGGTGACGGTGGCCGGATGACTCGCCTAGATTTCCTGCGCATTACAGGTGATCAGCGAGGGGACGGAGTCGCCGCCATGGCGGAAGAACCAGAAGGAAAGCCACCGACGGTCACACCGTTGCGGGTGGTCATCGCCCTGTGTCTCATCGCGCCGTTCGTGGCGATGCTCTGGGTGAGTTCGTACGCGAAGGTCGACCCGGCCTTCATCGGCATCCCGTTCTTCTACTGGTACCAGATGCTCTGGGTGCTGATCTCCACCGCGCTCACCATGATCGCGTACAAGCTGTGGCAGCGTGACCAGCGCGCCCGCAAGGGGGGTGCGTCGGCATGAAGGACGGCGTGAACGGCGTCGCGCTCGGCGTCTTCATCTTCTTCTTCCTGGCCGTCACGGTCATGGGCTTCCTGGCCGCCCGCTGGCGCAAGGCCGAGAACGAGGCCACGCTCGACGAATGGGGCCTGGGCGGACGGTCGTTCGGCACCTGGGTCACCTGGTTCCTGCTCGGCGGCGACCTCTACACCGCGTACACCTTCGTCGCCGTACCCGCGGCGATCTACGCGGCGGGCGCGGCCGGCTTCTTCGCGGTGCCCTACACCATCCTGGTGTACCCGCTGATCTTCACCTTCCTGCCCCGCCTGTGGTCGGTCTCGCACAAGCACGGGTACGTCACCACCTCGGACTTCGTCCGCGGCCGGTTCGGCTCGAAGGGTCTTTCGCTGGCCGTCGCGGTCACCGGCATCCTCGCCACCATGCCGTACATCGCGCTCCAGCTCGTCGGCATCCAGGCGGTGCTGGACGTGATGGGCGTCGGCGGCGGCGAGAACACCAACTGGTTCGTCAAGGACCTGCCGCTGCTGATCGCGTTCGCGGTGCTCGCCGCGTACACCTACTCCTCGGGGCTGCGGGCGCCCGCGCTGATCGCGTTCGTCAAGGACGGGCTGATCTACCTGGTCATCGCCGTCGCGATCATCTACATCCCGATCAAGCTCGGCGGCTTCGACGACATCTTCGCCTCCGCCCAGGACAAGTTCACCAAGGCGGGCGCGGGCGGCCTCGCACCCGCCGCGGCCGGTCAGTGGGGATACGCGACCCTGGCGCTCGGGTCCGCCCTGGCGCTGTTCATGTATCCGCACTCGATCACGGCGACGCTCTCCAGCCGCAGCCGTGAGGTGATCCGCCGCAACACCACGATCCTGCCGCTGTACTCGCTGATGCTGGGCCTGCTCGCGCTGCTCGGCTTCATGGCGATCGCCGCCGGCGTCAAGGTGGACAACGGCCAGCTGGCCATCCCGCAGCTGTTCGAAAACATGTTCCCCGACTGGTTCGCGGGGGTGGCGTTCGCCGCGATCGGCATCGGCGCCCTGGTGCCGGCCGCGATCATGTCGATCGCCGCGGCGAACCTGTTCACGCGCAACATCTACAAGGACTTCCTGAAGCCGGACGCGACGCCCGAGCAGGAGACCAAGGTCTCCAAGCTGGTGTCGCTGCTGGTCAAGGTCGGCGCGCTCGCCTTCGTCCTCACCATGGACAAGACCGTCGCGATCAACTTCCAGCTGCTCGGCGGAATCTGGATCCTCCAGACGATGCCGGCCCTGGTCGGCGGCCTGTTCACCCGGTGGTTCCACCGCTGGGCGCTGCTGGCCGGCTGGGCGGTCGGCATGATCTACGGTACGGCTGCCGCGTACGGGGTCGCGAGCCCGACGCAGAAGCACTTCGGCGGGTCCTCCAAGGAGATCCCGGGCCTCGGTGAGATCGGCTACATCGGCCTCACCGCGTTCGTGCTGAACGTCGTGGTCGTCATCGTCCTCACCTTCGTCCTGAACGCGGTCAAGGCCCCCGCCGGGACCGACGAGACCTCTCCGGGTGACTACACCGCGGACGTGGGCGACGCGGGCGTCCAGGAGAAGCTGCCGCCGGCCACGGCGGGAGCCCCGGGCGGTCACTGACCGCACACCTTTACGCCTCGCGACACAACATGTGGGGGCTGCCCGACAGGGCGGCCCCCACATGTATGCTCGTGCTCGCTGTCGCCGCAGGGGAATCCGGTGCGAATCCGGAACTGTCCCGCAACGGTGTGATCGGTGTGCTTTCGCGCACCCGTGGAGTCCGAGGACCTGCCGACGGCGCATCCGGCTCGACCGAACCGGATGCCCAGACGTCCGGGCCTCGTGGATGGGCCGGTGGACGCCGCACGGAGTGCCGCCCGGCCGGGCCCGCTCCTGCCCGGCTGCCCCCGCTCCCCGCCGGCCCAGAGCCGAGCGAGGGAGAGCACCACGTGACCATCGCGCCAGCCGATCCGGTTTCAGCGGCCGAAGCAGCGGGGACCGAGAGCGACGGACCGGGCACCGCACTGCTGCGGACCCTGACCGACCTCACCGCCGACCTGCCCGACACCGACCCCGGCCGCGTCGCCGCCGCCGCCCTGCGCGGCCGCAACGCCCGGTCGGACGAGGCGGAGCTGCGCTCGCTGGCCACCGAGGCCGCGGCGGGCCTCATCTCCGAGGACCCCGCCTACTCCCGCCTCGCCGCCCGGCTGCTCACCCGGACCGTCGCGGACGAGGCCGCCGGGCAGGGCGCCACCTCGTTCTCGGCCTCGGTCGCCGTGGGCCACCGTGAGGGCCTGATCGCGGACCGGACCGCCGAGTTCGTCACGCTGCACGCCACCGCCCTGGACGCCCTGGTCGAGCGGTCCCTCGCGGACGGGGCGGACGACCGCTTCGGGTACTTCGGGCTGCGCACCCTGCACAGCCGCTACCTGCTGCGCCACCCGATCACCCGCCAGGTCATCGAGACCCCCCAGCACTTCATGCTCCGGGTCGCCGCCGGGCTCGCCGAGGACACCTCCGAGCGGGCGCTGGACGAGGTCGCGGCGCTGTACGGGCTGATGAGCCGGCTGGACTACCTGCCGTCCTCGCCGACGCTCTTCAACTCCGGCACCCGCCACCCGCAGATGTCGTCCTGCTATCTGCTGGACTCGCCGCTGGACGAGCTGGACTCGATCTACGACCGCTACCACCAGGTGGCCCGGCTGTCGAAGCACGCGGGCGGCATCGGCCTCTCGTACTCCCGCATCCGCGCCCGGGGCTCCCTGATCCGGGGCACCAACGGGCACTCCAACGGCATCGTGCCGTTCCTCAAGACGCTGGACGCCTCCGTCGCCGCCGTGAACCAGGGCGGCCGCCGCAAGGGCGCCGCCGCGGTCTACCTGGAGACCTGGCACGCGGACATCGAGGAGTTCCTGGAGCTCCGCGACAACACGGGCGAGGACCAGCGCCGCACGCACAACCTGAACCTGGCGCACTGGATCCCGGACGAGTTCATGCGCCGCGTCGACGCGGACGGGACCTGGTCGCTGTTCTCCCCGGCGGACGTGCCCGAGCTGACCGATCTGTGGGGCGACGACTTCGACGCCGCGTACCGGGCGGCCGAGGCGAAGGGCCTGGCCCGCAAGACCATGCCGGCCCGTGAGCTGTACGGCCGGATGATGCGGACCCTGGCGCAGACCGGGCAGGGCTGGATGACGTTCAAGGACGCCTCCAACCGCACGGCGAACCAGACCGCCGAGCCGGGCAGGGTCGTGCACTCCTCGAACCTGTGCACCGAGATCCTGGAGGTCACCGACGACGGCGAGACGGCCGTCTGCAACCTCGGCTCGGTCAACCTCGGCGCGTTCGTGGACGGCGGCTCGATCGACTGGGAGCGCCTGGACGCCACCGTGCGGACCGCGGTGACCTTCCTCGACCGGGTCGTGGACATCAACTTCTACCCGACCGAGCAGGCCGGGCGCTCCAACGCCCGCTGGCGGCCGGTGGGCCTGGGCGCGATGGGTCTCCAGGACGTCTTCTTCCAGCTGCGGCTGCCGTTCGACTCCCCCGAGGCCCGGGCGCTCTCCACGAAGATCGCCGAGCGCATCATGCTCGCCGCGTACGAGGCGTCCTGCGACCTCGCCGAGCGGTCCGGCCCGCTGCCCGCCTGGTCCGAGACCCGGGCCGCGCGCGGGGTGCTGCACCCCGACCACTACGACGCGGAGCTGAACTGGCCGGAGCGCTGGGACGCGCTGCGCGCCCGGATCGCGACGACCGGGATGCGCAACTCGCTGCTCCTGGCCATCGCCCCGACCGCGACGATCGCCTCGATCGCGGGCGTCTACGAGTGCATCGAGCCCCAGGTCTCGAACCTCTTCAAGCGGGAGACCCTGAGCGGGGAGTTCCTCCAGGTCAACGGCTATCTGGTGGACGAGCTGAAGCGGCTCGGCGTGTGGGACGCGCGGACGCGTGAGGCGCTGCGCGAGGCGAACGGCTCGGTGCAGGGCTTCGCCTGGATCCCGGCGGACGTGCGGGCGCTGTACCGCACCGCGTGGGAGATCCCGCAGCGCGGCCTGATCGACATGGCGGCGGCCCGTACGCCGTTCCTGGACCAGAGCCAGTCGCTCAACCTGTTCCTGGAGACGCCGACGATCGGCAAGCTCTCCTCGATGTACGCGTACGCCTGGAAGCAGGGCCTGAAGACGACGTACTACCTGCGGTCGCGTCCGGCGACCCGGATCGCCCGTGCCGCGTCCGGCCAGGCGGCGGCCGCCGCCCCCATCCCCGTACAGCAGGCGCAGGCGCCCGACGCGGACGCCATCGCCTGCTCCCTGGAAAACCCCGAGTCCTGCGAGGCCTGCCAGTAATGACCGCCGCCCACCCGTCGCCCGACCACCGCCCCTCAACGACGGCGCTCCGCACCGACACCCCCGCTTCAAAGAACCTGCTCGACCCGGGCTTCGAACTGACCCTGCGGCCGATGCGCTACCCGGACTTCTACGAGCGCTACCGGGACGCGATCAAGAACACCTGGCACGTCGAGGAGGTGGACCTCCACTCGGACGTGGCGGACCTCGCCAAGATGACGCCCGCCGAGCAGCACCTGATCGGACGCCTCGTGGCGTTCTTCGCGACCGGTGACTCGATCGTCGCGAACAACCTGGTGCTGACGCTGTACAAGCACATCAACTCCCCCGAGGCGCGGCTGTATCTGTCGCGGCAGCTGTTCGAGGAGGCCGTGCACGTCCAGTTCTATCTGACGCTGCTCGACACCTATCTGCCCGACCCGGACGACCGCGCGGCGGCGTTCGCGGCGGTGGAGAACATCCCGTCCATCCGCGAGAAGGCGCAGTTCTGCTTCCGCTGGATGGACTCGGTGGAGAAGATCGACCGGCTGGAGTCGAAGGCGGACCGCCGCCGCTTCCTGCTGAACCTGATCTGCTTCGCGGCGTGCATCGAGGGGCTGTTCTTCTACGGCGCCTTCGCGTACGTGTACTGGTTCCGTTCGCGCGGGCTGCTGCACGGCCTCGCCACGGGGACCAACTGGGTCTTCCGCGACGAGACCATGCACATGAACTTCGCGTTCGAGGTCGTGGACACGGTCCGCAAGGAGGAGCCGGAGCTCTTCGACGACGCCCTCCAGCAGCAGGTCACCGACATGCTGAAGGAGGCCGTCGAGGCGGAGCTGCAGTTCGGCCGCGACCTGTGCGGCGACGGGCTGCCCGGCATGAACACCGAGTCGATGCGCGAGTACCTGGAGTGCGTCGCCGACCAGCGGCTCACCCGGCTCGGTTTCCCGGCGGTGTACGGATCGCAGAACCCGTTCTCGTTCATGGAGCTCCAGGGGGTCCAGGAGCTCACGAACTTCTTCGAGCGGCGCCCGTCGGCGTACCAGGTGGCTGTCGAGGGCACGGTCGGCTTCGACGACGACTTCTAGGCGGAAGGGCTAGATCCTCGCCCAGCTTCTGACGTACGGACGCCGTGCGGCCCCCACCGGCCGCGCGGCGTCCGCCGTTCGCGGTGGGCGTGTGCTCCGGTCCTGTTCCGCTTCGCGCAGCTCGCGGTCGATGCGGCGCTCGCGGGCGGCACCGATGAGCGCCGGCAGCAGGACGAGGACGAAAAGTGCGGAAATGCCGAGGAAGTTCTGGAATGTGTTCATGCCTCTACTGTCCTCGTTCCGGCGAGGAAGCGGCAGTGGCAGGACTGTCATAGGGCATCGAATTACTGCCACACTGGGTCCATGCTGAACAATGTCGCCGCCCTGATGCTCGATGACGTCCATCCCTTCGAACTCGGCGTGCTCTGCGAGGTGTTCGGCCTCGACCGCAGCGACGAGGGCCTGCCGGTGCACGATTTCGCGGTGGTCTCCGGCGAGGGGCCCGAGCTGCGGACCCACGCCGGGTTCACCATCAGCACCCCCTACGGTCTCGACCGGCTGGAGGAGGCCGACCTCGTCGCCGTACCGGCCGGCAGCCGCTTCGGGGACCGCGAGTTCCCCGAGGAGGTGCTGGACGCCCTGCGCCGGGCCGTGGAGCGGGGCGCCCGGGTGCTCAGCGTCTGCTCGGGGGCGTACCTCCTGGGCGCGGCCGGGCTGCTTGACGGCCGCCGCTGCACCACGCACTGGCGGCACGCCGACGACCTGGCCCGCCGCTTCCCCGAGGCCGCCGTCGAGCCGGACGTGCTGTACGTGGAGGACGGGCCGGTCACCACGTCGGCGGGGACGGCGGCGGGGATCGACGCCTGCCTGCACCTGGTCCGCCAGGCGTACGGACCCGCCGCCGCCAACACCATCGCCCGGCGGATGGTGGTGCCGCCGCACCGGGACGGCGGGCAGGCGCAGTACATCCAGCGGCCGCTGCCGCGCACCCGGTGCGACACCGTGGGCGACACGCTGGCCTGGATGGAGCGCCACCTCGACCGCGAGATGACCGTCGAACAGCTCGCGGACCGGGCCCACATGTCGCCGCGTACCTTCGCCCGCCGCTTCCAGCAGGAGACCGGGACCACTCCGTACCGCTGGCTGCTGCGCCAGCGCGTCCTGCTGGCCCAGCACCTCCTGGAGACATCGGACGAAACCATCGACACCATCGCCGACCGGACCGGCTTCGGGACGGCGGCGGCGCTGCGCCACCAGTTCGTCCGGGCGCTGGACACCACGCCACAGGCGTACCGGCGCACCTTCCGGGGGCCCTCCGCCATCGTCGAGGCCGCCTGAGGCGAGCGGGGCACATCCGATCATTCGTCCAACCGGTCGCACGACCTGTCCATGGACCGGGCCTTCGCGCGCGTCAGGGTCGATGCCATGGACATGCAGAAGGCAAGACGAAGGACCATCGGGGCCGTGGTGACCGCGCTCGCCGCCGCCCTGCTCCCCTGGCAGACCGCCGCGGCCCAGGCGGCCCCGGCGACCGCTCCCCCGCCGGAGGTGCTGCCCACGCTGCGCCAGTGGCAGCCGGGCAGCGGGGAGTTCGTCCTCACCGGCCGGACCAGGATCGTGCTGGACGGGGTGCGCGAGCGGCGTACGGCCGACGACGCGGCCCGGTTCGCCGGTGAGCTGGAAGGCAGGCAGCAGGTGTCCCGGGGCCGGGCGCGTGCCGGGGACATCGTGCTGCGCCAGGACGCCTCGCTGAAGGGCTCGCTCGGGGCGGAGGGCTACCGGCTGGAGGTCGGCGACCGGGTCACGGTCACGGCGGCCACCTCGGCGGGCGTGTTCTACGGCTCGCGCACCGTGCTGCAACTGCTGAATGACGACGGGCGGGCCGCGCACGGCTCGGCGACCGACGTGCCCGCGTACCGGGAACGCGGGGTCGGGGTCTGCGCCTGCTACATCAACGTGTCGCTGCCCTGGTTCGAGCGGCTGATGAAGGACATGGCGTCCCAGAAGCTCAACCAGCTCTGGATCGAGGCGAAGGTCCGCAGCGACACCGACCCCGAGTCGGCGTTCTGGGGCTACTACACCAAGCCGCAGATCCGTGTCCTCGCCGCGACGGCGAAGAAGTACCACATCGACCTGGTCCCGGAGATCAACTCCCCCGGCCACATGGACCCCTACCTGGAGAACCACCCCGAGCTCCAGCTCAAGGACAAGGACGGCACGGCCTCCGCGCCCCGCCTGGACATCTCGCGGCCCGAGGCGCTGACGTACTACACCTCACTGGTCGACGAGGCCCTGGACGTCTGGGGCACCGACACCTGGCACATGGGCGCCGACGAATACATGCTCGGCTCCTCCTACCCGGACTATCCGCAGCTCCAGGCGGCGGCCGTCGCGAAGTTCGGCGCGTCGGCCACCCCGGACGACCTGTTCGTGGACTTCATCAACCAGGTGAACGCCCATGTGAAGAAGCAGGGGCGCTCGCTGCGCATCTGGAACGACGGCCTGCTCGGCCGCAACACGCTCGTCCCGCTGGACCGTGACATCACCGTCGAGCACTGGCTCGGCGGCGGCGCCATCCAGCAGCCGTCCGCCCTGCTCGCCGAGGGCCGCCCGGTGATGAACTCCGCCTACGCGCTCTACCTGGTGCGCGGCGGCTACACCACCAAGACCCAGGAGCTGTACGAGAGCGACTGGACGCCCCTGCGCTTCGAGGGCGAGACGCTGCCCGCCGCGGCGGCGAACCTGACCGGCGCGAAGATCAGCCTGTGGCCGGACAGCGCGGCGGCCGAGACCGAGAACGAGGTCGAGGCGAAGGTCTTCATGCCGCTGCGCTTCCTCGCCCAGGCCACCTGGGGCGGCCCGAAGCCCAGCCCGACGTACGCCGGTTTCGAGGCCATGGCCCGCCGCATCGGGCACGCCCCTGGCTGGGCCAACACCGACCGCGCCCCGCTGGCCGACGGCACCTACCGGCTGACGTCCGGCGCGAAGGCGCTGGCCCCGGCCGCGGACTCCGGGGTCGCCCTGGTGAAGGGCGCGAAGGCGGCCTGGACGCTCACCGCGACCGCCGACGGCTACTACACGGTCCGCTCGGCGGACGGGCTGTGCCTGGACGCGGTGCGCGGCAAGAAGTACCTGGGCGCGCCGCTGGAGGTGGGCGCCGGACTGTCGCTCGGGGCCTGCTCGGCGGACGCGCGCACCCAGCGCTGGCAGCTGGACGCGGGCCACGGGGCGTTCGTCCTGCGCAACGCGATCTCGCAGCTGCGCCTGACCGAGCGCCCCTCGGACGGAGCGGCGGTCCAGACGACGGGCGGCACCCCGCTGCGCGCCGGGGCGTAACCACGCGAGTGGGGCCCGCCGGTGACCGGCGGGCCCCACCGCACGGCTCAGATACCGCAGTTGGGCGCCGACCAGTAGTGGCTGGGGCCCTGGTTCACGTGGACGTGGTCGTTGTGGTCCGGGTAGCCCGGGCCGAGGATCCCGTTGAACCCGTGGTTGCGGGCCTCCTTGGCGAGCGTGCAGAACGCGATCCCGCCGAGGTCGGCCGCGTCACCGTACATGTGACGGCTGTTCGAGGCCCCGCCCACGGCGCTGTTGCAGGACGCCGAGCGGAAGCCGCTGTTGATGTTGATGGGCCGGTCGCCGAGCGCGTGGCGCAGCGCCTCCAGCTTCCACATGGTGCTCAGCGCGTTGGCCTTGGCGGTGGCCGCCGAGACCGCGCCGCCCGACCAGGTGCTGTTGCACCGGTTCATCTCGGCGTACGTGAAGTGCGCCGGGGTGCAGTCGTTGTCCTGGAGGGCGTAGATCTTGGCCTGGGTGGCAGGGCCCGCGATGCCGTCGGCGGCCAGCCCGTAGGCGGCCTGGAAGCGCTTGACGGCGGCGGTGGTGGCGGGGCCGTACGAGCCGTCGATGGCCAGGACCGAGTTGTAGCCGGGGTATCCGGCCACTCGGATCTGGAGCTGCTTCACGTCGTTGCCGGTGGCGCCGGACTGCAGGGTGCGGGTCCAGGTGTAGCAGCCGTCGGCGTGCGCGGTGCCTGCGGTCACCACGGCACCGCCCAGCGCAAAAGCCATGGTCATGACAAGGCTGAGCAGGAGTCGTGCGGAACGTCTGATCACGGGGGCTCCCTACCGCTGTCGAAGGTGTGGTGCACGAGCCTGTCGGATGCGGCGGAGTCCGTCAACTACGCGTGTAGAAACGGCGGTTGTCGGAGAAACGAACACGGCGCGGGCCGGGGCCCGCGCCGCGTCCGCCGCAACGGATCAGTCGTTCGGGACGACCTCGTAGCGCGGGGTGTTCTCGGCCATCTGCCGCAGCGCGTCCTTGCGCTCGCGCTTGGAGAGCCGGTCGATGTACAGGTAGCCGTACAGGTGGTCCGTCTCGTGCTGGAGGCAGCGCGCGAAGTAGCCCGTGCCGCGCACCCGGACCGGATTGCCCTTCGCGTCCTGCCCGCGCACCACCGCGTAGTCCGGGCGGGCCAGCTTGGCGTACGCCGTCGGCACGGAGAGGCAGCCCTCGCCGGAGTCGTCCAGGACCCGCGCCTCGGGCGGCAGCTCCTCCAGGACCGGGTTGCAGATGGCGCCGACGTGCCGGACGCCCTCGTCGTCGGGGCAGTCGTAGACGAAGACCTTGAGGTCCACGCCGATCTGGTTGGCGGCCAGGCCGACGCCCTCCGCCGTGCGCTGGCTCGCGAACATGTCGTCGATCAGCGCGGCCAGCTCGTCGCCGAACTCCGTGACGTCCTTGCACTCCTTGTGCAGGACCGGGTTGCCCACGACCGTGATCGGGCGGGAGGTACCGCGCTCGCGGTGTGCCGTCTCGCGCGCCTCACAGTCCTCGGTGTCGATGAGGAAACCCTCCTCGTCGACGCTGACCTGCTCGTCCGTCTCCTGCTGCGCCATGTCCGCCGTACGCCTTCCTCAAAACCCGAATCGGTGCGTACACAGACTACGGGCAGCGCTCAGCAGACTTCTTCGAGATCGCGCCACTCGCGGCTGTCCGGGCTGTCCGCCACCCAGCCGTCCAGCAGCCCGCGCACCAGACCGGCCGGGGCCGCGAGGCCGCATTCACGCTCCGGCACCCACAGCTCACCGGCCGTGCGGTGGCCCAGCGGGCCCGGGTGCCCCGGCTCGCTGTGGTCGTGCGGGTCCAGGTGCTCGCCGTCGCCCTCGTCGCTCTCCATCCGGCTCTCCGAACAGGAACGGCACAGCAGCCGCACCGACGAGGACCAGTCCTCGGCGGCGAAGCCCGCGTCCGAGGCCAGCTGCTCCAGCGCGTCCCGGTCCGCCTCCGTGGCGGCCTCAAGGAGCACCACCCAGGTCGGCACGGGCGACGGGGCCCACAGCTCGATCTCGTCGAACACCGGGTAGGACGGGCCCGCCGCGGTGATCCGTTCGCCGTTCGGCACCCCGTCGTGCAGCACGACCTCGCCCCAGCGCCGCCCGGACGACGGCAGCGGGATCGACAGCACCTCTATGCGGGCCGGGTCGAGCCGGCGGCCCCACACGACCTCGGCCTCGCCCTCCGGCGACAGCCGTACCGCCGCGCTGCCCAGCTCCATGCCCACCGGCTCGCTGCCCGCGGCCGGGGTCTGCTGCCCGCCGCCGGGGACCTTCAGGCCGTACGCCTGCCAGGCGCGGCGCGCCAGCGGCCAGTCCTGGAGGGCGGTCGCGGCGATGCCCACGTTCCACCAGTCCGGCGCCCCGGACTCCTTGTCGAGCAGGGCGACGGCCCGCAGCCCGGCGGCCCTCGCCTGCTCCCAGTCGTGCCGGAATTTGTGCAGCAGCGCCAGGTTGAACCATGACTCGGAGAGCCAGGGCTCCAGGTCCGCCGCGCGCGTCAGCAGCGCCCCCGCGTCCTCGTACCGGCCGTCGCCGATCAGCGTGAACGCGCGGTCCGTGGCCTGCCGCCAAGAGGCGGACGGCCGATGCCGTACCTTCCCGAAGATCCTCACGATTCCCGCCTGTCCCGACTGGACACCCTCGTTCTACCGCTCTCTTCGCATCCAACCATGCCGGGCCCGGGGCCCGCTCATTACCCATCGGTTACCCGGGCGGGACGGGGGTCAGACCGCCCCGGGCCAGAACCCGGGCCAGCGACTCCACCACCTGCGGCTGGTAGTCGTGCCCGGTGCCGAGCCTGAGCTGTTCCAGCGCACCCAGTGGCCCGGAGAGACTTTCCCCGCTGAGGTCGTCGTATGCGTTCACCGCCCGGACGATCCTGGCGGACAGCGGCTGCTCGCGGTAGGGGTCGGCCTGCCGCTCCACCACGACGGCCACCTTCGCGTCCACCCCGGTCTGCCGGACCACCGCACCGCCCAGCAGCGCGATCCGGCGCTGCTCGGCGGCCGGCAGCGGGGCCGTCGCCCCGTCCGGCACCGGGTCGACCAGGGAGAGCTGGCCGATGTCGTGCATCAGCGCCGCGTACTCCAGGACGGTGAGCTCCGGCCCGGACAGGCCCATCTCGCGCCCGACGGCCATGCACAGCTCGGCCACCCGGCGGGCGTGGCCGTGCGGGGTGTAGCCCGCGATCTCGGTGGACCGGGCCAGCGAGGCGATGGTCTGCCGGTACGTGGTGCGCACGGCGGCGAACCTGCGGTACGAGAGCTGGGTGAGCAGCAGCGGTACGCAGAGCACGGGCAGCGCCCACAGCCCGGCGGCGGCCACCCCGAGCGCCATGACCGCGCCGGTCGCGCAGACGGCCGAGCCGATGCCGATGAGCGCCCGCAGCTCGTCGCGCAGCAGCGGCCCGTACGGGGCGGGGGCCAGTCCGGCGCGGGAGCCGCGCGGAAGGGTGCGGGCGCGCAGGAGGAGCGCGGCGAGCACCGCGTCGCAGAGGGCGGTCAGGCCGAGCAGCAGGAGCAGGAAGGCCGCGTAGTACGGACCGTCGCCGAACCACTGCGCGCTGAGGCCCGCGTTGTACAGCGGCTGGAAGCAGACCGCCGCGAAGGTCACGGTGAGCAGCCGCCGGGCCACCTGGTCGGCGCCCGGCCCGTCGCCCCGCGCCAGCTGCGGCACCGAGGCGACGAGCTGGGCGGCGGCGAGGACCGCGACGACCTGGAGGACCCCGTGGCTGGTGGGCTGCCCGCCGCTGCGCCCGAGCAGGGCGTACGCGAGGGCCCCGGCGGCCCCGAGGGGCGCGGGCTCCCGTTCCCCGGGGAGGGCGCCCCAGCGGGCCAGCTCCCCGATGGTGATGAGGGCGCCGAAGGCGAGGGCGTGCCCCGGATCGTGGACCCCGCGCCACAGGGTGTGGCCGAGCCCGGCGGCGGCGAGCAGCAGGGCGGCGCCGCGCACACCGAGGGTCACGGGGCCCGGGGTCACCGGGGGCCCTCGGGGCGGTCGGCCGGGCCGGGGCTGAGCGGTGCCTTGACGGCCGCGGCGCCCCGGCCGCCGCCCCCCTCGCGCGGGGGCGGGAGCTGCGCGTCGTCCGCCGTGACGGCCCCGAACCAGCCGTAGCGCTCCAGGCCGCGCGCCAGGGCCCGCACCATCTGGGGGTCGAACTGCGTGCCCGCGCACCGCTTCAGCTCCTCCACGGCGACCGGGACCGGCCGGCCCCGCCGGTAGGAGCGGGTCGAGGTCATGGCGTCGAAGGCGTCGGCGACGGCGACGATGCGGGCGCATTCGGGGATGCCCCGGCCGGAGAGCCCGTACGGATAACCACTGCCGTCGAGGCGTTCGTGGTGGTGCAGGATCGCGGCCCTGGCCTCGCCGAGGAAGCCGATGCCCCGGACGATCTCGTGCCCGTACTCCGGGTGCAGCTCGATGACGCGCCGCTCCTCGGGGGTGAGCGGGCCGTCCTTGCGCAGGACGCGGGTGGGGACGCCCAGCTTGCCGACGTCGTGGAGGATCCCGGCGAACCGGAGGACCTCGACGCGTTCCCGGTCGAGGCCCAGTTCGTGCGCGATGAGGACGGAGGCGCGGCCGACCCGTTCGCTGTGGCCCCGGGTGTAGGTGTCCTTGATGTCGACGGCCTGGACGAGCGCCCTGATGGTGGCCCGGTGCGCGGCGTGCTCGCGGTGGTACTGGGCGTAGACCCAGCAGGAGATGTACATGGGCAGCAGCACGAAGAGCGCGGCGAGCGGCCCGTAGGAGCTGTTCCAGAGGACGGCCATCATCAGCCCGGCGAGGCCGTGCACCAGGTGGGGGGCGAGCGAGCGCGGCAGGAGCCCGCGCCAGGCGCGCCGGACGGGGAGCTGTTCCGCGGCGACCAGGATCGAGCCGTCGAGGGCGGCGAGCACGGCGCTGAAGGCGAGGGCCGCCGCGCAGACGGGCAGGAGCGCGTAGGGGAGGTCGGGCGGGCTGCCGAGCGCGGCGGGCCCGCCGAGCAGCGCGTGGACCCGGGCGGCCGCCCAGACGGCGAGGGCCAGCTCGGCGGCGCGCCAGATCCGGCGGGCGGCGGCGGGCGGTTTCCCGGCCCGGCCCACGAGGGAGCCGGGGACGGCGACGAGCGCCGCCGCCGCGGGGGGCAGCAGGAACGCGGCGGCGAGCAGCAGCGGGAAGAAGGAGCCCGCGCCGACGGCGCCGACCGGGAAGGGGCGGCGGCCGAGGAGTTCGCAGGCGAGGTAGAGCCCGGCGAGCAGGGCCAGGGTGGTCCAGGGGGTGCCGGGGCGCAGGGCGGGCGCGGCGCAGAGGGCCGCGCCGAGGGCGACGGCCCCGATATGGGCCCGCGCCGCCCCGCGTGTGGCTCTCACCCTCGCTCGCCCCCCAGCTCCGCCCATGGAGGGGCCACGCTAACGAGCGGGGCGATCCGGGCGGGTGCCGTTGGGGGCGATTAGCACGTTCGGGTGAAGCGCGCGGGTGTGCGGGGGGGGGGGCGGCGCGGAGGTGGGGCGCGGGGCGCCTACTCCTTGGCGGCGCTCGGCACCTCGGGACCGGAGACCGCGATGTCCTGTTCGGGCACCGCCTGTCCCGAGCGGATGAGGTCGATGCGGCCCATCACCTTGGAGCGCAGGTCGGCCGGCACGTCGTCCTGGCCGCAGCAGCGCTTCACGAGCTTCTTGACGGCCTGCTCCAGGCCGTACTTCTCCAGACACGGGGAGCACTCCACGAAGTGCTCCTCGAACTTGGTGCAGTCGCTGTCGGGCATCTCCCGGTCAAGAAACTCGTAGAGGTGGTCGAGGACCTCTGCGCACTCCGTCTCGTGCGGCTCTCCGCAGCTCATGAGCCCGAGCCTTTCCGATCGTCCGACTCCCCGGCGCCGGCCGGGACGAGCCCGCGGTCACGGGCGTAGTCCTCCAGCATGCCGCGCAGTTGACGGCGGCCCCGGTGCAGTCGGGACATCACCGTACCGATGGGAGTCCCCATGATGTCCGCGATCTCCTTGTAGGCAAAGCCCTCGACATCGGCGAGATAGACCGCGATGCGGAACTCCTCGGGAATCGCCTGCAGCGCGGACTTCACGTCCGAGTCGGGCAGGTGGTCGAGGGCCTGGGACTCGGCGGAGCGCAGCCCGGTGGACATGTGCGACTCGGCGCGGGCCAGCTGCCAGTCCTCGATCTCCTCGGCGGCGCTGCGCTGGGGTTCGCGCTGCTTCTTGCGGTACGAGTTGATGAAGGTGTTCGTGAGGATGCGGTACATCCACGCCTTGAGGTTGGTGCCCTCACGGAACTGGTGGAAGGAGCCGTACGCCTTGGCATACGTCTCCTGGACCAGGTCCTCGGCGTCCGCGGGGTTGCGCGTCATGCGCAGGGCCGCCGAGTACATCTGGTCGAGGAAACCGAGGGCGTCGCGCTCGAAACGCGCGTTGCGCTCGGCCGTCGTCTCCTGCGGGCGGCCGTCGTCGGTCCCTGTGTCGGTCCCTGTGACCGGACCCACCTCCTCCAACGCTGGGGCGGAGCCGAAACCGGACCCGCTCGAATCGGAGAATAGTCGACCTTGGTCCGGCGCGGGCTGTCGTTCCGTCCCGCCGAGTGACCGCTCGGGAGTGGTCTTGGCCGCATGCAGGACCGTCCACTCCAGGTCAGCGGTGTTCGAGCGACGTGGGCAGATGGTCGAACCCATGCGACGGACTCCCTCTCCACTTACGACGTTGGCGTACTGATGTCCCTCACAACAGCGGCCCTCCGCCGGGCATTCCCGGGCGTGCGAGGGGCACGCGTCACTTCAGATCCGCCAGCCACCCGGCGACGGACGCGGTGAGGATCTCCATCGCCCGCTCCTCGGTGAGCCCGGACTTCTTCGGTACGGAGAAGCCGTGGTCGCCGTACGGCACCTCGGTGATCCGGTAGTCGCCGGGCGGGAATTCGGCGGGCTTCCCGAACGGGTCGTTGCCGCCCTGGACGACGAGGGCTTCCACCCCGCAGCCCAGCAGCTCGTCGGCGCGGGTCTTCTCGGGGCGGCCCGGCGGGTGCAGCGGGAAGCTGAGCGCGAGGACCGCCCGGGCGCCGAGCTCCGCGGCGGTGCGGCAGGCCACGCGGGCCCCGGCGCTGCGTCCCCCGGCGACGACCGGCGGCCCGGCCGCCGCGAGGGCCGGCCAGAGTCCGCGCCAGCCGGTGTCCAGGGTCTTCGGGGCGGGCGCGAGCTTCTTGCCGGCCACCCGCCAGGGCTGCTCCACGAGGGCGACGCTCACGCCGTGCGCGGGCAGGGCGGCGCCGAGGGCCTTCAGGTCGCGGGCCTCGACGCCGCCTCCGGCGCCGTGGCCGAGGGCGAGCACGAGACGCGGGGCGGGGGCGTCCAGCCAGGTGACGCGGGCGGTACCGGCCCCGGTCTCGACGGTCTCGGCACGGGGGGTCACGTCGTCGGTGTTCACGGGGTCCATCCAACCAACACCCGGTGGGCGGTACGGGGATGGCGCGGCGCCCCGTCGCGTACGGCTCAGAAGAGGGTGCTCACCTCGGGCTCGGCCAGCTCGTCCTTCAGCTCGGGGCCGTTGTTGCGGACGTTGCTGACGGCGGTCGCGACCGGGTAGGCGCGCATCAGGCCGGGCGGCGGCGGTGTCAGCAGGGCGCGCAGCTCCTCGATGTCGGTGCGCGAGGGGTCCAGCCAGTAGTCCCAGCGGTCCGGGGTGAGCATCAGCGGCATCCGGGGGTGGATGTCGGAGAGCGAGGCCGGTCCGTCGGCGGGGGCGACGGCGAGCGGACCGGTCTCCGCCTCGGTGGTGATCACCGAGCAGGTGACCCACCACGCCTGCGGGTGGTCGTCGGGCAGGGTGCGGTCGCGCCAGAACTCGTACAGTCCGGCCATCGCGAAGACCGAGCCGTCGGCCGGGGTCACGAAGTAGGGCTGCTTACGGGGGCGCTTGCGGCGCCCCTTCTCCTCCAGCTCCCGTTCCTCGGCTCCGGTCACCCACTCGTAATAGCCGTCGGCGGGCAGGATGCAGCGCCGGGAGACGAAGGGGCGGCGGAAGGACGGCTTCTCGTGCACGGTCTCGGCCCGGGCGTTGATCATCCGGGCGGCGCCCTCCGGGTTCTTGGCCCAGGACGGCACGAGCCCCCATTTCAGTGCCCGCATCTGGCGAACCGGGCGCTGGTCGTCCGCGTCTTTCACAGGACGTTCCAGTACGGCGTAGACCTCCTTGGTCGGCGCCACGTTGTAGTCGGGCTCCAGCGCCTCGGCCGGTTCCCACTTCTCCACCTGGAAGAGTCCGGTCAGGTCCTCGGGCCGCCGACTCGCTGCATACCGTCCGCACATAAGTGCCAGACTGCCACGACCGCCATCCCGAACGGACCCCGATCCGGTAAGGAGCCGCCCGCCCCATGGACAGCACCGATCTCGGCAACCTGTGGGACCGCGTCACCGGCACCCAGCCCGCCCCGGAGCAGTGGCTGGTGGTGGTGACCGCGACCGCGGCGCTCATCGCGGTCGTGCCGAACATCCTCTGGCGGATGTCCCGGAACGCGATCACCATCGCGCACGAGGGCGGCCACGGACTGGTCGCCCTGCTCTCCGGCCGGCAGCTCTCCGGCATCCGGCTGCACTCGGACACCAGCGGGCTGACGGTCAGCCGGGGCAAGCCGACCGGGATCGGCATGGTGCTGACCGCGGCGGCGGGCTACACCGCGCCCTCGCTGCTCGGGCTCGGCGGCGCCTGGCTGCTGGTGGACGGCCGGATCACGCTGCTGCTGTGGCTGGCGACGGCCCTGCTCGCGGTGATGCTGGTGATGATCCGCAATGTGTACGGGGCGCTGACGGTGATCCTCACCGGTTCGGTGTTCCTGCTGGTCTCGTGGCTGGCCTCGCCCGCCTGGCAGTCGCTGTTCGCGTACAGCGTGGTGTGGTTCCTGCTGCTGGGCGGCGTACGCCCGGTGTTCGAGCTCCAGTCGAAGCGGCGGCACGGCGGGGCGCCGGACTCGGACGCGGACCAGCTGTCCCGCCTGACCGACGTCCCGGCGGCGCTGTGGCTGTTCCTCTTCCACGCGGTGTCGCTGTGCTCCCTGATCGGCGGCGGGCGCTGGCTGCTGGGGCTGTGACCGGGCTCACTCGGGGCCAAACCTCTGGGGCCTGTCCGGAGTTCCCCGTCGTCCGCGCGGAGCGCGGGCGCAGCGGCGGTCGGTGCGTGCGATCGGTGTGCGGGGGCGCAGGTCATGTGGCGGAGCCACCTGTCCTGCGCCCCCGTGCGGCGAGCGTGCGTGCCGGGCGTCGGGGCGCAGGCGGGGAACTCCGGACAGGACCTAAAGTGAGCGCATGACCGAAAGCTCCGTGCACCCCGCCCTCTGGCCCGCCCCCCTCGCGAGCGGGGCCGTCGACGCGACCGTCACGGTGCCCGGTTCCAAGTCGGTCACCAACCGGGCGCTGGTGCTCGCCGCGCTCTCCTCGGAGCCGGGCTGGCTGCGCCGCCCGCTGCGCTCCCGGGACACCCTGCTGATGGCGGACGCGCTGCGCGCGATGGGCGTACGCATCGAGGAGACGGTGTCCTCCAGCTCCGCCGCGACCGGCGCGGCCGCCGGGGCGGAGGCTGCGGGCGAGGCGTGGCGGGTCATCCCGGCCCCGCTGCACGGCCCGGTCACCGTCGACGTCGGCAACGCCGGTACGGTCATGCGCTTCCTGCCTCCGGTGGCCACGCTCGCCGAAGGACCCGTCCGCTTCGACGGCGACCCCCGGTCCTACGAGCGCCCGCTGACCGGGGTGATCGACGCGCTGCGGGTCCTCGGCGCCCGGATCGACGACGACTCCCGGGGCTCGCTGCCGATGACCGTGCACGGGGGCGGCGCGCTGGACGGCGGACCGGTCGCGATCGACGCCTCCTCGTCCTCGCAGTTCGTCTCGGCGCTGCTGCTGTCCGCGCCGCGCTTCAACCAAGGCGTGGAGGTCCGGCACACCGGCGACCGGCTGCCCTCGATGCCGCACATCCGGATGACCGTGGACATGCTCCGGGCCGTCGGCGCGCAGGTGGACGAGCCGGAGACCGGCGGCGAGCCGAACGTCTGGCGGGTCTCCCCCTCGGCGCTCCTCGGCCGCGACCTGACCATCGAGCCGGACCTGTCCAACGCCCAGCCGTTCCTGGCGGCGGCGCTGGTCACGGGCGGCCGGGTGACCATCCCGGACTGGCCGGTGCGCACCACGCAGCCCGGTGACGCGCTGCGCGACATCTTCACCGCGATGGGCGGCAGCTGCGAGCTCACCGAGCAGGGGCTGACCTTCACCGGCTCCGGCCGCGTCCACGGCATCGACGTGGACCTCTCCGAGGTCGGCGAGCTGACCCCGGGCATCGCCGCCGTCGCCGCCCTGGCCGACTCCCCCTCCACGCTGAGCGGCGTCGCCCATCTGCGGCTGCACGAGACGGACCGGCTGGCCGCGCTCACCAAGGAGATCAACGAGCTCGGCGGCGACGTCACCGAGACCGCCGACGGCCTGCACATCCGCCCGCGCCCGCTGCACGGCGGTACCTTCCATACGTACGACGACCACCGGATGGCCACCGCGGGGTCGATCATCGGCCTTGCCGTCCCCGGAGTGGAGATCGAGAACGTGGCGACGACCGCCAAGACCCTGCCGGACTTCCCGCAGATGTGGACCGGAATGCTCGGGGCCTGAGACATGCGCCGCTACGGCAAGAACCCCGACGAGGACGACATCCGCGTCCGCCCCAACCGCAAGGGCAACCGCCCGCGCACCCACATCCGGCCCAAGCACGAGGACGCCGAGGACGGCATGGTCCTCACCGTGGACCGGGGCCGCCTCACCGTCCTGGTCGGCGACCGCACGATCGTCGCGATGAAGGCCCGCGAACTGGGCCGCAAGGCCGCGGTGGTGGGCGACACCGTCTCCCTCGTCGGCGACCTGTCCGGCGACAAGGACACCCTCGCCCGGATCGTCCGCATCGGTGAGCGCCGCTCGGTGCTGCGCCGGACGGCGGACGACGACGACCCCTTCGAACGGGTGGTCGTGGCCAACGCGGACCAGCTGGCGATCGTGACCGCGCTGGCCGATCCGGAACCGCGTCCGCGCATGATCGACCGCTGCCTGGTCGCCGCGTACGACGGGGGGCTGTCCCCGCTCCTGGTGCTGACCAAGTCCGACCTGGCGTCCCCGGACCAGCTGCTGAGCGCGTACACCCCGCTGGGGGTGCCGTTCGTCGTCACCAGCCGCGAGGAGCTGGAGAACGGGGACGCGGCCGACCGGGTCCGCGAGCAGCTCAACGACCGGGTGACGGCGTTCGTCGGGCACTCGGGCGTCGGCAAGACCACGCTGGTCAACGCGCTGGTGCCGAAGGAGAAGCGGCGCACCACGGGCGTCGTGAACGCGGTGACCGGCCGGGGCCGGCACACCACCACGTCCGCCCTGGCGCTGCCGCTGCCGGGCTACCGGGGCTGGGTGATCGACACCCCCGGGGTGCGCTCGTTCGGGCTGAACCACATCGACCCCTCGCGGGTCATCAACGCCTTCCCGGACCTCCAGCCCGGTACGGAGGAGTGCCCGCGCGGCTGCACCCACGACAGCCACGAACCGGAATGCGCGCTGGACGCCTGGGTGGCGGCGGGGCACGCGGATCCGGCGCGGCTGGACTCGCTGCGCCGGCTGCTCTCCACCCGCAACCGGCGCGAGGGCGACTGAGCGGCGACCGGGCCGCGCACGTTTGCGATCACTCGCTTCCGGTAAGTGCATAATCACGCCCAGCGGCACCGGCCGGTGCGGGGCGGTGGGCGATGCGGGAGGGTGCGGACGATGGCATGGCTGCTGGTCGTGGTCGCGGGACTTCTGGAGACCGGGTTCGCGGTCTGCCTGAAGCTCTCGCACGGCTTCACCCGGCTGTGGCCGACCGTCGCGTTCTGCGTCTTCGCGCTCGGCAGCTTCGGTCTGCTCACCATGTCGCTGAAGAAGCTCGACGTCGGGCCCGCGTACGCGGTGTGGACCGGCATCGGCGCGGCGGGGACGGCCATCTACGGCATGGTCTTCCTCGGTGACATCGTCTCCACGCTCAAGCTGGTGTCGATCTCGCTGGTGATCCTCGGCGTGATCGGCCTCCAGCTCTCCGGCTCCGCGCACTGACCGCCCCGGGCCCCTGTGGCCCGGCTCACCGGCGGGTCGATACTGTGACGGCATGCCCGATTACCACGATGATCTGCGCCTGGCCCACGTACTGGCGGACGCCGCCGACGCGGTGACGATGGACCGGTTCAAGGCTCTGGACCTCAAGGTCGAGACCAAGCCGGACATGACGCCGGTGAGCGAGGCCGACAAGGCCGCCGAGGAGTTGATCCGGGGCCATCTGCACCGGGCGCGCCCGCGGGACGCGATCCTGGGCGAGGAGTACGGCATCGAGGGCACGGGGCCGCGGCGCTGGGTGATCGACCCGATCGACGGCACCAAGAACTACGTACGGGGCGTGCCGGTCTGGGCGACGCTCATCTCGCTCATGGAGGCCGGGGAGAACGGCTTCCAGCCCGTGGTCGGGGTCGTCTCGGCGCCCGCGCTGAACCGGCGCTGGTGGGCGGCGAAGGGCTCGGGGGCGTACACCGGCCGCAGCCTGACCTCCGCGACCCGGCTCAAGGTCTCCAGCGTGGAGCGGATCGCGGACGCCTCGTTCGCGTACTCCTCGCTGACCGGCTGGGAGGAGCAGGGGCGGCTCGACGGCTTCCTGGACCTGACCCGGGCCTGCTGGCGCACCCGGGGCTACGGGGACTTCTGGCCGTACATGATGGTCGCCGAGGGGTCCGTGGACATCTGCGCGGAGCCGGAGCTCTCGCTGTGGGACATGGCGGCGAACGCGATCGTGGTCCAGGAGGCGGGCGGCCGGTTCACCAGTCTGGACGGTGTGGACGGGCCGGGCGGCGGGAACGGCGCGGCGTCGAACGGGGCGCTCCACCGCGAACTGCTGGGGTACCTGAACCAGCGGTACTGAGTGCGCCCCGCCCGCGGGGCGGCGTAACGGACATTCGAGGGGCGTGCGGCGGGGCCGCGCGCCCCTTTCGTGATCTTCGCGACCCCTTGTCGGCTTCCCGCATCGGTGCGACTCTGAGCATTCCCCCACTTGTGAACTTGTGAATCGGCTCACGCAGTCGCTTCACCGAGGAGGTGGCACTCTTCATGCTCGTCCGTGACGCCATGAGCACGATGGTCCTCACCATCGGCCCGGCCCATACGCTGCGCCAGGCCGCCCGGCTGATGTCGGCCCGCCGGATCGGGGCGGCCGTCGTCCACGATCCCGATACCTGCGGGCTCGGCATCCTCACCGAGCGCGACATCCTCAACGCCGTCGGCGCGGGCCAGGACCCCGACACCGAGACGGCCTCCGCCCACACCACCACCGACGTCGTCTTCGCCGCGCCGGGCTGGACGCTCGAAGAGGCCGCGGCGGCCATGACGCACGGCGGCTTCCGCCACCTGATCGTCCTCGACGAGGGCGGCCCGGTCGGCGTCGTCTCGGTCCGCGACATCATCCGCTGCTGGTCCCCGTCCCGCCCCCGCCCGGCCGAACTGGTCGGCTGACCACCCCCGCACACGCGACCGGCCCGGCCCCCGGGTGCGGGGCCGGGCCGGTCGTACGGCCGAAAGGACTCAGGCGCGCAGCGCCTGCACGGCCGCCTCCAGCCGCTTGCCGAAGTCCTCGTCGGCACGGCGGAAGTTGCCGATCGCGCGCTCCGCGATGTCGTCGCGCGAGACCTTCGCGATGAAGCCGGACAGGTTGTCGACCAGCCGGGCCTTCTCGCCCTCGGACATGAGCCGGTAGAGGTTGCCGGCCTGCACGAAGTCGTCGTCCTCGGCGTGCAGCGGGGTCGGGTGGTTGCCCGTGACGCCGGTGACGGGGATGGCGCCCGAGAGCGGCCGGCCCGTCTCGGCGGGGCCGCCGAAGCTGTTGGGCTCGTAGTTCTTCGCGCCCTTGTGGCGGCCGTCGTACAGGTAGCCGTCCCGGCTGTTGGTCCGCGCCTCGGTGGCGTGCGGGCGGTTCACCGGCAGGTGGTCGGCGTTGATGCCGACGCGGTAGCGGTGCGCGTCGCCGTACGCGAAGAGGCGGCCCTGGAGCATCTTGTCCGGGGACGGACCGATGCCGGGGACGAAGTGCGCCGGGCTGAAGATGGACTGCTCGACCTCGGCGAAGATGTTCTCCGGGTTCCGGTTGAGCTCCAGCTTGCCGATCTCGACCGGCGGGTAGTCCGCGTGCGGCCACACCTTGGTGAGGTCGAACGGGTTGAAGCGGTACGTCGCCGCCTCGGCCGCCGGCATGATCTGCACCTGCACGGTCCAGGACGGGAAGTCGCCGCGCTCGATGGACTCGCGCAGATCCCGCTGGTGGCTGTCCGGGTCCACACCGGAGAGGCGGACGGCCTCCTCGGTGGTGAGGGTCTTGATGCCCTGGTCGGTCTTGAAGTGGTACTTGACCCAGAAGACCTCGCCCGCCGCGTTCTGCCACTGGTAGGTGTGCGAGCCGAAGCCGTCCATGTGCCGGTACGAGGCGGGGATGCCCCGGTCGCCGAAGAGCCAGGTCACCTGGTGGGTGGACTCGGGCGAGAGCCCCCAGAAGTCCCAGACGTTGTCCGCCTCCTGGGAGCCGGTGTACGGGTCGCGCTTCTGGGTGTGGATGAAGTCGGGGAACTTGATGGCGTCCCGGATGAAGAAGACCGGGGTGTTGTTGCCGACGAGGTCGTAGTTGCCGTCCTCGGTGTAGAACTTCAGCGCGAAGCCGCGCGGGTCCCGCACGGCGTCGGCGGCACCGAGGTTGCCCGCGACGGTGGAGAACCGCAGGAACGTCTCGGTCTGCTTGCCGACCTCCGAGAGGAACGCCGCCCGCGTCCACTGCGACACGTCACGGGTCAGCGTGAACGTCCCGTACGCGCCGGCGCCCCGGGCGTGCACCACGCGCTCCGGGATGCGCTCGCGGTTGAAGTGCGCCAACTTCTCCATCAGCAACTGGTCCTGCACCAGGACCGGGCCGCCGGTCCCGGCGGTCTCGCTGTTCTGGTTGTCGGCGACCGGTGCGCCTGCCTCCGTGGTGAGCGGTCCCTGCGTCACGTGCGCCTCCTGCGTCGTTTCCGCACGTCATGCCTTCATGCCGTGCCCGCGTCCGGCCTTCCTGTCCTCCGGCCGACGCCATAAGCGATCCTACATTGGACAAAGTCCAAGTCAACTGAGCATCCAAAGTCGCACCTATTCAAGACCTGGCCCTTGCGCTGCTAGAATGGCGCCCATGAGTGACCTGCTGGAACGACTTCGAGGACGCGGCTGGCGCATGACCGCGCAGCGGCGCGTCGTGGCCGAGGTCCTCGACGGGGACCATGTGCACCTGACCGCCGACGAGGTCCATGCCCGCGCGGTGGCCAAGCTGCCCGAGATCTCCCGCGCCACCGTCTACAACACGCTGGGCGAGATGGTGAGCCTCGGCGAGGTCATCGAGGTGTCCACCGACCGCCGCGCCAAGCGCTACGACCCCAACGCGCACCGCGCCCACCACCACCTGGTGTGCGCGCGGTGCGGCGCCATCCGCGACGTGCATCCGTCGGGCGACCCGCTGGCGGACCTGCCGGCCGGCGAGCGCTTCGGCTTCACGATCTCCGGCGTCGAGCTGACCTACCGGGGCATCTGCCCGGACTGCGCCGCGGCGGCCTGAACGCCGCACATCGAACCGCCCCCGCGCCGGGGGCGGTTTTCGCGCGCACCCGACCGCGCATACGACCGAGGGCCGGATCTTCGAAAAGATCCGGCCCTCGGTCTTCAGTAGCGGGGACAGGATTTGAACCTGCGACCTCTGGGTTATGAGCCCAGCGAGCTACCGAGCTGCTCCACCCCGCGTCGTTGTGTTCACAACCCTACGGGACGGCTCGGACCAGTGCAAATTCGTTCGGACGGCCCATGGGGCGGCCCGGACGCCCTTACGCCGTGAGCTCCTGGTGCAGGGCCTCGCGCAGCCGGGCCGCGCGCTCCGCGACCTCCGCCGGGCCCAGCTCGACCGCCCGGGCGCACCAGCGCTGCCCCTCCGCCAGCTCACCGCGGCGCGCGGCGAGCAGGGCCAGCCGCAGCGCCGCCCGCCCGTGCCCGTCGGCGGCGGCGCGGGTCCACCACAGGGCGGCCTCGCGCTCGCTGCCCTCGCGGGCCAGGAGCAGGCCGAGGTTGAACGCGCCGTTGCGGCTGCCGGACTCGGCCGCCGCCCGGTACCAATGGCCGGCGCTCTCCACGTCGCCCCGGGAGGCGGCGAGCATGCCGACGCGGACCTGGGCGCGGCGGTGCCCCTGCTCGGCGGCCCGCTCGTACCACTCCTCGCACTCGGTCTTCTCGGGCAGCGGCTCGCCCAGCGCGGGCGGCCCGGGCGGCGGCTGCCGCGCGTCCAGCAGCCCGGCCAGCCGGAAGGCCGCCTCCGCGCTGCCGCCGCCCGCCGCGCAGCGCAGGTGGCGCTCGGCCTCCTGCTCCTCGCCGTGGTGCAGGAGCGCCATGCCGACCTGAAGCGCCGCCTCGGTGTGCCCGGCCGCGGCGGCCCGCTCGTACCAGAGCAGGGCGGTACGGTCCTCGTCGCGCCCGGCGTAGAGGATGCCGAGGTTGAAGGCCGCGTCGACGCTGCCCGCCTCGGCCGCCTTGGAGAACCAGGGCTCGGCGCCGGCCGGGTCGCCGGCCTGGAGCAGGAGCACGGCGAGCGCGTTGGCGGCCTCGCGGTGGCCCGCGTAGGCGGCGCGGCGGTACCACTGCTCGGCCTGGGCGGTGCGGTCCTGGGCGGCGCAGAGCAGCCCGAGGTTGTACGCGCCGTTGACGTCGCCCGCGTCCATCGCCGCCCGGTACCAGCGCTCGGCCGTCTGCTGCTCGCCCCGGGCCGCGTGCAGCGCGCCGAGGGCGTTCGCCGCGTTGCCGTCGCCGTCCTGGGCGGCGCGCAGCCACCACACGGCGGCGCTCTCCCGGTCGCCCGCGTCGCGCAGCAGGAAGCCGAGCGCGCAGGCGGCCCGGGCCTCGCCCGCCTTGGCCGACATGAGGTACCAGCGCCCGGCCTCCTTGAGCTCGCCGCGCTGTTCGAGGATCGCGCCGAGGTGCAGGGCAGCGCGCCGGTGACCGCGCGCGGCGGCCTGCCGGTACCACTGCTCGGCCTCGCCGCCGCGCGCGTGGTCGGGGCCGGCGACCGGGCCGTCGCCCTCGGCGGTGCGGCGGGCCGGGACGGGCTCCGCGCCCGTGCGCGGGCCCAGGCCGGGGCGGCCGAACACCTCGTGCGCGGCGTCGGTGGCATTGCGCTCCAGGAGGCGCGCCAGCCGGTAGGCCGCCTCGCGGTGGCCCTGTTCGGCGGCGGCACGCAGCCAGCGCTCGGCGCCAACGTCGCTGCGGTGTTCCAGGAGGTCGGCGAGGGCGTAGGCGCCGAGCGCGTGGCCCTGCTCGGCGGACTGGCGCAGCCAGTACTCGGCGGCGGGCTCGTCGCCGCGCTCGCGGAAGTGCCGGCCCAGGGCGTGCGCGGCCGCGGCGGAGCCGGCCACGGCGGCGGTGCGCCACCAGCCGGCCGCCTCGTCGGGGTAGCCGCGCTGGTGCAGCAGGACGCCCAGGTTGTTGGCGGCGGCCCGGTCTCCGTCGGCGGTGGCGCCCCGCAGGTAGGGTTCGGCGCCGGCGAGGTCGCCCCGGCGCAGGAGCAGCGCGCCGAGCACGCTCATCGAGGCGGTGTCACCGGCGTCGGCCGCGCGGCGGTGGCGCGCCTCGGTCTCCGCGCCGTCCGCGCTCGCCTCGGTCTCCGCCCGCTCGGCGTTCTCCACGCCGTCGGCGGTCTCGATGATCTCTGCGGTCTCGGCGGTCGCGGCACTCTCCGCGTTCTCGGCGTTCTTGACGGGCTGGGCGTTCTCGACGGTCTCGGAAGTCTGGGCGCTCTCGATGGTGTCTTTGTACTGCTCGGCGGCAGCGGCAAACACCTCATCCACCAACTTTTCCGCCGGATGGACGTGCCCCCGCGCAAACCGCCCTGTCTTCAACAGAGTTGACCTGTCCCCCATAAATACCATCGTCGCACCACCTGTAACCCGCGTACACCTGGTATATCGCGGTCAGTGACGTCACTTCAGCGTTTTGTCGACATGCCCACAGAGAGACAAGTCAAACACGTCCCCGGTCAACTCGTGCCCCTCGAACCGCACTTCACGCCCACCTTGCGAAACAGGCCACCACGGCACGACGAAGGCCCGGATCCCCTGGAGGATCCGGGCCTTCGTCTTTCAGTAGCGGGGACAGGATTTGAACCTGCGACCTCTGGGTTATGAGCCCAGCGAGCTACCGAGCTGCTCCACCCCGCGTCGTTGTGTTCAAACCGTACCACGACGCGGAGGTGGAG
Source organism: Streptomyces sp. NBC_00523 (assembly GCF_036346615.1). Lineage (NCBI taxonomy): Bacteria > Bacillati > Actinomycetota > Actinomycetes > Kitasatosporales > Streptomycetaceae > Streptomyces > Streptomyces sp. NBC_00523. The sequence continues at coordinate 4,934,506 of NZ_CP107836.1, read as the reverse complement.
CTTTACCGGATTACTCAGTCCCCGCCCTCATCGCCCGCCTTGCCCGAAGCGCTGGCTTGGCTGGCCTTGTCGCTCTTGTCGCCCTTGTCGGGCTTGGCCGCCTTGCCGTCGTCGGACTTGTCGGCCTTGCCGTCGTCGGCCGCCTTGGACTGGGCCGCGGCGGCCCGCTCCAGCGCGTCCTGAAGATCGGTCTGCGCCTTGCCGTAGGCCGCCCAGTCCTGCTTCTTCAGGGCCGCCTCGCCTTCGGTGTACGCCTTCTGGGCGTCGGCGATGGCCTTCTTGAGCGCGGCGTCACCGGTGGCCGGCGGCTGGCTGGTGTCCGGCGGCTCGGTGGTGTCGCCCGGTGGCTCGCTCGTATCGGAACCCTCGGCGCCGAACACGGCGTTCAGGGCCTCGCCGAGGCTGTTCTCGAAGACGATCTTCGAGCCGTACGAGGCGGCGACCTTGCGCAGCAGCGGGTAGTTCTGCGTGCCACCGCGCGTGTAGACCGGCTCGATGTAGAGGAAGCCCCCTTCGAGCGGCACGGTCAGCAGGTTGCCGTACTCGATGTCGGAGTCGGTGCCCTTGAGGTTTCTCACGAACTCGGCGACGTCGTCGTTGCCGTTGAGCTCACTCTGTACCTGCCCGGGGCCCTTCACCGCACCGGTGACTCTCAGGAGCCTTATGGTGCCGTAGTCCTTGCTGGCCGCATCGGCGTCCACCGCCATGAACGCCCCGAGGTCGGGCCGCCCCTTCGGGGTGAACGTCGTGGTGAGCGAGAACTTCTGAGCCGTCTGACCCGGCATCTTTATGCTCAGGTAGTACGGCGGGACGGAGCCGGACTCCTTGTTGGTCGGGTCGTCCGGGACCTGCCAGGCGTCACTGCCGCTGTAGAACTGGGCGGGGCTCGTGACGTGGTAGCGGGTCAGCAGCTCGCGCTGCACCTTGAACAGGTCCTGTGGGTAGCGCAGGTGGTCCATCAGGTCCTGCGGGATGTCCGCCCGGGGCTTCACGGTCCCGGGGAACGCCTTGCGCCAGGTCTTCAGGACCGGGTCCTTGGTGTCCCACTCGTACAGCGTGACCGTGCCGTCGTACGCGTCGACGGTGGCCTTCACCGAGTTCCGGATGTAGTTGACCTGGTTCTGCTGGGCGACGACCGCGCGCTGGTTGGTGGTCAGCGAGTCGGCCGTGGTGTCACCGAGCGTGGTGCGCGAGGCGTACGGGTAGCCGTTGGTCGTCGTGTAGGCGTCGACCACCCACTGGATGCGCTTGTTGACCACGGCCGGGTAGGCGTCGCCGTCGATGGTGAGCCAGGGGGCCACCGCCTCGACGCGCTCCTTGGGCGTGCGGTTGTAGAGGATCCGCGAACCGTCGCCGATGGCGCCCGAGTACAGGATCTGCGGCTCGCTGAACGCCACGGCGTAGGCGGCGCGGTTGAACGTGTTGGAGAGACTGACCCCGCTGTCGCCCTTGTAGCTGGTGGTCTTCTCGCCGTCCTCCTCGTAGTCGAGCTCCTTCTGGGGCCCGCCGACGATGGAGTACTGCTCGGTCTTCTCGCCGTAGTAGATCTCCTGCTTGTACGTGCCCAGGTCGCCGGTGGTCGGCAGTCCGGACTCGGTGAAGTCGGGAGATCCCTTCGGGTTCTTGCCGGTCGTGGTCCCCCGGGCGGCGATGGCGCCGTAGCCGTGGGTGTAGGTGAAGTGGTCGTTGATCCAGTTGCGCTTGGGGATGCCCTGGATGTTGAGCTCGCGCAGACCGATGACCGTGTCCTGCTCCTTGCCGGCGGCGTCCTTGTACCGGTCGACGTCGAGCGTCTTGGGGAACTGGTAGTAGTTCCTCTTCTGCTGGAGCTGCTGGAAGGCCGGCGAGACGACGTTGGGGTCCATCACCCGGTAGCTGGCCGCGTCGTTCGCCGCGGCCCGGAGCTTGGCGTCGTCGTCCTCGGTGGACTTGCCCGTGTAGTCCGAGACCTGCGCGTCATCGATGGCGTACGCGTCGCGCGTGGCCTCGATGTTCTTCCGGATGAACGGCGCTTCCTTGGCCTGCTCGTTCGGCTGGACCTGGAACTTCTGCACGATCGCCGGGTAGAGGCCGCCGATCAGGATGGCCGAGAGCACCATGAGCCCGAAGCCGATGACCGGGAGCTGCCAGGTGCGCCGCCAGAGCGTCGCGAAGAACAGCACGGCGCAGATCGCGGCGATGCAGAACAGGATCGTCTTCGCCGGCAGGTACGCGTTGGCGTCGACGTACCGCAGACCCGTCCAGTTGTCCGTGGCCTTGAAGTCACTGGACTTCACCGCCAGGCCGTACCGGTCGAGCCAGTACGCCACGGCCTTCAGCGTGACGAAGACCCCGAGCAGCACCGACAGGTGGCCGGTGGCCGCGCCCGTCGCCCGCGCGCCGGGGCTGGTGACCCGCAGCCCGCCGTACAGGTAGTGGGTCAGCGCGGCTGCGATCAGCGAGAGCACCGTGGCCGCGAAGCCGAAGCCCAGCAGGAAGCGGTACCAGGGCAGGTCGAAGGCGTAGAACGACACGTCCAGATGGAACTGGGGGTCCTTCTGGCCGAACGACACGCCGTTCACGTACATCAGCCACGTCCGCCACTGACCCGAGGCGGAGGCGCCGGCGATCAGACCGACCAGCGCGGTGACCGCGAGCAGCACCCACTTCTTGTACGGGGCGAGGCTCATCCGGTAGCGGTCCAGGCTCTGCTGCTCCAGCGACATCGCGCTCAGCGGCGGCCGGAGCCGGTGCGCGAGCCAGATGTTCAGGCCGACGGCCAGGGCCATCAGCAGTCCGAAGACGAGGAACAGCCCGATCTTGGTCCACAGGGTGGTGGTGAAGACGGACGAATACGCGACCGACCGGTACCAGAGCCAGTCCGTCCAGAACCCGGCGAACATGACGAACGCCATGGCGAGAATCGCCAGGACGCCCAGAGTCATGAGCAGGGTTCGGGCGCGCCGGGACGGGCGGCCGACTCTGATCCGTGGCCCGGTCGGGCCTCCGCCGCGGTCCGGCATCTGGAAAGCCAACGTGCGCACCTCGAAGTTCGCGGGTCGTGTGGAGCGGGCCCAGCGATCGTAGAGCCCATCCCTTCAACTTACTGATGCTTTACCTAGTTCCCGTTCCGGGGGCGGAAGGAGGCAGGATGTTGCCCATGTCCAACGTTTCCCCCTCAGGCCCCCCGATGGCCGCGAGCCCGCTCACCGTCGCGGTGCTCGAAATCGACGAGTACGTCTCCACCCTCGGCTGGGACCAGCCGGCCCGCCTCTTCGCCCTGGTCGACACCGCGCGGCTGCGGGCCCAGGAACCCGGCCTCGCCACCCAGCTCGGCCTTGACGACGACGGCGCCAAGGGCGCCGCGCTGACCCCCGTGGAGCAGGAGGAGCTGCCCGCGGGCGCGGCGCTGGACGAGTTCCTCGCCACGATCGCCTGGCCCGACGCGGTCGCCGGGTGCGCGATGACGGTGGAGCGCCTGATGCTGCCGCCGTCCGCCGAGGCGTCCGTGCCGGAAGGGCTGGACGACAAGCGGCTGACCAAGTGGGTCGCCCAGCACCCGGACCGGCAGGAGGTGCGGATGACCGTGGCCGTCCTGCGGGACGGGGCGCGCGAGTCCGCCGTACGCCTGCGTGAGAAGGACTCGGCGAGCGAGGTGCTGACCGGTGCCGGTCTCGTGCCGGGGCTGGCCGAGGCGCTGGCGGCCACCTTCGAGTCCTGACCGTCCGCCGTGTGCCGCGGGGGCGCGGTCAGCTCGCCGAGCAGCTCGGCAGCCCGGCCGTGTCCCCCGCGCGGAGCTTGTCCAGCGACTTCTTGGCGTCGTCGATGTTCTTGACGCGGATCAGGGTGAGCCCGTCGGGGGTGTCCTCGGCGGCGGCCGCGCAGTTGTCGTCGGGGGTCAGGAAGTAGCGTGCGCCCGCGTTGCGCGCGCCGACCAGCTTCATGGTGATCCCGCCGATCGGGCCGACCTCGCCGTCGTCATCGATGGTGCCGGTGCCGGCGATGAACTTGCCGCCCGTCAGCTGCCCCGGGGTCAGCTTGTCCACGATGCCCAGCGAGAACATCAGCCCCGCACTCGGGCCGCCCACATCGGCGAGCTTGATGTCGATGTCGAAGGGGAAGGTGTGGTCGGTGCCCGCCTGGATGCCGACGATCGCGCGGTCCTCCTGGGGGTCCTTCACGGTGGTGAGGGTGACCTTCTCGGTGCCCTCGGGCTCCTTGCCGGCCTTCTCGGCCGCCGCCGCGGTCTTGGCCGGGATCACGGTGAAGGTGACGTCCTGGCCGGGCTTGCGCTTGGTGACCAGCTTCGAAACGTCCTCGGGCTTCTCGACCGCGGTGCCGTCGACGCTCTTGATGACGTCGCCCGCGTGCAGCTTGCCCTGCGAGGGGCTGTCCTTGACGACGCTGGAGACCACGACGCGCGAGGTGACCGGGATCTTCAGCTCCTTGAGGGCCGCGACCTTGGCGCTCTCCTGGGACTGGCTGAACTCCTCGGCGTTCTCCTGCGTCGACTCCTCCTCGGTCTTGCCGTCCGGGTAGAGGGTGTCGTGCGGTACGACGACGCTGTCGTGGCCCAGCCATCCGGAGACGGCCTCGACCAGATTCATGCTGTAGTCGGCGCCGGTGACGCGGACCGTCGTCATGTTGAGGTTGCCGGACGTCTTGTACGTCTTGTGGCCGGTGATCCGCAGGACGGGGTCGCCCTCGACGTCGCCGAGTGTGTTCACCGTCGGACCGGGAGACATCTCCGCGTACGGCACTTTGATCAGCACGCCCGCGCAGAGCAGCGCGATCAGGATCAGCGTGGAGGCGAGCATCGTCGCGGTGCGGCGTGGCATGGAACGACAGTACGGGAAGGGTCTGTCAGTGCACCGCCGGGGCCGGTCCGTACGGGGCCAGGGGCGGGCGGGGTGAGAACGCGGGGCGCGGCCTCAGACGTTCGATATCTGCTCCACCGGTTCGGAACCGGAGTGGGACTTCTCCATGGCTTCGCGGAACTTCGCGTATCCGGCGAGCTCGGTGACGTCACCGGTGGTGCGGTTGCGGGCGGCCCAGCCTCCCCATATCGCAGCGCCGAACGCGGCAAAAACCGGAATCAACAACCAGGCGAGCGCTGCCATGCCGACCTCCCTACCCCCTGATGCGACCGACTGGCCGATCAGCAGATTAACCATCTGGAAAAACAACGCTCGTGGCAGGGGTGCGGTTACGCAAATCGGGGCGGATGCCCGCCGTTCCGGTTTGCGCTCAGCAGGCGCCGACCCACTCCTCCGTGCCGTCCGAGAAGTGCTGGTGCTTCCAGATCGGAACCTCGTGCTTGAGGTCGTCGATGAGCTTGCGGGAGGCCGCGAACGCCTCCGCGCGGTGGGGGCAGGAGACCGCCACGACGACCGCGATGTCACCCACCCGCAGTTCACCCACACGGTGGACGGCGGCCAGCGCCCGGACCGGGAAGTCGGCGACGACCTTCTCCGCCACCCGGCGCATCTCCTCGGCGGCCGAGGGGTGGCACGAGTAGCCGAGGCCGTCGACGTCCTGTCCGCCGTCGTGGTCACGCACGGTGCCGACGAAGAGGGTGGTGCCGCCCGCGGCGTCGTCACCGACTGCCCGGAAGACCTCGTCCACCGACAGCGGCGTGTCACGGATGTCCAGCAGCCGGATCGGGTCCCGCGCCGTCTGCTCGCCGGGGTGGTCGTACGTGAGTGCCATGCCCCCATCGTGCCGTACCGCGCCGACTGGACGTAATTGCCGATTCACCCGGCGGGCCGCGCCCCGTGTTGGAGTCTCCTACAGGGTGCTCAGATGCGGCGGCGGGCCTTGCGGGCGCGGCGCACCAGGGCCGCGGTGCCGAGCAGTGCGACGGTCGCCCCGGCGGCTCCGGCGGCGGTGGCGTCCTTGCGGCCGAGACGGCGGCCGGCGACGGTGTGGCGGCCCTCCACCTCCTCCAGGAGCGCGGCGAGCACCTCCTCGTTGGTCCAGGCCGGACGCCAGCCCGCGTCGTGCAGCCGGCTCACGCTGACCACCCAGGGGTGCATGGTGTACGCCAGGTCGCCCGCGGGCGAGGGGGTGAGACCGATCCGGTGCAGCCGGGCGGCGGCACCCAGCGCGACGGCGGAGGGGAGCTCCATCCGGCGCACCCCGCTCAGCTCCTCGACCTCCTCCTGCTCCAGCCAGCCGTCGCAGCCGACCGCGAACTCCCCGTCGATCTTCTCCAGGGCGGCGTACTCCAGCGCCGTGACCAGGTCCTCCACGTGGCAGAACTGCCAGGCGGGCCGGGAACCGGCGACCACGAGCAGCCGGGGTGACTCGAAGTAGCGGGTCAGCGCGGTGTCCGTGCCGCCGACGAGCACGGCCGGGCGCACGACGGTGACGTGCAGCCCGGGGTGGGCGCGCGGGGCGCGGCGGCCGAGCCGTTCGATCTCCAGCAGGTCGCCGACGCCGGTGGCCTCGGCGGTGGCCCGCAGCTCGGCGTCCTCGGCGAGCGGGAGGTCGTTGTCGGGCAGCGCCCCGTAGACCATGGCGGAGGTGCACAGCACGACGCGGTGGACGCCGGCGGCCGCCGCGGCGGTCAGCACGGTCTGGGTGCCGCGCACGTTGTAGGCGGTGCGCGCGGCGGGGTCGGTCTCCAGGTCGAGGTCGAGCGCCAGGTGGACGACGACGTCCGCGCCGCGCAGCTTGTCGGCGATGGCGGGGTCGCGGACGTCGAGGAGGTGCCAGGTCGCGTCGGAGACCTCGCCCCGGCGCTCGTCGATGGCGATGACCTGCTTGATCTCCTCGGAGGCGGCGAGGCGCGCGGTGAGCAGCTCACCGACGCCCGTCGCGGCTCCGGTGACGGCCACGACCGGGCCGCGGCCTCTGGGGCGGCCCGGGACGGATTTCTTCTCGGGTGACGGGTCGGCCAGGTTTCGCGCTGCGCGAACCTGCGGATCTGGGGAACTCACCGGGCGTCTCCAGCGGTTGTCTTCAGTACGTACCCGCGTGACACGTACGTACCAGGTGGCGTCCATCCTGCCGCAGGGCCGGACCGGGCGGAGCACTGAGGCCCTGAGCGGACTTGGTGTCTACGCTGGATGGTGATGTCGGGCAGTCGCCGTCGGTTCCCCCGGCGGCCCTACGAGCCGAGGAAACCCGTGAGTGACACCCCATTCGGATTCGGCCTTCCGCCGGAGGAGCCGGACGACGGCGACAAGGGCAAGAAGAACGACCCCACCGGAGGTGGGCAGGGTTCGGGCGGTCCGGCGAACCCGTTCGGCTTCGGCCCCGGCGCGGGCGGTGACAACCCCTTCGCCGCCATGTTCGGCTCCATGAACCCGAACGACCTGGGAGCCGCCTTCCAGCAGCTCGGCCAGATGCTGAGCTACGAGGGCGGGCCGGTCAACTGGGACATGGCCAAGCAGATCGCCCGGCAGACGGTGTCGCAGGGCACCCCGGACGGCTCCAAGGACGCGAGCGTGGGCCCCGCCGAGCGCTCGGCGATCGACGAGGCGCTGCGCCTGGCCGACCTCTGGCTCGACGGGGTGACGTCGATGCCGTCCGGTGCCATCTCCAGCGTGGCGTGGAGCCGCGCGGAGTGGGTCGAGGCGACGCTCCCGGCCTGGCAGCAGCTGGTGGACCCGGTCGCCGAGCGGGTGGGCCTCGCCATGGGCGATGTGCTGCCCGAGGAGATGCAGGCGATGGCGGGCCCGCTGATCGGCATGATGCGGTCGATGGGCGGCGCGATGTTCGGCCAGCAGATCGGGCAGGCCGTCGGCGTGCTGGCGGGCGAGGTGGTCGGCTCGACCGACATCGGGCTGCCGCTGGGCCCGGCGGGGCGCGCCGCGCTCCTTCCGCTGAACGTGGAGCGGTTCGGCAAGGACCTGTCGGTCCCACAGGACGAGGTGCGGCTGTATCTGGCGCTGCGCGAGGCCGCCCACCAGCGGCTCTTCGCCCATGTCCCGTGGCTCCGCTCGCACCTCTTCGGCGCCGTCGAGGGGTACGCGCGCGGCATCAAGGTCGACACCAGCAAGCTGGAGGACGTGGTCGGGCAGTTCGACCCCTCGCAGCCCGAGCAGCTGCAGGAGGCCCTTCAGCAGGGCATGTTCCAGCCGGAGGAGACGCCGGAGCAGAAGGCGGCCCTGGCCCGCCTGGAGACGGCCCTCGCGCTGGTCGAGGGCTGGGTGGACGCGGTGGTGCACGCCGCCGCGAAGTCCCGGCTGACCTCGGCCGACGCGCTGCGCGAGACGATGCGCCGGCGCCGTGCGTCCGGCGGCCCCGCCGAGCAGACCTTCGCCACGCTGATCGGCCTCCAGCTGCGTCCGCGCCGGCTGCGGGACGCCTCGCGGCTGTGGGCCTCGCTCACGGACGCGCGTGGTCTTGAGGGGCGCGACGCGCTGTGGGAGCACCCCGACATGCTCCCGACCGCTCACGACCTGGACGACCCGGACGGCTTCGTCCACCACGAGCAGCTGGACTTCTCCGAGCTGGACAAGATGCTCGGCGAGGCGGCGAACGGCCCGAAGAAGGCCGGGCCGGGTGCGGACGCGGACGCGGACACCAAGAACGACGCCACGGACGAGGGCGAAGGCGACGGCAAGGACGACACCGACAAGTGAGCCTGCACGACGACGCCGTCCTCGTACTCAAGGGTTACGGGGCGGGGGCCGACGGCGCCCAGGAGGAGCTGCGCGACGCCTATCTGGAGCACCTCGCGCACCATCCGGACGGCATGTGGAAGTCCTGCGGGGCCGGGCATCTGACGGCCAGCGCCCTGGTCGTGGACCCGGAGCGCGGGCGGGTGCTGCTCACGCTGCACCGGAAGCTGCGGATGTGGCTGCAGATGGGCGGCCACTGCGAGCCCGGTGACGCCACGCTCGCGGCGGCCGCACTGCGGGAGGCCGCGGAGGAGTCCGGGATCGCCGGGCTGACGCTGCTGCCGGGCGGGCCCGTGGTCCTGGACCGGCATGCGATCCCCGCCCCGTGCCACTGGCACCTGGACGTGCAGTACGCGGCGGTGGCGCCGGCGGGCGCGACGGAGAGCATCAGCGACGAATCCCTGGACCTGCGCTGGTTCGCCTACGACGAGGTGGCCGGGGTCGCCGACGCCTCGGTGATCCGGCTGGTGGAGCGTACGCGCGCGGTGCTGGAGGGCGGCCGGTAGCCACCCGTACGACGTGACGAACGGTAAGGGGCGGCCTCCAGGGAGGCCGCCCCTTACCGTTCGCTGGGTGGCTCAGTTCCAGGCGTTGGTCTGGTTCTGGCCGTGCGCGCCGTGCTGGCCCATGCCGTACTGGGCGGCGAGGCCCTGTCCGATCTGGGCGTTCTGCGGCGGCATCAGCTCGCTCGGCTGGACCAGGGCGAAGCCCTGCCCGAGGAAGCTGAGCTCCCAGCCCTCGCCGGTGTTGCCGCGCCTGCGGAAGACGCCCGAGGAGTGCGTCTGGGCCTGCATCTGCACCCGCAGCGAGGTCGACCAGGCGACGATCGCGTCGGCGTCGGCGCTGACGTACTTGTCGGGCGTGACCTGCATCATCAGCGGCTGGCCCGAGGTCATCAGGGCGACCTTGCCGGTGCCGGAGATGTTGAGCTGGTACTTGCCGGTGCCCGAGATGCCGTACTGGCTGTCCACCGCGATGACCTCGGTGTGCAGCGAGGAGTCGAGCGCCAGCACGTAGGAGCTGTCGACCGTCAGGCCGTCGTGGTCGACGTCCACGACGTGGATGTACTGCGCCAGGTTGGCGAAGTAGACCGTGCCCTGCCCGGAGCAGCGCATCAGGTCCAGGCCCTCACCGGTGTGGGCGCGGGAGCGGCGCTGGGCGTTCGACTGGTACTCGCCGTCGAACTCCATCAGCCCCTGGTAGGCGACCATGGCGCCCTTGCGGGCGAGGACATCGTCGTGGCCGGTCAGCGCGACCCGCAGGAGCTGCGGGTTCTGGATGGTGTAGCGCTCCTGGGACTGCTGTTCCGTGAGGCCGAAAAGCGAACTCTGCATGGTGTGTTCTCCCTCCCCGTCAGTGCCGGACGCGCAGCCGGTCGGTGCTGTCCTCGCTCGGCTGGACGACGACGATCCCCTGGCCGGAGAAGGCCATCTGGAACGCCTCGCCGCTGCCCCGCCCGATGAGCGAGGACGCCTTGAAGCTGCGCTTGCCCTTCACCTTGAGGTTCGGGGACCAGGCGACCAGCGCGTCCGGGTCGACGTACGTCTCGTCCTCGCCGCGTCCGCAGTCGACCACGAGCGGCGTGCCGCGCGAGGTGATCGCGACCCAGCCGGTCCCCGAGATGCAGACGTTCCACAGGCCCTGGCCGGCGAACTTGGCGAGGCCCTTGACCCGCTCGACGCCCCAGGTGAGGTGGCCGTCGAAGGCGAGCACATTGGTGCCGTTGACCGAGATCGAGTCGTTGTTGAGGTTGATGACGACGACGTCGGCGCCGTAGTCGGCGAGGTAGAGCAGCCCGTCGCCGGTGCACTTCATGAGGGGCGCGCCCTCGCCGGTGATCCACTGCGAGGCGATCTGGCGGACGGCGGGCGGGTTGGGCTCGTACTGGATGAAGCCCTCGTACGCGACCATCGATCCGGTGCGCGCGTAGAGGTCCTGGCCGGTCGCCATGGCGACCTTCAGCATGGAATGGCCGTGGTTCTCCATCCGTGCCGTGACGGGGGTCGGGGCGTAGCCCGCGAGTTGCTGATTCATGACGGGCTCCCTCAGACCTCGTAGGGCTGGACGACGATGAAGTTGCCGGGCGCACCCCGGAACTGGAGGTTCACGGTCTCCCCGCTGTGTCCGGGGTACGCGTTGCGGCGCAGCCGGACCTGGCTGGAGATGATCACCTGGGACGCGGACGACCACGCCACGACGGCGTTGCAGTCGGCGAAGGTGGTCGGGGTGACCGGCAGCACGACGGGTACACCGTGCGTCTTGACGACGAGGGTGCCGGTGCCCTGGAACTGCATGGTGAACAGGGCGCCGCCGGGGATGCCGTGGCCCTCGATGCGGCGGACCTCGTACTGGAGCGACTCGTCGAAGGCGAGCACGTTCTCGGCGGAGACGCAGACTCCGTCGCCCTGGAGCTCGATGGAGTGCAGATGGGCGCCTTCCTCGGCGAGGAAGACCTGGCCACGGCCGGTGCAGCGCATGAGCTGCATCTCCTGGCCGGTGGCGTTGCCCACCATGCGGCCGGCGAAACCCGCGCCCTTGTAGCTGAAGTCGACCTTGCCCTGGTACATCACCATGCTGCCCTGCCGGGCGAGCACTCCGGTGCCGCCCATGGTCAGGTCGACCCGCATGAGCTGCTGGTTCTGCGGCGTCCAGCGCTGCCCGGTCGCGGTCTCCTTGTACGGCTGGAGCGCGGCCTGGAGACCGGCGCCGGCGGCCTGCGGAACACCGCCGGGCATGCCGTGCCCACCCGGCGGCATGCCGGGAGGCTGCTGGCCGTACGGGGACGGGGCCTGCTGTCCGTAGGGCGCGGGCGCCTGGCCGGGGATCTGCCCGAACTGCTGCTGGGGCTGCTGCCCGAAGTGCTGCGGCGGCTGCTGGCCGGGCTGTCCGTACGGGGCCGGCGCGGGCGGCGGGGGCACGGTGCCGCCGGGCGGGGTCATCGGGGCGACGATCGTCGGCGCGGCGTGCATCTGCTGCTGCGGGGTCGGCACCGGGCCGGGTGCGGGCGGCGGGGTCCCGAAGGACGGCGCGGGCTGCGGAGCCTGGGGTGCCTGCGGGGCCGCCGGGGCGCCGAAGGACGGGGCCGGGGCCGCCTGGGCGGGCGGGGCGAACGACGGGGCGGCGCCCTGCGGCGGCGCGGCGGCGGGCGTCTCCTCGGCGACCTCGCCGCCGAAGTTCTTCAGCAGCGCCTCCAGGCCGCCGTCGAAGCCCTGGCCGACCGCGGCGAAGCGCCAGACGTCCTTGAGGTAGAAGTCGCCCAGCATGACGGCGCGCTCGGTGCTGAACTCCGAGCCGTTGAACGCGTACCGGACGACTTCCTGGCCACCCGCCACGATCCGGATGTACCCGGGCCCGACCTGCGACATCTGTCCGGCACCGTCCACGGTCGCGGTGAACGACAGCTTGTGGATGTTCGCCGGAATGCGGTCCAGGGTGACGCGGAACGACTCGGTGTCACCGCTCTGGGCGCCGAGGAGCTGAATGGACTCCTCGGGGGATTTCGGCTGGTTGAAGAAGATGAAATACCGGTCGTCGGAGAGCTGCTCATTGGCATCGAGCCCGAAGCAGCTGATGTCAAAGCTCAGCCCCGGGCCGGCGATCTGCACACCTACGTACAGGTCCGTCCCCGGCGTGAGATCGCTGATCTTGGCCTTGTGGCCGCGTTGGAATTCCCTGGCCATGCGTAACGACCGTCCCCCATCCGGAAGGTGAATGCGTCGCGTCAGGCTATCCGCAAACTCCGGCATCGGGCGAAGCCGGTACAGACCCGGTACAGAAACACCCGACCCCGCTCACCCGGCGCCACCACCGGTCACTCGCCGCGTGCGGCCGGCAGGTGCGGCAGCCGGTCGGCGGCCACCACACCCTCCAGATAACCGCGGGCGCGCTCGGTGCGGGGATAGGCGTCCAGAAGCCGCCAGAACCGGGGCCCGTGCCCGGGCACCAGGAGGTGGGCCAGTTCGTGGACGAGCACGTAGTCCACGACGTACTCCGGCATGCCCTGCAACCGGTGCGACAGCCGGATGCTGCCCTCGGACGGGGTGCACGAGCCCCACCGGGTGTTCTGGTTGGTCACCCACCGCACGGACGCGGGCCTGGCCCGGCCCTCGAAGTACTGGGCGGACAGGCGCTCCGCCCGCTCGGCGAGCTCGGTGTCACCGAGGACGCGCCTGCTCTCCTGGGCGGCGAGCTTGTCGAGCATCACGTCCACCCAGCGCCGCTCCTCGGCCTCGGACATCCGGGCGGGGATGAGCACGATCGTGCGGTCGCCCTCGCGGTAGGCGGAGACCGTTCTGCTGCGGCGGGCGCTTCTGCGGACCTCGACCGCGCTCGTCGCCGGGGCGCGGCGGGCAGGGTCCGCACCGCGCCGGCGGGGTCCGGCGCCGGGCACGGCAGGCTCCCCGGCGGAGCCGGGCGACGGGTCGGCGGGCACGCCTCGACGTTACCCGCTGTGTGCGGGGGAAGTCCCGCCTCCGGGACGGTTCTCCATGATCGGCTCCACGCCTTGCACCATTTGAACGACTAATACCCACGCCTGTGGATAACTTTCCGCACGTCTCGGCGCCCCGCTGCATTCTGGCAAAGGAACACGCAGAGCAAGTCGCGCACAGCCAGTCGCGCACAACGGAGTCACAGACAGACAGACCGGGGGAAGCCGTGCATCCGATGTTGAAGCCCGCACTGCGCCGCGCTTGGCGGGGCGGGGACACCGTGCAATTCGGAGTGACACCCGCACATGCGGTGAAGCTCGGCCCGATGGATATCGCGACGGGCTGTTTCATGGAACTGCTCGACGGCACCAGAGGCATGCCGCTGCTCCGCGAACAGGCGGCGGCGATGGACTTGAGCGAGCGTCATGTGGACATGCTGGTGAACCGGTTGACGGACGCCGGACTCGTGGACGACGTACGGGCGGGCGGTCCGGCGGCGGACGCGCTGCGGGCCAGGTCCGATGTCCTGGAGCGCCACCGGCCCGACCTGGCCTCGCTCTCCGTGGTGCATCCCGAGCCCGGCGGAGGGATGCGCAGACTCGCGGCCCGCCGCTCGATGCGCGTGCAGGTCCGGGGCGCGGGCAGGGTCGGCGCGGCCGTCGCGGCGGTGCTCTCCGGAGCGGGGGTCGGCCGGGTGGAGGTCATGGACGGCGGGTGCGCGGAGCCGGGGGACGTGTCCCCGGGCGGGCTGCCCGCCTCCGCCGTCGGGGAGCGCAGGGACCTGGCGGCCCGGCAGCTGGTCCGCCGCTCGGCCCCCGGCCCGGGGCCCCGGGCGCCCGGGGCGGCGGGCTGCGGTCCGGCCGGGCACGAGCCGGGGCTGTCCCTCATCGTGGTCGCCCCGCGCGACGGACTCTCGGCGTACGTCCCCGATCCGGGCACCGCCGAGCCGTGGATCTCCTCGGGCACACCTCATCTGTACGCGGGGGTGATGGAGGCCACCGGGTTCGTCGGGCCCCTGGTCCTGCCCGGCGGCACGGCCTGCGCAGGCTGCCTCCAGCTGCACCGGCGGGACCGGGATCCGCAGTGGCCGCGCATGCTGGCGCAGTGGCAGTCCGGACGGCGCGGCGCCGCGCAGGCGTGCGATCTGGGGCTGGCGACGGCGGTGGCGGGGCTCGCGGCGGCGCACGCGCTGGCCTTCCTGGACGGCGAGCTGCCCGTGAGCACCGGTGCGCGGTGGGAGGCGGCGCTGCCGCTGTTGGACTGGAGGTCGGAACGGATCGGGGCGCACCTCGACTGTTCCTGTGGCGCCGCCGGTCACACTGAGGGGGTCCGCGCCTCCGAAGCCGGCACGGCGCACGACACAATGGCCGGGTAACCGCCGCACGCAGCGCGGCAGTCTGGGAATTGGAGGAGCACATGTCTGATCTTCCCCGGAAGGCGGTCACCCGTACCGCCAAGCTGGCCGCGCTGCCGTTGGGTTTCGCCGGTCGTGCCACCTGGGGGCTGGGCAAGCGGATCGGCGGGAAGTCGGCGGAGCTGGTGGCCCGCGAGGTGCAGCAGCGCACCGCGGACCAGCTCTTCAAGGTCCTCGGTGAGCTGAAGGGCGGGGCGATGAAGCTCGGCCAGGCCCTGTCCGTCTTCGAGTCCGCGCTGCCCGAGGAGGTCGCCGGGCCCTACCGGGCGGCGCTCACCAGGCTCCAGGAGGCCGCGCCGCCCATGCCGAGCGGCACGGTGCACGCGATCCTGGCGGAGCGGCTCGGCGAGGAATGGCGGGAGCTGTTCCTGACCTTCGAGGACAAGCCGGCGGCCGCGGCGTCGATCGGCCAGGTGCACCGGGCGGTGTGGCACGACGGCCGGGACGTGGCCGTGAAGGTCCAGTATCCGGGCGCGGGCGAGGCGCTGCTCTCGGACCTGACCCAGCTCAGCCGGTTCGCGCGGCTGCTGGGCCCGCTGGTTCCGGGCATGGACATCAAGCCGCTGATCACGGAGATGCGCGACCGGGTCTCCGAGGAGCTGGACTACGAGCAGGAGGCGCGGTCCCAGCAGGCGCATGCCGAGGAGTTCGCGGACGACCCCGATGTCGTGGTCCCGGAGGTGGTCCACCAGTCGGCGCAGGTGCTGGTCACCGAGTGGATGGACGGGGTCCCGCTGGCCGATGTGATCGCCGACGGCACGGCCGGGCAGCGCGACCGGGCGGGCCAGCTGCTCGCGAGGTTCCTCTTCTCGGGGCCCGCGCGCACGGGCCTGCTCCACGCCGACCCGCACCCGGGCAACTTCCGGCTGCTGCCCCCGGACCCGGAGGCGGACGCGTCCGACGGCGAGGGTGCGGACGAGGCCTCATGGCGGCTGGGGGTGCTGGACTTCGGGACGGTGGACCGGCTGCCGGGCGGGCTGCCGCAGACCATCGGGGACGCGCTGCGGCTGACGCTGGGGGGCGACGCGGACGCGGTCTACGAGATGCTGCGGGCGGAGGGGTTCGTCAAGGACTCGATCGACCTGGAACCGGACGCGGTGCTGGACTATCTGCTGCCGATCATCGAGCCGGCCGAGGTGGAGGAGTTCACGTTCAGCCGGAGCTGGATGCGTTCTCAGGCGGCCCGGATAGCGGATCCGCGCTCCCCGGCCCACCAGTTGGGCAAGCAGCTGAACCTGCCGCCGTCGTACCTGCTGATACACCGGGTGACGCTGAGCACGATCGGGGTGCTGTGCCAGCTCGGCGCCACGGTCCGCCTCCGCGACGAACTCGAGTCCTGGCTCCCGGGGTTCCTGCCGACGGAGGACGTGGAGGACGTGACGGATCTGGAAGTCCCGGAAGCCTTCGCGGGCGACGAGGGATCGGACGACGGGGGCCCAGACGACCCCGGCGCGAAGGGCCAGGATCCGGAGCACGTGCCGCCGGCACCGAGGTCTGCCGAAACGGTGGACGCCGGCTAGCCGGGTCGGGTGGCCTCGGCGGTCCGGGCCCGCCGGGCGGGCCCCCGCCGCGCCCCGCACGCAAACGCCCCCGGGGCCGGTCCGTTGGACGGATCGGCCCCGGGGGTGGGGTCCTGCTGCGCGGGTGACGCTGGGAGGCCTGGCCCGCCGGGCGCAGAGAGCGGCTGCGTCCGGGCGGGGCCTCCGTGGCCGGCCGGGCCGGGTCAGTGCATGACGGCCATGGCCAGCGCGCGGCGGGCGCGCATCGAGGCGCGCTCGGCGCGGCGCTGCATCCGCCGGGCGGAGATCAGGCGCACGGCCTGACGGTTCGCGTCGGCTTCGCGCATGCGCTCGTGCATATGCGCACGGGCCAGGGCTTCTGGGATGAGTTGCATTTCGCGGGTCCTGTTCTGACGCGAGTCGTTCGCGCCGATGATGGTGACGTCTGGGGTCGCGGAGCCTGCGGGCTCGGACGCGGGGGTGGGGATGGTCATTGGAGCCTGGTTTCGGGGATCGTGGGTCAGGGGACGGTCGATGGTTCCGATGCGCTTCATGGGCTTGGGGGCCGGGACCCCCAGGTCGGCGGTCACGCCGCGACCGGGTTCTTGCGCGGACGGCCACGCGGCCGCTTCCGGGCGACGACGACGCCCTGGATGAAGAGCTCACCACCCCAGACACCCCACGGCTCGCGGCGCTCCTTGGCGCCGGCGAGACACGCCTCGACCAGCGGGCAGGTGCGGCAGAGGGACTTGGCGTACTCGACGTCGGCCGGCGACTCCGCGAAGAAGACCTCCGGGTCGTAGGCGCGGCAGGGGACGGGTACACCGAGGTTCTCGATGGCGTCGTCGAGCGCGGTGAGCGCGGTGAGCGCGGTGAGGGGGGTCAAGGTGGAGTCCTCCGTGAGGCCGGGCGGGGAGATCGTGTCGGAAGGCGGTACGGACGGGGCGTGCGCTTCGAGTTGCACGGTGGTGGTGTCCTCGTCTGGTCGTTTCCGGCCTGTTGGCCGGGGGGCGGCTGGTACCAGGTCCTGCTTGTCCCGAGGCCCCTTCTCGTTGTCTCGCCCGTTGAGGCAAAACAAAAGGGCCGCGGATCCCGAGTGGGGTTCCGCGGCCCTGAAGGCGCCGGCCTGATGCTGGATCAGGCTGGATCACTCCAGGGTTCAGGCCCACGGAAGGCCCACATCGTGTGGTGGTGCTTCGTCTGCTCGGTGACGCCGGCTTCCGCTCCCGCACCGACGGCCGCAAAGGCATAGGCCGGGGCCTGTCCCTTCGCTACTGCTGCTGCCGGTGCCTGGGTCGGTCGCTCATTGCGCTCCCGCACGGGAAGGCCGGCCAGGGACATCGGAATGACGGCGGAGACGCCGGACACACCGGTGGCGCGCAGGGAGGACTTCGGGGCACGGGCGAGAAGGCCGAGCGAGCAGGCGGAGACGACCGAGAGATCGGTCATTTTGTTGGTCTCGATGATGCTGATCACTTCAATCGCCTCCTCTCGGCGTCTCGGGGGGACCGGCGGGCCGGTCCTGCGTATTCGGATAAGTACAGCACGGATCCAGGGCTTCAGAGAAGCCGCTGTTTCCGTGGTTAAGAACCTATGGTGACGACTGGGGCGGGCGCAAACTATTTTTGCGACGAGTTTTTCTCACATCTCCCCGGCGACCTCCGCGTCACCCTCACATCCGTCCCCACCTGCGCAGATGTCGAGAACGGCGGCGCCGAAGCGGCCCAGCTTCCGCGCGCCGACCCCGGGGATCCCGGCCAGCTCGCCCTCGCTGCCGGGCACCGCCTCCGCAATGGCCATCAGCGTCCGGTCGGTGAACACGCAGTAGGCGGGCTGGCCGATCTCCTTCGCCCGGCCCGCCCGCCAGTCGTGCAGCCGCTCGTACAGCGCCTCGTCCATGTCGGACGGACAGTCGTCGCAGCGCATCAGCTTCATCTCGCCGGCGTCCGTCAGCGTCTTGCCGCAGACCCGGCACCGGGCCGGCGTCCGGGGCTTCCGCCTGGCCGCCGCCGACCGCCCCTCGCCGCCGCCACCGGCCGCCCCGCCCTCGCCGCTCCGGAAGCCGTCGCCGGCCCAGACGCCGCCCGGGCCGGCCGCCGCCGCACTCCGGCCGCCGGGGCCCGTGGAGCCGGGGCGGAGCCCGTTCAGGAAGCGGGTCGGGCGGCGCCCGGGGCGGCCGCCGGGCGACCGGGAGAGCGACCAGGACAGGGCGAGGTGGAAGCGGGCCCGGGTGACGCCGACGTACAGCAGGCGGCGCTCCTCCTCGATCTGCTCCGGCGTCTTGGCGTAGGTGATCGGCATCATGCCCTCGGTCAGCCCGACCAGGAACACCGCGTCCCACTCCAGGCCCTTCGCGGAGTGCAGCGAGGCCAGGGTGACGCCCTGGACCGTGGGCGCGTGCTGGGCGGCGGCCCGCTCGTCCAGCTCGGCGACCAGGTCGGAGAGCGTCGCCCCCGGGTGGGCCCGCTCGAAGTCCTCGGCGAGCCTGACGAGCGCGGCCAGGGACTCCCAGCGGTCGCGCACCGCGCCGGACCCGGTGGGCGGCTCACTGCGCCAGCCCGTCGTGGAAAGCACCGCGCGCACCTCGGCGGGAAGGTCGTCCGCGTGGTCCAGCAGGGAGTCATTGCCCCCCGCACGGGCCGCGCCGCGCAGGGCCACGCCCGCCTCGCGGACCTCCGCGCGCTCGAAGAACCGCTCGGCGCCCCGGAGCTGGTAGGGCACGCCCGCGTCCGCGAGGGCCTGCTCGTAGACCTCGGACTGGGCGTTGATCCGGTAGAGCACCGCGATCTCGCCGGCCGGGACGCCCGCAGCGATCAGGTCGCGGATGCGGCGGGCGGTGCCCTCGGCCTCGGCGGGCTCGTCCGCGTACTCCACGAAGGCGGGCTCGGGGCCGCGCTCCCGCTGCGAGACCAGGTCGAGGCGGTGCTCGGCGGCCCGGCCGGTGGCCTGGGAGAGCAGCCCGTTGGCCAGGTGGACCACCTGCGGGGTGGAGCGGTAGTCGCGGACCAGCTTGACGACGGTCGCGCCGGGGTGGCGGGTGCGGAAGTTGAGCAGGTGGTCCGGGGTGGCCCCGGTGAACGAGTAGATCGTCTGCCCGGCGTCGCCGACGACGCAGAGGCTGTCCCGGTCGCCGAGCCAGAGGTCGAGCAGCCGCTGCTGGAGCGGGCTCACGTCCTGGTACTCGTCCACGACGAAGTGCTGGTACTGGCGGCGGACATGGGCGGCGATGTCGTGCCGGTCCTGGAGGATGCCGACGGTGAGGAGCAGCACGTCCTCGAAGTCGATCACCGTGCGCTCGCGCTTCAGCTCCTCGTAGGTCTCGTAGACCTTGGCGATCTCCGCCGGGTCGCGCGGGGCGTCCCGCTGGGCCTTGGCGACCACCGCCGGGTAGTCGGCGGGGACGGTCTGGGTGACCTTGGCCCACTCGATCTCGCTCGTGACGTCGCGCAGCTCGTTGCGGTCGAGGCGCAGACCGCTGCGGGCCGCCGCCTCGGCCACCAGCTGGACCTTGCGCTCAAGGAGCCGGGGCAGCTCGCCACCGACCGCTTTCGGCCAGAAGTACTGGAGCTGGCGCAGGGCCGCGGAGTGGAACGTGCGCGCCTGCACCCCGCCGGCGCCGAGCTGGCGCAGGCGGCCGCGCATCTCGCCCGCCGCCCGGTTGGTGAAGGTGACGGCCAGGACGCTCGACGGCTGGAGGATCCCCGCGCGCACCCCGTAGGCGATGCGGTGCGTGATGGCCCGCGTCTTGCCCGTACCGGCTCCGGCCAGCACGCACACCGGGCCCCGCAGGGCCGTGGCCACCTCGCGCTGCTCGGGGTCGAGCCCGTCGAGGACGGCGTCCGCGGTGTCCGGGACCCGGGGGAAGAGGGTGGAGTGCGTCGCTGATGTCACCCCGCCATGCTGCCAGGTCGCCCAAGACGCGTGCGGCGGTTGTCCACAGGGGTGAGGTATCCGTCGTACTAGTGCGGCAGCAGTCCGCACACAGGTCCGGTGCCCGCCCCCGCAAGGGCCCCGGGGGCGGGAATGGCGGCCGGGTCGCATACGTTCACCTGGCGTGCGGCCACGCACGCCCCGGCCCCGTGTGACGTACCAGACGTGTGGGGGCCCGTCCGGGCGTGACGGGACGGCCGGGACCGAAGAGACAGAGGAGCGCGAAGACATGCCGGGCACTGTGACGATGTACAGCACCACCTGGTGCGGCTACTGCCGTCGGCTGAAGGGGCAGATGGACCGCGAGGGCATCGCCTACACCGAGATCAACATCGAGCAGGACCCGGAGTCGGCCGCCTTCGTCGAGAAGGCCAATGGCGGAAACCAGACGGTCCCGACCGTGCTGGTGGTCCCCGAGAGCGGCGGCGAGGACGTCGTGATGACGAACCCGAGCCTCGCCCAGGTGAAGCAGGCCCTCGGGGCCTGATCCCCGGGCGGTCCCGCCCCCTCCGGTCCCGTACCGGTGGGGGCGCTGCCATGTCCGGGCGCGGGTCAGGCGCCCGCGCGCACCGGCTTCGGGAGCGGCTTGCCGTACCAGAGCTCGATCAGCCGGGAGGCGATCGAGATGCCGAACGGGGGCAGCATCTCGCCGGACTCGAAGGCGGCGGTCAGCTCCTCGCGGGAGAACCAGCGCGCCTCCTCGATCTCCTCGCCGTCCACGGTGATGTCGAACGTGCTGGCGCGGGCCATGAAGCCCAGCATCAGGCTGGACGGGAACGGCCAGGGCTGGCTGGCGACGTACTCGACCTCGCCGACCGTGATGCCGGCCTCCTCGAAGACCTCGCGGGCCACGGACTGCTCGATCGACTCGCCCGGCTCCACGAATCCGGCGAGCGTGGAGAAGCGGCCCTCGGGCCAGTGCACCTGGCGGCCGAGCAGCGCCCGGTCCTGGTCGTCCGTGACCAGCATGATGACCGCCGGGTCGGTGCGCGGGTAGTGCTCGGCGCCGCAGGCCGGACAGCGGCGGATGTGTCCGGCCGCCGCGATCACCGTGCGCTCGCCGCAGCGGGAGCAGAAGCGGTGCAGCCGCTGCCAGTTCTCCAGGGCCACCGCGTGCACCATCAGGGCGGCGTCGCGCGGGCCCAGCAGCATCCCCGCCTCGCGCAGCCCCGCCGGGCGCGCCGACTGGTCCATGCGGCCGGGCAGGGTGTCCTTCTGGAGGGCGAAGTAGCTGACGCCGTCCGCGTCGGTGCCGAGGAAGTAGCGGTGGGTCTCGGTGACGGGGGCCTCGAAGGCGGGCGTCATCACGAGCTCGGTGCCGTCGTCGGTGTCGTCGATCAGCACCTGCCCCCCGGAGACGACGAAGACCCGGGTCGTCGGGTGGCTCCACGCGGCGGACAGCCACGCCTCGTCAAGGCGGTGGTGCGCCGCGCGGTCGATGCCGCTCGGCGCGGTCAGACCGATGGGCCGGTCCGTGGTGGCGTTGTCGAAGGTGCTCACAGGTGCTTCCTACTCCCCCGGGATGGTTCGGGCGTTCAGAGAATTCAGCGGAGGGCGGCCGCCAGGTCGCTCCAGAGGTGGGCGGCGGTCTCGACGCCCTTGAGGAGGAGGTCCAGTTCGACCTTCTCGTCGGGGGCGTGCCAGCCGTCGGACGGTACGGAGATGCCGAGGAAGAGAACGGGCGCGCCGAGCACGTCCTGGAGGTCGGCGGCGGGTCCGGAGCCTCCTTCGCGGGTGAAGAGGACCTTCTTGCCGAACGCCCGGCCCATGGCACGGGCCACCGCCTGGAGCGCGGGGTGGTCCAGGGGCGTCAGGCAGGGCCGGGTGGCGGGGAGGAAGGTGATCCGGTGGCTGATCCCGGCGGGGACGCGGGCCTCGGCCCAGGTCCGTACGGCCTTCTCGATGTGGTCCGGGTCCTGGCCCGCGACCAGGCGGAAGCTGATCTTCGCGCGGGCGGACGAGGGGATGATCGTCTTGCTCCCGGCGCCCTGGTAGCCGCCGCCGATGCCGTTGACCTCGGCGGTCGGGCGGGCCCAGATCCGTTCCAGCGTCGAGTACCCGGTCTCTCCGGAGGCGGCCCGGGACTTGGCGGTGTGCAGCCAGTCGGCCTCGTCGAAGGGCAGCTCGGCGAAGAGCGCGCGTTCGGTCGCGCTGACCTCGGCCACGCCGTCGTAGAAGCCGGGGACCGCGACCTTGCCGTCCGCGTCGTGGAGCGCGGCGACGAGGCGGGCGATCTCGGTGGCCGGGTTCGGGACGGCGCCGCCGAAGGAGCCGGAGTGGATGTCCTGCGCGGGTCCGTGGAACTCGATCTCGCACTCGGCGAGGCCGCGCATCCCGGTGCAGACGGTCGGGGTGGTCTCGTTCCACATGCCGGTGTCCGAGACGATCACCGCGTCGGCGGCGAGGCGGCCCGCATGGCGCTCGACCAGGTCGCGGAAGTGCGGGGAGCCGGACTCCTCCTCGCCCTCCACGATCAGCTTGAGGTGCACGGCGGGGGCGGTGCGGCCGGTGGCGGCGAGGTGGGCCCGTACGCCGAGGGTGTGGAAGAACACCTGCCCCTTGTCGTCGGCCGCGCCGCGCCCGTACATCCGGCCGTCGCGGATCTCCGGCTCGAAGGGCTCGCTGCTCCAGCCGTCCTCGCGGGCGGCGGGTTGCACGTCGTGGTGTCCGTACACCAGGACCGTGGGCGCTGCCGGGTCGTCCGAGGGCCATTCGGCGAAGACGGCGGGTGCGCCGTCGGTCTCCCAGACCTCGGCGACCGGGAATCCGGTCTCCTTCAGCTTGGCCGACAGCCACTCGGCGCTGCGCCGTACGTCGCCCTCGTGCTCCGGCTGAGCGGATACGGAGGGGATGCGCAGCCACTCGGCGAGGTCGTCGAGGAAGGCCGCGCGGTGCTGCTCGGTGTACGTGCGGACGGCGCTGTCCGGGGTGTCGCTCATGACCTTCAGCTTATCCGTCCGACGGAAGTGGCTCGTCCAGGAGGATGCGCTCCAGCTCCGGACGGCCCGGCAGGGAGGCCGGGCGGACGGCCTCGCCGCTGCGGACGAAGAGGAAGGTGGCCGTGACGTCGGTCAGCGGGAGTCCGTGCAGCTCGGCCCAGGCCAGCCGGTAGACGGCGAGCTGGAGCGGGTCGGCGGTGTGGGTGCGGCTGGTCTTCCAATCCACGATCTCGTACGTGTCCCCCGTGCGGTACACGGCGTCGATCCGGCCCCGGATGACCCGGCCCGCCAGGGTGATCTGGAACGGCGTCTCCACGCGGTACGGGGTGCGTCGGGCGTACGGGGTGCGCTCGAAGGCTTCCTTCAGGTCGGCGAGGTCGCGCTCGTCGGCGATGTCCGCGTCGCTCTCGTCGCCCCCGGGCAGCTCGTCGGGGCCGAGCATGGGCAGCGGCAGCTCCTCGAACCGGGACTCCACCCAGGCGTGGAAGCGGGTGCCCCGACGGGCGGCGGGCTGCGGCGGGCGGGGCATGGGCCGGGCCAGCTCCCGGGCGAAGGCGTCGGGGTCGTCGGCGAGGCGGAGCAGTTGGGTGGCGGAGAGCGAGGCGGGGACGAGGACGTCGCGCACGGTGGCGCGGGCCCGGCGCAGCTCCCCGGCCAGCGCGTCGAGGTCCCGGTCCCAGGAGGCGAGGGTGCGCGTCTCCTCGGGGGTGAGGCGGGCGTGCGTGCGGGGGGCCGGGACGTCCGGGGCGTCGGCCGGGACCTCAGGGGCCTCCGGCCGGGCCAGCAGCTCCATGACCGTGTCGGCGGCGGCCCGGCGGCGGGCCAGGGCGGTGTCGTCCAGCGGGAGCGGCCAGGCGTGGTCGGCGGACGCCTCGGCCAGGGCCGGGTTCTCGTCGGTCTCCTCCGGGGCGTCCGCCCACACCTCGATCTCGCCGTACCCGGCGGCGCAGTGCTCGTGCAGCGCGTCGAGGAAGGGGGACGGGCCGCGCGGCTTCTTCTGGGTGGGGCCCCACCAGTGGCCGGAGCCGAGCAGCAGCGTGCGGGGGCGCGTGAAGGTGACGTAGCCGAGGCGCAGCTCCTCCGTGTGCTGGTGCTCCTTCATCTCGGCCTTGAAGCCCTTGAGGCCCTTGGCGTCGTAGCTGTGGAGGGCGGGCAGGGTGGCGGTGTCGCCGCGCAGGGCGTGCGGGAGGACCTTGGCCTGGGAGGTCCAGGCGTCCCGGGACTGGCCGCTGGGGAACTGGCCGGTGACCAGGCCGGGCACGGCGACGACGTCCCACTCCAGGCCCTTGGACTTGTGCGCGGTGAGGACCTTGACGGTGTTCTCGCCGCCGGGCAGCGCGTTGTCGAGGCCCTTCTCGTACTGGACGGCGGTGTGCAGGAAGCCGAGGAAGGCGAGGAGCGTGGCCTCGT
Organism: Streptomyces sp. NBC_00523; assembly: GCF_036346615.1. Classification (NCBI taxonomy): domain Bacteria; kingdom Bacillati; phylum Actinomycetota; class Actinomycetes; order Kitasatosporales; family Streptomycetaceae; genus Streptomyces; species Streptomyces sp. NBC_00523. Next base: position 4,910,275 of record NZ_CP107836.1, on the reverse strand, counting down.
TGTCGACGGCGGCGAAGCGGGCGGCGACGTCGAGGAAGTTGCCCAGGGTCTCGCGGCGGCGGGCGGCCAGGGCCTGCGGGGACGCGGAGAGCTCGACCTCCAGGCCGGTGGTGGCGAGGACCCGGTGCAGGACGTCCATCAGGGGGTCGGCGAGGGAGCGGCGCAGGTCGCGCAGTTCGGCGGCGAGGCGGGCGAAGCGGACGCGGGCCTCGGCGGAGAACGGAAGCCGGTCGTCCTCCTCGCCGCCCCCGTCCAGGAAGGTGTCCAGGGCGTCGGCGAGGGAGATCACCTCGGCCGGGTCGATCCCCTCGACGGCCTCGGCGAGCCTGCGGTCGGGGTCGTCGTCCTCGTCGTCGCCGTGGGCGGCGCGGTGCACCAGGAGGCGGGCCCGACGGCCGAGCAGGGCCAGGTCGCGGGGGCCGATGCGCCAACGGGGGCCGGTGAGCAGGCGGACCAGGGAGGCGTTGGCCCCCGGGTCCTGGAGGACCTCGCAGACGGCGACGAGGTCCGCGACCTCGGGGAGGTGGAGCAGCCCGGAGAGGCCGACGACCTCGACCGGGATGTCGCGGGCGACGAGCGCGGCCTGGATCTCCGGGAAGTCACCGGCAGTGCGGCACAGGACGGCGATCTCGCCGGGTGCCTTGCCGGTGCGCACCAGGTGGGCGAGGGAGTCCGCGAGCCAGGCGATCTCCTCCGTGTGGGTGGGCAGCAGGGCGCAGCGGACGAGGCCGTCGCGCTCGGCGCCGGGGGCGGGGCGCAGGGCTTCGACGCCCTCGTGCATGGCGCGCAGGGGCGCGGCGAGCCCGTTGGCGAGGTGGAGGAGGCGGCCGCCGCTGCGGCGGTTCTCACTGAGGGCGTAGCGGGTCGCGGGGGTGCCGTCGGCGTGCGGGAAGTGGCTCGGGAAGTCGTCCAGGTTGGCGACGGAGGCGCCGCGCCAGCCGTAGATGGCCTGGCAGGGGTCGCCGACGGCGGTGACGGCGTGCCCGGTCGGTTCACCGGTGCCGGGGCCGCTGCCGAAGAGGGCGGAGAGCAGGAGGCGCTGGGCGACGGAGGTGTCCTGGTATTCGTCCAGCAGGACGACCCGGTACTCGTCGCGGAGGATCGTGCCGACCTCGGGGCGGGTGAGGGCGAGCTCGGCGGAGAGGGCGATCTGGTCGCCGAAGTCGAGGAGGTCGCGGCTCCGCTTCGCCTCGCGGTAGCGCCGGGTCAGGCTGAGCAGTTCGCGGCGGGCCTCGGCGGTCGCGGGGATCCTGCGCAGCTCCTCGTTGCTGAGCTTCGCGGTCGCGAGCGCGTCCAGCAGTCCGGTGTCGTACGCGTCGAGCTGTTCGGGGCGTACGAGGTGTTCGGCCAGCTCGGCGTCGAGGGCCAGGAGGTCGCTGACGAGGGTGGGGAAGGACCGGGTCAGGGCCGGGTAGGGGCCGGGGGCCTCGCGCAGCACGCGGGCGGCGAGCTGGTAGCGGGTGGCGTCGGCGAGGAGGCGGGTGCCCGGTTCGAGCCCGATGCGCAGTCCGTGCTCGGTCAGCAGCCGCCCGGCGAAGGCGTGGTACGTGGAGATGCCGGGCTCGCCCGGGGGGTTGTCCGGGTCGATCACGTCCGGGTCGGTGATCCCGGCGGCGACGAGTGCCTTGCGTACGCGCTCGGCGAGCTCACCGGCGGCCTTGTTGGTGAAGGTGAGCCCGAGGACCTGTTCGGGGGCGACCTGGCCGGTGCCGACCAGCCAGACCACGCGGGCGGCCATCACCGTGGTCTTCCCCGACCCGGCTCCGGCCACGATCACCTGCGGGGCGGGCGGCGCGGTGATGCAGGCCGTCTGCTCCGGGGTGAAGGGGATGCCCAGCAGCTCCTTGAGCTGCTCGGGATCGGTGAGGCGCGGGGACACTCCACAGAGGCTAACCGGCGCCACCGACAACCCACGAAGTCGTGGAGGGGGCGCACCTCCCCGCCTCCCGGTGGCGTCCGTCACACCGAAGCGGGTCTAAATTATCTGCTGGTCGCACCAACAGCCTTACGAGGACGGTCATATGAGCGCCGACGCATCCGCCCCTGACGCCACCGAGCTCAGGAAGCGCATCGACACGACGAAGGCGCACCCCGCGCGGGTCTACGACGTCTTCCTCGGCGGCAAGGACAACTACCCGGCCGACCGCGAGGCCGCGGCCATGGCGCTGGCCGCCAATCCGCGCGGCTACCTCACCGTGCGGCACAACCGGGACTTCATGCGGCGGGCGGTCACCCTCACCGCGAACGAGGGCATCCGGCAGTTCCTGGACGTCGGCACCGGGCTGCCCACCCAGCAGAATGTGCACCAGATCGCGCAGCGCGTCGCGCCCGAGTCGCGCGTCGTCTACGTGGACAACGACCCGGTGGTCCTCGTGCACGCGCAGGCCCTGCTGACCAGCGGCCCCGAGGGCCGCACCGACTACATCGAGGCGGATCTGCGGGACCCGGACCGGATCCTGGAGGCGGCCCGCCGCACGCTGGACTTCGACCGCCCGGTCACCCTGGTCCTCGCGGCCGTGACCCACTTCATCGAGGACGAGACGGCCTACCCGGTCGTGAAGCAACTGGTCGACGCGCTGGCCCCCGGCAGCGTCCTCGTCCTGAGCAATGTCAGCTCGGACCTCAACCAGGAGCAGGTCGGCAGCATCACCAAGGGCTTCAAGGAGCGCGGCTTCGCCATGGTGCGCCGGTCGTACGCCCAGATGGAACGCTTCGTCACCGACAACGGCCTGGAACTCCTGGAACCCGGCATCGTCCCCGTGCACCGCTGGCGCCCGGAGCGTGTGGTGGACCTGCCGGAGGCCGAGAGCCCGGACCCCGAGTTCGTGGCGGGTCTGGACGAGCTGGACCGTACGCGCTACCAGGACATCAACGACGTCACCGACGCCGACGTCAGTGTGTACGGCCTGGTGGCCCGTAAGAACTGATCACTCCAGGACGTGCCGGCCCTCCGGCTGCGCGCTGCACGACGCCTTGAAGGAACAGTGGCCGCAGTGCTGGCCGGTCGTCGGTGTGAACCGTTCGTCCAGGACCCGGCCCGCCGCGGTCGCCAGCAGGTCGGAGACCCACTCGCCGTCCGGCGGTGCCTGCGCCTGCACCTTGGGCGCGGCGTCGCCGCCCTCCTTCTTGGGGGCGGGCTGGCGCAGCTGTACGAGTTCGGCGCCGCCCGGCTCCGGCCGCGTACCGCCGAAGGCGTCGTCGACCGCGCCTTCCCGTACCGCCAGCTGGTAAACGGCGAGCTGGGGGTGGCGGTGGACCTCGTCCCTCGTCGGGGACTGCTTGCCGGTCTTGAAGTCGACCACGTAGGCGCGGCCCTCGGCGTCGCGCTCGACGCGGTCCATCGAGCCCCGGATGCGCACCTCGTACTCCCCCGCCTCCAGCGTCACGTCGAAGTCGTGCTCGCTGGCGACGGGGGTGCGTCCGGCCCGGTCCATGACGTGCCAGCGCAGGAAGCGTTCGAGGGCGGCGCGGGCCTGCTCCTTCTCCTGGCGCGACTTCCAGGGGGCGTCGAAGACGAGCCCGTCCCAGACCGAGTCGAGCCGTTCCATGAGGACGGCCAGATCGGCGGGCGTACGGCCGGAGGCCACCTCGTCGGCCAGAACGTGGACGACGTTCCCGAACCCCTGGGCGGCGGTCGCGGGCGCGTCGGCCTTCACCTCGCGGCCCAGGAACCACTGGAGCGCGCAGGTGTTGGCGAGCTGGTCGAGCGCGCTGCCGGAGAGGGTGACCGGCTGGTCCCGGTCGCGCAGCGGCACCGCCGAGCGGGTCGGCTCGTACAGGCCCCACCAGCGGTACGGGTGCGCCGACGGTACGAGCGGCTGGCCGTCGTCGTCGGTGAGCGCCGCGAGCCGGGCGAGGCGGCGGGCGGCCTCCTCGCGCAGCGCGTCCGACGCGGCCGGGTCCACGGTGGTGGCGCGCAGCTCGGCGACGAGCGCGGCGACGGACAGCGGGCGGCGCGGGCGGCCGGTGACGTCGCGGGGTTCGACGCCCAGCTCGGCGAGGAAGCGGGAGGGCTGGTCGCCGTCGTCGGCGGGGGCCTTGACCGCCGTGACCACCAGGCGCTCGCGGGCGCGGGTCGCCGCCACGTAGAACAGCCGCCGTTCCTCCGCGAGGAGGGCGCCGGGCGTCAGCGGCTCGGCGAGCCCGTCGCGGCCGATCCGGTCCGCTTCGAGGAGCGAGCCCCGGCGGCGCAGGTCCGGCCACAGCCCTTCCTGGACGCCCGCGACGACGACGAGGCGCCACTCCAGGCCCTTGGAGCGGTGGGCGGTCATCAGCCGGACGGCGTCGGGGCGGACCGCGCGGCGGGAGAGGGTGTCGGCCGCGATGTCCTGGGCGTCCACCTCTTCCAGGAAGTTGAGGGCGCCCCGGCCGCCGGTGCGCTCCTCGGCGCGGGCGGCGGTCTCGAACAGCGCGCACACCGCGTCGAGGTCGCGGTCGGCGTTGCGCCCCGCGGTGCCCCCGCGCAGGGCCGCCCGCTCCAGCCTGCCCGGCCACGGGGTGCCGGACCACAGCGCCCACAGGGCTTCCTCGGCGGTGCCGCCCGCCTCAAGCAGCTCGCGGGCGGTACGCAGGAGCGCGCCCAGGCGCTGGGCGCCCCGGGCGTACGCCGGATCGTGCGCGACCAGGTGTTCCGGCTCGGCGAGCGCCCGGGCCAGCAGCTCACCGGAGGGCGCGGGCACCTTGTTCCCGGCGGCGCGCTCCTCGTCCCGCAGGGCGCGGCCGAGGCGGCGCAGGTCGGCGGCGTCCATCGCGCCGAGGGGCGAGGCGAGCAGGGTGAGCGCGGTCTCGGTGTCGAGCCAGGAGGAGGCGGGGGGCCCGGGGGCTTCGGGGGTGTCCGGGGTGTCTGGGGTGTCCGGGGTGTCCGGGGTGTCCGCCGCGTCCCCGTCCCCGCCCGCCCCGCGCACCGCCGCCTCCGCCACCGCGCGCAGGGCCGTCAGGAGCGGGCCCACCGCCGGTTCGTGGCGCAGGGCCAGGTCGTCGCCGTCGACCTCCAGGGGGACGCCCGCCGAGGTCAGGGCCCGGCGCAGGGAGGGCAGCGTACGGCCTCCGGCGCGGACGAGCACCGCCATCTCGGACCACGGCACCCCGTCCTCCAGGTGCGCCCGGCGCAGCAGGTCCGCGATGTTGTCCAGCTCCGTGGAGGCGGTCGGGTAGGTGTACGCCTCGACGGAGCCGCCCTCGCGGACCGCGCCGAGTTCGCGGTGGGCGCGGACCTTCGCCGACGGCAGCCTGGTGAGCGGCATCCGCCGGGTGAGCAGCCGGGTGGCGGCGAGCAGCCGGTCGCCGGAGCGGCGGGAGGTGGTGAGGACGCCGACCGGGGCGGGTGCGCCGTCCGCGCGCCGGAACATCTCCGGGAAGTCGAGGATGCCGTTCACGTCGGCGCCCCGGAACGCGTAGATCGACTGGTCCGGGTCACCGAAGGCGATCAGGTCGCGCCCGCCGCCGCCCCCGGGGGCGCTGCCCCGGTTCCCGGCCAGCGCGTGCAGCAGCCGCACCTGGGCGGGGTCCGTGTCCTGGTACTCGTCCACGAAGACCGCGTCGTACGCCCCCGCCAGCTGCGCCGACACCTCGGGGCGCTCCGCGAGCAGCACCGCGCGGTGCACCAGCTCCGCGTAGTCCAGCACGCCCTGGGCGTCCAGCACGTCGAGGTATTCGGCGAGGAAGCGGGCGGCGGCGCCCCAGTCGGGGCGGCCGGTGCGCCGGGCGAAGGCGGCGAGGGCGTCCGGGCCGAGGCCCAGCTCACGGCTGCGGGCGAGCACCGCGCGTACCTCGTCGGCGAAGCCGCGCGTCGTCAGGCAGGCGCGCAGCTCGTCGGGCCAGCTGATATGCGGGCGCCCCTCCTTCTCCAGTTCGAGCTGACCGGCCAGGAGGTCGCGGACGGTCACGTCCTGCTCCGGGCCTGAGAGCAGCCGCAGCGGGTCCGCGAAGAGGTCGGCGTCCTGGTGGGCGCGGACGAGGGCGTAACAGAAGGAGTGGAAGGTGGTGGCCTGCGGGCCCCGGGCGGCGCCGAGCCGGGCGGCCATCCGGTCGCGCAGCTCCACGGCGGCCTTGCGGCTGAAGGTGAGGACCAGCAGGCGGGCCGGGTCGGCACCCCGGGCGATGCGCGCGGCGACGGCTTCCACCAGCGTCGTCGTCTTGCCCGTACCGGGTCCGGCGAGGACCAGGAGCGGGCCGCCCGGGTGGTCAACCACCGCGCGCTGCGCCGCGTCCAGGAGAGGGGGCTCCACCGAACCCGGCAGGGTGCGCACCAGCCGGTACGGGCCCGTGGTCCCCGGCCGTGCGTGACGGTGAGGACTGTGCCGGGTGGTGGAGGAGGTGCTCACGTGGGTTCGCCGGTCCTGGTGGGTGTACGGGTGGTGAGGGCGCGGCGTCCGCCGCGAACTGAAGACGCTACTCCGGCGCGCCCCCCGAATGCGGCGGGACGGCTGCGGGGATCGTCACGTTCTCCCGGCCGCACACCGCCGGACGGCCGGACGCCCCCGGAGGGCCGGGTCGCGGACGGGCCGCCGCCCGCCCCGCGCGCACCGCACGGACGCGGATCCGCCCGTTCCGCCGCCCCATGGCCGAAGCTGTCAGGTGTGAGCTCCCCCACCGCCGCCGGCCGCCGCCGGGCCGCCCGTCACGCCGTCCCATCGCGCGCGCCGCATGTCCAGGCGCGGGAGGTGGCCCTCCGCGCTCGCCGGGGCCTCGCGCAGCGGGGTGCTCTCCGCGCGGTAGTGGTCCAGGGCGCGCAGCTCGTGGCCGGGCAGCAGCCTGCCGTCGGAGCGCACCACGCGCCACCACGGCACCGCGCTCCCGTACAGCGCCATGACCCGGCCGACCTGGCGCGGCCCGCCCTCGTCCAGCCACTCCGCCACATCGCCGTACGTCATGACGCGGCCGGGCGGGATCAGGTCGGCGACGTCGAGCACGCGCTCCGCGTACTCCGGCAGCGCGTCGCCCGTCGGGTGTTCGCTCATCCGCCCCATCCTGCCGCACGCCACCGACAGCCCGGCCTGATCCAAACGAAAGGCCCTGGCCGTGTTCGCGCGCACACGCAGCGTGCGCACGGCGGGAAAGGAGCGTATGTTGCGCATCGCACGCCCCCGCATCGCACCCTGATGCCCCCTTGCGCCCAGCGGCCGTGCCACCATCATGCGGGCGGTGACCGGTGATACGAGAACACGAAGACCAATCAGAGGCGACGAAGGAGCAGGGCGTGCAGCCACCGAAGGCGGCCGACGCCTCCGATGCCGAGCCGCGTCCGGACAGCGACCGGCGGGAGCCGGACACGGACGCGGAGACCCCGGCCGGATCGACCCTCGCCGGCTCCGAAGCGTCGCAGGCCGAGCGCGTCTCCGGTGACGAACCGCTGCTCCCCGCCCGGGTGCACCGCCCCTCCGACCTGCTGCGCCTGCTCATCGGGGTGCTGGCGGTCGTCGTCCTTTTCTCCGTCGCCGCCTTCGCCCACGGCACGACCACCGGCCTCGAACAGGACATCAACAAGGGCACCGGCCAGGCCCCCGACCTGCTGATCAAGCTCGCCGGGCTGGTCTCCAGCATCGCCGTGCTGCTCGTGCCGGTCGCCTTCGCCATCGAGCGGCTGATCAAACGCGACGGGCTGCGGATCGCCGACGGGGTGCTGGCCGCGGTGCTGGCGCACGGGGTGACGCTCGCCACGGATCTGTGGGTGGCCAAGTCCGCCTCCGGCACCATCCAGGACGCGCTGACCCAGCCGCAGCCCGGCGACGCGGTCACCGATCCCGTCCACGGCTACCTCGCGCCCGTGATCGCGTACATGACCGCGGTCGGCATGGCGAGACGGCCGCGCTGGCGCGTCGTGCTGTGGATGGTGCTGCTGCTGGACGCCTTCGCGATGCTGGTCGGCGGCTACACGACCCCGTTCTCCATCGTGCTCACGGTGCTCATCGGCTGGACGGTGGCGTACGGCACGCTGTACGCGGTCGGCTCGCCGAACGTCCGCCCGACCGGCCAGCACCTGATGGCCGGTCTGCGGCACGTCGGCTTCCGGCCGGTCACCGCGATGCGGGCGGACGACGCGCCCGACTCCGGCGACCAGAGCGACCGGGGGCGCCGCTATCTGGTCTCCCTGGAGGACGGGCCACCGCTCGACGTGACCGTCGTGGACCGCGAGCAACAGGCCCAGGGGTTCTTCTACCGGGTGTGGCGCAGGCTCACCCTGCGCGGCATCACCCAGCGCCGGTCCATCCAGTCGCTGCGCCAGGCGCTGGAGCAGGAGGCGCTGCTCGCGTACGCGGCCATCGCCGCCGGGGCCAACGCGCCGAAGCTCATCGCCACCTCCGAGCTCGGCCCGGACGCGGTGATGCTGGTCTACGAGCACATCGGCGGCCGGTCCCTGGACGCCCTGGAGGACACCGAGATCACCGACGATCTGGTGCGCGGGGCGTGGGAGCAGGTGAAGGCTCTCCAGTCGCGCCGGATCGCGCACCGCAGGCTCACCGGCGACGCCATACTGGTGGATCGTTTCGGCACGGTGTTCGTCACCGACCTGCGCGGCGGCGAGATCGCGGCCGGTGACCTGGTCCTGCGGATGGACGTCGCGCAGCTGCTCACCACCACCGGGCTGCGGGTGGGCCCCGAGCGGGCCGTGGCCGCCGCGCTCGCCGTGCTCGGCCCCGACGCGGTCGCCGACTGCCTGCCCCTCCTCCAGCCGATCGCGCTCAGCCGCTCCACCCGGGCGCAGCTGCGCAGGCTCGCCCGGGAACGCTCGCAGCGCGAACGCGAGGCGGTCCTCGAAGCGTCGGACGCGGCCAAGCGCGCCCGGGCCGAGGACGCGGAGCTGTCCAGGAACGGTGACCGCAAGTCCGCCCGCAAGTCGATGCGGGCCGAGAAGCGGGCCATGGACGACGCCCTCGAAGAGGCGCGCGAGGAGGACCTGCTCTCCCAGATCCGCCGGGAGGTCCTGCTGATCCGGCCGCAGGCGCCGGTCGAGCCGGTCCGCCTGGAACGCATCAAGCCGCGCACCCTGTTCAGCTTCATCGCCGGTGCCATCGCCGCGTACTTCCTGATCTCGCAGGTCACCGAGGCCGACTTCGGGGCGGTCGTGGAGCAGGCGGAGTGGGGCTGGGTGGCCGCCGCGCTCGGCTTCTCGGCACTGAGTTACGTGGCCGCCGCGATGAGCCTGCTGGGCTTCGTGCCCGAGCGGGTGTCGTTCGGGCGGACCGTCCTGGCGCAGGTCGCCGGGTCGTTCGTGAAGATCGTGGCCCCGGCGGCGGTCGGCGGGGTGGCGCTGAACACCCGGTTCCTCCAGCGCTCCGGGGTCCGCCCCGGTCTCGCGGTGGCCAGCGTGGGCGCGTCCCAGCTGTTCGGTCTCGGCTGCCACATCCTGCTGCTGGGCGCCTTCGGCTATCTGACCGGCACCGAGAAGACGCCGTCCTCGCTCACCCCGTCCAGGACCGTGATCGCCGGGCTGCTGACGGTCGCCGTGCTGGTCCTGGTGGTCACCGCGATCCCGTTCCTGCGGAAGTTCGTGGTGACCCGGGTGCGGTCGCTGTTCGCCGGGGTCGTGCCCCGCATGCTCGACGTGGTGCAGCGCCCGCAGAAGCTGCTCACCGGGATCGGCGGGATGCTGCTGCTGACCGGTGTCTTCGTGATGTGCCTGGACGCCTCGGTCCGGGCGTTCAGCGGACCGGACACCCCGCACCTCAGCTACGCGAGCATCGCGGTGGTCTTCCTCGCCGGGAACGCGCTCGGCTCGGCCGCGCCGACGCCCGGCGGGATGGGCGCCGTCGAGGGCGCGCTGACGCTGGGTCTGATCGCGGTCGGGCTGCCGAAGGAGGTCGCCGCCCCGGCCGTGCTGCTGTTCCGGCTGATGACCCTGTGGCTGCCGGTCCTTCCCGGCTGGCTGTGCTTCAACCACCTCACGCGCAAGGGGCAGATCTGACACCCGGGCGCTGAGCGGGAGGCCCCCGGGTGCGCGGGAGGGACCTGCGTGCACGGGCCACCCACTTGGACCGGCACCCCGTGCGCGCGCCCCGGCGCCGCCGCAGCATGGAGCGATGAGGACCTCCCCTGCCCTGCGCGCCGCGGCCCTCGCCGCCACCGTGACCGTGCTGCTCCCCCTCGCCGGCTGTGCGGACGGCGGTGACAAGGAAGCCGCCGAACCGACGAGCCAGGCCCGCGCGGCGAACGCCACCACCGGCAGCCCCTCGTCCGGCCTCGCCTCCCAGAAGCTGACGTGGAAGAAGTGCCCCGCGCCTTCCCAGGCCCAGGGGGGCGGCAAACCGCCGTCCCCGCTGCCCGGCGGCGCGAACTGGGAGTGCGCCTCCATGAAGGCCCCCCTCGACTACGCGAAGCCGGACGGCGACACCATCGAGCTGGCGCTCATCCGCGCGAAGGCGATCAGCCCGAAGAAGCGGATCGGCTCGCTCATCTTCAACTTCGGCGGCCCCGGCGGCTCGGGCGTCGCCACCCTGCCCGCATTCGGTACGGCGTACGACAAACTGCGTGCCCGGTACGACCTGGTGAGCTTCGACCCGCGCGGAGTGGGGAACAGCGACGGCGTCGAGTGCGAGACCGACCAGCAGCTGGACGCCCGCTACCAGGAGGACGGCACCCCGGACGACGCGGCGGAGGAGAAGGCGTTCGTCCAGGACACCAAGCGGTTCGCCGCCGCCTGCGAGAAGCGGTCCGGCGAGCAGCTTCCGCACGTCGGCACCACCAACGCCGCCCGCGACATGGACCTGATGCGCCAGGTGCTCGGCGACGACAAGCTGTACTACTTCGGCATCTCGTACGGCACCGAGCTGGGCGGCGTCTACGCGCACCTCTTCCCGAAGAGGGTCGGCCGGGCGGTCCTGGACGCGGTGGTCGACCCCACCGAGGACGCCGAGCAGTCCTCGCTGAGCCAGGCCAAGGGCTTCCAGCTCGCCCTGGAGAACTTCACCAAGGACTGCGCGGACCGGGGCGACGCCTGCAAGCTCCCCGGCTCCGACGCGAAGGAGATCGAGAAGGGCATCGCCTCCCTGCTGGACCAGCTGGAGAAGAAGCCGATCAAGGGCATCGGCGCCCGCAAGCTGACCGAGACCCAGGCCACCACCGGCATCGCGGCGGCCCTCTACTCCAAGGAGACCTGGCCGCTGCTGGAACAGGGGGTGGACGAGGCCGACGGCGGGAACGGCTCCCTGCTCCTGGCGCTCGCCGACTCCCTCAACGGCCGCTCCGACGACGGACGCTACGACAATTCCGCCGCCGCCTACTCCGCGATCAGCTGCGCCGACTCGCGCGAGCGGTTCACCCTGGAGCAGACGAAGGCGAAGCTCCCCGAATTCCGCGACGCCTCGGCGGTCTTCGGCAACTACCTGGGCTGGGGCCTGATGGGCTGCACCGACTGGCCGGTCAAGGGCACCTGGAAGACCCCCGACGTCAGCGCCCCCGGCTCCGCCCCCATCCTCGTCATCGGCAACACCGGCGACCCGGCGACCCCGTACGCGGGTGCCAAGGCGATGGCTGACGAGCTGGGCGAGGACGTCGGTGTGCAGATGACGTACAAGGGCCAGGGCCACGGCGCGTACAACAGCGGCGACGCCTGCGTGCAGAAGGCGGTCGGCGGCTATCTGCTCGACGGCAGGGCCCCGGAGGCCGGCACGGTCTGCGGCTGAGCCCCCGCGAGACGCCCCCCTACGATGGGCGAACTGCCGTACGGGCAGCGCTCGACGGGGAGGGAACGCACACGTGGTCGTACACGCACGGGCCGGGGCACTGGCCACCGCCGCACTGCTGCTGACGGGGGTGCTCGCGGGCTGCGAGGACGGTACGGACGACGAGCCGGGCAAGCGGGCGGGCGGCGGCACCGCCTCGTCGCCCGCCTCGCAGCGCCTGGACTGGGCCCGGTGCGAGGCCCCCGAGGGCGGTGAGGAGCCGGGCTCCGAGTGGCGCTGCGCGACGGTGAAGGTGCCGCTGGACTACGCGAAGCCCAAGGGCGAGACGATCGGCATCGCCCTGATCCGCAAGGAGGCCACGGACCCGTCCAAGCGCCTGGGCTCGATGCTCTTCAACTTCGGCGGACCCGGCGGCTCCGGCGTCTCGATCCTGCCGCGCGCCGCCGCCGGGTACGCCACCCTCAACTCCCGGTACGACCTGGTGGGCTTCGACCCGCGCGGGGTGGCGCAGAGCGCCGGGGTGCGGTGCCGCGACGACAAGGCGCAGGAGAAGGCGTACCAGAATGTGGACATGACGCCGGACACCGCGGCCGAGGAGGCGTCGTTCATGAAGGACGGCGCCGACTTCGGGGCCGGCTGCGCACGCCTGTCCGGCAAGGTCCTCCCGTACGTCGGCACGACGAACGCCGCCCGCGACATGGACGTGATCCGCCGCGCCCTCGGGGACGAGAAGCTGACGTACTTCGGGATGTCGTACGGCACCGAGCTGGGCGGCACGTACGCCCACCTCTTCCCGGAGCACGTGGGGCGTACGGTCCTCGACGCGGTCGTCGACCCGACCGCGGACGCCACCGGGCACGCGCGCAACCAGGCGACCGGCTTCCAGCGGGCCCTGGAGAACTACCTCAAGGACCGCGGCCAGGACCCGGAGGCGGGCACCCGGCGGATCGCGGCGCTGCTGAAGCGGATCGACGCCGAGCCGCTGCCGACCGGCACGGACCGCGCGCTCAACGAGTCGCTGGCGATCACCGGCATCGTGACCCCCCTCTACTCCCAGGACAGCTGGCCCACCCTCACCCGCGCCCTGGACGCGGCGGAGGACGGCGACGGCGGCCTGCTGCTCCAGCTCGCCGACTCGTACAACGGCCGGGACCAGAACGGCCACTACGACACCCAGAACCACTCGCAGCGGGCCATCTCCTGCGCGGACGGCAAGGCGCGGCCCACGGCGGCCGAGGCGAAGGCGCTGCTGCCCGAGTTCGAGAAGCTGTCCCCCGTCTTCGGGCCGTTCCTGGCCTGGGACACGGCGGGCTGGTGCTCCGGCTGGCCGGTGGAGGGCGAGCACGACCACCCGGAGGCGAGCGCTCCGGGCGCCGGTCCGGTCCTGGTCGTGGGGACGACGGGCGACCCGGCCACGCCGTACGAGGGCGCCCGCCGGATGGCGGACGCGCTGGGCGAGGGCGTCGGTGTGCTGCTCTCCAACAAGGGCGAGGGGCACGGCGCGTACGGCCGCAACAGCTGTGTGACGTCGACGGTGGACGCGTACTTCCTGGACGGGAAGGTCCCGGCGGACGGCACGACCTGCTCGTAGCGAGGCCACGGAACGCCGAAGGGGCCGGCCCGCGCGCTGCGGACCGGCCCCTTCGAGGTCGTCTAGTAGACCGGCTTCTCGGGCTCGATCTGGTTGACCCAGCCGATCACGCCGCCGCCCACGTGGACCGCGTCGGCGAAGCCCGCCGACTTGAGGACCGCGAGGACTTCCGCACTGCGGACACCCGTCTTGCAGTTCAGGACGATGCGCCTGTCCTGCGGGAGGTCCTGGAGGGCGTTGCCCATCAGGAACTCGTTCTTCGGGATCAGCCGGGAGCCCGGGATCGCGACGATCTCGTACTCGTTCGGCTCGCGGACGTCGATGATCTCGATCTTCTCGTCGGCGTCGATCCACTCCTTGAGCTGCTTCGGAGTGATGGTCGAACCGGCCGCCGCCTCCTGGGCCTCCTCCGACACGACGCCGCAGAACGCCTCGTAGTCGATGAGCTCGGTGACGGTGGGGTTCTCGCCGCAGACCGCGCAGTCGGGGTCCTTGCGCACCTTGACCTGGCGGTACTGCATCTCCAGGGCGTCGTAGATCATCAGCCGGCCGACCAGCGGGTCGCCGATGCCGGCGAGCAGCTTGATGGCCTCGTTGACCTGGATCGAGCCGATGGAGGCGCAGAGCACACCGAGGACGCCGCCCTCGGCGCAGGAGGGAACCATGCCCGGCGGGGGCGGCTCCGGGTAGAGGCAGCGGTAGCAGGGACCGTGCTCGGACCAGAACACGGACGCCTGGCCGTCGAAGCGGTAGATCGAGCCCCAGACGTAGGGCTTGTTCAGCAGGACCGCGGCGTCGTTGACGAGATAGCGGGTGGCGAAGTTGTCCGTGCCGTCCACGATCAGGTCGTACTGGGAGAAGATGTCCATCACGTTCTCGGCTTCGAGCCGCTCTTCGTGAAGGACCACGTTGACCAGGGGGTTGATGCCCTGGACGGTCTCCTTGGCCGACTGTGCCTTGGACTTGCCGATGTCGCCCTGGCTGTGGATGACCTGGCGCTGCAGGTTCGACTCGTCGACCTCGTCGAACTCCACGATGCCGAGCGTGCCGACACCGGCGGCGGCCATGTACATCAGGGCCGGCGAGCCGAGGCCGCCGGCGCCGACACAGAGCACCTTCGCGTTCTTCAGCCGCTTCTGCCCGTCCATCCCGACATCCGGGATGATCAGGTGGCGGGAGTACCTGCGGACCTCGTCGACGGTGAGCTCAGCAGCTGGCTCGACCAGGGGTGGCAGCGACACAGGAACCTCAACAATGCAGGTGGTCGGTTTCTACGTACTTCGACTACGTACGGTTGTTCTTCCGGTAACACTGCCACGCCCCCTCTCATTCCGAGATACCGGGTCCGATCCGCGAGACGATTTCGTCCCAGTACCTGGGCAGTGCCGCGAATGGGTCGCTTTGTCCGTGACCGTTCCGGCCGTTCCCCGGACCGGACCGTCCGCCGCGGTCGGTGAAGAAGATCGTCCCGGCGCCCTGCCAGCGGGCGATGCGCATGGCCTCCTCCAGATGCGTGCGCGGAACGCCGTGCACGAAGTGCGCGAAGCGGCCGGGCGGGTAGGCCGCGGTCCACTCCGCCACCTGCGACCAGCGGTAGTCGCTCCACGCGCCCCGGAAGGTGACGAGCTGGTCCCCCGTCTCCGCGTAACCGGGATACGGATGGGTGTCGTGCCCCAGCACGAGGTGCCCGTCGTCCTTCCCCAGGAAGGCCCGCAGGGTGCCGGTGAGCCGGCGGACGACGGGCAGCTCGGCGCGGCCGGCCGGACAGCGGTCCAGGTAGAAGCCGTCCACCCGGTACCAGTCCAGGTACGACCGGGCGTCGGCGAGGAGTTCCCCGAACGGCCGGGTGCCGTGGGCGAGATCGAGCTGCCCGAGCAGCCTGCCGCCGGACGCGCGCACGGCGTCGAGCGGGTCCCCGTCGCGCAGCGCGCGGGCGCGGGCGTTGCGGAGCCGGCCGGCCGCCTCCAGGCAGTGCGGGTCGGGCCGGCTGCCGGGGCCGTTGTCGATGTTGAGGACGGCCCAGTGCAGCGGGGTGCCGGGGCGGCTCAGCTCGGCCCACTCGGCGGGGGCGAGCAGCGGGTGGGCGTAGCCGGGGACGCCGAAGCCGAGCCGGTCGGCGCCGCTGGTGCGCCGGGCGGTGCCGGTGCTGGTCAGATACGGCACGCCGCCTCCATCCAGATGTCGGCGAGCGATTCCTCCAGATTGATCCGGGGGCGCCAGCCGAGCCGGTCCCGCGCGGTGCGCACGTCGGCCTGCTGCCAGGCGCCGCAGCCGTCCGGGTACGGGGACGGGGTGGCCGAGAGGTGTTCGATGACCGACTCGGTGGAGGTGCGGGGCGCGCCGATGGGGAGGCGGGCGGGGGGCGAGTCCAGCTCGTGGAGAGCGCCCGCGTATCCGGCGACCTTGGCGAGGACGGCCGCCGCGTCGCGCAGCCGGACGGCCCGGCCGGTGCCGATGTTGACGACGCCCTGGGCGGCGGAGAGCGAGGCGGCGTGGACGGCCCGCGCCACGTCGCGTACGTCCACGAAGTCCCGCTGCACGCCGAGGCCGCTGAGCTTCAGCTCGCCGTCGCCGGCCTGCATGGTGCGGCGCATCGCCTCGGCGAGCCGGCCGAGCGGGGAACCGGCCGGGGTGCCGGGGCCGACCGGGGAGAAGACCCGCAGAACGACCGCGTCGAGCCCGGAGCCGAGGACCAGCTCGGTGGCGGCGAGCTTGCTGACGCCGTACGGGCCGCCGGGGCGCGGGATGGCGTCCTCGGCGGTGGAGGACCCGGGCTGCGAGGGCCCGTACTCCGAGGCGCAGCCGACCTGCACCAGGCGGGCGGTGCAGCGGCTGCGCCGCATCGCCTCGCAGACCGTGGCGACGGCGACGGTGTTGTGCCGGGTGAGGTCGCGCGCGCCGCCCCGGGTCGCGCCGGCGCAGTTGACGACGACCCCGGGGTGGACGGCGTCCAGGAAGCGGGTGAGCGCTCCGGGGCTGCCGGTCGCAAGGTCGAACCGGACGTCGGCGTCGTCGCCGCGGCCGAGGGCCGTGAGGTGGACGGCGGGGTCGGCGAGCAGCCGGTCGGCCACGAACCGGCCGATGAATCCGTTGGCTCCGAGCAGCAGCACCCTCATCGCGCACCGCCCCGGCCTGAGGGCCGACGGCGGGCTGCCGGTGCGGGGGATTGGCGGGTCATGTGGGTGTCTCCTTGAGGGCTGTCCCGTACGCGTCGGTGCGTGCGGTTCGGGTGGTGACGGCCCGCGGCGTCGGCTCCGCGGGGGGATCGGGGGTCCGCCTCAGGGGGCGGCGTGGGCGGAGGCCCGGGAGAGGGCGAGGACGGCGGTGATCAGCAGGCCGAACGCGGCGGTGCCGCAGGCCAGTACGGGCACGACCCCGGGGCCCGCCGCCTCGATGAGGGCGTGGACGGGGCGGGCGACCGCGTGGAGCCCGGGCAGCCGTCCGGCCAGGATCAGGGCGGGGGCCGCGGCCTCCATGGCGCAGGCGGCGGCGAGTCCGGTGGCGGCCGGTTCGGGGAAGCCGTGGACGGTCAGCAGGCGGGCCAGCAGGAGCAGCATCCCGAGGGTGGCGGCCCCGGCCGGTGAGCCGCCGGTGCCGAAGCCGAGGCGGGCCAGGTACAGCAGGGCGGCGAGGGCGCAGGCGAAAAGCGCGACGACGCCGAAGAGCAGGGGGCGCACGCCCGCCCCGAACTCCTCCAGCGCATGGCTGCCGTGCAGGCGGCGGTGCGCGGCCAGGGCGAAGAGGTGGGCGCACCAGGCGGCCGGGGCCACCGCGACGGCGAGCCCCAGCAGGGGTGCCGGGGTCACCGTCCAGGGGCCCTCGGGGCCGCCGCTGAGGACCTGGTGGAGCAGGTCGTCGCCGTACAGGACGTAGCCGAGCAGCCAGCAGGCGCCGAGCGCGGCGGCGCCGGACATGCCCGCCCCCTCCCGGGCGCTGAGCGGGCCGGTGCGCAGGGTGAGGGCGAGGCCGGTGAGCGCGAGGAGCGCCCCGGCGGAGCCGAGGGCGAGGCGGGCGTCGCCGCCGAGCACCCCGTCGGTGAGCCCGAGCGCGACGAGGGTCGCGAGGCAGGCGGCGCCGGGCAGCAGGGCGCGCAGGGACCAGGCGGCGCGCGTGGTGACGTCGCGCGCCGGGGCGGGGCCGGTCGCGGAGCCCGTCACCGCGGGCTCCCCCGCGACCGCGGGGACCCGGGCGAAGAGCTCCTCGGCGAGCGAGAACACGTCCCGGTGCCGGTAGCGGGCGGCGGTGCGGTCGGTGACCCCGTGGGCCTCCAGTCCTGCGGCGATCTCCAGCGGGTCGACGGCCCGTTCGCACAGCTCCCGGTGACGGTGCATGAGCGCCCGCACCGGGTCGGCGGTCCCCCGCCGCCCGACGGCCGCCTTGCGCAGGGCGGGCGCGGGGTGGGCATGCGCCACTTCGGGGGCGCGCGCGGGCGCGTCCCCGGGCGCGAGCTCCCCCGCCGAGGCGGCGTCCCCCTGCTGGCCCTCGCGGCTCATCGTCGTTCCTCCGTGGTGCTGTTCGCCCGGTGTCGGGGCTGCCGTCTCGTGGCTACGCATCGCCGCTCCCGGCGCCCGCCCAGCTGGGGGTGCGGTCGGTGCGCTCCGGTCCGGCCGGCTCCGGCCAGTGGCCCAGGACGTGGGCCTCCGGCGGGGTGGCGAAGGGGCGCGGGCCGTCGTGCGGGGCGGGATGCGGCCTCTCACGTACCGGGGCCCGGGCGATGAGCTCCAGGTAGATGCCGTGGAAGGCGGCGAGATTCTGTTCGACGGTGAAGAGTTCGAGCGCCCGGGCGCGCGCCGCCGCACCCAGGCGCGCACGGCGCTCGGGGTCACGGAGGAGCGCGAGGCAGGCGTCCGCGAGCGCCCGGGGGTTGCGCGGCGGGACCACGAGCCCCGTACCGCCGATGACCTCGACCACCGCGCCGACGTCCGTGGACACCGTGGCCCGGCCGCAGAACATCGCCTCGACCAGGCTGATCGGGAAGCCCTCGACCACGCTGGAGAGCACCACGACGCCGCCCGCCGCGTACGCCTGGGCCAGCTCCGGGACCTCGGGCCCGCCGATCTCCTCGAAGCCGACCGCGTCCTCCTCGGGGAAGAGCTCGGCGGCCAGGGCGCGGCAGCGGGCCAGGTAGGCAGCGCCCGCCGGGCCCGGGGCCGGTGCGCCGATGATCCGCAGCCGGGCGTCGGGCTCGGCGAGGCGCACCTCGGCGAAGGCGCGCAGGAGGCCGATCAGGTCCTTGGCGGGCTCGATGCGGCCGACCCAGACGAGCGTGTCGGGCCCGCCGTCGTCCTCGCTCTCGCCGAGCGCGGCGAACCGGGCCGCCTCCATGCCCGGGTACACGGTCCGCAGCTTGGCGGCGTCGGCCCCGCAGCGCTCCTGCCAGCGGCGGGCGTGGGTGTTGCCGGGGGTGATGAGGTCGGCCTGCCGGTACACCTCGGTGGCGAGCCGTCCATGCAGGTGGGCGAGGAGGGCGCGCACCGGCGCGCTGACCGGCGCACCGCCCGACGCGAGGTAGTGCGCCCGGACCCGGACGGCGTGCTCGGTGACCAGCAGCGGCACCCCGAAGAAGCGTTTGGCCAGCAGCCCCGGCAGCGCGGCGGCACCGCCCGCCGTCGCGTGGCAGAGGTCCACGGCACCGAGGCCGTCCTCCTCGTACCAGTCGAGGGAGAGGGGGCGCAGCACCCGGTCCAGCTCGGCGGTGAAGGCGAGCAGGTCGGTGACGGTGGCGGTCTGCACGGTGCGTCCGGTGCCGGGGGCGCGGCAGGCGGCCTCCAGGATGCGCACGGCCGTCTCGGAGCGCAGGGCGGCGGGCAGTCCGCCGTGTTCCCAGGCGAGTTCGGCGAGGCCGTAGAGCCCGCGGGTGAAGCGCTCGTCCGCGAGCCGGGACACGGCGCCGCCTTCCGGGTGGCCCGCGTCCGTACGGCCGCGCTCCGGGCCCGCGGCGGCGCAGACGGAGGCCGCGAGGTCCGCGAAGTGGGCGGCGAAACGCCGCCGTTCGCGCCGGGCGTACGTCCGCGCGCCCCCGCCGGTCAGCAGCCGGGCGAGCGGTCCCCGGGGGGCGTGCAGGCCGAGGGTGCCCTCGTCGGCGGTCCACAGGGGCGCGGTGCGCACGCCGGCGACCTGGGGAGGGAGCCGGACCCAGCCGGCCGCCTCCTGTTCGGCGGAGCGGCTGAGCGCGAAGAGGTCGAACTCGTGCTGTGCGAGCCCGCGTACGAGCCGGTCGCACCAGAGCCTGGACTCACCGGTCGCGTACGGATAACCACCGTCGGTGAGCAGTCCGATCCGCACGAGCGCACCCCCGATCTCCCTTGTGAGCGGCCGCCGTTCCTTCGGCGACTCGCGGCGGGACGACCGTAAGCGGATACGCCGGTGGCGCGACGGACGGTTGTCCATCGCGCCACCGAAAGGGGTGAACCGGCGTAACTTTCCCAGCGGAATAGCGTTCTGTCGCGCTATGGAAACTGAGGGTTACTCAGAGGTGGGGTAGACCCACGGGTTGGGGCGGCATTTGATGCCGTCGAGGTCCAGCGTCTTGGTCTGCTGCTGCATGACCGGCGCGAGCGCGCCCTCCGTCCGGCAGCTCACATGGTTGTGGCCGAGCCGGTGGCCGACCTCGTGGTTGATGAGCATCTGCCGGTACGAGTAGAGCTTGTCCGGTCCGAAGGTGGCCGAACCCTGCGCCCAGCGATAGGCGTTGATCATCACGCGCTCGGTGGCGGCCGAGTCGCAGGAGACGTTGTCCTCCATGGTGTCCAGGCCGGACTTGGCGCACCACTTGCCGGTGGTGCCGGGGCTGGCCAGCGTGATGACGAAGTCCGGCTTGCCCTCGGAGACCCGTTCGAAGGTCATGTCGCCGTCGTGCGCCCAGCTCCGGTCGTCGTTGAGGGTCTTCTGGACGGCCTGGGCGAACAACTGGGGGTCGAGCCCGAGCCCCTTCTCCACGTCGATCCGGTAGCGGTGGACGGTCCCCTTCCCGGGCGCCTTGGCGGAGCCGGGCACGGTCTCGAACTTCCCCGAGCCCGTCAGCGCCGGTGAGAGCGGATAGGACTTGGCCATTTTCTGTTCGTACGTCAGGGGCTTGACGGCCGCCTTGGGCGAGGGGGTCGTCCGGCTGTCGGAGCGGGAGGCGTTGTCCGCTCCGTCCCGGTCCACCCCCGCGGCCTGCGCGGCGCCGTTCCCCGAGGTGCTGTCGTGGGCGACCTGCCCGGCCACGACGACCGCGAGGACGGTGGTCACCGCGGCGGCCGCGATGCCGGTGAGCGTACGGCCCTTGCCGCCCTTGCTCTCCCTGACGGGAGCCGCTTCCTCGTCGTCCCTGGTCTCCGGCTCGCGGGTTTCCCAGTCGGTGACGGAGCGGTACGGGTCCTCGGCCACCGGGTCGCGGCGGCGCGGGGCGGGCGGCGCGGGCGGGCTGTCGAAGGCTTCCACGAACTCGCGCCGCGGACCCGGTATCAGCGGCCGGGTGCCGGTGGCCTGCTGGTGGTGCGGGGGGCGCGGAGCGCCGGGGCGCGCGCCGGGTGCGGGCGCCTGGAGGCCGGGGCGGGAAGGGGCGCGCATGGGGCCCGCGCCCCAGCCGCCGCCCGCCTCACGCTGTTCGGGGTGGCCGCCGCGCACCTCGGGCGCACCCGCGAAGGGCGCGGATCCCGCCTCCCGTCTGCGCCGTCCGGTGCCGGCGACGGGCCGGGCGGCCTCGCGCCCCGCTTCGTCCGGCTCCGCCTGCCCGGTTGCGGGCGCGCTGGGCGCAGGGCCCTTCCGGCTGTGTCGTCCCACGCCCTGGATCAGCTCCCGCCGCATTCGTCGAGCAATTCCCGGAACGCCTGGGCGACCGCCTCCGGGTACTCCATCATCGCCACGTGCCCGGCGTCGGGCAGTGTCAGCAGGCGCGCGTCGCGGAAGGCCGCGGACGCCCTGCGGGCCATCCGGAACGAGACGAGCCGGTCCCGTCCGCCGTACACCAGCTGGGTCGGCGCGAGCACCCGCTCGGCCTGACGCCACAGCCCGTGCTGTCCGCCCAGGGTGTACGCGTCGACGATCCCACGGGCGGAACGCGCCATGGCGTCCCAGAAGTACGGCAGTTCCAGCCGGCGCTCCATTTCGGCCACCGCGTCGCGGAAGCCCGCCTCGGAGACCCGTGCCGGATCGCCGTAACAGAGTGCCATGACTCCGCGGGTGCGTTCCTCCGCGGTCCAGTCCCGGGACAGCCGGGCGAACAGGGAGGCGACGCCCGGCAGTGCGAGCAGGGCGGTCGGGGCGGCCGTGCGCTGGACCCGGATCTCCGGGAGCGCGGGCGAGATCAGCGTGAGCGTACGCACCAGGTCGGGGCGGACCGCGGCGACCCGGGTGGCGACCGCGCCGCCCATCGAGTTGCCGAACAGGTGGACGGGGCCGCGCTCCTGGGCGTCCAGGAGGCGAATGACCGCGCGGGCGTGGCCGGTGACCGAGTAGTTGCCGTCGTCCGGGGGCGGCGAGTCGCCGAAGCCGGGCAGGTCGACCGCCTCGCAGTCGGCCAGCTCCTCCACGAGCGGCATCAGGGCCGACCAGTTCTGCGAGGAGCCGCCGAGGCCGTGCACGAAGAGGGCGGACGGCAGCCCGGACCCCCGGGACGGCCGCGAACGGACGGTGAGCGTCAGCCCGGGCAGCTCGACGGAGCGCAGCCGCTCCCCCTCCGCGACCCGGACGGCGCTCACCGTGGGTGACACCGCCGCGGCGGCGGCGCGGACTCCCGGCAGCTCGGTCGAAGACATGCGGCAATGTTACGAGATGATCACACCGGGGTTCATGTGTTCGCCGTCACACGATCGCCTAGCGCCTTTACCGGGTACCTCATAGGCTCGAACCGAGGAAGGGAGTCACCATGACGGTCGACCCGAGGGAGCCGGAGACCTTCGAGGACGTCCAGCCGGACGAGCCCGACCAGGAGACACCCGAGGCGGACGCCGCCGAGCAGCACACCGACCTCCGTCCGGAGAGCGACGAACCGCTCGCGGACCTCGACCGCAGCGGCGCCAGCGAGGCGGACGCGGCGGACCAGGCCCGCGTGGTTCCCCAGGACGAGGACGATTACCGCTGATACGTCCCGCTCTGCGCACGGGAAGGGGCGCTCTGCGGCTACCGCAGCCGTCCGGTCCGTGAAATTCTGCGTCCGCGCCGCGCATACCGGGGTTACCCAAAAGTACGATGTCGGTATGGCGCGGCACGTACGGAACGGCTGTGTCGGACCACGAATTTGGGAGGCGGCGTGACAGCCATCGAGCAGACCGAGGCGGCGCGCCCGCGGGGCACTCGCCTGCCCCGCCGCGCCCGACGCAACCAGCTGCTGGGAGCCGCGCAGGAGGTCTTCGTCGCGCAGGGCTACCACTCCGCGGCGATGGACGACATCGCGGAGCGCGCGGGAGTCAGCAAGCCGGTGCTCTACCAGCACTTCCCGGGCAAGCTGGAGCTCTACCTGGCCCTTCTCGACCAGCACTGCGAGTCACTGCTCCAGGCGGTGCGTACGGCGCTGGCGTCGACCACGGACAACAAGCTGCGCGTCGCCGCGACGATGGACGCGTACTTCGCGTACGTGGAGGACGAGGGCGGCGCCTTCCGGCTGGTCTTCGAGTCCGACCTGACCAACGAGCCCGCCGTGCGCGAGCGCGTGGACCGGGTCTCGCTCCAGTGCGCCGAGGCGATCTCCGACGTGATCGCGGGCGACACGGGCCTGTCCAAGGACGAGTCCATGCTCCTCGCGGTGGGCCTCGGCGGGGTGTCCCAGGTGGTCGCCCGCTACTGGCTGTCGAGCCGGTCGGCCATTCCGCGCGACACCGCGGTCCAGCTGCTCACCTCGCTGGCCTGGCGCGGCATCGCGGGCTTCCCCCTGCACGGCATCGATCAGCACTGACCGCCCGGCCGCCGCCCGTGTTCGCTGCGGGCGTGGCCGGGGGCGCCCTGACGAGTCCCTTCAGCGGGCTAATGTGTGCTGCGTACGGCGCGGTTCGCCGCGCAGGGACTGACCGTCGGAGGGACATAGCCGTGGAGGTCAAGATCGGGGTGCAGCACTCGCCCCGGGAGATCGTTCTGGAGAGCGGGCTTTCCGCCGAAGAGGTCGAGAGCGCGGTGTCCGAGGCTCTCGCCGGCAAGGCGCAGCTGCTCAGCCTCACGGACGAGAAGGGCCGCAAGGTCCTGGTGCCGGCCGACCGGATCGCCTACGTGGAGATCGGCGAGCCCAGCACCCGACGGGTGGGGTTCGGCGCGCTGTAGGGCGTACGAACGCGAGGAGCGGCCCGGTGGGATTTTCCCGCCGGGCCGCTCCTCATTCGGTACCCGTGTCCGGGGTCAGGCTGTGCGGCGGCTGGGCGAAGCCTGTGCGCGGGAGGGTTGTGAGCGGGCGCTCACGGGTAGTACCAGCAGGACCGAAGCGCCCGTTCCGCATACCTGCGAGGTGATCGTCCGTGATCCTGGAAACCGTGAGCGCCGTCGTGCTCGGAGTGGCCCTCTCCTGGGCGGCGCTGCGCTCGCTCCCCGGCCGGCTCCCGGCCCGCCGGACCGTGTTCGGCACGGGGGCGCTCGGCGGCCTGTTCGGCGCGTCCCTGATGCACTCGGTGCTCGGTCCGCACCACGCGGCGGCCGTCGTGGTCGGCGCCGTACCGATCGCCGCCGTGACGGTGTCCCTGCTGATCCGCCCCCGCAGCCGTCGGCTGCGTCGGTCGGCCGCCGCCTGACCCGGCTCGTTACGCGGCCAGCCCCAGGGCGGCCATGCGCTTGGTGTGCGCCTCGGTGATCCGGGAGAACATCCGGCCCACCTCCGCCAGGTCGAAGCCGTCGGCGACCCCGCCGACCAGCATGGTCGACAGCGCGTCGCGGTCCGCGACCACGCGCTGCGCCTGCGACAGCGCCTCGCCCATCAGCCGTCGCGCCCACAGCGCCAGCCGGCCGCCGACCCTCGGGTCCGCCTCGATCGCGGCGCGCACCTTCTCGACGGCGAAGTTGCCGTGGCCCGTGTCGTCCAGCACGGCCAGGACGAGCGAGCGGGTGTCGGAGTCCAGACGGGCCGCGACCTCCCGGTAGAAGTCGCTGGCGATCGAGTCGCCGACGTACGCCTTGACCAGGCCCTCCAGCCAGTCCGACGGGGCGGTCTGGCGGTGGAAGTCGTCCAGCGCCCGGGCGAAGGGCTCCATGGCGGCGGTCGGCTCGACCTCGATGGCGGTCAGCCGCTCCGTCAGCTGCTCGAAGTGGTGGAACTCGGCGGACGCCATCTTCGCCAGCTCCGCCTTGTCGGCCAGCGTCGGCGCCAGCTTGGCGTCCTCGGCCAGCCGCTCGAAGGCCGCGAGCTCCCCGTAGGCGAGGGCGCCCAGCAGATCCACGACGGCGGCCCGGTACTGCGGCTGCGCGGCCGCGGTGGCCCAGTCCTGGTCGGCGATCCGGGTCGTCGCGGGGGCTTCATTGGCGTTGTCAGGCGTCTCCATGCAGCGCAGAATAGCCCGCCCGGGCAGCGGCGGAAGGGCCCGCCCGACGACCGACGTCACACCGTTCCGACGAATTCGCCCAACACAGATGCGCGGATCCGGGGTACAGTGGTATTGCGCTTACTGAGCACTTTGCATCCGCTCGTGGCGCGAAATTGAATGAGGATGCCCGGTCGGTGGCCCGATCGGCTCCGACCCGACAGCCCTCCACGCGGTGCGTGCACACGTACGACCGCAGATGAGGGGCCCCCTCAGCGGCACGAGCGCTCGAGCGACGGCAGTGGTCCCGCGCCACCCGGCACAGCAGCCGGATGACCAACCCCGGCACGGTACGACCCCCTTCGTTCGCCTCGGACCGCGTCTCACAGAAGAGGCAGCACCCTGACTACGTTCCGAGACCTCGGGATTCTTTCCGAGACGGCCGAGGCCCTTGAGGCCGTCGGCATCACGTCCCCCTTTCCCATCCAGGAGCTGACGCTCCCGGTCGCCCTCTCCGGCTCCGATGTCATCGGCCAGGCCAAGACCGGCACCGGCAAGACGCTCGGCTTCGGCCTTCCGCTCCTCGAGCGCGTCACCGTCCTCGCCGACGTCGAGGCGGGCCGCGCCAAGCCGGAAGAGCTCACCGACTCCCCGCAGGCCCTCATCGTCGTGCCCACCCGCGAGCTGTGCCAGCAGGTCACCAACGACCTGCTCACCGCCGGCAAGGTGCGCAACGTGCGGGTCCTCGCGATCTACGGCGGCCGGGCCTACGAGCCCCAGGTCGAGGCCCTGAAGAAGGGCGTCGACGTGATCGTCGGCACCCCCGGCCGGCTGCTCGACCTCGCGGGCCAGCGCAAGCTGGACCTGTCCAAGGTCCGCGCGCTCGTCCTCGACGAGGCCGACGAGATGCTGGACCTGGGCTTCCTGCCCGACGTCGAGCGCATCATCACGATGCTGCCGGCGAAGCGCCAGACCATGCTGTTCTCGGCCACGATGCCGGGCGCGGTCATCTCGCTCGCCCGCCGCTACATGTCGCAGCCGACGCACATCAACGCCACGTCGCCCGACGACGAGGGCTCGACCGTCAAGAACACGGCGCAGTTCGTCTACCGCGCCCACTCGATGGACAAGCCCGAGATGGTCGCGCGCATCCTGCAGGCCGAGGGCCGCGGGCTCGCGATGATCTTCTGCCGCACCAAGCGCACCGCGGCGGACATCGCCGAGCAGTTGGAGCGGCGCGGCTTCGCCTCCGGCGCGGTCCACGGCGACCTCGGCCAGGGCGCCCGCGAGCAGGCCCTGCGCGCCTTCCGCAACGGCAAGGTCGACGTGCTGGTCTGCACCGACGTCGCCGCCCGCGGTATCGACGTCGAGGGCGTGACGCACGTCATCAACTACCAGTCCCCCGAGGACGAGAAGACCTATCTGCACCGCATCGGCCGCACCGGCCGCGCGGGCGCCAAGGGCATCGCGATCACGCTGGTCGACTGGGACGACATCCCGCGCTGGCAGCTGATCAACAAGGCCCTGGACCTGAAGTTCCCGGACCCGGTGGAGACGTACTCCACCTCCCCGCACCTGTACGAGGAGCTGGACATCCCGGCCGGCACCAAGGGTGTCCTGCCGCGTGCCGAGCGCACCCGCGCCGGTCTCGGGGCCGAGGAGATCGAGGACCTGGGCGAGACGGGCGGCCGCGGCCGCAAGTCCGCCGCACCGGCCGCCCGCGAGGAGCGCGCCCCGCGCACCCCGCGTCAGCGCCGCCGCACCCGTGGGGGCAGCTCGCCCGACGAGGGCTCCGCGACCGTGCCCGCCCCGGCCGCCGAGGCCGGTGCGGAAGCGGCGGCCGACGCCCCGCGCACCCCGCGCCGCCGCCGTCGCACCCGTGCCGGTGGAGCGGAGGCCATCGCGGCGGAGGCCGTCGCCGCCCAGGCCGCGGTCGCCGTGGCCGAGGCCCCCGCGGCCGTGGCGGCCGAGCCGGAGGCCGAGCCCGTGCCGAAGAAGCGCAGCCGGACCCGGACCGCCAAGCCGAAGACGGAGGCCGTCGCCGCCGAGGTCGTCGCGGAGACCGCGATCGCCGAGGACGAGGCCGAGCCGCGTCGCCGCCGGGCCCGTGCGGCCAAGCCGGTGACCGAGGAGGCCGTGGTCCAGGCCGCGCCGGTCGCCGAGCCGGAGGCGCCCGCCGTCACCCGGCCGCGCCGTCGCCGGGTGATCAAGCCCGTCGAGGACGAGGTCGACTTCCAGATCGCGCCGATCTCCGAGCCCGAGCCGGTCCGTCGTCGTACGCGTACGGCGTCCAAGCCGAAGACGGAGGCCGTGGCGGAGACCGCGACCGCCGAGGGCGAGGCCAAGCCGCGCCGTCGCCGGGCACCGCGCGCCACCGCGAAGGCCGAGGGCTGAGCGGACCACGCAGCAGCTGACGGGCGGCCCCGGGGAACTCTCCCCGGGGCCGCCCGTCATTCGCGGACGGGGCCGCCCGTCATTCGTGGACGCGTGGGACGAATTAACCTCGTTCCATGAGCAGGCCACCCACCTTCATTCCGCCCTCCTGCGCCCGCGCCCGTGCGCTGCCCACCGCGCGCGGGGACTTCGCCGTGCTGGACGCGGCCCCCGCCGGGACCCCGCGCGGCACCGCCCTGCTGGTGCCCGGGTACACCGGCAGCAAGGAGGACTTCATCGCGCTGCTCGAACCGCTCGCGGAGGCCGGCTACCGGGCCGTCGCCGTCGACGGGCGCGGGCAGTTCGAAAGCCCGGGGACGGGCGACCTCCAGGAGTACGCGCAGGAGGAGCTGGCCCGTGACGTGCTGGCCCAGACGGCCGCACTCGACGCCGTCGAGGGCGGGGTGCACCTGCTGGGTCACTCGCTCGGCGGACAGCTCTGCCGGGCGGCGGTCCTGATGGACGCGGCGCCCTTCCGCTCGCTGACCCTGATGTCCTCCGGGCCCGCCGAGGTGGTCGAGGCGCAGCAGGTCAAGCTGAAGATCCTCGGCGACGCGCTGGCCACCATGACCATGGACGACGTCTGGGCCGCGATGCGCGCCTTCGACCCTCCCGCCGAGGCGGAGACCGGCGGCGAGGACCTGCGGCGGCGCTGGCTGCTGCACCGTCCGGCCCAGCTGATCGCGACGGGCCGCCAGCTGGCCACCGAGCCGGACCGGGTGGCCGAGCTCGCCGCGACCGGGCTACCGCTCCACGTCGTCTCCGGCGAGGTGGACGACGTCTGGCCGGTGCCGGTGCTGGACGAGATGGCCGTACGCCTCGGGGCGCGCCGGACCAGGATCGAGGGCGCCGAGCACTCCCCCAACACGGGCCGGCCGGAGGCGACCGCCGCCGCGCTCGCCTCCTTCTGGGACGGCGTGTAGCTCTTCCCCGTACCGGCGGCCCGTGAAGGCGGGTCTCAGTACTGGGACTGGAGATGCTGCCAGAAGCCGTCGCGCAGGGCCCGGCGCAGCGGGGGGTGGCCGCGCAAAGAGCGCTGGAGGATGCGTTCGGCCTCGTGCAGCAGGTCCTGGTCGACCGAGCCCGGCAGGAAGGGGTGGCCGGGCAGCAGGTCGGCCAGGGATTCCCGGCCGCGCGCGGCGAGCCAGGCCGCCGCGATCTGGGCGCCGACGAAGTGGACGTCGTCGCGGGAGGGCGCGGGGGCGTCCTCCTCGTAGGTGGTGACGGGGCGTCTGGTGACGTAGGGGCGGCAGAAGTCCAGGTCGAAGGTGCGCTGGCTGTCCACCTCCCAGAGCAGCGGCTCCGCCTGGTTGCGCCCTTCGCCCGCCTCGATGCCCCAGAGGTGGACGCGGGCGCCGTAGCCCTGCGCGGCCTCGACGGCCGAGACGAGGTCCTCGTCGCCGCCGACGAGCGCGGCGTCGCTGATGGCCCGGTGGCGGGCGAGCGATTCCAGGTCGGTGCGGATGAGGGAGTCGACGCCCTTCTGCTGGTTGTTGGCGTTGAGGTTGCCGAGTCTGACCTTGACGTCGGGGAGTTCGGCGATGGTCTGCTGCTCGGTGGTGTGGATGCGGCGCCTGGCCCCGTCGTACCAGTACACGCGCAGCAGCCTGCTGTCCGCGAAGATGGTGCGGGCCTTGTCGATGAACGCCTCGATCAGCCCTTCGGCGTCGAGGTCGAAGGAGCGCCGGTCCTCGGTGCCGGTGACGAGCAGCCCGGCGGCGGCGTACACATAGCCCGCGTCCACGAAGATCGCGTGGGTCGAGGGGGTCTTCGAGACCTCGGCGAGCACGCGTTCGAGCAGGGCGTTGGTGCGGTCCAGCCGCTCGCCGATCTCCACGTCGTTCATGCGCGTCCCGTCGCGCCCGCACGCGTGATTACCAGCCGGTACTTAGACATCCGAAAAATTTCCTTAGCGTAGGGAATGATTGCAGGAGGCAAGCCGTTGTAACCACCGTGGGGCGCACGACAGGCATGCCTGGCGCTCCTCATCCTTGCGGACGGGACACCGTCCTCCCAGTAGTTCTCCAGCAGGAGGATCAGACGAAGGGAAGCCCTATGCGCTTCGAGATCATGCGACTCGACGATGTCGACGGTACCGCCGTGGACAGCACCGTCGTGGACGCCGCCTCCGTCAAGCGGATCGTGCAGCAGGCCGCGGCTACGGGCCAGCGCATCTATATCCGTCCGGCCGAAAGCCCGGCTTCGTAACACCTTGCCGATGTGAGTTGCCGTCGTAACGAAGACGAAGCGCCCCCGCACGGAACGATCGTGCGGGGGCGCTGTTGCGTCCGGTGCCGGGTCAGCCGCCCCGGATGACCTGGGTGACGCCGTTGATGATCTGCTGCACGGCGATGGCGGACAGCATCATGCCGGCCAGCCTGGTGACGAGCACGACGCCGCCGTCCTTGATGACGCGGATGATCAGCAGCGAGTAGCGCATGGTCAGCCAGAGCACGACGTGCATGGCGAGGATCGCCGTCCATACGGAGACCTGGCTCGCCACGCTGTCGGCGTGCTGCACGGCGAGGATCACCGAGACGATCGCGCCGGGCCCGGCGAGCAGCGGCATGCCGAGCGGTACGAGGGCGACGTTGACGTCCTTGGTCTGCGTCGGCTCGTCGGTCTTGCCGGTCAGCAGGTCGAGCGCGATGAGCAGCAGGAGCAGCCCGCCGGCGATCATCAGCGCCGGGACGGAGACATGCAGGTAGTCCAGGATCTGCTGGCCGAGCAGGCCGAAGACGGCGATGACGCCGAAGGCGACGGCGACGGCCTGGAGGGCCATCCGGCGCTGCACCTTGGCGGGGCGGCCCGCGGTGAGGGCGAGGAAGATCGGGGTGATTCCGGGCGGATCCATAATCACAAAAAGGGTGAGAAAAAGGGATCCGAAGACAGCGACGTCGAACACGGGTGAGCCTTGTGGGGAGTGAGCGGGTGTGCGGCGGGTGACCGCGGGGAAGGGACGCGCACCGCACCGCCGCCCGGACATGCCGGACGGCGGCGGGGTGTGAGGAAGAACGAACGGGCGGGGCCCGGGTGCCGTTACGCGGAGGCGGGTCCGCCGGCGCCCGGCACCGGGAAGGCTCCCGTGGCGCGCCGGGTGATCTCGCCGTAGATCTCGGGGTCGGTGGTGTACGTGCCGAGCTCCACGGTCTTGCGGCTGCCGTGGTAGTCGCTGGAGCCGGTCGTCAGCAGCCCGAGCTCGCGGGCGAGTGCGCGCAGCCGGGCCCTGGTGGGCTCGTCGTGGTCCATGTGGTCGACCTCGATGCCGTCGAGCCCGGCGGCGGCCAGCTCGGCGATCCGCGCCTCGGGCACCGTACGCCCCCGCTTGACGGCGGCCGGGTGGGCGAAGACGGTGACGCCGCCCGCGGCCTTGACCAGCCGGATCGCGTCGAAGGGGTCCAGCTCGTGCTTCCCCGCGTAGGCGCGCCCGCCGTCGGCGAGCCAGCCGGGCGTGAAGGCGTCGGACACCGTCGGGACGACGCCCAGCTCCACGAGGGCGGTGGCGACGTGCGGCCGGCCGACCGAACCGTCTCCGGCGATGCGGGCGACCTGCTCCCAGGTGACGGGGACGCCCAGCTCCTGGAGCTTGCGGACCATGGCCTGGGCGCGCGGCACCCGGTCGTCGCGGACCAGCTCGCGCTCGCGGGCGAACTCGGGCTCGTCCGGGTCGAAGAGGTACGCCAGCATGTGCAGGCCCACGCCGTCGATGCGGCAGGACAGCTCGGCGCCCGTGACGAGGGTGAGCCCTTCGGGGAGCGCGGCGGCGGCCTCCGCGTGACCGCGCACGGTGTCGTGGTCGGTGAGGGCGACGACGTCCAGGCCCGCGGCGGCGGCGCCCAGCACCAGCTCGGCGGGGGTGTCCGTGCCGTCCGACGCGGTGGAGTGGGTGTGCAGATCGATGCGCACGACTCGTACTCCAGTGCTCGCGGCCGAATGGGGGACACCCCAGGATAACCGGCGCGCGAGCTTGGTCCGGACGGTGCGAAGGGTGGTGCGAAGGCCGGTGCGAAGGCCTCCTCAGGGGCCCGTCAGCAGGCGGGGGGTGAGGGCGCCGCAGGGCACCAGGTCCACCTCTCCCCCGGCGTCGCGCAGGTCGGTGAGCACCAGCTCGTCGTACATGAGCAGCCCGGATTGCTCGGGCCACACGATGGCCCACAGCCACAGGCCGCACGCCTCGCCCGCGAAGACGGCGCGGTCGGCGGGGGCGTGCCTGACGTGCCAGAGGGGGGTGGGGCGTCCGGCGGCGAGCACCTTGGATTCCGGGGGGCCGTCCACCCGCAGCAGGGGCCCGGGGTCCGATCCGTCGATGCCCGCGTACCGCGCACCCAGCCCGACGCCCAGCTCCTCGGCGACGAGCAGCAGCTCGCCCATGCCGCCGAGCGGCCCGGGTCCGGAGCAGGCGACGGCGGTGGCGCGTCCGCCGGTGCGATCGTCCCCTGCACTGGCGACCCCGGTGAACAGCCAGCCGACGGGGAGCGGCCAGGGCATCCATACGGGGACCTGCGCGCGGTGCACCACCACGCCGAGCGCCTCGACGCTCGGCGGGACGACCGGCTGGAGCGGGTGCACGCTGCCGTGGTCGTCGCACTGCCAGGTGTCGGCGAAGAGCCCGGGCGCCCTGACCCGGCCTCCGCACTTCGGGCAACTTGGTTCGCCCCTCATACCGTCCCACGGTCCTCTCCGGCCGTCGCCGCGTCAAGGACGATCACCCTTGCGCGCCGTGCACCCAGACCCCTCTACCCCGCGCGATGTCCGGCCACCGGGCCGCCCTCGCGGAATTTAGATGTAACTTGCATTCATTAGCTTCTCTAACTTATTCTGTGCATAACACATCGATCCAGTGGAGCCAGTGGAGAGGAAGAGGCCCATGCCGTCAGAGGCAGTAACCGGAGAGGATCCGTTCAACCAGGAGCCGGTCAGCATCCTGCGCCAGCCGAAGGCCGTCTGGGCCACGGCGGGCGCGTCCGTCGTGGCGTTCATGGGCATCGGCCTGGTGGACCCGATCCTGCCGTCCATCGCCAAGGGCCTGGAGGCGACACCGAGCCAGGTGTCGCTGCTCTTCACCTCGTACTTCCTGATCACCGCCGTCGCGATGCTCGTGACCGGCTTCGTCTCCAGTCGCATCGGCGGCCGCAAGACGCTGCTGGCCGGGCTGGCGCTCGTGGTGGTCTTCGCGGCGCTCTCCGGCACCTCGTCGTCCGTCGGCGAGCTGGTCGGCTTCCGGGCCGGCTGGGGGCTGGGCAACGCGCTGTTCGTCTCGACCGCGCTCGCGGTGATCGTCGGCGCGGCGGCCGGCGGCAGCTCGGCGGCGATCCTGCTGTACGAGTCGGCGCTCGGCCTCGGCATGGCGTGCGGGCCGCTGCTCGGCGCCCTGCTCGGGGACGCCAGCTGGCGCTACCCGTTCTTCGGGACGGCCGCGCTGATGGCGATCGGCTTCGTCTGCATCACGGCGTTCCTGAAGGAGCAGCCCAGGCCCGCCCGCAAGACCTCGCTGCTCGACCCGGTCAAGGCGCTCGGCCACGGCGGGCTCGCCTCCGTCGCCGCGTCCGCGTTCTTCTACAACTACGCGTTCTTCACGATCCTGGCGTTCACCCCGTTCGTGCTGAACATGACGCCGTACAAGTCCGGTGCCGTCTTCTTCGCCTGGGGCCTGCTGCTCGCGGTCTTCTCGGTGCTCGTCGCACCCCGGCTCCAGCAGCGGTTCGGCTCGCTCAAGGTGCTCGGCGCCTCGCTGGTGCTGCTCGCCGCCGACCTGGTGGTCCTCGGTTACGGAAGCCACACCACGGCCATCGTCTGCACCATCGTGTCCGGCGCGCTGATCGGCATGAACAACACCGTGTACACGGAGCTGGCGCTCGGTGTCTCGGACGCGCCGCGCCCGGTGGCCAGCGCGGGCTACAACTTCGTCCGCTGGTTCGCCGCCGCGGCGGCGCCCTACCTGGCCCCGAAGATCGAGGAGTGGAGGAACATCCACATCCCGTTCGTGGTCGCCGCCGTCGCCTCGGTGATCGGTGCGATCGTCGTCTGGGTACGGCGCTCCGCGCTGAGCCACGAGGCGGAGGAGCTGGAGCCGAAGCACGCCACGGAGGACGGCGTCACGGTCTTCGCCAACTGACGCCGTCAGTCCGGAGTCACGTCAGTCCGGAGTCACGTCAGTCCAGAGTGGCGGAACGCCGCAGGGGATCGCGCAGGTCGGTCCCCTGCGACAGCCATTTCTCCTGGAGCTCCTGCGCACCCCGGACCCGCTTCCAGGCGGCCTCGTTCTGCGTCATCGGCAGCAGCGGCAGGAAGCGCACCGGCTCCAGCGGCTCGTCCAAGTCCAGATCCTCGACCAGCCCCCCGCTCTCCGCGACCAGCACCGAGGTGAACGGCGCGCCCGGCCACAGCGGTTCGCCGACGTCCAGCGAGGCGCCGGGCGCCACGACCAGGCCCTCCACCTGGGGCGAGGCCGCGAGCACCGCGAGCTTGCGCAGCACCTGGTCGGTGTCGGCCAGGCCGCCCCGTACCGACAGGACCAGTTCGGCGCGCGGGCCCTTCAGCGGGTCGGCCACGACCGCCGTCGGGTCGGACATCGGCTGGGCGGACATGCCGAGCGTGGCGTACCGCACGACATCGCCGTCGATGAACCGGAGCACCTCGATCCGGTCAGTCCCGAGAAACGTCACTGCCGCGCGTGCGTCCGGTTCACCCAGGGCCGTCCGCAGACGCGCCTCGACCAGAGCAAGAATTTCTGCCATGTCGCGAGCATAGGTCGCGTATGGAACGGGCAAAGTAAGGGATTGGCCCTCTACCGGCTGCTAGCCTGGGGTGTCGGCCCGGGACAGCACGCTGAAGCGTCGCTCTCAAGTCCCGGCGCTACGTCATCCCCCACGGGGGACCGGCAGGAGGAGGTGGGGCTGCGGTGGATCCGAGTCGATCGTGCAGTACCAACCGCTCTTCCACCGGACGCCTCTCCGTGTGATCTGACACCCGGTCGGGCCCTGGCATGTCGCATGACGGAAGAGCACGTCTTTTTGCCTGTCTGTAGCGAACGCCGTCATCGTGCCGCCGCGGTGCCGCCCGCTTTGCGGATGTGAGTCCACGTCCCCATTCCGGGCTGTTCCAGGCCCTCCGACGACGGCCCTCCGTGAAGGAGCCAGCCATGTCGATGATCCGTGACCTGCGCGCTGTCGTGCGCCCCTCCCTGCGCAAGAGCGCACCCCTGCACAACAGCTACGACGCCACCCGCGACCCGTCCGCGTCCAGCGCGGTGGTCGACTGCGCGGTCTACCGCGACGGCCGCCGGCTCGCCGAGACCGACGGCACCTGCCGCACCGCCCGCGAGGCGATGCTCCGGGTCCGGGAGAAGGGCGGCTTCGCCTGGATCGGGCTGCACGAGCCGACCGAGGAGGAATTCGCGGGCATCGCCCGGGAGTTCGGACTGCACCCGCTGGCCGTGGAGGACGCGGTCCACGCCCACCAGCGCCCGAAGCTGGAGCGCTACGACGACACGCTGTTCACCGTCTTCAAGACCATCCACTACGTCGAGCACGCCGAACTGACCGCGACCAGCGAGGTCGTGGAGACCGGCGAGGTCATGTGCTTCACCGGCCGGGACTTCGTCATCACCGTCCGGCACGGCGGCCACGGCTCGCTGCGCGCGCTGCGCCACCGGCTGGAGGACGACCCCGAGCTGCTGGCCAAGGGCCCCTCCGCCGTGCTGCACTCCATCGCCGACCACGTGGTCGACGGCTACATCGCGGTGGCGGGCGCCGTGCAGGACGACATCGACGAGGTGGAGATCGAGGTCTTCTCCACCCCGGACAAGGGAAGCGCGCGCGGCTCGGACGCCGGGCGGATCTACCAGCTCAAGCGCGAGGTGCTGGAGTTCAAGCGGGCAGTCTCCCCGCTGCTGCGCCCGATGCAGCTGCTGAGCGAACGGCCCATGCGGCTGATCGACCCGGACATCCAGAAGTACTTCCGGGACGTCGCCGACCACCTGGTGCGGGTCCAGGAAGAGGTCATCGGCTTCGACGAGCTGCTGAACTCCATCCTCCAGGCCAACCTGGCGCAGGCGACGGTCGCGCAGAACGAGGACATGCGCAAGATCACGTCCTGGGCGGCCATCATCGCCGTGCCGACGATGATCTGCGGGGTCTACGGCATGAACTTCAAGCACATGCCGGAGGTGGGATGGACCTACGGCTATCCGACGGTGATGGGCTTCATCGGCGTGGTCTGCTTCTCCATCCACCGCATGCTCAAGCGCAACGGATGGCTCTGAGCATCCCCG
Source organism: Streptomyces sp. NBC_00523 (assembly GCF_036346615.1). Classification (NCBI taxonomy): domain Bacteria; kingdom Bacillati; phylum Actinomycetota; class Actinomycetes; order Kitasatosporales; family Streptomycetaceae; genus Streptomyces; species Streptomyces sp. NBC_00523. Next base: position 4,874,938 of record NZ_CP107836.1, on the reverse strand, counting down.
CCAGGGCCTGTATTGAGTTCCCCGTCTGCTCAGCGACGGGGAACTCAATACAGGCCCTAAGCTCTGCTCCATGACTGCTGCTGACACGCTGCTCGGGCCCGCCCTCGTCGAGGAGGCCACGAAGAAGTCCGGCCTCGTCTGGGTGCGCTCCACCGGCGCGGCGCGGGCCCTGTGGCACGTATGGCACGAGGGCGCCGCCCACCTCGTCGGCGACGGCCCCGGCGAGCAGCCGCTCCCGGCCGGGCTCACCGAGGGCGCCACCGCAGAGGTGACCGTCCGCAGCAAGGACAAGGGCGGCCGCCTCGTCGCCTGGTCCGCCTCGGTCACCGTGCTCGCCCCGCACTCCGAGGAGTGGGAGGCCGCCGTCGCCGAGCTGAAGGGCAAGCGGCTGAACGCGCCGGACGCGGAGCGGATGACGGACCGCTGGGCGCGCGAGTGCCGGGTCGTCCGGCTCACGCCCCTCGACGCGCGCACCGATCTGCCCGAGACCTCCGGGGCGGCGGCGCCGCTGCCGACGACAGCGACGACCCGGCTGCCGGTCCCGGCGGGCCTGCCGCGCCTGCTGAAGCGCTCCCTGCGCAAGTAGCGGCGCTACGACGACGTCTTCGGCAGCTGCTTGCCGTAGTCGACGGTCTCGTCCTTCGGCGGGGCCTTCAGCGAGAAGTCCTTGCCCCAGTCGGCGAGCGTGATCACACCCCCGCCGCCGCCCCGGGCGAAGCGCAGCGGATACGGCTTGCCCTCCAGCGACACGTCGAGCGCGCCGCCCGCGCCCTCGCCGCCCATGATCCGCACCGTGCGCACCCCGGCGACCTTGTCGCGGTCGCCCTTGGTGAGCTCGCCGTGCAGCGTGAGCATCCCGTCGAGCAGCACCTTCTTGTCGGTGAAACCGCTCAGCTGCTTGTACGTGGGGTCGCCCTCGGGGACCTTGACGTACTTGCCCTCCAGCTTGCCGGCCGCCGCCGTGCCGTCCTTGCCGGTGTCCGCCTTGCCCTCCTCGTCGTGGCTCCAGAAGCCGGCGTCGGCCTTGAGGTAGAGCTCGTCACCGATCCGCAGCAGCGTGAAGGTGCTGCTCTTCGAGGTGACGGAGCCCGCGCCGCCCTGGTCCTTGAGCCGCATGTCGATCTTGTACGTGCCGCCCTTGCTGACCAGCGTCCCGGCGAGCCGCACCGCGTCGGCGGAGTCCGTCGCGGTCTGCGCCTTCTTCTCGATCTCCGGCGCGGAGAGCTTGCCGACGCCGTTGGTCCCCTCGTCCGGGTCCTCGCTCCCGCAGGCGGTCAGCACCGCGGTCAGTCCCGCGCACAGCGCGACGGCGAGGGATGCGTTCCGGCGGCGGGCCCGTACGGCCGGGGCGGAAGAGGTCACAGGCGCACTGCCTCTCGTATCCGTGGTGGGGGGTGGCAGACGGCAGCGTACCCGGGTGGCCTACGCCATCAGGCCCGGAACCGTCCGGACGGCCAGCCGGGGCGGTCCGCGTGCGCACGGGCTAGCCTGATCACGTCGTCACCGTGCGACAACTGTCGGAAGCGGGCGGCCGGGGGCCGTCCGGAGGCGAGCGAGGAGGTGCGGGATGACACCGGTGACGCCCCGGGTGTTCGTCTCGCACCTGTCCGGTGTGCCGGTCTTCGACCCCAACGGCGACCAGGTGGGACGCGTCCGCGACCTGGTCGCGATGCTGCGCGTCGGCGGCCGTCCGCCCCGGCTGCTCGGCATGGTGGTCGAGGTGGTGAGCCGGCGGCGGATCTTCCTGCCGATGACCCGGGTGACGGGCGTGGAGTCGGGGCAGGTGATCACCACCGGCGTGGTCAACATGCGGCGCTTCGAACAGCGGCCCACCGAACGCCTGGTGCTCGGCGAGTTCCTCGACCGCCGGGTGCGCCTGGTGGAGACGGACGAGGAGGTCACCATCCTGGACGTGGCCATCCAGCAGCTGCCCGCCCGCCGCGACTGGGAGATCGACAAGTACTTCGTCCGCAAGGGCCGGGGCGGGGCGCTGCGCCGCAAGGGCGAGACGCTGACCGTCGAGTGGTCGGCGGTGAAGGGTTTCTCGCTGGAGGAGCACGGACAGGGCGCCGAGTCCCTGGTGGCCACCTTCGAGAAGCTGCGCCCCGCCGACGTCGCCAACGCGCTGCACCACCTGACCCCGAAGCGCCGGGCGGAGGTCGCGGCGGCGCTGGACGACGACCGGCTCGCCGACGTCCTGGAGGAGCTGCCCGAGGACGACCAGGTGGAGATCATCGGCAAGCTCCAGGAGGAGCGCGCGGCGGACGTCCTGGAGGCGATGGACCCGGACGACGCGGCCGACCTGCTCTCCGAGCTGCCCGAGGAGGACAAGGAGCGGCTGCTGACGCTGATGCGCCCGGGCGACGCGGCGGACGTGCGGCGGCTGATGTCGTACGAGGAGCGCACCGCGGGCGGCCTCATGACGACGGAGCCGGTCATCCTGCGCCCGGACGCCACGGTCGCCGACGCGCTCGCCCGGGTGCGCCAGTCGGACCTGTCCCCGGCGCTGGCCGCACAGGTGTACGTGTGCCGGTCGCCGGACGAGACGCCGACGGGCAAGTACCTGGGCACGGTGCACTTCCAGCGGCTGCTGCGCGACCCGCCGTTCACCCTGGTCAGCTCGCTCCTGGACAGCGACCTGGTGCCGCTGCCGCCGGACACCCCGCTGTCGGTGGTGACCAGCTATCTGGCCGCGTACAACCTGGTGTCGGTGCCGGTGGTGGACGAGAGCGGTTCGCTGCTGGGCGCGGTGACCGTGGACGACGTGCTGGACCACCTGCTGCCGGAGGACTGGCGGGAGACGGACTTCCACGGCCGCGAGGGGGTGCTCCGTGACCGGTGACGACCGCGCCCGCGCGTCGAACGGCTCGACGGCGCTGACCCGTACCCCGAGGAACCGGCTCGACCAGCCGAAGGCGCCGCGCCGGCGGCTGCTTCCGGAGTACGACCCCGAGGCGTTCGGCCGGTTCTCGGAGCGCATCGCGCGCTTCCTGGGCACCGGCCGGTTCATCGTCTGGATGACGCTGATCATCATCGTGTGGGTGGCGTGGAACATCTTCGCGCCCGAGCACCTGAGGTTCGACCAGTACCCGTTCATCTTCCTGACCCTGATGCTGTCGCTCCAGGCGTCGTACGCGGCTCCGCTGATCCTGCTCGCGCAGAACAGGCAGGACGACCGGGACCGGGTCACGCACGAGCAGGACCGCAAGCAGAACGAGCGCTCCATCGCCGACACCGAGTACCTGACCAGGGAGATCGCGGCGCTGCGGATGGGCCTCGGCGAGGTCGCCACCCGGGACTGGATCCGGTCCGAGCTGGAGGACCTGGTGAAGGACCTGGACGACCGCCGGGCCCTGCTGTCGGCCGAGAGTGACGAAGACCGCTGACACGGCTACCCGCGCGTACGGCAAGGCGCCGTACCGCCCTCCCGTCGCCCACCACCACCCTTGCAGGAAGCGCTGCGCGCACCCGTACTATCGATGTATGGCTACGGAAGACGCGGTGCTTGAGGCACTGGCGACAGTGAACGACCCCGAGATCCACCGCCCGATCACCGAGCTGGGCATGGTGAAATCGGTCGACATCGATCCTGACGGTGTGGTCGCTGTCACGGTGTACCTCACCGTCTCCGGCTGTCCCATGCGCGAGACGATCACCCGGAACGTGACCGACGCGGTGGCCCTCGTCGAGGGCGTCTCGCGGGTCGACGTCACCCTCGACGTGATGAGCGACGAGCAGCGCAAGGACCTCGCGGCCTCGCTGCGCGGCGGTACGGCGGAGCGCGAGGTGCCGTTCGCGAAGCCCGGCTCGCTGACCCGGGTGTACGCGGTCGCCTCCGGCAAGGGCGGCGTCGGCAAGTCCTCGGTGACGGTGAACCTGGCCGCGGCGATGGCGGCGGACGGGCTCAAGGTCGGTGTCGTGGACGCGGACATCTACGGGCACAGCGTGCCCCGGATGCTCGGTGTGGACGGCCGTCCGACCCAGGTCGAGAACATGATCATGCCGCCGTCCTCGCACGGCGTGAAGGTCATCTCCATCGGCATGTTCACCCCGGGCAACGCCCCGGTGGTCTGGCGCGGCCCGATGCTGCACCGCGCGCTCCAGCAGTTCCTGGCCGACGTCTTCTGGGGCGACCTGGACGTACTGCTGCTCGACCTGCCGCCGGGCACCGGTGACATCGCGATCTCGGTGGCCCAGCTGGTGCCGAACGCGGAGATCCTGGTCGTCACGACCCCGCAGCAGGCCGCCGCCGAGGTGGCCGAGCGGGCCGGTTCGATCGCCGTGCAGACCCACCAGAAGATCGTCGGCGTCGTGGAGAACATGTCCGGCATGCCGTGCCCGCACTGCGACGAGATGGTCGACGTCTTCGGCTCGGGCGGCGGCGCGAAGGTCGCCGAGGGGCTGACGAAGACGGTCGGCGCCGAGGTGCCGGTGCTGGGCGCGATCCCGATCGACGTACGGCTCCGCGAGGGCGGCGACGAGGGCAAGCCCGTGGTGCTCTCGGACCCCGACTCCCCCGCCGGCAAGGCGCTGCGCACCATCGCGGGCAAGCTGAGCGGCCGTCAGCGCGGCCTCTCCGGCATGTCGCTGGGCATCACCCCGCGCAACAAGTTCTGACCCGCGTACGGACACGGGGAAGGCCGGGACCCGAGGGTCCCGGCCTTCCCCGTCGTCGCATGCGTTACGCGTACGCCTCGATGTCCTTGACCACCGAGAAGCCCAGCCCGTACGCGCTCATCCCACGCCCGTAGGCGCCGATGTGCACCCCGCCGGGCGCGGAGCCGGCGAGCACCCAGCCGAACTCGGACTCGCGGTAGTGGAAGGGGACCGGGACGCCGTCGACCGGCAGGGACAGTGCCGACCAGGCGGGGCCCTCCAGATCGTCGGCGAGCTCGAACGCGGTCTCCGTCTGCTGGTCCAGCCAGTCGTCGCGCAGGGTGTGGTCGAGCTGCGGGGGCCAGGTGCAGGACAGCAGCCCGGAACCGGCCAGCCAGGCCGCGGAGGACACCGTCGTCGCCTCCAGCACCCCGGTGCCGTCACCGCTGCGCCGTACGGGGCTGCTGGCGACGGTCACCACGACCGCGAACCGCTGCTTGTCGGCGCCCGAGTCGGCCCGGACCAGCGGCTCGTCGCCGTGTCCGATGGAGCCGTGCTGCACCTCGCCGTCGGCGGCGGTGCCCAGCGGCATCAGCCGGCGCGGACCGGTGAACGCCTCGTCCAGCGCGTACCAGGGGAACGGGGCCTTCAGATAGCCGTCGACCACCATGAGCCGGGCCGCCGGGACCGCCTCCACCGTGTCCGGCGCGTCCTGTGCGCCCACCCGACTCGTCGTCTCCATCAGCCCGGCCGCCTCCTCGATCCGTAGGTCCGGAGCGGCCCGCCCCCCGCGGGCGTCTCACAACCGGACAGATGGAGAATAGCCATACCGTCCGGACGACCCGGGATTGGCAGCCCTCAGGTGGCGTCCGCGTCGAACGGCGGCGGGGTGTCCTTCGGCGGCTGCTCGCCCTTCTTGAGCAGGTCCGGAGCGCCCTTCGAGCCGTTCGCGGCCGTGACCGAGGCACCGCCCGACACGCCGGTCGTCGCCTCGACGGACGCGGTGGAGCGCCCGTTCACCGCGTCGGTGACGTCGGTGATCTCCTTGCGCAGGTCGAAGCTCTCGCGGATCTCCTTCAGCCCCAGGTCGTCGTTGCCGTCCATGAGCTGCTTGCGGACGAACGTCTTGGGGTTGAGGTCCTCGAACTCGAAGTCCTTGAACTCCGGGCCCAGCTCCGTGCGGATGTCCTCCTTGGCGCTCTCCGAGAACTCACGGATCTTGCGGATCATGCGGGAGGCGTCCTGGATGACCTTGGGCAGCTTCTCCGGCCCGAAGACGAGCACGCCGAGAATCGCGAGCGTCAGCAGCTCGAGTCCACCTATGTCGTTGAACACCTTGCGGCTCCTCGTTTCTCCGCGACCAGCTCGGATGAGGTCCGGACATCGAACACGGTACCCGGCCCATCTGTCCGGACGGTAGCTTCCCGTGGCGGTCACGTGCCGGTTGCCGAGCCCAGCGTCAAAGTTATGGACAGGTCTTTACCACCGCGGGTCACGGTCAGTTCGAGATCGTCCCCGGGCCGGTGAGAGCGGATCTTGACGATGAGCTCCTCACCGCTGTGCACCCGCTTCCCGTCGACCTCGGTGATGACGTCGTCCGCCTCGATACCGGCCTTGTCCGCCGGACCGCCCGCCGTGACCGGCGAGGACCCCCGCGTGCTCCCGCCGACCTTGGCGCCGTCACCGGTGTACTTCATGTCGAGGGTGACGCCGATCACCGGGTGGGTCGCCTTGCCGGTGTTGATCAGCTGCTCGGCGACGAGCTTGCCCTGGTTGATCGGGATGGCGAAGCCGAGGCCGATGGACCCGGCCTGCCCGCCCTCGCCGGCCGAGCCGCTGTCGGCGGCGCGGATGGCGCTGTTGATGCCGATGACATGGGCGTCGGTGTCCACCAGCGGGCCGCCGGAGTTGCCCGGGTTGATCGGGGCGTCGGTCTGGAGCGCGTTGACGTAGCTGACGTCGCTGCCGTCGCCCTTCTCGCCGCCCGCGGTGATCGGGCGGTCCTTGGCGCTGATGATCCCGGAGGTGACGGTGTTGGACAGGTCGAACGGCGCGCCGATGGCCACGACCGGGTCGCCCACCTGGACGTTGTCGGAGTTGCCCAGCGGGAGCGGCTTCAGCCCGGAGACGCCGCTGACCTTCACGACGGCCAGGTCGTAGCCGCTGTCCTTGCCGACGACCTCGGCGGTCGCGATCTCGCCCCCGCTGAAGGTGACGGTGATCTCACCGGACGAACCGGCGGGGGCGACCACGTGGTTGTTGGTGAGGATGTGGCCCCGGTCGTCGAGGACGAAGCCGGTGCCGGTGCCGGACTCGGTGGCTCCGGTGACGTGCAGGGTGACCACGCTGGGCAGGGCGCTGGCCGCGATACCGGCCACGCTGTCGGGGGCCCGGCCGCCGCCGTCCCGCTCGTCCTGGGGCAGCTCGACGCTGGTGAGCCCGCCGTTGCGTTCTATGTACGCGCCTATGCCGCCGCCGATGCCGCCCGCGACCAGGGCGAGGAGCAGCGCGCCGATCAGCATCGCGCCGCGCCGGTTCTTCCGCCGGCCGTCCGGGAGCGGGGGACCCGGCTGGGTCACGAGCGGCTGCCGGGGCGCACCCCAGGGGTCGTAGCTCTGCCACTGCGGGGCGGGCGGGTGCGGGTCCTGCGGGGCGGGCGGGGGTGCGACGGAGATCCCCGCGCCGTTCGTCCCCGCGTACGGCGGGGGTACGGGGGTGCCGTGCGCGGGCGTCGGCCGCTGTACGGGAGGGGCGGGCGCCCACGGGCCCGGGCCGCCGTAGGGCGGGGTGCCGTACGGGTCCGGCTCGTGCAGCGGCTGCGCGGGGGTCTCGCCGGGGGCGTCGTGGGGCGCGTCCCGGGGCGCGTCGGGCACCGCGGGTGCCTCGGGGGCGGGGGCGTGGTGGGCCTCGGGTGCCCCGGGCGTCGCCGGGGGCACGCTCACCGTGGGCGCCTCAGCGGACACGGGCGCCTCAGCCGACCCGGCCGACTGGGCAGGCGCGGGCTCCGGGACCTCGTCGGTCGTGGCCGGCCCCGGCGTGGGCCGGCTCCACCACTTCGCCCTGGGCTCGGTCGGCTTCCCGTCGTCCATGTTCTCCCCGCAACTGCCGCAACCGGCCCTCCGCACGCCCCCGAGGGGGCGTCCCTCCCGAAAATCCTGCCGGAATTCAACCAGGTTTGGGCCGGGGCCGCGCATCCCGTACGGGGTGCGGGATCAGCGACGGGGCGAGAGTGGCAGTCCGTGGTCGGCGGACGCCGGTTTCGCGGCGGCGGAGGTGGGCGGCACGGAGGGCTGCGGGGCGGGGGCGGGCTGGACCGGGTCGAGCCCGCCCCCGCCCAGGGTGCGGCCCAGCAGCGAGCCGGCCCCGCCGGGGCGTATCGCGGACATGCCGGAGCGCAGGCTCAGCCCGTACGGACTGCCGGAGAGGCGGCCGGTGCCCAGCAGCGTCGGAGCGGCGAACCCGGCCGACACGGTGTTCACCGCGAGGGGGACCGAGCGGTCCGCCTGGCCGGACATGGCGCGCATGCCCTGCCCCGTCCCGTTCCGCCGGGCGGCGAGGAGGGGGGCGCCGGTCCGGGCGTCGCCGCCCGCCGGGGTCACGCTGTTGCCCGAGCCGGAGGCGCGGGTCGGCGTCTCGCCGGTGGTCGTCGGGAGTGCGCCGCCGAGCGCGATGGCGGCCAGCGAGACGGCGCTGGCGGCGGCGAAGGCGAACCTCCGGCCCCGCCACGGCGAGCGGTCGCCCTCGCGCCCCACCTCGTGGATGCGGAAGCCCGTCCCGGCCGGGGGCAGCGCGGTGGCCCCGCCGTGGGCGGCGGGGAGGTAGCCGAAGCCGTCCAGGGGGCCGGGGGCGGTGGTGAGGTCCGCCCGGCCGCCCGGCGGGCGCGTGCCCGGGAGGAGTCCGTCACCGAACCGCCCGGAGGCGCCCTCGGGTCTTCCCTGCCAGTCGTCGTCACCCCCGGGCGGTCCGCCCGGAAGCCCTTGGAGGCGGGCCAGGAAGCCTTCGGAGGGCGAGGGCGGGGCGGCCTGCGCGAACACGTTCTTCAGGCGGCGCTGGGCGGCCGCCTCGGCCGCGCACCTGGCGCAGGTCGCGAGATGGGCGAGCACCCGGTCGCGGGCATCGTGTTTCAGCTCGCCGTCGACGAGCGCGGCGAGGCGGTCCCCCAGGTGTTGTTCCGCAGGGGTCGGATCCGTTTGGCTCACGCCGTGCCGCCCTCCCCGGTCAGAAGGGCACCGGCGCCCGCGAGGGAGCGCTGCTCGGCGCGCGCCTCGGGCGAGCGGTGGCGCAGCGCCTTGCGCAGGTGGGAGCGCCCGCGGTGGATACGGCTGCGCACCGTGCCCAGCTTCACGCCGAGCGTCGCCGCGATCTCCTCGTACGAAAGGCCCTCGATGTCACACAGGACGACGGCGGCCCGGAATTCGGGCGCGAGGGTGTCCAGCGCCTGCTGGACGTCCGCGTCGAAGTGGGTGTCGTTGAAGACCTGCTGGGGCGAGGGCTCACGGCTGGGCAGCCGCTCGGCGGCGTCGTCCCCGAGGGAGTCGAAGCGGATGCGCTGCTTGCGGCGGACCATGTCCAGGAAGAGGTTGGTCGTGATGCGGTGCAGCCAGCCCTCGAAGGTGCCGGGCGTGTAGGTCGACAGCGAACGGAAGACGCGGACGAAGACCTCCTGCGTGAGGTCTTCCGCGTCGTGCTGGTTTCCCGTCAGCCGGTAGGCGAGGCGGTAGACGCGGCCGCTGTGCGTGCTGACGATCTCTTCCCATGTGGGCGGGGTCCACGCCTGGGATTCCGCATCGGAGGCGAAGGTCGCGGTCGGTGCGGAGTCTTTGGAAGAACGGTCAGCAATGTCGGTCACGGATTTCGGCTCACCCGCCGACCTGAGAAAGCGCCGCAGCACTCCTCCCCGATCCACAGGCGCAGCCGCACCTCCCCTATCGGCTCTGGTGGTGTCCAGTGGAGCCCCTACCATAACCACCTCGCCCGTTAGCTCCGGATAAGCCTTTTTCCAGCTGGGGCCGGGGAAATCCCCGGAAGCTGACCCGTGCCACGGACCCGACCGGCGGGCCTCGTCACCGGGCTTCTCCCCACCTTTGGACAACGCCCGGTCCCATCTGCGGGTTCCCGGGTCCAGCGGATACAGTCACCGTTGCGCCAACTAAGGGGACAGGAGAGGGTCATTACCGCCAACCGGCAGACGAGCTGGGCGTTCGCCGACGCCTTTGTCGCCGAGGACGAAGCACTGCGCTGGGCCCGGGACCGGGCCCGCGAGGCAGGGCTCCGCTCGGTCTCGCCAGGCACCGGGGCCGCCCTGCGCCTGCTCGCTGCCACCACGGACGCCAAGGCCGTCGCGGAAATCGGTACCGGCACCGGCGTGTCCGGCATCTACCTGCTGCACGGAATGCGGCCGGACGGGGTGCTGACCACGGTCGATCCGGAGCCCGAGCGCCAGCAGTTCGCCCGGGAGGCGTTCCGGGCGGCGGGCTTCGCGGCCAACCGGTCCCGCTTCATCCCCGGTCGCGCCCTCGATGTGCTCCCCCGGCTCGCGGACGGCGGCTACGACCTCGTGTTCTGCGACGGCGACCGGATGGAGAGCCTCGACTGCCTCGCTGAATCGTTGCGCCTGCTGCGACCTGGGGGTCTTGTCTGCTTCGAGGGCGTCTTCGCGGACGGCCGTACGGTCGACTCGGCCGCCCAGCCGGCGGAGGTGCTGCGCGTACGGGAGCTGCTGCGGGCGGTCCGCGAGAGCCAGGAGCTGATGGCGACGCTGCTGCCGGTGGGCGACGGGCTGCTCTGCGCGGTCCGGCGCGGCTGAGGCGCACGCGCGACCACCCCGCCGTACGAGCGGCTGCCCCGCCGTACGAGGTGTCCCGGCTCCGGACGCACCACTGCCCCGGCACGGAATCCGTGCCGGGGCAGTGGTGAAGTTATGAGCGTCTGCTCAGCCGACGACCTGCTTGAGGGCGTCGCCGAGGGCATCTGCCTCGTCCGGCGTCAGCTCCACGACAAGCCGACCGCCGCCTTCGAGCGGAACTCGCATGACGATGCCCCGCCCCTCCTTTGTCACCTCGAGCGGGCCGTCGCCCGTCCGCGGCTTCATGGCCGCCATGCTCGTTCCCCTTCCTGAAACCAGCTCATCGCAACCGGCGGCCCCATGACAGGCGCTGCCTCACCGGCATCGAACACAATGCTTCCACGCCATTATCCCGCATCACTGACCCCGATGACCAACATCGCTCTGCATCTCTTGGGCAACGCGCTCACTCAAAACCACCCAATTCGGGGACCTCACTGGGATACTCCGGCCCCTCGAGCCCCTCCACGGCGCGGAAATGTTTGACGCAGGTCACATGTCCGCCTTCGGCGAAGTCGGACATGCTTGCCTGGACACGCAGGTCAACGACACGCAAAGGGGACTCCTCTCATGGCCGATCACGACGACGTGGTGCGCTACGACATCAGCGACGGGCTCGCGACGATCACGATCAACCGCCCGGACGCGATGAACGCCATGAACACCGCGGCGAAGGTCGCTCTCCGTGACACGCTGCGGTCCGCCGCCGCCGACACCGGCGTCCGGGCGGTGCTGCTCACGGCGGCCGGGGAGCGCGCCTTCTGCGTCGGGCAGGACCTCAAGGAGCACCTGGCCAAGCTGGCCGAGACCGAGGCGGCGGGCGAGGGCAACGCTCTGAGCACCGTGCAGGAGCACTACAACCCCATCGTGCGGGCGCTGACCGAGATGCCGAAGCCGGTCGTGGCCGGGATCAACGGCGCGGCCGCGGGGGCGGGCTTCGGTTTCGCGCTGGCCTGCGACTACCGGGTGGCCGCCGACACGGCCTCCTTCAACACCTCGTTCGCCGGGGTCGCCCTCACCGCCGACTCGGGCGTGTCCTGGACGCTGCCCCGGCTCATCGGCCAGAGCCGCGCCGCCGACCTGCTGCTCTTCCCGCGCTCGATCTCCGCGCGGGACGCCCATGAGCTGGGCATCGTCAACAGGCTGGTGCCCGCCGCCGAGCTGGCCGCCGAGGCGGCCGCGGTGGCCCGCGCGCTGGCCGACGGGCCGACCGTCGCCTACGCGGCGCTCAAGGAGTCGCTCGCCTTCGGCGCGGGTCACAGCCTGGCCGAGGCCCTGGAGAAGGAGGACGAGCTCCAGACCAGGGCGGGGGTGTCCGAGGACCACGGGATCGCGGTGCGGGCGTTCCTCGCGAAGGAGAGGCCGAAGTATCTCGGGCGGTAGGCGGGGCCTACGCGGGGGTGGGGCGGGAGACGCAGTCGGCGAGGTGGTCGTCCACCAGGCCGCACGCCTGCATCAGGGCGTAGGCCGTGGTCGGTCCGATGAACCGCAGCCCCCGCTTCTTCAGCTCCTTGGCCAGGGCCGTGGACTCGGGGGTGACCGCCGGCACGTCCCCGAGGGTCTTCGGGGCCGGGCGGCTCAGCGGGTCGGGGGCGTACGACCAGATCAGCTCGTCCAGCTCACCGGTGCCCCAGCCGGCCAGCACCCGGGCGTTGGCCATGGTCGCGTCGACCTTCGCGCGGTTGCGGATGATCCCCTCGTCGGCGAGCAGCCGCTCCCGGTCCGCCTCGGTGAACTCGGCGACCGCCGGGATGCTGAAGCCGGCGAACGCGCTGCGGAAGCCCTCGCGGCGGCGCAGGATCGTCAGCCAGGACAGACCCGACTGGAACGCCTCCAGGCACAGCCGCTCGAACAGGGCGTCGTCGCCGTGGACCGGGCGGCCCCATTCCGTGTCGTGGTACCAGAGGTAGTCCTCGGTGGACAGGCCCCAGGGGCAGCGCAGTCCGCCGTCCGCCGCCGCCACGGCTCCGCCGGTCATCGGCCGGGCTCCTCGTCGTCGCGGGGCTGGTCGTGCCCCTCCTTGAACAGGTCGGGGCCGCCCGTCCTGGTCGCCTGTGCACCGGCGAGGGCGGACTCCAGCTCCGCGATCCGTGCGTCCCGCTCGGCGAGTTCGGCGCCGAGCCGGCCCAGCGCGTCGTCCACCTCGGCCATCCGGTAGCCCCGGAGGCCGACGGGGAGCCGCAGCGCCTCGACGTCCGCCCGGCCGACCGGGCGCGAGGCGGGCAGCGGGTCCGTCAGCTGCTCGGGCGCCACGTCCTGCAGGACGGCGCTCCTGCCTCCACCGACCACCGCGAGGGTGACCGCGGCAACCACCACCACCATCGCCAGCAGCAAGAACCAGAACACGCGTATCTCCCCGGGAGCGGAATTCGTCCGGGTCCGATCGTGCCATGCGGCACTGACAGTTAGTGTCGGCTGTTGGCCTCGGCGAATGATGCGGGGCCGGATTCACAGGAAGGGACACGGATGGCAAGCGGTGTGCTCCGGCTGGGGCGGCGTGAATTCGGGGCGCACGAGCAGGTGATCATGGCGATCGTGAACCGCACCCCGGACTCCTTCTACGACCGGGGCGCCACCTTCCGGGACGAACCGGCGCTCGCCCGGGTGGAGCGGGCCGTGGCCGACGGCGCGGCGATCATCGACATCGGCGGCGTCAAGGCCGGGCCCGGTGACGAGGTCACCGCCGAGGAGGAGGCCCGCCGCACGGTCGGGTTCGTCGCCGAGGTGCGCCGCCGCCACCCGGACGTGGTCATCAGCGTCGACACCTGGCGCCACGAGGTCGGCGAGGCGGTCTGCGAGGCGGGGGCGGACCTGCTGAACGACGCGTGGGGCGGGGTGGACCCGAAGCTCGCGGAGGTCGCGGCGCGGTACGGGGCGGGGCTGGTGTGCACCCACGCGGGCGGGGCGGAGCCCCGGACCCGGCCGCACCGGGTGGGGTACGAGGACGTGATGGCCGACATCCTGCGGGTGACCGTGGGACTGGCCGAGCGGGCCGTCTCGCTGGGCGTCCGGCCCGACGGGATCATGATCGACCCCGGTCACGACTTCGGGAAGAACACCCGGCACTCGCTGGAGGCGACGCGTCGGCTCGGCGAGATGGCCGAGACGGGGTGGCCGGTGCTGGTCTCGCTCTCCAACAAGGACTTCGTGGGCGAGACGCTGGACCGGCCGGTAAAGGAACGGCTCCTCGGAACCCTGGCGACGACGGCGGTGTCCGCGTGGCTGGGGGCGCGGGTGTACCGGGTGCACGAGGTGGCCGAGACGCGGGACGTCCTGGACATGGTGGCGTCCCTCGCGGGCTGGCGGCCCCCGGCGGTCGCACGGCGGGGGCTGGCGTAGGGGTGAGGTTTCCGGGGCTCCGCCCCGGGCCCCGCGCCTCAAACGCCGGCGAGGCTGGAAGTGACCGCGCGGCCAGATCAAGCCCCTCCGGCGATTGAGGAGCGGGGGTACGGGGGCAGCGCCCCCGCAAAGCTCAGCGCCCGACTTCCTTCGTCACCAGCGCCACCGCCTCGTCCACGTCATCCGTGACGTGGAACAGCAACAGGTCCCGCTCCGACGCCTTCCCCTGGGCGACCACCGTGTCGCGGAGCCAGTCCACCAGGCCGCCCCAGTACGCCGTGCCGAAGAGAACGATCGGGAAGCGGGTGACCTTGCCCGTCTGGACCAGGGTCAGGGCCTCGAAGAGTTCGTCCAGGGTGCCCAGACCGCCGGGCAGGACGACGAAGCCCTGCGCGTACTTGACGAACATCGTCTTGCGGACGAAGAAGTAGCGGAAGTTGACGCCGATGTCGACGTGCGGGTTCAGCCCGGACTCGAAGGGCAGCTCGATGCCGAGGCCGACCGAGATGCCGCTCGCCTCGCGCGCGCCCCGGTTCGCCGCCTCCATAGCGCCCGGCCCGCCGCCGGTGATGACCGCGAAGCCCGCGTCGACCAGCGCCCTGCCGATCCGTACACCCGCCTCGTACTCCGGCGCACCGGCGGGCGTACGGGCCGAGCCGAAGACGCTGATGGCGCTCGGCAGTTCGGCGAGCGCGCCGAAGCCCTCGACGAACTCCGACTGGATGCGCATCACCCGCCACGGGTCGGTGTGCACCCACTCGGAGTCGTCCTCGGAATCCAGCAGCCGCTGATCGGTCGTGCCGGGCTGCACCTGGTCCCTGCGGCGCAGTACGGGTCCGAGGCGCTGCTCCTCGGGCCGTACCGCGCCCTCGGGAATCTCCGCACCCTCGGGAATGCGCGCGTCCTCGCGGTCGCCCATGACCTGCTCCCTCCGCCGACGTCGGGGGCGCCCTGCGGCGCCTCCGTCTCCCCGCCAGCGTAGATCGCCACGGGTTACGGACAGGGGAATCCGGGAGGTCAGGTCGTGGGTCAGGCGGTGAGCCAGGAGCGCAGGCGCTCCTCGCAGTGGGTGATGCGCTCAACCTTGACGTGCTCGTCGCGCTTGTGGGCGAGGACGGGGTCGCCGGGTCCGTAGTTGACCGCGGGGACGCCGAGGGGGCCGAAGCGGGCCACGTCCGTCCAGCCGAACTTGGGCCGGGCGACGCCGCCGACCGCGTCCATGAACGCCTTGGCCGCCGGGTGCGAGAGGCCGGGCATCGCCGCGCCGGAGTGGTCGTCCACCGTGAACTCCGCGACGCCGCAGTCCGCGAAGACCTCGCGGACGTGGGCCAGGGCCTCCTCCTGGCCGAGGTCGGGGGCGTAGCGGTAGTTGACGACGACCGTGCAGGCGTCGGGGATGACGTTGTTGGCGACGCCGCCCTCGATGCGTACGGCGTTCAGACCCTCGTGGTACTCCAGGCCGTCGATCACCGGCCGCCGGGGCTCGTACGCGGCGAGGCGGGCGAGGACCGGGGCGGCGGCGTGGATGGCGTTGGACCCCATCCAGCTGCGCGCGGAGTGCGCCCGCTCGCCCGTCAGGTGGAGGAAGACGCGCAGGGTGCCCTGGCAGCCGCCCTCGACCTCGCCGTTCGAACCCTCCAGCAGGATGGCGAAGTCGCCCTTCAGCCACTCCGGGTGGGCGTCGGCGATGCGGCCGAGGCCGTTGAGGTGGGCGGCGACCTCCTCCTGGTCGTAGAAGACGAAGGTGAGGTCCCGGTTGGGCTCCGGCACGGTGGCGGCGATGCGCAGCTGGACCGCGACTCCGGACTTCATGTCTGAGGTGCCGCAGCCCCAGAGGACGCCGTCCGCGTCGAGCCGGGAGGGCACGTTGTCGGCGATCGGCACGGTGTCGATGTGCCCGGCCAGGATCACGCGTTCGGAACGGCCGAGATCCGTCCTGGCCACGACGTTGTTCCCGTACCGCTCGACGCTCAGGTGCGGCAGTGCGCGCAGCGCCGTCTCGATCGCGTCGGCGAGATCCTTCTCGTCCCCGCTGACCGAGGGAAAGTCCACGAGCGCGGCGGTGAGGGCGGGCCCGTCAAGGGTGAGGTCAAGCATGCTTTCGGCCATGGCTACGAGCCTAGTGCCTCGCGTACGGTGACCCCTGTGACCAGGACCGATTCCGCTGCTTCCCGGCGTCCCGGCCGCAGTCGCCGGCTGCGGATCGTGGCGGCCGTCGGTGTGCTCGTGGCGGTGGCCGGTTATCTGACGGTTCAATACGTTTCGGGCGGGCGCGGGTCCGATCAGTGCACGGTGCGGTCGGCGGACGGTACGTACCGGCTCACGCCCGAGCAGGCCGCGAACGCCGCGACGATCTCCGCCGTCGGCACCCGGCGCGGAATGCCGGAGCGCGCGGTCACCATCGCGCTGGCCACGGCGTTGCAGGAGTCCGCGCTGCACAACCTCGACCACGGCGACCGGGACTCGCTCGGGCTGTTCCAGCAGCGGCCCTCGCAGGGCTGGGGCACCGAGCGGCAGATCATGGACCCGGCGTACGCGGCCGGGAAGTTCTACGAGCACCTGGCCAAGGTGCCGGGCTATTCGCGGCTGCCGCTGACCGAGGCCGCGCAGCGCGTCCAGCGCAGCGGCTTCCCGCAGGCGTACGCGAAGCACGAGCCGGACGCGGCGCTGCTGGCCGCCGCGCTGACCGGGCGCACCCCGGCCGCACTGGACTGCGAGCCGCCGCGGACCACTGCCGGGACGGGCGACGCGACGAAGGTGCGGGCGGCCCTGGTGAACGCGTTCGGCAAGGGCGTCCTTCCGGCCGGCACCGCCGCGGCGGGCCCCGCGGCCTCGGGCGCGCTCACGGTCCCGGTGCGGGCGGACCGCCGCGCCGACCGGGACGGCGTACCGCAGCGCGGCTGGGAGCTGGCGCACTGGGCGGTGGCCCAGTCGGAGGCCCTGGGCATCGATCAGGTCGCTTACGGGGGCCGGGTCTGGGCGGCCGGCTCGGGCTGGCGCACGGAGCGCGAGGCGTCGAAGCGCGAGGCGTCCGACACGGACGAGGTACGGCTCCGCCTGGTGAGCTGAGCACGCTCGGGGCCGCCCGCGCACGCGTGCGGGCCGTCGCCCGGACGGGGGTACCGTCGTGCGCCCCCGGCGCCCCCCTGGAGGCCCCTCGGGGGCCGGTCGCGCGCCTCCCGTGAGCCTTGCGGCGCAAGGGAAGTGACGGTTCGCCGGGTGACGGCGGAGCGCACCGTTTGCCCGGGTTCCTCCGCTGAGGATTATCCGACGCATTGCTCAGTCTTTACGTCACCGCACCGCAACCTCACCCGCCCCCACGACGGTTGTCATGGCGTCCGGCTCACGGACAGCCCGAATTCCTCTCCCGTCGAAGGAGCATCATGTCCCTCCCCCTGACCCGTCGGATCGCCCGTACCGCGCTGCTGATCGCGGCGGGTGCGGCCCCCGTGGTCGGTGCGGCCGGTGCCGCGGGTGCCGCGGAGCTCCCGCAGGCCCCGGACCTCGGCGGTCTCACCAGCGTCGAGGGTGCCGGTCTCGGCAAGACGGTCGAAGGCGCCGCCAAGCCGGCCTCGGGTGCGGCGAACGAGACCGGCGGCAAGCTCGTCGGCACCGCGCTGCCGGTGGCGGGCAAGACGCTCACCGACGTCGGCGGCAAGGCCGCCCCCGCCGCGAAGAAGGTCTCCGGCACGACCAAGAGCGCGACCAAGGGCAAGGGCGCGACCAAGGGCACCGACCTCACCGGCTCCCTCACCGACGCGGCCAAGGGCGGTCTGCCCACCGACGCCCTCGGCAAGGGCCTGCCGCTCGGCTGACGCCCGCCCCACGCGTGAGGGCCCCCGGGAGCGCGTGCTTCCGGGGGCCCTCACGTACGCCGGTGGTCAGCCGAGGCGCTTGACCGCCGCCGCCACGCGCTCGTCCGTGGCCGTGAACGCCACGCGGACGAAGCGGTCGCCGGCCGGTCCGTAGAAGTCGCCGGGCGCGACCAGGATGCCCAGCTCGGCCAGGTACGCCACGGTGTCCCAGCAGGGTTCGTCGCGGGTGGCCCAGAGGTAGAGGCTCGCCTCGCTGTGCTCGATGCGGAAGCCGTGGGCCTCCAGGGCCGTGCGCAGGGCGGCGCGCCGGTCGGCGTACCGGGTGCGCTGCTCGGCGACGTGCGTGTCGTCGCCGAGCGCGGCGACGGTCGCGGCCTGGACGGGCGCGGCCGTCATCATCCCGCCGTGCTTGCGGATCTGCAGCAGTTCGCCCAGCACGGCCGCGTCGCCCGCGATGAACGCGGCGCGGTAGCCCGCGAGGTTGGACCGCTTCGAGAGGGAGTGGACGGCGACGACGCCCTCGTACGTACCACCGCACACGTCCGGGTGGAGCACCGAGACCGGCTCCGCCTCCCAGCCGAGCTCCAGGTAGCACTCGTCGCTGAAGACGAGTACGCCGTGCTCGCGCGCCCAGGCGACGATGCGGATCAGCTCGTCCTTGGCGAGGACGCGGCCGGTCGGGTTGGACGGGGAGTTGAGCCAGAGGAGCTTCAGGCCGGCCGGGTCGAGCTCGGTCGGGTCGTCGTAGACCACCGGCTCCGCGCCGCAGAGCCGGGCGCCGACCTCGTACGTCGGGTAGGCGAGGCGCGGGTAGGCGACCTTGTCGCCGGGGCCCAGGCCCAGCTGGGTCGGCAGCCAGGCCACCAGCTCCTTGGAGCCGACGACGGGCAGCACGTTCTCATGGGCGACCGAGACCGCGCCGAGCCGCCGCTCCACCCAGCCGGTGAGCGCGTCGCGCAGCGCGGCGGTCCCCCACACCGTCGGATAGCCGGGGCTGTCCGCGGCCGCGACGAGCGCCTGCCGGATCAGCTCGGGCACCGGGTCGACGGGGGTGCCGACGGACAGGTCCACGATCCCGTCCGGGTGGGCCTCGGCCGTCGACTTGTAGGGCGCCAGCTTGTCCCAGGGGAAGACCGGGAGGCGGGAGGAGACTGCGGACACGGCTCTCTGCTTTCTCGTACGGAGTTCACGCGGGCGGCCCGGCGGGCGCGGGAAACACCGCGGTCCCGCACGGCGGCGAGCCGTACGGGACCGGGCGGCGCACGTGCCGGGGCGCTGTTACTGGTTCTGCGGCGGCAGCGCGGCGATGAACGCGTGGTCGCGCTCGATCAGACCAAGCTTGGAGGCACCACCCGGCGAACCGAGGTCGTCGAAGAACTCGACGTTCGCCTTGTAGTAGTCCTTCCACTCGTCCGGGGTGTCGTCCTCGTAGAAGATCGCTTCCACCGGGCAGACCGGCTCGCAGGCTCCACAGTCGACGCACTCGTCCGGGTGGATGTACAAGGACCGCTGGCCCTCGTAGATGCAGTCGACGGGGCACTCTTCGATGCAGGCCTTGTCCTTGACGTCGACACAAGGCTGCGCGATGACGTAGGTCACGCTGTCGTTCCTCCTCGGTAGGGCGTTGGCTCTCGCGCGGGAGCGCGGCGTCGTCGATGCCCGCACCTAGTATCTCCGTTCGCGGGCACGATCCGAACAGGAGGGGCGGACAGAGCTGTGGAATTCACCATCGGCGGACGGCTTGAGGTCCGAATTGCACCAGCTGACGTGGGCAAACGGGTATCAGTCCGGCGTCTGGGCGGAGACGGTGCCGACGGGGCGAAATTCACCGACACGGTCGGCGTTCTCACATCATGGAACGATGGTGTGCTGTGCGTCACACCCAAGAACGGCGTGTCGGTGCGCATCGCGGAGTCCTCGCTCGTGGCGGGCAAGGTCGTGCCCTCCGCCCCGGCCCGGCGCCGCGGCCCCGCCGCCTCCTTCGCCGAACTCGCCCGGGTGACCGCGCGCGCCTGGCAGCCCGTGGAGAGCGAACCGCTGGGCGACTGGCGGTTGCGCGCCGCCGCCGGATTCACCCGCCGCGCCAACTCGGTGCTGCCGCTCGGCGACCCGGGCGTGCCGCTCGACGCGGCGCTCGGACGCGTCCGCGCGTGGTACGCGGACCGGGGGCTGCCCGCGTACGTACAGACCGCGACCGGTGCCGAGGGCGCGCAGGAGGAACTGTGCGCGGCGCTGGAGGAGCACGGCTGGCGGCGCGAGGTGACGGCGGAGGTGCGGATCGCGGCGCTCGCCCCGGTCGGTGACCTGCCGGCCGAGGTGTCCCGGGTCCGCCTGGAGCGTACGGCCGGTGCGGCCTGGCTCTCCCGCTACCAGCGCGTGGGGACACCGGGTCCCGAGGTGACGGCGGTGCTGCACGGCGGCCCCTCGGTATGGTTCGCGACCGTGCCCGGCGAGGAGGGCGGGGCGCCCGCCGCGATCGGGCGGTGCGTGGTGGACGGGCGGTGGGCCGGTTTCATGGCCGTCGAGGTGGCCCCCGAGCACCGCCGCCGGGGCCTGGCGACCGCCGTGATGACCGCGCTGGCCCGGCAGGCGATGGACGAAGGCGCGTCCGCCGCCTGGCTCCAGGTGGAGGCCGACAACAAGGGCGCCCGCGCGCTGTACGACGGGATGGGCTTCGCGACGCACCACCTCTACCACCACTTCCGGCCGGTGTGACCGGTGGCGGCCGAGGGGAACGACCGCGAGGAGCTGCGCCGCCGGTTCGCGGAGGAGGCCCGGGCCGAGCGGCCCGACCTGGCGCTGCTGTGCCTGCTGGTGGCGGCGGAGGCGGATCCGGAGCTGGACGCGCACGGCATCGACGAGGCCCAGATCGAGCTGGACCGGCTCGCCGGGATGCTCCCGTACGGGCTGCGCGGGGCCCATGACTGGGCGTCGGCGCTGGCCGAACTGCTCGGTGAGCGGTGCGGGTTCGAGGGGGCGGCGGCGGACTACCAGCGGCTGGAGTCGTCCCTGCTGCACGAGGTGCTGCGGCGGCGGCGCGGGCTGCCGATCCTGCTGTCCGTGGTGTGGATCGAGGTCGCCCGGCGGGCGGGCGCCCCGGTGTACGGGGTGGCTCTGCCGGGGCATTTCGTGGTCGGCTTCGGCGACCCGGCCGAGCGGGTGCTCGCCGATCCGTTCGCCGGGGGGCGGCCGCTGACGGACCAGGACGCGGAGCTGATGGTGACGAGCGCGACCGGGGAGCGGTGGGAGCCGTCGTCGCTGGAGCCCGCGCGGCCGCTGGAGGTCGTGCTGCGGGTCCTGAACAACATCCGGGCCTGGGCCGCGGCCCGCCCGGAGCACACGGCCGTGGCGCTCTGGGCGGCCGAGCTGTCGCTGCTGCTGCCCTCGCATCCGGCCAGGCTGCGCTACGAGCACGCCCAGCTGCTGGTGCGCGCGGGCGAGTTCCTGCGCGGGGCGGCCGAGATGGAGGAGTACGCGCAGGTCGTGGAGGAGATCGAGCCCGCCGTGGCGGAGTCGGTGCGCAACAGTGCGCGGGCGGCTCGGGCGCTCCTGAACTGACGGAGCGGGAGGTGTGGCGCCGCGCCCAAACCTCGTGGGGGCGCGGCATGCCGTCCAACGGGTGATTATCCGTGCTGCGCCACTCGATGGGCCCACGCCGTAGCCCCAATGCGGCGCTCTCCGATGGCGCGCTCCCGGGTTCGGACTGACGGTGGATCACGTAGCCACTGCGTCACCAGGAGTCGACACGCCGTCACTCCTCGCAGGGGCGACGAAAGGAAATGTGTACAGATGCGCTCTGCCCGCACGCTGTTCGCTGCGGCCGCCGTCACGGCGGTCCTCACCATCACCTCTCCCTCGGCCTACGCGATGACCGTCGCCGCCGACCAGCAGCACGGCGGCTCGTCCGCCTCCGACCACGAGCACGACAACTCCGACGGCGAGTGGAAGAAGGACAAGCCGCACGGCGGCATGCACACCGGCGGCGGTGCGCTGTCGAAGACCGTCACCAAGGAGTGGAAGCCGGGCGACGAGGGCGGCAAGGACGACGAGGACAAGCCGCACGGCGGCGTCCACACCGGCGGCGGCGCCCTCGCCAACACGCTCGCCAAGGAGTGGCAGCCGGGCGACGAGGGCGGCAAGTACAGCAAGGACGACGAGGACAAGCCGCACGGCGGCGTCCACACCGGCGGCGGCGCCCTCGCCAAGACGGTCGCCGAGGAGTGGCAGCCCGGTGACGAGGGCGGCAAGTACAGCAAGGACGACGAGGACAAGCCGCACGGCGGCGTCCACACCGGCGGCGGCGCCCTCGCCAAGACGGTCGCCGAGGAGTGGCAGCCCGGTGACGAGGGCGGCAAGTACAAGGACGAGGAGAAGCCGCACGGCGGCATGCACACGGGTGGCGGCGCGATGGCGATGACCGGCAGCGGTCTGGCCGCCGGTTCGCTGCTGCTGCTCGGTGGCGCCGGGGTGGCCGCGTACCGGCTCCGCCGCCGTCAGGCGTCCGGCGGTGCGATGGCCTGACCGGCCCCGCGGTCCTCTGTCGTCGCGGTCGCCGTCCCTCCGGGGCCGGCGGCCGCGGCGCCCGCGTTTCCCCGGTCCCCCTCACTCGTACCGCCCCCGTCGGACGAAAGGCACGTTCCCCATGGCCGCCCCGCAGACCACCGAAACCCCCTCCCCCGGGGCCGCGTCCCGCACCGGCTCGCTCGGCCGGGCCCTGTTCTGGCCCCTCGCGACGGCCGGTCTCGGCATGACCCTGATCTACCACTCCATCGGATCCCCGGCCGACGACAAGGCGCCCTCCCCGCCGCCGGCCGCCGCCTCCGCCGCCGCGTCACCGTCGGCCGCGGCCTCGGCGGACGCCACCCCGAGCGAGTCGCCCTCGCTGCCGCGCTCGGTGCCGACGCGGCTGCGCATCCCGGCGATCGCGGTGGACGCGCCGTTCACCCCGCTCTCCATCGGCACTTCGGGACGGCTCGACGCGCCGCCGCCGAACGACAAGAACCTGGTCGGCTGGTTCAAGGACGGTGCGACGCCCGGCGAACGGGGGGCGTCGATCGTGGCGGGCCATGTGGACACCACGACCGGTCCGGCCGTCTTCCTCCAGCTGCGCTTCCTGAAACCCGGGGCGACCGTCGACATCACCCGCGCCGACGGCACGGTGGCCACCTTCGCCGTGGACACCGTGGAGACGTTCAGCAAGGCGGACTTCCCGGACGACAAGGTGTACGCCGACACCCCGGACGCGCAGCTGCGGCTGATCACCTGCGGCGGCAACTACGACCGGAAGGCCAAGGACTACGAGGACAACGTCGTGGTCTTCGCGCACCTGGACTCGGTGAAGAAGGGGTGAGCGGCGGTCTTCCCCCCGCGTACGGGCGGGAAAACCGGGTGCGGGCGGGCGCGGGGCGCTGTTAGCGTCGGAACCATGCAGCGTGCCGCCATGAACACGACGACGCCGGAGAGTGTCCCGGCGCGCTGACTGCTGACCAGCCGACAAGCCCCGGGGCGAGTGCCCCGGGGCTTTCGCGTGGGGTCGCTCGCCTCTTCCCACGCGAGGAGACCGCCATGCACGACCACCGCAAACTCGGCCGCGAGCTCGAACTGTTCGACACCGATCCGCTGATCGGCGCGGGACTCCCCTACTGGCTGCCGGACGGGGCGGAGCTGCGGCACACCCTGGAGGAGTACATCCGGGGCGCCGAGCGGCAGGCGGGCTACCGCCATGTGTACTCACCCGTGCTCGGCAAACGGGAGCTGTACGAGCGCTCGGGGCACTGGGCGCACTACAGCGACGACATGTTCCCGCCGATGGACCTGGGCGAGGGACAGCAGCTGGTGCTGCGGCCCAGCCTGTGCCCGCACCACGCGGTGATCTACCGCTCCCGGGCGCACAGCTACCGCGAACTGCCGCTGCGGATGGCCGAGCTGGGCGGGATGTACCGCGCGGAGCTGTCCGGGGTGCTAGGCGGGCTGACCCGAGTGCGCTCCATCCAGCTGAACGACGCGCACATCTTCTGCACCGTCGAGCAGGTCGCCGACGAGGCGCGCGGGGCGCTGGACATGATCCTGCGGGCGTACGAGGCACTGGGCATCCGCGCGGCCCGCTTCCGGCTCTCGCTGCCGGGGCCGGGCGGCAAGTACGTCGCCGCCCCGGAGCTGTGGCGGCGCTCGACCGCGCTGCTGACCGAGGTGCTGGAGGCGTCGGGGCTGCCGTACGAGGCGGCGGAGGGCGAGGCGGCGTTCTACGGGCCGAAGATCGACGTCCAGGTCGAGGACGCGGCGGGCCGCGAGTTCACCCTGTCCACCGTGCAGGTGGACTTCCACCAGCCGGAGCGCTTCGACCTCCACTACACCGGGGCCGACGGGGCGAAGCACCGCCCGGTCATGGTGCACCGCTCCATCATCGGCAGCGTCGAGCGGGCCGTGGCCCACCTCATCGAGCAGCACGGCGGCGCCTTCCCGGCCTGGCTCGCCCCGCGACAGCTGGCCGTCCTGCCGGTGTCCGACGCCGAACTCCCGGACGCGGAGGCGCTGGCCGGGCGGTGCGCCGGACTGGGGCTGCGCGCGGAGGTCGGCGGCCGGGAGCGCGGCAGCCTGGGCGCCCGCATCCGCGAGGCCAGGCTGGTGCCGTACCAGGTGGTGATCGGCGCGGCGGAGGCGGCCGACGGCCTGGTCGCGCTCCGCCTGCGCGACGGCCGCCGGCTCGCCCCGATGCCGGCCGGGGAGGCGCTGTCCCGGATCGCCGCGCTGACCGCCGCGCACGGCACCGCGCTGTGGGACGAGGAGGCGTAAGGGGGCGGCGTCCGCCTCACGGCGCGACCGGCGCCGCCTCCGTCCCGGCCGCGTCGCTCGCGCGGCCTGGGCCCAGCGCCCCGGCCAGCAGCGCCGCCACGGCCACCAGCGCGAGGACCACGGTCATCGTGAGGCGCAGGCCGATGTGGTCGGCGAGGAAGCCGAGGGCGGGCGGGCCGACCAGGAAGGCGCCGTAGCCCGCCGTGGAGACCGCGGCCACCCGTGCGGCGGCGTCCGTCGGATGGTCGCCCGCGGCGGACACCGTGACCGGGAAGCCGAGCGAGGCGCCGAGCCCCCACAGCACCGTGGCGGCGCCCGCCATCAGGGGGCTCGGGGCGACGATGACCACCGCCAGGCCCAGTGCGGCGGTCAGGCCGCTGATCCGGACGACCAGCGCCCGGCCGAACCGCTCCAGGAAGGGGCCGCCGGCGAGCCGGCCCAGGGTCATGGAGGCGGCGAAGACCAGGAAGGTCAGCGAGCCCGCCGTGGGGCTCACGTCGTACCCGTCGACCATGAGCAGCGGCAGCCAGTCGTTGGCCGCGCCCTCCGCGAAGGCCATCGCCAGCACGATCACGCCGATGAGGACGAGCTGCCGGTCGCGCCATACGTGCAGCTGTCCGCGCAGGCCGCCCTTCCCGGAGTCGGCGGCGGGCGCGTCGTCCTTGCCGGTGCCGGGCGGAATGGCGAGGACCGACCGCGTACCGGCCGCGGCTATCAGCCCCGCGACGAGTGTCAGATGCCAGCCGACGGGGAACGCCGCTGCCGTCAACGCCATGCCGAGGAGCGCCCCGACGACGGTGCCCAGGCTGAAGCAGCCGTGCAGCACCGGCAGGACGGGCCGGCCGATGGCGCTCTCGACGGCGGCGCCCTCGATGTTGAACGCCACCTCGCTCATCCCCATCCCGCCGCCGAACAGGGCCAGTCCCGCGAAGACCACGGGGGCGAGCGAGAGGGCGGTGCCGGCCGCGACGACCAGCATCCCGGCGACGATCAGGGCGACCCCGCCGAGGATCGTCGTCCGGCCCCCGTGGCGCCGCACCAGCGGCCCGGACGCCATGACACCGGCCATGGAACCGGTGGAGAGCCCGAACAGCACCAGGCCCATCGCGCCGGTGGACACGTCGAGCCCGTCCCGGACGGCCGGGGTGCGCGCGACCCAGGAGGCCATGCCGGTACCGGCGGCGAGCATGAAGAGGAACAGTGCGGCACGCCAGCGGCGTGTGGCGGCATCCATACAACGGGGCCTCGTCAGACGATCGGAGAAGGGTGGCGGTGGAAACGCGGCGGCCGGAAAGGTGGCGGGCGCCACGAGCGTACGATCGTACGCCTGGAGTGTACGCTCGTACCCATGACGGACTACTTCGCGGGCGATCCGCGCACGAACCACGAGCGGATGCTCGCCGGAGACCTGTACATCGCGGACGACCCGCAGATCGTCGAGGCCCAGAAGCGGGCCGTGCAGCTGGCCGCCCGCTATCTCGCCGCGTACACCGAAGACCCGGACGCGGCGCAGCCGGTCGTCGCCGAACTCCTCGGCGGGCTGGGCACGGGGGCGCACATCCGGCCGCCGCTGTACGTCGACTACGGCTCGTACATCACGGTCGGCGAGGACACGTTCATCAACTACAACCTCACCGCGCTGGACGTCGCGCCGATCACCATCGGCCGCGACTGCCAGATCGGGCCGAACGTCCAGCTGCTCACGCCGACGCATCCGGTGGAGCCGGAGCCGCGCCGGGACAAGCTGGAGGCGGCGCGGCCCATCACGATCGGCGACAATGTCTGGCTCGGCGGCGGGGCGATCGTGCTGGCCGGGGTGACCATCGGGGACAACAGCGTCATCGGCGCGGGTGCCGTCGTCACCAAGGACATCCCCGCCAACGTGGTCGCCGTGGGCAATCCGGCCCGGGTGATCCGTTCGATCTAGACGAGGGACAGCGCGTGGCGACCGGACAGAACGACCCCGAGCGGCGGGAGCGCATCATCACCGCCGCGCTCGACCTGATCGCGGCCGAGGGGGTCGCCGGGACCTCGCACCGCAAGGTCGCCGCGCGCGCCGGGGTGCCCCTCGGCTCGATGACGTACCACTTCGCCGGTATGGACGAGCTGCTGCGGGAGGCGTTCACCCGCTTCTCCAGCGGAATCGTCGCCGTCTTCGAGGAGCGGCTGGGCGCCGCCACCACGCAGGACGAGGCCCGGGAGGCGGTCGCCGATCTGGTCCACCATCTGTCCGGCGGCAATCAGCGCGAACTGGTCCTCACGCACGAGCTGTACACCCTCGCCGCCCGCAAGCCCGCCTACCGCGAGCTGACCCGCGAGTGGATGCGCCGCAGCCGGGTCGCCCTGGAGTGGCACTTCGACCCGGCGACGGCCCGTCAGCTCGACGCGCTGATCGAGGGCCTTTCCATCCACCGGGCGCTGGAAACCGAACCGCACGACCGCGCCCTGACCGTCGAGGCCATCGCCCGCATCACGCGCGCCTGACGCGCCCCCACAGCCCCTGGCCGGCACCCCACCTGACCAAGGTGCCGGCCAGGTCACCTCTCACGCACCGGCCGCCCGGGCCAGCAGGCACACCTGGGGCCACCTCGTGCCCGGGGTGGTCAGCCGGGCGGTGAGGGTGAACCCGGCCTCCTCCAGTTGTCCGACAACCCGCTCGGTGGACAGCAGGTGGATGGCGTACGCGAATCCACCGGCCCGCTTCTCCGAGGTGTAGGGCTCTCCGTTCCCGGCGTGGAACCCCAGCAGCAGCCGGCCGCCGGGGGCCAGGACGCGGCGGAACTCAGCGAACAGGGCCGGGAGCAGATCCGGCGGCGTGTGCAGGATGGACCACCAGGCGACGATCCCGCCGAGGCCGCCGTCCGGCAGTCCGAGCGCGTCCATCGTTCCGGTCTCGAAGCGCAGATCCGGGTGGCGGTGCCGGGCGATGTCCACCATGCGCGGCGACACGTCCACCCCGTGGACGCTCAGCCCGAGGCCGGCCAGATGGGCCGTCACATGGCCCGGTCCGCAGCCGAGATCGGCCACGGGGAGCCCGCCGTCCGCCCGGACCTCCTCCGCGAACGCGCCGATCAGCGCACGCCCCGGCACGTCCTCGGCGAAGAGGCCGGGGACGCGGGCGGCGTAGTCCTCGGCGACGGTGTCGTAATAGGCGCGGGTCGCGTCGAGTTCGGTCATCCGTACGACCCTACGGGGTGGTCGCGCCGGTGAGGGCCGGGCACCCCGCGCTCCCGGGCGGTCACCACCAGTTCCTGAACACAAGAGCACGCCGAACTGGCCACAGAGCGGGCCAATTGCCGTGCCGCAGACATTATTTGTTGCGCACGGCGCGGTTCGCGCAAGGCTTCCGATGCACACCTCTTGACGTGTCCCGGGTAACAGCGGAACCATCAGCACCCACCGGAGAGCGCTCTCTGAGCGTTTCACCGGACCGTTCGTCGCGTCACCCGCACCAAGACCCAGGAGACGTACGTCCATGCACCTTCCCCCCACGGAAGCCCCCACCACGCCCCCCACATCCCCCTCCACCGCACCCTCCCGCCGCAGGCGCCGGGGCAGGACCTTCGGGTTCGCCGCGTTCGCCGTGTCGCTGCTCATGGCCGTCCCCACGGCGCAGACCGCCTTCGGGCAGGACGCGCAGGCCATCGAGGGCGGCGGCGATCTCGGGCCCAACGTCATGGTGTTCGACCCGTCGACGCCGGACATCCAGGCCAAGGTCGACGAGGTCTTCAAGAAGCAGGAGTCGGCGCAGTTCGGCGACGGCCGCTACGCGCTGATGTTCAAGCCGGGCACGTACGACAACATCAACGCGCAGATCGGCTTCTACACGTCGATCGCCGGTCTCGGGCTGAACCCGGACGACACCACGTTCAACGGTGATGTCACCGTGGACGCGGGCTGGTTCAACGGCAACGCCACGCAGAACTTCTGGCGTTCGGCGGAGAACCTGGCGCTGAACCCGGTCAACGGCACCGACCGCTGGGCCGTGTCCCAGGCCGCTCCGTTCCGCCGGATGCACGTCAAGGGCGGGCTCAACCTCGCGCCCGACGGCTATGGCTGGGCGAGCGGCGGGTACATCGCCGACAGCAAGATCGACGGGCAGGTCGGCCCGTACTCGCAGCAGCAGTGGTACACCCGCGACAGCTCCATCGGCAGCTGGGGCAACGGCGTCTGGAACATGACGTTCTCGGGTGTCGAGGGTGCTCCGGCGCAGAGCTTCCCCGAGCCGCCGTACACCACGCTCGAGAACACCCCGGTCTCCCGAGAGAAGCCGTTCCTCTACCTGGACGGCAACGACTACAAGGTCTTCGTCCCGGCCAAGCGCACCAACGCGCGCGGCGTCTCGTGGGCCAACGGCACCCCGCAGGGCGAGTCCATCCCCCTCGACCAGTTCTACGTGGTGAAGCCGGGCGCGAGCGCGGAGACGATCAACGCGGCGGTGGACCAGGGCCTGCACCTGCTGTTCACGCCGGGGATCTACCACGTCGACCAGACGATCAACATCGATCGCGCCAACACGGTCGTGCTGGGCCTCGGCCTGGCGACGATCATCCCGGACAACGGGGTCACCGCCCTCAAGGTCGGTGACGTGGACGGCGTGAAGCTGGCCGGGCTGCTCATCGACGCCGGCACCACCAACAGCGACACCCTGGTCGAGGTCGGCCCCGAGGGTGCGTCCGCGAGCCACGCGGACAACCCGACCAGCGTCCAGGACGTGTTCGTCCGGGTCGGCGGCGCCGGTGCCGGCAAGGCGACCACGGGCATGGTGATCAACAGCAACGACACGATCATCGACCACACCTGGCTGTGGCGCGCCGACCACGGCGAGGGCATCGGCTGGGAGACCAACCGCTCCGACTACGGCCTCCAGGTCAACGGCGACAACGTCCTGGCCACCGGACTCTTCGTCGAGCACTTCAACAAGTACGACGTCCGCTGGTCCGGCGAGAACGGCAAGACGATCTTCTTCCAGAACGAGAAGGCCTACGACGCGCCGAATCAGGACGCCGTCCAGAACGGTGACGTCAAGGGCTTCGCGGCCTACAAGGTGGACGACTCGGTCAACACGCACGAGGGCTGGGGACTGGGGAGCTACTGCTACTTCAACGTCGACCCGAGCATCCGTCAGGACCACGGCTTCGAGGCCCCGGTCAAGGCCGGCGTGAAGTTCCACGACCTGATCGTCGTCTCCCTCGGCGGCCAGGGCCAGTACAACCACGTCATCAACGACACGGGTTCGCCGACCTCGGGTACGGAGACCGTCCCGTCCCAGGTTGTGTCCTTCCCGTAGACCGCGGGCAGGTACGGGACTCCGGTCGCCGGAGTCCTCCGCGAGGACGCCCGCTCCGTCACTTCCGACGGGGCGGGCGTCGTCGTGTCAGGGGCGGCCGCCCGCCATCAGGGATTCGAGTCCGGCGAGCCCCTCCAGGACGAACGCGCCCAGGCCGCGCACCCCGGTGGTGTCGATCCAGCGCTCGAAGGCGACCTTGAAGACGGCGATCCCCGCCTCGGCCGCCAGGCTCGCCGCCGGTTCGCTGATGCCGCGCGCCCGCAGGGCCTCCCCCATCGCCGAGGCGAGGGACGCGAGCTTGACCAGCTCGCGCTCCTGGAGCTCCGCGTTGGCCGTGATGATCCGCTGCCGCTGCCTGGCCTGCGGATGCCGCTCGTCCAGTACGGCCGCGGCCTCCTGGAGCGCCGCCGCCACCGCGTCGATCGGGGGCGCGGACGGGGGCGCCCCGGCGAGGCCGCCCACCATGCGCTCCTGGAGCAGGGCGGAGCCCGCGAACAGCACCTCGCGCTTGTCCGCGTAGTGCCGGAAGAACGTGCGTTCCGTGAGCCCGGCCCGCTTCGCGATCTCGGTCACGGTCGTCTGCTCGTAACCCCGCTCGGCGTAGAGCTCCATGGCGGCCTGCTCCAGCCTGCCGCGTGCGTTCGGCTCCCATCGACCCATACGGCGAGTCTATTGGATGACAGTCACTGACATCAGGAGTAGGCTGATGGCAGTCGCTGACATCGGGGGTCCGGCAGCACTCCCGCCGCCCGGATCGTCAGCCTGTTCCAGGAGGTTTCCTCATGCGTGTATTCATCACCGGCGCGTCCGGCTGGATCGGTTCCGCCGTCGTCCCCGAACTCATCGGGGCAGGTCACCAGGTTGTCGGGCTCGCCCGTTCGGACGCCTCGGCCGAAGCGCTGGCCGCCGCCGGGGCCGGGGTGCTCCGCGGATCGCTGGACGACCTGGACGTGCTGCGCGAGGCCGCCGCCGACGCGGACGGGGTGCTCCACCTCGCGTTCAAGCACGACATCGCGTTCTCCGGGGACTTCCAGGGCGCCACCGAGGCGGACCGGAAGGCGATCGACGCCTTCGGGGACGCGCTCGCCGGGTCCGGCAAGCCCTTCGTCATCGCCTCCGGGCTCCTCGGGCTGGCCCCCGGCCGGGTCGCGACCGAGGAGGACGGGCAGAGCGCCGACCCGGACGCGCCGTCCGGCGGCCCGGGCGGACGCCAGGACAACGCGCGGGCGACGATCGCCCTCGCCTCCCGCGACGTCCGCTCGTCCGTCGTCCGGCTGCCCCCGACGGTCCACGGCGACGGGGACCAGGGCTTCGTGGCCTCGCTCGTCGCCACCGCCCGCACCAAGGGCGTCTCCGGCCACGTCGGCGACGGCTCCCAGCGCTGGCCGGCCGCCCACCGCGAGGACGCCGCGCACCTGTTCCGGCTGGCCCTGGAGCAGGCCCCCGCCGGCACCACGCTGCACGCGGCGGCCGAGGAGGGCGTCGTGCTGCGGTCCGTCGCCGAGACCATCGGCCGCCACCTCGGCGTCCCCACGGCCTCCGTCACCCCCGAGGACGCGCCCGGCCACTTCGGCTGGCTGGCCGGGATGGTGAGCCTCGACTCGCCCGCCTCCAGCGCCCTGACCCGCGAACGCTTCGGCTGGAAGCCGGCCGGGCCCGGGCTCATCGAGGACCTGGACCAGGGGCACTACTTCGGCACGCCGGGCGCGTAACGCGTCACCCCACCGCGCTCACTGGTCGCGGCGGTGCACCGCGCACACCGCCACGGCCCCCGCGACCAGTGCCCACAGGGCGTAGACGGTCCAGGCGCCCGCCTCCGACCACGGGTACAACGCGGCCGGGGGCTGCGGAAGGGCGCCGCCCGCCAGCCGGTCCCAGGCGCTGAACGGCAGGGTGTGCCGGAGCACCGCCGTCAGGTGGCGTCGGTCGCTGAGGATCATGGGGAGCAGGAGCAGCACCACCACGCACGCCACGATCGACGTCCCCGTGTGCCGGATCACCGTGCCGAGCGCGAGCCCCGCGAGCGCGGCCACCGGGGCGAGCAGCGCGGAGGCGGCGAGGACCTGCAGCGTTCCGGGGTCGCCGAGGGCCACGGAGGCGCCGCGTCCGGACAGGATCGCCCGGGTCGAGGCGAAGGAGGCGGCGGCGACGAGCACGCCGAAGACCGTGGTGACGGCGGCGAGCACGAGGACCTTGGCGGCCATCACCGAGCGCCGGGCGGGTACGGCGGTGAACGTCGTGCGGATGAGCCCGGTCCCGTACTCGCCGGTGACCGACACGGCGCCGATCGCGGCCAGCGCCAGGACCAGCACCAGGGCGGAGTTGTCGGTGAAGGCGTCGACCAGCGCCAGCCGGTGGCTGACGAAGAACTCCTGGCTGCCCTTGTCGTACTGGTACCAGTACTTGTAGTGGTCGTAGGCCGTACCGGCGTTGAACGCGACGACGGCCGACGCCCCGAGCGCGTACAGCCAGGGTGTCGAGCGCAGCGACCATGTCTTCAGCCACTCGGCGGCGATCAGGTCGGTGAAGCGCGCGCGTGTCCCGGCGCGCGTGACGGGGGTGGCGGTCGCCGTGGTCATCGGGGGTCTCCTGCCGGGTACTGGACGCTGTCCGCGGTGAGTTCCATGAACGCCTCCTCCAGCGAGGCGCCGAGGGGGGTCAGCTCGTGGAGCAGGACCCGGTGGCGCAGGGCGAGTTCGCCGACGCGCTCGGCGGGGAGTCCGGTCACCGTGAGCCGGTCGCCGTCCCCGGACACCGAGGCGCCCTCGGCGGTGAGCAGCGGCGTCAGGTCCGCCGCGTCCGGAGTGCGTACGGTGACGCCGAGCCGGGTGGAGCGGGCGGCGAACGCGCTCAGGCTCTCGGCGGCGATGAGCGTGCCCCGCCCGATGACGACGAGCCGGTCGGCGGTGTGCTCCATCTCGGTCATCAGGTGGCTGGAGACGAAGACGGTACGGCCTTCGGCTGCGAGCCGGCGGAAGAGCCCGCGCACCCACAGCACACCTTCCGGGTCGAGGCCGTTGAGGGGTTCGTCGAAGAGCAGAACGGGCGGGTCTCCGAGCAGGGCCGTGGCGATGCCGAGGCGCTGGCGCATCCCGAGCGAGAAGCCGCCGACGCGGCGGCGGGCCGCTGCCGCGAGGCCCACCTCTTCGAGGATCCCGTCGACCCGGGCGCGCGGGATGCCGTTGCTCCGGGCCAGCACGGCGAGATGGGCGCGGGCGGTGCGGCCGCCGTGGACGTCGCCCGCGTCGAGGAGGGCGCCGACGTGGCGCAGTCCGCGCGGGTGGTCGCGGAAGGGGCGGCCCCGGACGGTGGCCGTTCCGGCGGTCGGCTCGACCAGGCCGAGGAGCATCCGCAGCGTGGTGGTCTTCCCGGCCCCGTTGGGCCCGAGGAAGCCGGTCACCTCGCCCGGCCGGACGGTGAAGGTCAGGTCGTCCACGGCGGTGGCGCCGCCGTATCGCTTGGTCAGTCCGTTGACTTCGATCACGGGCCCCACCCTGCGGGCCGGGACCGGCCGGTGTCGTCGGGCCGTCGCTGACATCCGGACACGCCGGTCTGCACCCGTGGGTGTACAACCGTGGGCCGATGTGCGGGGGTTCGGCGCTGGTTACGCTCGGCACATGTCCAGCTCACCGGTCCTGCCCCTGCTCAGGCGCGTCCCACCCGGCGCGTGGGTGGCGGCCGCCTGGTGCGCGGGCATGGTGCTCACCCTCCTCATGCGGGTCCGGCTGCCCGGCGAGCGGCAGGCGTCGATCCTGCCCGGGGTCCTCTTCTACCGCTGGGACGGTCTGCTGACCCATCTGCTGTCCACCGCGCTGCTCGTGGCCGGCTGCCGGTGGCTCACCCGGCGGCCGCTGGGCGCCATGGCGGTGCTGCTCGCCGCGTCCGCGCTCGCCACGATGCCGCTCGGGGTGGCGGAGATCCCCCTGGCCCAGTTCCTGGCCGTCGATGTCGCCCTGTACTTCACGGCCGCCGCCCGCCCCTTGCGCACGGGTGTCCTCGCCCTCGTCATGTCGGTGACCGTCCTGGTCGCGTTCGTCGGCGGCCGGGTGCTCTCCGGGTGGCCCGCCGGTACGTCGGCGGAGCTGGCCGTCGCCCTGGTGGCGGTCGTCGCGTGGCTGATGGGCCGCTTCGTGTACGAGAGCCGCAGGCACGACGCGGACCTGACGGCCCGGGCCACGGACCGGGCGCTCGTCGCCGAACGGCTGCGCATCGCCCGCGAGATGCACGATGTGGTGGCCCACAGCGTCGGCATCATCGCCCTCCAGGCGGGCGCCGCGGCCAGGGTGGTGCACACCCAGCCGGACGCCGCCCGGGAGGCCATGAGCGCGGTGGAGGCGGCGGGCCGGGAGACGCTGGCGGGGCTGCGCCGGATGCTGGGCGCGCTCCGGGAGACCGGGCCCGGCCAGGACACGGCGGGCCGCGAGGACGCGCCACTGCGCCCCGCCGAGGGCCTCGCCGACATCGACCGGCTCGCCCGGGCCACGACCGCCGCCGGGGTCCGGGTCGCGGTGGACTGCCGGGGGGAACGGCGTCCGCTGCCGCCGGAGTTGGAGCTGTCGGCGTTCCGGATCGTCCAGGAGTCGGTGACCAACGTGGTGCGCCATGCGGAGACCGACGCCTGCCGGGTCCGCGTCGAGTACGGCGAGGAGGAGCTGACCGTCGAGATCACGGACCGGGGGCGGGGCACCGGCCGGGGTACGTCTCCTGGGTTCGGCCTCGTCGGCATGCGGGAGCGGGTGGCCCTGCTGCACGGCGAGTTCGCGGCCACGCCCGCGCCCGGCGGGGGGTTCCGGGTCACGGCACGGCTGCCGGTGCCGGTGCACGAGCCGGTGCGGGAGGCGATACCCGGGCCGCCGGAGCTTGGGCCAGAACCCCTCCGGGAGGCGACGATATGAGCGAGACCGGGGCGGCCTCCGTCATCCGGGTACTGCTCGCGGACGATCAGCCGCTGGTGCGGGCCGCGCTGCGCATGGTCATGGCGGACACCCCGGACATCGATGTGGTCGGCGAGGCGGGGACGGGCGAGGAGGCGGTCCGGCTGGCCGCGCGGCTGGCGCCCGATGTCGTGGTGATGGACATC
Organism: Streptomyces sp. NBC_00523; assembly: GCF_036346615.1. Taxonomy (NCBI): domain Bacteria; kingdom Bacillati; phylum Actinomycetota; class Actinomycetes; order Kitasatosporales; family Streptomycetaceae; genus Streptomyces; species Streptomyces sp. NBC_00523. The sequence continues at coordinate 4,840,181 of NZ_CP107836.1, read as the reverse complement.
CGGATGCCCGGTATGGACGGCATCGAGGCCACCGAGCGCATCACCGCACAGGGCGGCGAGGCCCATGTCGTGGTCCTGACGACCTTTGACGACGACGATTACGTGTACGGGGCGCTGCGCGCCGGGGCGGCCGGGTTCCTGGTCAAGGACATGGCGCTGGACGACATCCTGGCGGCGGTCCGGGTGGTGGCGTCCGGCGACGCCCTGATCGCGCCGAGCGTCACCCGGCGGCTGATCAAGGAGTTCGCGGCCCGGCCCTCGCCCTCCGCACCGGCCCCGGCACCGCTGACCGCGATCACCGACCGGGAGCGGGAGGTGCTGGTGCTGGTCGGCTGCGGGCTCTCGAACGCGGAGATCGCCGAGCGCCTGGTCATCAGCGTCGCCACGGCGAAGACGTATCTCACCCGCCTGCTCGCCAAGCTCGGGGCGCGGGACCGGGTGCAGCTGGTCATCATCGCGTACGAGGCGGGGCTGGTGGCCCCGGGGCGGTGACGCAGGCCGCGGCGGCGGGCGCCGTCGCCCGGAACGGCGCCTACAGCCAGCCCTTCTCCCGTGCCAGGCGGACCGCCTCGGCGCGGTTGCGGGCGGCCAGTTTCTGGATCGCCATGGAGAGGTAGTTGCGGACGGTGCCCTGGGAGAGGTGGAGGGAGGCGGCGATCTCCGCGTTGGTCGCGCCGTCCGCGGCGGTGCGCAGGACCTCGCGTTCGCGGTCGGTCAGCGGGTTCGCGCCGTCGGCGAGGGCGGCGGCCGCGAGGCCGGGGTCGATGACGCGTTCGCCGGCGAGCACCTTGCGTACCGCTTCCGCGAGCTGGGACGCGGGGGCGTCCTTGACCAGGAAGGCGTCGGCGCCCGATTCCATGGCGCGGCGCAGATAGCCGGGCCGGCCGAACGTCGTGACGACCACGACCTTCACGTCCGGCAGTGTCTCGCGGAGCCGGGCCGTCGCCTCGATCCCGGTCATGCCGGGCATCTCGATGTCCAGGAGGGCCACGTCGACGGAGTGCTCCCGGGCCGCCGCCAGGACCTCGTCGCCGCGGGCGACCTGGGCGACCACCTCGATGTCCGGTTCCAGGCCGAGGAGCGCCGCCAGGGCCTCGCGCACCATGGACTGGTCCTCCGCGAGGAGAAGTCTGATCATGCTCATTCCGCGGATCCTAGGCCGGATTCGAACGGAACGCTGAGGACCATGGTGAAGCCTTTGCCCGAACGGGGGTGGGTGGCCCGGGTGATGAGGGTGCCGTCCACCGAGGCCAGCCGTTCGGTGAGGCCGGTGAGGCCGTTGCCGGGCGCGGTTCCGGCGGCGCCCCGGCCGTCGTCGGCGACGGTGAGTTCGAGCACCCGGCCGTCCAGCGTCTGGCGGGGCGTCAGGGTCACCGTGCAGCGGCGCGCACCGCTGTGGCGTACGACATTGGTGACCGCCTCCCGCAGCCCCCAGGCGAGCACCTCCTCCGCCTTCTCGGGCAGCCCGTCGGGCACGTCGGCCGGGACGTCGGCGTCGACTCCGGCGGCGGCCAGCGCGGTGCGGGCCCCGGCCAGTTCGCCGGGCAGGGTCGGCCGGCGGTATCCGGTGACGGCACTGCGTACGTCCACCAGTGCCTGGCGGCTGACCTGTTCGATGTCCGCGACCTGGGCGGCCGCCAGCTCGGGCCGGTCGGGGAGCATCCGGCCGGCCAGCTCGCTCTTGAGGGTGATCAGCGAGAGGGAGTGGCCGAGCAGGTCGTGCAGGTCGCGGGCGAGGCGCAGCCGCTCCTCGTTGGCGGCGAGCTGCGCGACGGTGGCCCGGGCCTGGCGCAGCTCGATCGTGGTGCGGACCAGCTGCCGTACGCCCGTCATCGCGAACCCGCCCAGCAGGGCCGGGAAGACCAGGGCGGTGATGATCTCGCGCGCGTCCTCCAGGGTTGACCCGACACCCACGAGGACGGCGGTGACGACGGGGATCAGCCAGCGCGCGGTCCGCAGCGGCAGCGTGGCCCCGACGGAGACCGACACGTACACGAAGAGGACCAGCCACGGCGTGCCGAACGTCAGCGACATCAGCACCGCGACCGCGCCGAGGAAGGCGAGCGACGCCCGCACCCGGAAGGGGTCGAGCGCCTTCGACGTGTGCCGGAACACCAGGACCAGGTAGGCGCCGACGAAGACCAGCAGCCCGAGGACGCCGAGCGCGGTCGCCCACGGGGTGTGGTTGCCTTCGGCGAGGTCCTTGACCGGCGCGCTCATGAAGGCGAGCCAGATCCCGATCCACAGCAGCTTGATCCCGGCCTGCCGGGCGGTCGCGGGCGGCCGCCCGAGCCCCACCGACATCTCGTCGTCGTTCACGCCTTCAAGGTGTCCTTCCGGTAGAGCCAGGCCGCGCCGCCCGCGAAGAGCAGGAAGTAGACGCAGAGGACGGCGACGTCCTTGGCGTGGGGCGCGCCGCCCATTTCGACGGCCTGGCCGAGAGCAGCGTACGCGTGCGTGGGAAGCCACTCGGAGATGTTCTGGAGCCACTGCGGGAAGGTCGCGCTGGGCATCCAGAGGCCGCCGAGGATGGAGAGGCCGAAGTAGATGATCATCGTGATCGGGCGGACCGCGTCCCCGCTGGCCATGTAGCCGATGGCGACGCCGAGCGCGGCGAAGACCAGGGAGCCGGCCCAGATGACGCCGGTCAGCGCGAACCACTGCCAGAGGTCGAAACGGACGTGTTTGACCGAGGCGGCGACGAGGAAGACCACGACGATGCACGGCAGGGTGACCATGGCGGCGCTGGCGATCTTCGCCAGGACGTAACCCCGGCCGGGCAGCGCGGTCAGCCGCAGCTGGCGCACCCAGCCCTTTTCGCGCTCCTTGGCGATGCGCTCGCTGTTGCCCATGAGGACGGCGGTCAGCGCGCCGAAGGAGGCCATGGAGACCATGAAGAAGGACTGGAGGGTCAGATCCGTGTGCGGGATCTTGTCGGTGTCGTTCTGGGTGCCGGAGATCAGCAGGTAGATCACCGACGGGTAGATGACCGAGAAGAACATGAACTTCTTGTTCCGCAGGGTGCGGGTGACTTCGAGCCGGATCAGCGTGTTCATGAGGTCTTGGCCTCCTCGGCCTCGGTGATGGCGACGAAGGCCTGCTCCAGGCCCAGTCCGGCGACTTCGAGCTCGCGCGGGTAGAGGCCGAGGCCGTAGACCGCGTGAACGGTCGCGTCGGCGTTGTGGGACTGGATGCGCACCCGGCGGCCGTTGACGTCGAGCGAGGCGAGGAACGGCAGGGCGCGCAGGGCGGCCTGGTCGATCGCGCCCTCCAGCTCGAAGGAGATCCGGCGGGCCCCGGCCTTCGCCTTGATCTCGGCGGCGGTGCCGTCGGCGAGGAGGCGGCCCTTGTGCAGGACGAGGACGCGGTCGGCGATCGCGTCGGCCTCTTCCAGGTAGTGCGTGGCGAACAGGACGGTACGGCCCTGCTCGGCCTGCTCGCGCATGGTGGCCCAGAACGCCTGGCGGGCGGTGACGTCCATGCCGGTCGTCGGCTCGTCGAGGACGATGAGGTCGTTGGCCCCGGCGGTGGCGAGCGCGAACCGTACGCGCTGCTCCTGGCCGCCGGAGAGCTTGTTGACCATCCGGCCGGCGATCGACGCGATGCCCGCCCGGGCCAGCACCTCGCCGACCGGGTGGGGGCGCGGGTGCAAATCGCAGGCGAGCCGGACCAGTTCCTCGACGGTGACGTCCTCCATCAGGCCGCCGCTCTGGAGCATGGCGCCGACCCGGCCGGCCTTGATGGCCTCCTGCGGGGTGGTGCCGAAGAGGCCGACCGTGCCGGAGTCGGCGGTGCGCAGGCCGAGGAGGAGGTCGAGGGTGGAGGACTTGCCGGCGCCGTTGGGGCCGAGGAGGGCCACGGTCTCGCCGGGATGCAGGTCCAGGGTGAGCCCGTCGACGGCGCGTACGTCCCCGTAGACCTTGCTGACCTGGTCGAAGCTGACCACCGCGGTCCTCGTCGCGGTCGCTCCGGTGGCTGTCGTTGTCATGCGTCCAGCCTGGCGGACCGGGGGGTGCGCGCGGCAGGGCCAGCGGTCGTGGATCCGGGATGACAGATGTCATGTGCCGGGGGTGACGGGCGTACGGGGGCGGGTGTACGGGGGTCTGCCGCGGGGAGGCCGCCGCGCCGGGCGGGGTCCGGTTTCGCCCGGTCACGCCGCCGCCCCCGGCCGGGGTCCGGTCGGGGGCGGGTGGGCTGTGGTGCGGGCCGGTCAGCCGTTGCCGTCGAGGTCGATGGTGACCGTGCGCTCGGCGGGGGTCTTCCCCATCAGCGCGCCCTTCATGGCGAAGGCCACGTCGTCCGCGCTGAGCTGGTGCTTCTTGCCGTCACCCTTGGTGATCATGACGCCGTCGAAGACACCGGCGCAGAGCCGGTCGATCGCCTCCTTGTCGTAGACGTCGACCAGCTTCCCGTCGACCGCCTTCATCGACAGGATCTGCGGCAGCGACTTCGCCGGGCCGAACGGGATCTCCTTGCCACCGGCCCTGATGGTGATCAGGCCGGACATCGCGGGCTCCGCGAACTCCTTCATCGCCCGGTCCAGTTCGGCCTGGGTGACGGTGGGCTCCCGTGTGACGACGGGCAGTTCGACGGCCCGGGCGCTGCCGGTCTCGACCTGGGCGCGGTAGGCGTCCCGGACCGAGCCCATCGACTTGTTGACGTCGATCGCCTTGCCTGCCTTGCCCGGTACGGCGACGGCCTTGCCGGGCTCGAACTTGATGGTGCCGTCCTTCACGGTGCCGGAGCCGCCGGCCAGGTCCTGGAGCGCGACGCCCAGCTTCTCCTCGTCCACCGGGAAGACCGGCTCGACGGTCCGCTCGCCGCCGAAGAGCGAGCCGATGACGGAGACCGGGTTGTAGTCGCTGCCGGCCGCGGCGCGCACGGTGGCCTGGCTGTCCAGGGAGAGCCCGGCCTTGTCGGGGGCGAGCTGCGTCTCCTTGCCGTCCACGGTCAGCTTGAGCGGGGTCGCGGCGCGCTTGGCGAGCGCGGCGTCCAGCTTCTCGACGCCGTCCTCCTTGGTGCCGCCGCCGATGTCGACGCCGAGGACGGTGGTGCCCTTGGGGACGTCGGAGTGGTTCATCAGGAGTCCGGCGCCGTACGCGACACCGAGCAGGCAGACGACCGCCACACCGAGCAGGACCAGCTTCGAGCGGCCCTTCTTGGCGGGCGCGGCCTTCGGAGCGGGCCGGGGCGCGGCGGCGGCAGGCTTCGGCGCCGCGCTTCCGGGGCCACCGGGTCCGCCAGGCCCACCGGGACCCGTGCCCATCGGGTCGCCCGGGACGTTCCGGCCGCCGGGCACGACGGGGATGCCGCTGTTCAGCGTGTCACCCGAGACGTTGCCGCCGGGGCCGCCCGGGGGCGGGGCGAACTGCGGGGTGAGGATGGCGGTGTCGTCGGACATGCGCGGCGGCGCCCCGCCCTGCCCGGGGCCGCCCGTGTTGAGCGGACCGGGGCCCGGCGGGAAGGGACCCGGGCCCGACGGGAAGGGTCCGGGGCCGTCGAGGTTCGGCGTGAGCGGCGAACTTCCGGCGGCCGGGCCCGTGGTGGGGCCGGCGGGGCCGGGGGTGCGCACACCCAGGTCGGGGGTGGCACGCGGACCGCCGGGGCCCTCCGGGAAGTCGCGCTGCGGCCCGTCCGAGAAGTACGGCAGGTCGGTACGGGGGCCGGAGGGCGGGGAGACGCGGCCGGGGCCGCCGGGAGCGCCGGGACCACCGGGACCCGTCGGGGCGCCGGGACCACCCGTAACACCAGCACCGCCGGGCCCGCCGGCACCGTCGGGAGCACCCGCACCGCCGGGACCACCCGGAGCACCCGCGTCACCCGGCACCGGGAAGCCCGCGCCGTCCGTGTCGCCGGGGCCGCCGCCCGTCGGCGGCTTCGCGGCCGCCGGGGGCTTGCGCGGGGCGAACCAGTCGCTGCCGCTCTTCTCCTTGGCCGGCTTCTCGGAATCCGCCGGGGACGCGTCCTCGCCGGACTCCGCGGCCGGTGCCTGAGGAGTCTGCGGTGCGCCGCCCGGCGCGGAGGCGCCCGGACGCGGGGTCGAGCCGGTGCGCTCGCCCTCGCCCTCGGCGTCGCTCATGGGCGTACGCATGACAACAGGCGGGATGGGGCGCGACCCCGGGATGTTGATCCGGATGCGCGTCGTCAGCGTCGTCTCGGTCTTCGGCTCTTCCGGCCGGTCCGGCCCGCCGGGCTCCTGGGATCCGTCCGAGGCGTCCTGCGACGGATACTGGCGGGATCCGTACGGCGGCGTACCCGAGGGGTACGCGGCTCCTCCGCGACCCTGGGGCCCGGAGGACGAACTGTCAGTTTCACGACTCAAAGCAGGTTCTCCCGATTGGCTCCGCCGCCCGTGCTTCCCCCGTGCCACAGCCCGGGCGCGCGAACCACCATACTGGCCGCCGCCGGTACACACCCCGCGACCGGGGGAAACGACTGCGCACCCCCCCGGACGGGCAGGGGGCATTACGGGATCGGACGGAGCACATTACTTGGCAGGTCGGCCGCTTTCGGCCCGCTGCCCGGACGATCGCGGCATGGTGGCACAGATCACAGCGATGGCCATTCCGCCCAGCATGAAGAGCCCGAGGCCGAGCGCGTCACCGAAGACATAGTCCCCTTCGGGCCGCCCGCTGAGCAGAAAGACGACCGAAACCAGCCACCCCGCCGCCGGAGCCACGGCCCCGGGCTGGGTGCCCATCAGGGTGCGCCCGCCGTGGAAGAGGCCGGCCGCCGCCGCCAGGGCGATGAGCAGTCCGCCGGGGAACCAGGCGGGCTGGACCAGCGTTCCGGCGATGCCCACGACGGCGCCGAGGACCGCGAGCCCGAACAGGGCGGCGATCCGGGCGAGGTTGAGGGGGGCGGCCAGACCAGTGGCCGGAATGTCCTTCTTCTGCGCGCCCGTCCGGTCGCCGCCGGCCCGCGCCCTGCTGCTGCCGCTCACCGGTCCGCCCCCGGCACACCCGCGAAGAGGTCCCGTTCGCGTTCGCCCGCCGGGGCGCCCGGCGTGCCGCTGACCAACTCGTAGTACTCGGTGGTGAACACGGGCTGCCCCAGGTCGTTCGACAGGGCGAAGTAGGACCCCTGGACGGCGATCTGGGTGGCGTGCGCCCGCATCGCCGCGGTCTTCGCGCCCTCGTGGCCGGTGCCGTCGATCACGGTGGTGATCCGGTCGTCGTCCACCACGCCCGGTACGTCGCCGATCGCGGCGATCCCCGGGAACGCGTCCGGGGCCTCCGCGCGCAGCGCGGCGAACCCCTCCTCGGCGACCGAGCGCGGCACCCGGTTCCAGTAGACCTTCGCGACGGCGTGCGGGGCGCCGGAGCCGGGCCGGTACGCGGCGTCGGCGGCCAGCTCCGCGGCGCGGGTGGCGACGCGGTGGGCCTGGATGTGGTCGGGGTGTCCGTAGCCCCCGTCGGGGTCGTACGTCACCAGGACCTGGGGGCGCACCTCGCGGATGACGTCGGCGAGGTGTCCGGCGGCCTCGTCCACGTCGGCCGACCAGAAGGCGCCGGGGCGGCGGTTCTGCTCGGCGCCCATCATCCCGGAGTCGCGGTAGCGGCCGGGGCCGCCGAGGAAGCGGTGGTCGGTGACACCCAGCTCCTTCATGGCCGCCGCCAGCTCACCGCTGCGGTACGGGCCCAGGGCGTCGTCGCGGTCGGCGGCGAGACCGGCGAGCGAGGGCGGGATGATCTCGCCCTCCTCGCCGAGCGTGCAGGTCACCAGCGTGACCAGGGCGCCCTCGGCCGCGTACCTGGCCATGGTGGCGCCGTTGTTGATCGACTCGTCGTCCGGATGCGCGTGCACCAGGAGCAGCCGCCGGGCGGGAAGGTCCGTCATGGGACCAGCCTACGAGCCCCCGGAGCGGCCGCCCGCCCACGGGTGGCCCGGTCAGAACTTGATGCCGCCGATCATGCCCGCCACGTTCGTCGTCAGCTCGGAGATGGTGGGTGCGATGGACGAGCTGGCGAGATAGAAACCGAGCAGCGCGCAGACGACCGCATGTCCTCCCTTCAGTCCGGACTTCCGGATCAGCAGGAAGACGATGATCGCCAGCAGCACCACCGCCGAAATCGAGAGCGCCACGGCGGTTCACCTCCATCTGTACGGTCGGGACGGGCAGCACGCATGGAGCCAGCAGGTTCATACCCACCGAGCGCTACGGATCATAACTATCCGTGGCAACGCATTGTTCGGGGCACAGCAGCACGAGGGGCGCACGGACGGGCGTGGGTCGATAGGTTCGGCCCATGACTTCGTCAGAGATCACGTTTCCGCTCCAGCAGGCCCGGACCATGAGATTCACCCTTGGGGCACCGCGTGCGTTCACGGTGTCACCCGACGGTGGACGCGTGGTCTACCTGCGCTCGGGTTCGGGTACGGACCGCTCGGGGCAGCTCTGGGCGCTGGACCTGGACGGGGCCTCCGGGCCGCGAGAACGCCTGGTGGCCGATCCGCAGGCGCTGCTGGGCGGTTCACAGGAGCGTCTGTCGGCGCAGGAGCGCGCCCGGCGGGAGCGCAGCCGCGAGGGCTCCTCGGGGATCGTGGGCTACGCGCTGGACGGGGCCGCCGGGTTGGCCGCGTTCGCGCTCTCGGGGAAGGTGTACGTCGCCGATCTGGGCGCGGGCACGGCGCGCGCGCTGCCCGTTCCCGGCCCGGTGATCGATCCGCGCCCCTCCCCGGACGGGCGACACGTCGCCTATGTGTCCAAGGGTGCCCTGCGCGTGGTCGGGGTGGACGGCGCGGCGGACCGGGCGCTCGCGGAGCCGGAGGACGGCCATGTCACGTACGGGCTCGCGGAGTTCATCGCGGCCGAGGAGATGCACCGCTTCCAGGGCTTCTGGTGGTCGCCGGAATCGGACCGGCTGCTCGTGACCCGGGCCGATGACAGCCCCATCCAGCGGTGGTGGATCGCGGATCCCGCGCACCCCGACCGCAAGCCGGCCGAGGTCGCCTACCCCGCGGCGGGCACGCCCAACGCGGAGGTGGGGCTGCATGTCCTGGACCTGGACGGCAAGCGCACCGAAGTGGTGTGGGACCGGGCCCGGTTCCCGTATCTGGCACGGGTGCACTGGTCCTCGTACGGGGCTCCGCTCCTCCTCGTCCAGGCCCGGGACCAGCAGAGCCAGCTGTATCTGGCGGTGGACCCGGAGACCGGGGCGACCCGGACCGTGCACGCGGACGAGGACCCGGTCTGGCTGGAGCTGTTCTCCGGGGTGCCCGCGTGGGCGCCGGACGGGCGGCTCGTGCGGATCACGGACGAGGGCGGGGCGCGGCGGCTCGCGGTCGGCGACCGGACGCTGACCAGGAGCCGGCTGCACATCCAGTCGGTGCTGGACATCGGGGACTCCGACGTCCTGGTGTCGGCGTCGGCGGGCGAGGCGGCGGCCGAGCCGGAGACCGGCGAGACCCATGTGTACCGGGTCAACGAGCTGGGCGTCGAGCGGGTCTCCGAGGGCGTCGGCGTGCACACGGCCGTCCGGTCGGGCCGGGTGACGGTGCTGGTCTCGGCGACGCCGGAGCGGCCCGGGTCGACGGCGCGGGTGCTGCGGGACGGCAAGGAGATCGCCGTCGTGGAGAACCGTGCGGAGCGCCCGGTGCTGACCGCGCGGCCGGTGTTCACCGAAGGGGGCGCACGGCGGATTCCGTGCGCCGTGTTGCTCCCCACCGGGTACTCGGAATCGGATGGTCCGCTTCCGGTCCTCATGGACCCGTACGGCGGACCGCACGGCCGGCGGGTCGCGGCCGCCCACAATCCGCATCTCACCTCGCAGTGGTTCGCGGACCAGGGCTTCGCGGTGGTCGTCGCGGACGGACGGGGCACGCCCGGTCGTTCACCGGCCTGGGAGAAGGCGGTCAAGGACAACCTGGCCCTCAGCCTCGACGACCAGGTGGAGGCCCTGCACGCGCTCGCGGAGCGCTTCCCGCTGGATCTGGACCGGGTGGCCATCCGGGGCTGGTCGTTCGGCGGCTTCCTGGCCGGGCTGGCCGCGCTGCGGCGGCCCGACGTCTTCCACGCGGCAGTGGTCGGGGCCCCGGTGACCGACCAGCGGCTCTACGACACCCATTACACCGAGCGCTACCTGGGCGACCCGGCGCGGAACCCGGAGGTGTACGCGCACAACTCGCTGGTCACCGACGCGGGCCTGTCGGGCGCCGCCGAGCAGGTGCGGCCCATGCTGGTCATCCACGGTCTCGCGGACGACAACGTGGTCGTCGCGCACAGCCTGCGGCTGTCCTCGGCGCTGCTCGCCGCGGGCCGGCCGCACGAGGTGCTGCCGCTGAGCGGGGTGACCCACATGACCCCGCAGGAGAAGGTGGCCGAGAACCTGCTGCTGCTCCAGGTGGACTTCCTGAAGCGGTCGCTGGGGCTTCGGTCGGCGTCCTAGCTACCAGCCGGGCGGCGGCTGCGAGGGCGGTGGGGGCGGGCCGAAGCCGCCGCCGCCCTGCGGGTAGCCGTAGCCGGGGTGGTGCGGGGGCGTGGCCGGTGTGGGGCCCCAGCCCGGGCCTGTGCCGGTCCAGGGGTCCTGGCCCGGGGCGCGGACCGGGCCCGGCACGGCGAGGGCGATGAGCGCGGCCAGGGCGGCGAGTACCTGGAAGAACGAGCTGAGCAGGCTGAGCTGGAGCTCGGTCGGCAGGTCGCCGAAGTGGTCCAGCATGTCGTAGTGCACGATCCGGACCACCCCGAACACCCCGCCGGGCAGCAGCACCGCCGCGGCCACCAGGCCGAACGGGCGGGCGTGCGGGGCCCGGGCCACGGCGCTGATCCCGGCGAACACGCAGAGCAGGGCGAGCATCACGGTGGCCCAGCCCGGCGGCGGACCGGTCAGGTACTGCGCGACCCGGTCACCGCCCACGTACCAGTCGGGGAAGAACTCCGGGTCCCGGACGAGCTGGCGGATCTCCCAGGCGATCAGCACCGCCCCGGCCGCGCACAGCGCCAGGAACGCCAGGACGCCCGCGCCGGGGCCGGGTCCTGCCGGCGTCCGCTCGTAGGAGTCGGCGGGCGGGCGGCGGCCCGCCCCGGCGGTGATGATCATCGCGGCGGCCGCGGCGACGGCGACGAAGGCGCAGATCAGGGCCCGTGAGCGCAGGTCGTCGGAGTACGCGGCCTCCATCCGGCGGCTGCCGATGGTCCAGAGTCCGGGGAGCCGCACGGTGAGGGTGACCACCCCGGCGACGACGAGTGCGGACGCGGCGGACGCGGCGCGGAGGGCGGCCACGGCGGCGGCCACGTACACCACGAAGAGGACGAGGTCCGTGCCCGAGGTGGTGGGGGCGGTCCGCATGCGGGTGTCGTACAACCCGGACCAGTACCGCCACAGTTGGCCGAAACCGATCGCATCGACGTCCCGTATCAGCCAGCACGCGACGATCACCGCGAGCACGGCGGACAGGACGGCTCCGGTGACTCTTGCTCCGCGGGTGAGTATCACACCGGCGATACTTCCGTGCGTCCGCCCTCCGGACAAGAGGGCCTGCGCCGCCGCCCGTACGGCGACCGGCCGGGGGGCGTCACACCCCACCGGCCGGTTCCACGGCACCCGCACGGCCGTACGTTGTCGATGATGCCGCGTCCGTATATCGGGGAGGTTGCCCGTGTGTTAACGCCGCGTCAGACGGCCCGGCTGCTCCCGGAGGGCGGGGGCGGGCCCTCGTCGCGGTCCGCCGATCCCGGCTGCTCGGCGGCATCCGTGGCCTCCGTGGCGCCCGTGGCTCCCGCGGCGCCCGTGGGCTCCGCCGCCTCCGTCGCCCGCGCGGCCGCCTGCTCCTGGCCGCCCTCCCCCGGCACCGCGTCGAGGGTGCCCTCCGGCGGGACCACCCGCTTCTCCTCCGCGAAGTGGCAGGCGGAGGGGTGCTGCGCCGGGGTGTCCACGTTCTGGAAGACCGCCGGGACCGCCAGCAGCGGCACCTCCAGCTCGCACCGCTCCTGGGCCTTCCAGCAGCGGGTGCGGAAGCGGCAGCCGGAGGGCGGGTTGGCGGGCGAGGGCACGTCGCCGTGCAGGATGATCCGCTCGCGGAACTCCCGCGCCGCCGGGTCCGGCACCGGCACGGCGGAGAGCAGCGCCTGCGTGTACGGGTGCGTGGGGTGGTCGTAGATCTCCGCGTCGGTGCCGATCTCCACGAACCGGCCCAGATACATCACGCCGACCCGGTCGGAGATGTGCCGCACGATGGAGAGGTCGTGCGCGATGAAGACGTAGCTCAGGTTGAACTCGGCCTGGAGCCGGTCCAGCAGGTTGACGACCTGGGCCTGGACGGAGACGTCGAGCGCGGAGACCGGTTCGTCGGCGACGATGATCTCCGGGTTGAGCGCGAGGCCGCGGGCGATGCCGATGCGCTGGCGCTGACCGCCGGAGAACTGGTGCGGATAGCGGTTGATGTACTCCGGGTTGAGCCCGACGACGTCCAGGAGATCCTGCACCTTGCGGCGCCGGCTGCCCTTCGGGGCGACCTCCGGGTGGATCTCGTACGGCTCCCCGATGATGTCGCCGACCGTCATGCGCGGGTTGAGCGACGTGTAGGGGTCCTGGAACACCATCTGGATGTTGCGGCGGACGGCCTTGAGCGCGCGGCCGGAGAGCTTGGTGATGTCCTCGCCCTTGTAGCGGATGGCGCCGGACGTCGGCTTCTCCAGCTGCACGAGCAGCCGGGCGACCGTCGACTTACCGCAGCCGGACTCCCCCACGACGCCCAGTGTCTCGCCGGCCCCGAGGTCGAAGGTGACCCCGTCGACGGCCTTGACCGCGCCGACCTGCTTCTTGATGAGGATGCCCTGGGTCAGCGGGTAGTGCTTGACGAGGTCGCGCACCTCCAGGATCGGTTCGCCGCCCGCGTACGCGCTCTCCTGGCGCGCCTTGGACAGCAGGGTCCGCGCGGTCTCGCCCTCCTCGCGCGCTTCCTTGCGCCCCGAGTGGTCAGCGTGCATCGAGCGTCTCCTTCCAGAAGTGGCAGGCGCTCTGTCGGTGCTCGGCCACGTCGTACAGCGGCGGCACGTCGGTGCGGCAGACGTCCTGGGCCATCGGGCAGCGCGGGTTGAAGGCGCAGCCGGGCGGGATGTGCAGCAGGTTGGGCGGCAGGCCCTTGATCGCGTACAGCTCCTGGCCCTTCTGGTCCAGGCGCGGGATCGAGGCCAGCAGGCCCTTGGTGTACGGATGGGCGGGCGCCTTGTAGATGTCGTGCACGGGCGAGGTCTCCACGATGCGGCCCGCGTACATCACGGCGATCTTGTCGGCGACGTCCGCGACCACGCCCAGGTCGTGGGTGATGAGGATCAGGCCCATGTTCAGTTCGCGCTGGAGCTCCGCGAGGAGGTCCATCACCTGGGCCTGGACGGTGACGTCGAGGGCGGTGGTCGGCTCGTCCGCGATGATCAGGGAGGGCTCCAGGGCGAGCGCCATCGCGATCATGATGCGCTGGCGCATACCGCCGGAGAACTGGTGCGGATAGTTGCCGACCCGCTCCTTGGCGGCCGGGATGCGGACCCGGTCCATCAGCTCGATGGCCTTGGCCTTCGCGTCCTTGCGGGACATCCCGCGGTGCACGACGTACATCTCGCCGAGCTGGTCGCCGACGGTCAGGACGGGGTTGAGGGAGGACAGCGCGTCCTGGAAGATCATGGCCATCTCCTGGCCGCGGATCTTCCGGCGCTCCTCCTTCTTCATCGTCAGCAGGTCGCGGTCCTTGAACAGGATCTCGCCCTGCGGGATCTTCCCCGGGGGCATGTCGAGGATGCCCATGACCGCCTGCGCGGTGACCGACTTGCCGGAGCCGGATTCGCCGAGCACCGCGAGCGTCTCGCCCTCGGCCACCGAGTAGTTGACCCCGTTGACGGCCTTCACGACCCCGTCCCGGGTGTGGAACTCCACGTGCAGATCGCGCACTTCGAGCAACATGGCAGCGGACTCCTCAGCGCAGCTTGGGGTCGAGGGCGTCGCGCACCGCGTCGCCGAGCATGATGAAGGCCAGCACCGTCACCGCCAGCGCGCCGGCGGGCCAGAGGAGCATGTGCGGGGCGTTGCGGAT